>JBAYHL010000020.1:0-2576 GCA_041666185.1 Patescibacteria group bacterium | reverse complement strand
GCGAATGGAATGCGGAAGAAATTTAGAAATTGGGAAATTAAGAAATTAAAATATAATAACTTGTTGCATTGTAGGAAGATGAACGTCGCGTCTTCCCCTCCGCTTTGAGGAGGGGCTAGGGGTGGTGATTAACTTCTAAAATCTGCTGAGTTGTAAATAAAAAAATCAAAATCTTTAATTCTGTTTGTCGCATAACCGTGGTTTATCCACGAAGTGTGGGGCAGGGGAATAAAAGATGAGAGGAAAGTAACATTGCCAAAAGAATTATAAGTAAATCCCTAGAGCAGTTTTTTAGGGCCGCGATGCTGCCAGTCAACACTTTTTAAGAGTTCACTGGCAACATCACGGTTTTTACTTTATCTAAGAAATATCGTGTTATAAATTAATTTTTCTGATACTCCGACTTTGCCTATTAAAGGTGAGGGAATTTCCCCCCTCCCTTTTGGGGAGGGGTTGGGGGAGAGGTCTTATATGAAATTTGTTTTAGCAACAAAAGAACAGATGGAGCAACGTTTTAATGCTGAGGGTAACGCAGTCGCGGTTACTATAGTTAAGGTTGACCCGTGCGTGATTACCCAAATTAAAACTGAAAAAAGCGACGGTTATAATGCTTTGCAAGTTGCTTCCGGATCCAAGTTAAAAAATGTCAGCAAACCATTGGTTGGTCATTTCAAAAAAGCGACTAATTCAGACTCAGGTTTCAAAAAAGTGGCTGAAGTTCGTGTTGATAATCCTCAAGATTATTCCGCCGGTCAAGTTATCGATATTGCCAGTTTCATTGTAGGTGAAGAAGTTAAAGTTACCGGTATTTCCAAAGGTAAAGGTTTTCAAGGTGTTGTCAGACGTCATAAGTTCCATGGTCATCCTGCTACTCACGGTCACAAAGATCAAGAGCGTATGCCTGGTTCTATCGGTGCCGGCGGTTTTCAACGCGTCATCAAAGGTATGCGTATGGCCGGTCGCATGGGCAATGAGCAAATAACAGCTCAAGGTATGAAAATATTTGCCGTTAATCCTGAAAATTCCACTATTGAAATCGCCGGATCAGTTCCCGGTCATCGCGGTACTTGGTTGGAAGTTTATACTGAAGGCGAACTAAAGATTAAAGTTATGCATGTTGATGAAGTAAAAGTTGCCGAACCGGTTGTAGAACAAAAAATTGAAGACCAAAATATTGAAGACAAAAAGACAGAAGACAAAGTTGAAGAAATAAACGAAGAAATTAAAGCGTAAAATTGTTACATGATAAATGTTACATGATATATGATTAAAGCAAAATTATACAATCAAGACGGTGTTCAGGCTGGTGATGTGAATTTACCCGAAGCTTTGTTTGGTGTAGCTATCAAACCGTCCGTTGTCCAACAGGTGGTAGTCGCTCAGAACGCCAATTCCCGCAAAGTCATTGCTCATACCAAAAAGCGCGGTGAAGTGCGTGGCGGTGGCAAAAACCCTTGGAAGCAAAAAGGTACAGGTAGAGCTCGTCAAGGATCTATTCGTTCTCCACAGTGGAAGGGTGGCGGTGTTGTCTGGGGTCCAAGAAATGATGTTGTGTTTACTCAAAAAGTTAACAAGCAAATGAAGAAAAAAGCTTTAGCCATGGCCTTGACTCAAAAAGTCAATGAAGATAAGTTATTCTTTGTTGATAGTTGGGACAAAGTTGCGGGTAAAACCAAAGATTTATTTAACATTTTGGCAAAATTGCCGTCTAATCATGACAAGACTTTGCTGATTGTTCCCGCAAAACAAGAGATGTTGTGTCGAGCTGCCAAAAATTTACCGAAATTAAAGTTGTTGGGTGATGGTAGTTTGAATGTCGTCGATCTACTTGGCTACAAATGGGTGATTATGATGCCGGGAAGTGTTAAAACAATAGAAAATATTTACATGAAGTAGAGTTTGCGTTACAAAGTAAATTATGTAAATAAAATTTAAGGAAATTAGAGAAATTAAGGAATTAAGAAATTGGAAATTATTTAGGATTTAGAATTTAGAGTTTAGAATTTTAACTATATGGGTTTATTTTCAAGATCAAAAAAAGATACAGAATCAACGGATGAGATTCAATCCTCGGTAGTTGATGAAACTAGCGCTCCAATTAAAACTGCTGAGCCGGTTGTTAAGGTTGCCAAAAATGACAAGTCAGTTAAGGTCGGGAAAAGTACAATTCAACCTGAAAAAGTTATTGTTTGTCCGTGGGTTACAGAAAAAGTTACTGATTTGCAAAAACAAGATAAGTACGCTTTCGTGGTTGATCCCAAGGCTAATAAAATTATGGTAGCACTAGCAGTCAAGATACTCTATGGCGTCAAACCGTTGAAAGTAAATTTAATAAAAGTAAAAGGTAAAACTGTTCGTCGAGGACGAACATCCGGTCAGACTAAAGATTGGCGCAAGGCAATAATAACATTAAAACCGGGTGATAAAATTGGTATATTTGAAGGAGTTTAATCGCAAAAGAACGCGAAATTTAACGCGAAAGGACGCAAAAAGTTTTATCAGAAGTTCGAGTCAAAAATTAAAGAAATTAAGAAATTGAAAATTATTTAGGATTTAGAATTTAGAGTTTAGGGTTT
>JBAYHL010000019.1:0-3518 GCA_041666185.1 Patescibacteria group bacterium | reverse complement strand
GTACAACACCGAAAAACCTCATCGCTCTATTGGAAAAATTCCACCACTTATGTATTTTGTAAATAACTTTATTGATTCAGAAAAGTCCAATATGTTATGGACCGCGACAGGCACTTGATATTTGTTCTCAAAGCTGTTACAATATTGTTGTAGTATATCGCGGGGTAGGGAAGCAGTATCCCGTCGGGCTCATAACCCGAAGATCGATGGTGCAAATCCATCCCCCGCAACCAAACATATGTTCGGTGTAAGCTGGACTTTATTTATATGCTGAGTGTGCATTTTGTAAGCTAAAGTTCAGTAAGACGCTAAGGCTGTGTAGCTCAGTGGTAGAGCAGCAGACTCAGTCAGAACTCATTGGGGCTGTGTAGCTCAGTGGTAGAGCAGCAGACTCATAAGCTGTTGGTCGTTGGTTCAAATCCAACCACAGCCATAATGAGTTTTTATTTTGACTTCGTCAAAAAAAGCTGTTGGTCGTTGGTTCAAATCCAACCACAGTCGACTATTTAAAAGATAAAAATGAACTAATAATTTTATAATCTAGCAAAGGTACTAAAATGAACTTACGCTCAGGTTGTGCCAGGAATATTTTTTATGGAATTGCCATTATTATTGTAGCAGCTGCTATTTGGGGTTTGGCTACTCCTTCGGGTAATAAGCCTTCTTCTGTGCCAATCTCACAGGTGGCCGAAGAAGTCAAAAACGGACAAGTTGAAAGAATTTCCTTGTCGGGAGATCAAGTTAAAGTAAAATTAAAATCAGGTGAGGAACAGCAAGCCTATAAAGAACCTAATTTAGGATTAAAGGATTATGGAATAACTCCGGAAAATGCAATAATTGATGTTTCTAATCCTGACAGAGGTAGTATTTGGCCGACTCTTTTAAGTATTGCACTACCTTTTCTATTAATTGCTGGTTTTCTATACTTTATGCTTCGCCAAGCCCAAGGCGGTAATAACCGAGCTATGTCTTTTGGTCAGTCAAAAGCAAGACTTTTTACGCCTGGTGATAAAAAAACTACTTTTGCGGATGTAGCAGGTTTAGATGAGCCTAAAAGAGAGCTGGAGGAAGTAGTTGAATTTTTGAAGAACCCGGGACGTTTTCGCGTTCTTGGTGCAGAAATACCTAAAGGCGTTCTTCTAGTGGGCCCTCCAGGTACTGGTAAAACTTTAATGGCCAAAGCGGTTGCAGGTGAAGCCGGCGTGCCGTTTTTCTCGATCTCAGCTTCAGAGTTTATTGAAATGTTTGTTGGTGTTGGTGCGGCAAGGGTAAGAGATTTATTTCAAAAAGCCAAAAGAAATGCACCAGCCATACTCTTTATTGATGAATTAGATGCAATTGGCCGGCAACGAGGAACTGGCTTGGGTGGTTCTCATGATGAGCGAGAACAAACTCTTAATCAAATTTTAGTGGAAATGGATGGTTTTGAAACTGATACAAGGGTTATCGTGATGGCAGCTACTAATCGTCCAGATGTTCTAGACCCAGCGCTTTTAAGGCCTGGTCGTTTTGATCGAAGAGTAGTGATTGATTTGCCAGATATGCTGGAACGTAAAGATATTTTAAGAATCCATACTCGTAATAAACCAATTGCTAAAGACGCTAACATGGAGCAAATTGCTCGTTCCACAGCCGGTTTATCTGGTGCTGATCTAAGGAATGTTGTAAACGAGGCTGCTATTTTGGCGGCAAGAGAGAATTTAAAATCAATCCATCAGGCACAGTTGACTTCGGCTATCGAGAAGGTTTTGCTTGGGCCAGAAAGAAGATCTCATCTAATGTCCGGCAAAGAAAAAGAAATATCTGCTTATCATGAATCTGGGCATGCAATTATTGGTAAGACTTTGCCTAATTGCGATAAGGTCCAAAAAGTTTCGGTTGTTTCAAGGGGAATGGCCTTAGGTTATACCTGGTCAATGCCGTCAGAAGATCGTCGATTATATTCTAAAGCTAAATTTGAAGATGAAATAGCCCAATTACTTGGTGGGTGGGTGTCAGAAAAAATTATTTATGGCGAGGTGACAACTGGGGCGCAAAGCGACTTAAAACGGGCTTCTAAGATTGCTAGGGGTATGGTTACAGCTTACGGTATGAGCGATTTGATAGGGCCGATAGTTTTTGGTGAAAGAGAAGAAGCTGTTTTCTTGGGGCGTGATTTTTCTGGTGACCGAAATTACTCAGAAGCAAAGGCTGCACAAATTGATCAAGAAATAAATAGGATTATTGAACAGGCTCGCGAGAAAGCGACCAAAATCTTAACTGAAAAGAAAGCTCTACTTAATAAGCTATCAGAAAAATTGGTCAAAGAAGAGACAGTTGAAGGCGAAGAGCTTGATAAACTTCTATCGAGTTAGCTTTTAAGTGTGTTAAATTATTTTATTTGATGTTAAAATATAAATAGAACATTGTTTTTAAAGGAGGGGAATGAATAAGGCACTATTAGTATTATTATCAGTTTTTTTGTTGGCTATTTTAGTTTTTTTCTTTTTTTCTGCCAATAAAAAAACAAATTCCGATCGTTCAGTTGGTAATGGCTCAAAAAAAGTGAGTCAGACTAAAAACCAAGTTAATCAAACAAAACAATTAAGTACTACTAATCAAGCCGAGCCTATAACTTCACTCAGGGGTCCACGATTGTGGCTCGAACCCTCTAAAGGTGATTTCAAGGTCGGCTCTATTTTTGACGTCAAAATCTTAATTGATAGTGATGGCAAAACAGTAGCTGGAGCAGGGATCTCATCTTTAAACTATGACCCAAAAAAGTTGGAAATCCAAGACGCTGATAAGACAATGGAAGGTATTCAAATCAGAAAGGGTGATGTTTTTGATATGGTAATGATTAATAAGGTTGATTCTGCGGCAGGAAAGATAAAATTTTCTAGCTTAACTAAATTAGGTCAGGAAAATTATATTGCTTCAGGAAATTTAGCTACAATAACGTTCAAGGTTCTTGAGGCAAGTCCAGATGAACAGTTGATTTTTGATTTTAAACCTGGTCTAACCACCGATTGCAATATAATATCATTTTCTGATTCAAAAGATATTCTTCAAGTAGTTGGTAATGCGACAATTAAACTACTACCAAATTAGAACAGATACTTCCTTTTTGTGGTGGAATGTTCTACGATTAATTAAAAGGACGTAATATGAGTTTGAGAAAAAAATTATTTTCCGGTAAACGTGCCGATTATATTAAAGCCATTCTTCTTGTGCTGGTGATAGGTTTAATAGTAATTTGGTTTATTGGCAATGACCGCTTTAAGCCAAGTGCTGAAGTCGGATCACCAACTCAAATTACTAACTCTGCTGTTATTTCTTTTAAAGATCAGAATAATAACACTTTTTATGTTCAAAGTAATACAGTTGTTACAACAATTTCCGGCAGCATCGATGTCTACAACTTAACCCTCAAATCACTATTTGAAGGTAAGCCAAACGCCAACGTTACAACTGGACAGTTAAAGATTTACCCTGCCAATACTACAGATTATTCCATTACTCCACTATATCAGTTAAAT
>JBAYHL010000018.1:0-5525 GCA_041666185.1 Patescibacteria group bacterium | reverse complement strand
ATATCTTTGTCTTGGCTCAATAAATTTTTGTTAATTATATTTTTTTCTAAAGAGTTGCATATTTCAGAATATTCAATAACTTCCTTATCTTTTAACTGAATGCCAGTACTTTGTTTAAACTTCTTTAGTTCACTCTCCTTTTCTTTGATTTCGTCAGTTACTTCATTTTTAGAACCCTGCTTTTTTATCGATGATTGTGCTTTTACTGACTCGTCATTTGCTAATAATAATTTTTTTATACTGTCTTCAATGGATAATTCATTATGGGAAATAAAGTTGTTAAATTGATCATCTGCATTCGAAAATTGACTATTTTTCTTTAATAAATCTGTAAGAAATTTATCTCTTTCTTTTTCTCGTTCTCCGTCATTGTAAGTAAGAGCACTTAAATATCCTTGAGGAATGTAAAAAACACTTTTAGGACTTTTATCGTCACCAGAATTAGTCCCATTATCAGACCAAAAAACTTTGAAATTAGTTAGAGAATATGGCGGTTTTTTATCCCTGTCATCAAATTGATTAATATCGATTTTTCTTGCAATATTTTTTAATAAAGTTGATTTTCCACTACCCCTACTTCCTATTATTGAATTTAAATCTTGATTAAAATAAACTTCTCTTTGCTCTCCTGTTGAATTATTAAAAGAAACCTTATCAATAATCGTTCTTTTTGATTTTGAATCAACCGGATTTCTTTCTTGAATTTTGATTCTTTCGTTTGGATCACAAACTACCTGTTTTAGCCCCTCAAATGACAATTCTGCCTTAATCCACGAAAAGCATTTTCCGATTCTGTCTTTAATTAAATTTCCATTTTTGTCTATAGAGCCGGAAAAATTATGAGCATCTGAGCAGTCAAGTAATAGGTCGTTTACATTTTGATCTTTTAATTTTTTCCTCGCTTTATTAAAGTCATCAATAGAGTGTGAAGAAGTAAAAACAACCTGGCAAGAATTTATAAGAGTTTTTTTTGAAGCAACACAAGAGTCGCTCCATCTCATCTGGTCCCATTCCGTTTTTCCAATCCCTAGAAGATATTTTCCATCTAGGCAATCATTGTTTAGCGATTGTTTAATTTGGTCAAATGTTAAGTTTAGTTGATTAAACCCTTCGATTTCTGGTGAGTTGAATTTAGCCTTCTCTCTATCTGGAACGGAGTCAATAATTTGTTTTCCAAGTGTCTTAATCGTAGATCTGTTTAATACTCTGCGAAATCCTTTTCCGTCTTTTTCAATAATATATTTCGCATTAAGAGTAGCTAAAAATTGACTCTTAATTATATCTGGATCGAGAATACTTGCATCAGCAAAAATTACATGGATATTTGGTCTTTTATATTCTCCGAAGTCCACTCCTGAGAATTCATTAAGTCTAAATTCTAATACAGGTAATATTAGGTCAATATTCTTTAACCTACCAGAGTTTTTGTATACAAGGACTTTTTCATAACCGTCCAGGAATAAATAATCATTTATTCCAATAGCTGCAAACTCTTTTGGCAACATCTCTAAATCAGTAATAAATTTTTCCCAGACTTCTTTTGTATTGCCTCCATAATTTTGACAAAAAGAAAGCGGGGTATGTACATGTAAATCCCACTTTCTCCATTCCGATCCTCTGATATTTTGACCTTCTTGCTTGTTCATAATTTTTCATGCAAACATCTGCTGGAGAAGGGATTTTTTGAAATGTTTCCCCTGCCCCAGTTTCTTATTTAAATTAATTTTAAAAATATTTTCTACCCAAATTTTACCCTTTTACTTAAGGAGTAGCAAGAGTGTGTTCAGCATCTCAGGCCTTGAGTTGTTGAATTTTTGATTTGTTGGTTGTAATTATTGACTTTTCTCTCGATACGTGTTATTATTACATATAATCTGGTTGCAAGGAGGCTAATTTGTCTTATTAAAACCAGATAATACTATCTTGAAGCGCGAGGTGGAAAATTGAAATTCAAAGTGTTTCTAGTAGTGGTTTTGCTCATTATTTTTGGCACTGCTGCTGTGCAGGCCAGTTCAGCAATCTCATTAACAAAGGTCCCCGAAAAAGGATCTTTCGATGATTTGGTGGGCAAGGTCACCAGTGCCGACCTAGCCGCCTACCGAGTTGCCGTTTACATAAGGGTGAACGGGGGCTGGTGGACAAAGCCTTATTGGAACCATCCGACTGTTCAGATAAATGAGGGTGGAGAATGGGTTTGTGACATCACCACAGGAGGAGTCGATGAAACCGCCGATGCGATTATTGCCTTCTTGGTGCCAAAGAATTACAAACCCCCTCTCGCCAACAATGATGCTTGGTTTAAGACAGACTTTCTAAAGCATACCGTCGCCAGGGTGTCGGTGAAACGCTGACCAACTTGCTCGCAACTAACGTTGCGGGCTTTTTTTTGATTCTATTTAAAAAACCACCGTTTATAGGTGGTTTGGGATCGTGGAGTAATGGGAGTAATGACTAATTGTCGTAATTACCATCCCAGATCATAATTGTAAAATCGGTGTTTGGTACATTGCTAAGGCTTGAATTTAGTAATTGAAGAGCGGTTTGACAAAACTCTTGCTTGTCTTCTTTGTTGTCTCCAATAATCGCGGCCACTTGTTTAATATTGTCTTTGGCGCGCTTTGTGTCGAACTTGGCATTGGTCTGCAATAAGTGGAGGTAGATAATTGGTTGTTTGCCAAATTCTTCGAGATATTTAGAAGTGAACTCGTCAGACTCTTTAAGTAATTCTGCTCGTTTTGCTCCATTTGTACAGTAAGCAAGTGAATTGAGCATGACTGCTTTATCGCCGGTTTCTGCTCCATCTGCTTTGAAAATGGCTTGGCGAGTATAATCTACCAGATTTGGATCCAAGGGATTTTCAAGCAATTGGTTTGTAGTCGTAATGAAAGAGTGAAGACGGTCCACAGAATCTGTAAATCCGTCAACAGTTTGTTTAAAGATTTTATCAGCACCTTCTGATCCAACTAAAGTTGGATACAGACCGCGTATGGCATTAAAAAAAGAAACATTGCCTTCGGAGATATCTTTAGGCGGAACGCAGAATTTATCCCAACATTGTTTTGCTTCTTCTTTTAGGCCGGCTTTTGCTATTAGCATGATAAAAGTTGATGAAATCATTTTTGTGATTTCGTCTTCAGACGATGCCATTTTCAGGATGTCTGGTACGCACTCTTTGAGTTTTGCCGTGAGTTTGCTAGGGTCGGTCGCTGGAAGACTGTTTATATTCATCTTACCGGAAAAAAGTGCTGCTTGAACTTTGGGGTTGGTAACTTCAAAGTTAGCGGCAACGATCAACTTGCAAAGTATTAAGCTTACGTCTGCCACACTTCTTATGTACTCACGGCCATCTTCTGAAACCTTATCTTTAGGCCGCGGTATTTCGACAAGTTCTTTCCGACATTTCTCGTAGAGAACTTGATCAAAAAGACATATTGGCAAAAGTTTAGCTAAATACTGAACACGGACATCAGCCTCAATACCAATAACTTCATTAAAAGCTTTATTGGCAAAAAGACTGGCTTTTTTCGCATCTATACCTAACCAGCCAACTGCAACGAAATGATTAATACAAAAACTTGCCATTGTCGCATCTTCGGCGGCATCATCTTCGCTTTCTTCTGAGTCAATCCCAGATTCTTTATATACGGTCAGGATTTTCTTAATGCTTTTATCTACTTCGTCCGGATTTTCGGGGAGTGTTTTGGTGGCAATATCGTAGAGCTTTGCCCGATTGTCAGATTTTTCTAAAATTTCTGACACAGCAACCCATCGGCCCATTTTACGGGCTTCGGCAATGCATTCCTTTACATTTTTTTGCTTATCTTTTGGTAATTCTTTAAGTTCTGATGCAAAGGAATCAACTTCGCGATCCACACTAGAGACAATGGCTTTGTATGACTTAACCGGGTCATCGTTAGCAATTCCTAGTGCCCAAATTCGTAAAGCTTCTGGTTTCTGGTCTTCAACCTTTAACGTGTCGACAAGGCACAGTGCTGTTTCGCCAATATTACGGTTAGAAAAATCTAAGCCGTAAGCTGACGAAGTAAGCAAGACAACAAAAACAATAGAAACGATTACTTTTTTCAAGGTACCTTCCTCCTTTTGTCTAGAATATTGTTCTAGACTAGCGTAATTTTATCAAAAATAACACTATTAATCAATAATATTGACCTTCGAATTAGAATATTAAAAAAACCACCGTTTATAGGTGGTTTGGGTCGTGAGTAGAATTGTTCTAAATGTCGTAGCTTTCTATAAGCTTTAAGGCAAATTGATGGGTTTTCTCATAATCTTTCTTAGCAAGTTGTTTGGCTGTTGGGGTGTAAAGGTTGGAATAGAAACGCTCGATTATCTTGATGTATTTATTGCAAGCCTCTTGTAAGGTTTTGCCTTCTTGGGCATACATCATAAATGACCTAATTACACCCAGTTCGTTAAAAGCATCCATCTTGTCGGCATCACTGAAAAGTCTTTCGTCGAATTTGAATTGGAAGCTGTCGTGTGCTCTAATGATTCTTGAGACATGCCCAATGAGTTCTTTGGGAAATTCATTAATATTACCCAATATCTCTTCTACTTCCAAGGCGGCAACAGCGCCATGCTTGTCTTTACCTCGCGCAATGTCGTGGAAAAGAGCTGCTGTTAGTAAAACAAGACGATTTGCTCCCTCATATTTAAGCAGTTCTTGGACATTGTTAAAAACTCCCATCGCATGAGCAAAATCGTGGTAGAGCTTATCTTCGCTCATAATTTCCTTTGACTTTAACTTAAGCGATTTAAGCAACTCATTTTCCGTCATCTTGCACCTCCGTTACTTGAATAATGTCAGTATACCTTAGAGCAGGAGAAAGGTCAAGATTAAAGATTGAGCCTTACCTCAAAAATCCTACCTCACAAAGCCCACCTACGAGGTGGGCTTTAGCCGGTGTAATCATCTATAAGTATGTTCTTGATTAATGAAATTTGTTTTTGGTAATTTTTTCGATCAAGAACAAATTTCTTGTACTCGTTTGGAGGCATATCAATTATATTTTTAAAAGTACAGAGAGGGTCATTTATCGATTCAGGGCTTATATATTCAGCATACGAAGAGTAGAGCCAATCCTTTGGTTTTCTAACTAAATTAATCGATGTAGGATTCAGATGAATATATCTACTTAAATGGAGCAATTGCTCATCGTTGGAAACAAGAACACTTTTAAACCTTCCCGACCACAATGGACCGCTTCTTCTATGTTTAATATTAAAATATCTCGAATAGCAATTTAGTACTTTTCCCATATAATGAGATATTCCCCCATCTTCGACCTGTTTTAAAATTAGATGAAAATGAGTGGGCATTACACAATAAGCCATTATCTCGACAAGTAAATTGTTCTCATTTCGCAGATTTTGCAAAATATTTGTCTGTGTTTGCAGGTCAAGCTGGATGTATTTTGAGTATTTGTGAGTAAAATTTGCGTAGCGATAAAGATTTAGTATCTCGATCATTCTTGTATAATCTTCAGAGTTATTAAAAACAATGT
>JBAYHL010000017.1:0-5844 GCA_041666185.1 Patescibacteria group bacterium | reverse complement strand
TAAATTAATTTAAAAACTGCCGTTCTTTTTTCTTTAGAAAAATTCGAATTTTCTGTAGCTAATATTGCTAAAGCGCTTCGTCCTAAATCACTTCGAATATCATCAATATGAGGTGAACTAAATCCTAAGGCCTGTTTAGCATGCTCCAAAGACTGAGCGGGACTAGAATTGATTTCTCTAATGGCTACCAGGGTCTTTTTATTAGCTCGGGCCGGTTGTACATTAAAAACAAATACAACCAACGCACAGATCAATATTACCGAAAAGGATAAACCAAAATTAAACTTTTTATCAGGTATCAACCCCTCTTTAAACTCTTTTCCGCTTATCGCTCCATTGATTAATGCCAACCAAAAAACAAAATACAAATAAGACGTGATATTCTCAAAAACTGTCACATTTTGAACCAAATGAGCTCCTAAAAAAGCAGTACCCACAGCGAGAAGATGAATATTGTTCATTTTTTTATCATCTTCCTTATAAAGTTTTAGCAGGACATAAACAGGTGCCGCAAAAAGAGCAAGATAAGCCAATAATCCAAATAGACCCTGAACGGCTAAAGTATTTAAGATAATATTATGGGCATTATCAAACCAGGTTTCGCCATAACCATACTCCAAAGAACGGGGGTTGTAATTTTTATTAAAAGCATAAAAATAATTGTTCGGCCCCCAGCCAAAAATTGGTTTCTGTTTCCAAGATTCAACGGCAATCTCCCAAGCTATCCAGCGTGGACTAGTTTTGATATCAATAAAAGAAGTATTAACGGCTCGCCCGACAGCTGGTAAGTTTTTCACGAAATTGGTTTGTCTAGACACATACAGGGTACCAACCACTAAAATTAAGATACCTAAAAGAGACCAAAGAAAATACCGTGTACGTGGATACGATTTCAAAAGCAAAGAATAAATTAGTACAGCAATAACGACACCAACTATGAAACCAAGTATGGAACCACGTGTGTCGCTGAAAAACAAGCCTAGCATGCCCAGTGCTCCAAATAGTACAATGGCAAATTTCCAAATCGAATTTTTTTCCCTTACCCACGCCAGATAAGCAGCGAAGCTCAAAAATAATCCGTAACCGCCCAAGTAAATAGCATTACCTAAAGTACTAGAAACACGAGTACTACCATTATTAAGTAGAAGCATAGGATCAACCATTCTCTGCAAAACCGCTATAAACATAACCAGAGAAGCCGCAAGTAAAAAAATCCTTAGGGCCCATTGCCAATCTTTGCTGTTCTTAAAGACAGCTCCGGCAACAAAATAATACGCTACATAATGCAAAATAGTAAATAGTCCGAGCATCCGCTCGTGGTTGTCCCAAAAACTATGATAAGGATCAACACCTAGAAAAGTGGAAGTCGCAAAACTTAGCAAAAAAAGGAGCAAGGCAATATTAATCAAAGTAGCTTTAGGCTTATATTCCCTCCAATTAATAAACAGAAGTGAAATATAACCTCCCAACGCTAGGGTTACCAAGCTTCTAAGTAAAATTATTTTCGGTACAATAAAAGGAAAAATATAAGATGTGGGTAGTACAATCAGGGGTACAAAAAAACTAATATATAAAATTATACGGACTGACTGCTCGATGTATTTTTTCATAATCCTCTTAGTAAATGCTGGTCTTAAGTATACCCCAAAATAGTGTTCTGGTCAACAAAGAACACCGGTAAAGACCGGCATTCTAATTTAAGTAACTCAAGCTTTGGCTTGTGCGCTTTTTTAACGCCTTTGGTCTAAAAAAACATACCAGCCTTCCTCTGGGGCCTAACGATTCTCGGTTTTCCTGATTGTGAATATTATACCACAGATACTGTCAAGAGGAATACGATTAACTAATTTTATCTTATTTTTCCTCTCCAATAGTCAACCCGGGTATAGTCTTCCTTCTTCTCCAAATATTGAACATAGTAATTAAGTAAGACCGAATTCGGTCTCGCGCTACTTCTAAGAGCACTGTCTACACCATCTGCCAGCAAGTCGCCCTCTCCTTTAGTAACAAATAACGGGAAGGCAACAACTAAATCTTGAACATTAAAATTATATCCGTAACCATAAGCTTTCTTAGAAAATAAGTAAGCCTGATCAATTTCCTTTTTATCATTGTAAACCTTGGCCGCTACCCAATAAGATTCACCAATGGTGGATTCTAGGTTAATGGCCTCGTGGGCCAAGGTCAGGGCTTCGTCATATTTTCCGCGCATTCTTTTGGTCTCAATTAAGCCATATAATAAGGTCTGGCGCCTAGGGCTGTATTTTATAGCTTCCGCATATTGGGTTTCGGCTTGTTCTAAATAAGACAAATTTTGCCAAAATTCATAACCGTCTAGGTAAGAACGGGCTAAAACCATACTACCTCTTGGGTCATTTGGGTAAGAAGACAGAAAAGCCTTCATGGCTTTGTCAGAAATATTGAACATCTCCTCGGCTAATTCACGGTAATCACTAAAAGCGAAATCTCGATGCCCGCTCATCCAAGTAAAAATAAACTGGCTAAAATCAAAAGCAATATCTGCTCGATAAGGATTCTCTTTAATTTTAATCGCTTCACGGTGTAATTCTAGGGCACTACTAAAATCGGTCATGGATTTTTTTAAGGCGGATACCGCGATATGGTCGGCCTTAGCTGGTATATAAACCACGCGGTAAAATGTGAACAATGTGCCTAAAATTAAAACGATAAACAAGATACCTCGTAAAAATTTAGCTGGATAAATAAAATATTTTTTACTAGGTGAAAAAAACCGCTCGGATTGCTCTCTACGACTCACCACACCCACACTTTTTAAACTTTTCCAATTAAAACTAATATCAATCCCAGCCAAAATCCAAAAAAATGTAAGATAGGAGCTAATATCTTCAAAAACAAATAAATTGCGTACAAAGTGTGAAACCAAGAAGCTACCAAAAATTATGGCTAAAATCTTATCATTACTACCACGCACGACCCCACTTCTAATAAGCACAAAAAACGCTAAGCCGTAAATCCCTAAATAGGCTAAAAGTCCAAGAAATCCAGTAGTAGCCAAGGTATTAAGGACTACGTTATGGGCGTTATCAGTCCACTCTTCATGGTGTCCATACTTTAACAAACTTGGATTGTAATGCTTATTGGCTGCATCGTAAAAATTTTCCCAGCCCCAACCAAGCCAAGGACGTTCCCTCCAACTACTAAAAGCTGTCTGCCACATTATTAAACGCGTGCCACCCGTACTAGCCTCAAGCGGCGTAGAAGCTAAACGATAGAGAGCTGGAACGCTCTTGATTACAACAGTATTTCGGAGAAATATGAGTAAGAGTGGGGCCAATATCATAAAGGCTAAAAATGCCACCCCAGTCTTCCACCATTTATTTTTAGCTTTTGAAAAAACAATTAAAACGGAGATAAGCAAGATTACCACTCCTACCCACCAACCTATTAAATCGCCACGGGTTTGGGTGGCAAGGAGAGCCACAAAGCTTATTAAAGCACTCGCCACCCACCAATATCTCATTCTGAGTTTGCTTTGAACTATGAAAAACAGGGAGGAAAAAAATATAAATGTTGCTAAGCCAGCCAGAAAAATTGGGTTACCAAGCGTCGAAGCAACGCGATCGGAACCAAGATTAAGAAATAATGAGGGTTTAAAAACTTGCACCAAACCGATTACTGTTACAGCGTTAAGTATTAACGTGAAATACATCCAAAATTTTAGCCATGTTTCTTTGGAAAAAACAGAGCGCCACACAACAAATAAGGCAAAATAATGTAGCATCAAAACAAGCCCAGTCATTCTTTCCTCTCTACTCCACAAACTTCTTGTTAAATTGTCACTCAATAAGGAAGAAACGACAATGACTATATAAAAAAATATCACCCCTGCCCCTAGTAAAGTAAATCGCGGCCTGAAAAAACGCCAATAATAAAACAAAGATAAAAGATAAACAACTAGGATTATCTGGGTAATCGTTTCTATCCAAAAAGCCTTATAATAAATGAAGGGATAGGTAGAATGAGAAAAGATGACTAAAGGAGCGAAAAATAATAAAAGTGTTAAAACCTGTATAAATTTTTTGCTGCTATTTTCTTTAAAATGAAGCATACTTTAACTTAAAAATACAACCTCTATTATACATAACGTTTTAAAAAAAACAACCCCCTCCGGCCAAAGCCGGAGGGGGAATGTTCGATGTTTCGAGACTAACTAATCAAATGATTAGTAGCTGTAAGTATCACCGTAGACAGGTACGCCAGAAACAGGGTTAATGGCGGTAGCTGAACCGTCGCCCCAACCAAAGTTGGAAAGAGTGAGGGTTAACTTTTCTGTGGTGGCTGCTGCATCGCTGAAGTCAGCGTCAGTAGTGTCAACCACAAAGTAAACCTGTTTAATGCCGTTCCACTCATTGTAACTAGACAACGTAAGTGTCAAGGCAGTGCTACTGCTAGTTCCCAGACCGGTTATGTCTGCAGAACCCATCAAGTGCCCGCTGTCAAAACTATTACCGTTATATGCATATACAGTAACAGTATCATTTTGACCAGCAGCGGCCGCAGCAATCAAGCTACCTGACAACTGTAGTGTTACAGAACTCAAAGTAGAATTCTGGCTGTTGTTTAGTTCTGGTTCGGAAGTGAAGGTGAACACGCCAACTGGATCTTGCGCTTTAGAAGTGTGGCTAGTACCTGAGCTATCACTTTCCGCAACAGTTACTTTAGTCTTGCGTACAGTTTGGTTAGCAATAGAGCTATCAACCAAAGCGATACTATTGGTTACACCATACAACTTAGTGTTGGATGATTTACCAAGTAAAATAAAGTCGTTGGTTAAGTTAGCTGAAGCACCGAACTGAGTTGCAGCCTTCTTAAGACCCAACTGAACAGTATCACCAGAATCTGCACCACCATCAATTGTAGCAAAATTAGCTGAGATGGTTAGAAGAGTAGTCTGGTTAACTGGGAAGTAAGCGTCAAGCTGGCCATCATTGAAGGTGCATTCGCCACTAGCGTTCAGGAAGCAGTCCTTGGTAACGGTGACCCCAGCTTCGTTCTTGTAGGTAACCATTACCTTGCTGATGTTATCAGCATCACCAGTAGAAGCGGTAACTATAGCACCCGTCAAAGTAAAGCTTTCCTTGGTAGGAGTAAACTTATAGATTGATATGGTCTTGTTTAAACTACCAGACAAAACAACATCCGCAGTTGGAGTTGTGCCGTCTACAGCTACGGTAATTGTACCAGCAGTAGCGATATCAACATCAACTGGACTAGATGTGTTAATTAAGGCGGTGCTATTTTCAGTCACGGATTTACCATCAGCAAAAGTTTCAACATCCATATCATCATCTGGGTCAAGGTCAACCATTACCCAGGTTTCAGCAGAGATGCTTTCCTTTAAGCCCAATTTTACAATCAATTTCTTTGGGCTACCGGCTGGAACTTTGTAGTTCAAACCAGTGTACTGAACATAGTAATAACCACCAGCGCCTACGGTACCAGATAAATCAGAAAGATTCTTGGTAGCGAGTGGGGTGGTTCCACCTTCTTCGTAGATTGCTACGGTATTTACGGCAGTATTACCAGCAGTATTACAACCACTGGAAAGACAAGTGCCGGTAATATCCGTAGAAGAAGCATAAACTCTTAACTTCAAACTGGTTACTTTCAAATCATCAGCAGTACCAGCTGTCATTAAGACGCCCAAGGCTTCAACACTAGAAGCTCCCTTTACCACGTTGGTATTAGATGGAGGAGTAGTGCGCTCAACAGTAATTTGAGCACCAGAAACTGTCATCTGGTTACCAGTCAAGGTGTTAGGAACGATATTCGCAGCAGCTACGTACTGTGAATTGTCATCAT
>JBAYHL010000016.1:0-7148 GCA_041666185.1 Patescibacteria group bacterium | reverse complement strand
CCTCTTTGCCAGAAAGAAATTGAATATCATCAACTAGTAAAACATCAACATCGCGATAGGCTTTTTTAAAGTTGTTTATCCTACCGTTAGAAATTGATTGAATAAAATCATTAGTGAAGCGTTCGCAGGAAACATAAACAATTTTTTTCTTAGGATTTTTAGCCAAAATTTCATTACCAATAGCTTGAACTAAGTGGGTTTTCCCCAGCCCCACGCCGCCATACAAGAAGAGGGGATTATAAACAGTTCCTGGCTTAGAACTAATTGCTTGAGCAGTTGCGGCGGCTAATCGATTAGAGTTGCCAATTATAAAGTTACAGAAACGATACTTGTGGTTTAGTTGTGGGTGAGTAATTTCTGGCTCTTTTTTTGGCGACTCTTCGTGAATAACGGTTGGTTTTGGTGCTGCTGTTTGAGTACTGACTTTATAAGAAACTTTTTCTAGCGTGGGGATAACTTTTTTCAAAGCTTCTTGAATTTCCTTGTCGTATTTATCTTTGAGCCAATCTTGAGCAAAAGCGTTAGGGACACCAACAATAACCTCTTCTTCAGTGAGGCTTAAAATAAATGTGTCTTTAAACCAAGTCCTAAAATTTGCTTTACTGAAAACTACCTCTAGTTCACCTAGAGCAGTCTGCCAAACTTCTTTTGAATCCATAACGCCTCCCATGCTTACTTAATCTAACAAACCTGTTGGTTTTGTCCACAGCAAGTTATCCACAAGTGCGCTAACCTTATATTAAAAAACTTATCCACAAGCCGTCAAGTCTGTACAAGGACTGTGGATTGACTGTGGAAATCTATTAAGCCTTGATAAATTGGGGAAAAGAATGTAGAATATGAAAGAAGATATTAAGAAAGAAGGTTTAATGCAACCAACATATCAACCCCACAATCGAAGACGTAAAAAGGTTCATGGGTTTAGATCAAAAATGGAAACGACTGCTGGTCGTCGAGTTTTGAAAAGCCGTCGGGCTAAAGGAAGAAAAAAGCTAACAGTATAAAATGTTAAGCAAAAAATTTCGTCTAACACGCAAACGCATTAATATTATTTACAAAAAAGGCAGTAGTAAAAAATTTGGCGTTTTTGGAATTAAACTATTGAAAAATAATTCTGGGGTTCCAAGATTTTCAATAGTTATTCCGCAAAAAGTTGTTAAGAAAGCAGTTGCCCGCAATCGGATACGTAGAGTAATTTTCTCTGTTATCGAACAGGTTTTAAAAACTGATTCCTTGCCAAGTGTGGATTATATTATAAGATTATATAAGGAAACAGACGAAAAAAGTATAAAAGAACAAATATTAGAGTTAAAAAATGTTTAAATTTTTAGCTTTGAAAACAATTCGTCTGTATCAAAAAACTTTATCTTTTGATCATGGCCCTTTGTCGGTTTTTTATTCAGAAGGCTTCTGCCGATATCACCCAACTTGTAGTCAATATACTTACGAAGCAATTGACAAATACGGTGTTTTTAAGGGAAGTTGGATGGGGTTTAAAAGAATTTGTCGTTGCACGCCGTGGGCTGATGGGGGAAATGATCCGGTAAAATAAGTTAAAAAAAATTATGGCTTCAATAAAATATATTTTAAAAGTTATTCTCTACAAACCATTATTCAATGCTTTAATTCTTTTGGTTTGGCTAATGCCTTACAATAGTGTCGGTCTAGCAATTATTATTTTAACAATTATTATTCGTTTGATTCTTTTGCCGTCCTCAATGAAAGCTACTTACCAACAAAAAAGAATGCGTGACTTGCAACCAGAAATTGTTGAAATCCAAAACAAGTATAAAGGTGATAAACAAAAACAATCCCAAGAGTTAATGGCATTTTACAAGGAAAAAAATATTAATCCAATGGGGTCTTGTTTGCCGCTTTTGGTTCAGCTACCAGTTCTTTTAATTTTATACTATGTTTTTATGAATGGCTTAAGCACTGCTCGCTTCGACCTCTTATACAACTTTACTCCACGTCCAGAATTTATTAATACTTGGTTTTTGGGAATAGACTTAGCTAAACCAGATAAATTTGTTTTGCCTATTATTGCTGGCGTTTTACAATATTTTCAATCCAGGCAGCTAACTCCACAAGTATCGGGTGAAAAAGGTCAAGAAATGCAAGCCATGATTTCTAAACAGATGATGTATTTGATGCCGGTTTTTACGGTTATTATTGCCATGAGATTGCCAGCGGCTTTACCGCTATACTGGTCAGTGACAACTTTATTTGCCATTATCCAACAGTGGTGGGTCTTTCGCGATAAAAATAACGAAAAATACGAAAAAATCGAGAAAAAAACAAAAACCAAAAAATCAAAAAAAGAAATAGAAGGAACAATTAATAAAAAAGGTGTTGAAGTAACTGTAAGAAAGAAGAAATGAGTTTAAGTAAAATAAAAATTCAGAAAACTGCTCAAAATCTCATTGGTCATTTTGACCCAGAGGCAGAAATTGAATTGATCTCTACTGATGGTATTTGGTATCTAAATATTTCAAGTGATATGTCACCAATGCTTATTGGTCGTTATGGCCAAACTCTAAAATCATTGGAGCATATTTTAAGATTAATTTTAGCCAAGCAGGCAGAGGAATTTCTGGCTATTAATTTAGACATTTCCGGTTATAAAGCGGCCAGAGAACAACAAATAGCTGAAAATGCCAAAGAAACCGCTCGAAAAGTTTTGGAAACAGGTGAGAGTGAAGATTTGCCGCCAATGAATGCTTACGAACGAAGATTGGCTCATATGGTCTTGTCTGATATTGAAGGAATTGAGACCGAATCAGTGGGAATCGAACCTTATCGCAAGATTATTGTTAAAAAAAGTAATAGATAAATCTTTACCAAAACCTGTAATTCTTTTTGGTGAATGATTATTGATTTATTTGTGCTAGATAAGAATCTGGCACTTTTTTTGTATCAACTACCAATCTGGAATTTAGCCATTAAAAGTGTTAATATTAGGGAGGGAATTTTTGATATGGAGAGGTGCCAGAGTGGTTGAATGGGACGGTCTCGAAAACCGTTGGCTCCGCAAGGGGTTCGTGAGTTCGAATCTCACCCTCTCCGTTTACCCTGAGCGTAGTCGAAGGGCCAATATTTTTGTTAAATAAAAAACCGGTAAGCAAACGCTTATCGGTTTTTGGTTAAGTTCGTGCTAATCGAGTTTGTGATAGCTATTTTCAAAAAGGTTTTTGACAACAATGTCCATGTATCTGAGGTCGCCTTCGCCAACATTCCAACCGTGGCGATAACCTTTGTCTTTAGCCAGATACCAACCAAGAATGTACCAAATGCCACCAATCGGCCAAAGTAGCCAGGCTATAATAAGACGAATTTGGCATTCACGCTTGCATTTAACTTCAGTTGTAAGCAAACCCTTGCCATCTAATTGACCTCTTTCAAAGTTATAGACATGAATTTTCGCCCATTGACCAAGAAAACCAAATAGAACAATATCAACTGCCAGAAACAACAAGCAGTAAGTAGTAATTGCTAGGATTGTCAGC
The DNA here is from genome assembly GCA_041666185.1 of Patescibacteria group bacterium. GTDB lineage: Bacteria > Patescibacteriota > UBA1384 > UBA12157 > JAENIV01 > JAMCZU01. The sequence continues at coordinate 3,642 of JBAYHL010000016.1, read as the reverse complement.
CAGCCCAAATTTATCACCTCCTGTTGGTTCGGTTAGACCACAATAATACTCTTTCAAAACTGTTTTGTCAATGTCTCCCACCATGTTTTAAAAAAGTTTTTTACCAGTCATTTCTGCTGGTGGTTTAAGACCTAGGAGATTTAAAATAGTTGGGGCAATGTCGGCAAGGCGACCGTCTTCTGGTAGTTTTTTATCTTTTAAAATTTTTGAAACTAAAATTAATGGTACAGGATTTTCTGTATGCTCAGTATCTTCTAAGCCAGTTAAAGGATCAATCATTCGTTCGGCATTACCGTGATCGGCGGTGATAAAAGTTATAACATTTTTCAAAATCAGTTTTTCAATTAAAATCCCCAAGTTTTTATCAACTTCCTCAATTGCTTTTTGAGTAGCGACAAAATCTCCTGTGTGTCCTACCATATCAACATTAGCAAAGTTTAAAACCAGGAAATCGTCCTCGCCAATAAGGGGTAAAACTTTTTTGGTAATTTCTGCTGCACTCATTTCAGGCTTTAAATCGTAAGTTGGAACTTTTGGTGAAGGAACCAATATTCTTTTTTCGTTAGCAAAAGGCCTTTCTTCACCGCCGTTAAAGAAGTAAGTTACATGAGCATACTTTTCTGTTTCGGCAACATGAAGATGAGAGAGCGAATTTTGAGCAAAAACACTTGCCAAAGGATTTTTGATTTTTTGGTCTTTGAAAATAACATGAGCTTCTAGACCTTCTTGGTACGAAGCAAAAGTCGCCAAAAAAATATTTTTAAGGAGTGTTCTTTTAAAGCCAGTAAAGTCTTTGCCAATTAAGCTTTCGGAAATTTGTCTAGCGCGATCACTGCGAAAGTTGTAGAAAATAACACTATCGTTATCCTCAATTGGTTTTCCACCATCAATTATATACGGAGTGATAAATTCATCAGTAATACCGTCGGCATAAGAATTGCTAATTGCTTCCTCAGCCGTTTCTGCTTTCTTGCCAACTCGTTTTGTTATAGCGTTATAAGCCAGTTCAATCCTGTCCCAATGTCTATCTCTGTCCATAGCGTAGTATCGGCCAACAATGGTTGAGATTATCCCTAAATTTAATTCTGAAATAACATTGTCTAAATCTCTAATAAATTCAGGACTGCTGGTTGGTGAAGAGTCTCGACCGTCGGTGAATAAATGCAAAAATACTTGAGTTTGATCTTGTTTTTTCAAAAATTTTAAAAGGGCAAATAAATGATCAATATGAGAATGAATACCGCCATCGCTTAAAAGACCAATAATATGCAGGCAAGACTGATTTTTCTTTGTGTGTTCGATTGTCTCTACTAAAACAGGGTTATTAAAAAAACTGCCATCGTTTATTTTTTGGTTAATATCAGTTAAACCTTGGCTAACTGGTTGGCCGGTGCCTAAATTTAGATGGCCAACTTCAGAGTTACCAGGTTCTTGAAATGGTAAACCGACAGCCTCGCCAGAAGCGGCAAGCAAAGCATTCGGAAAATCATTTTTTAATTTATCAAAATTAGGGGTGTCAGACAAAGCAATTGCGTTACCAGCCCACGTTCGATCAACTCCCCAACCGTCAAGAACTATGAGAGCAATCTTGTTTTTAGTAATAACTCCTCCTAAATGTCTTATTAGTCTAATTTTATCAATTAGATCCTTAACAAACAATCGTTGTTGATTTTTTAAAATGTAAGTATAATATAATTGAAATCGAAAAATTAAATCTTCCTGAACTTCGCTTCCGCTTATTAGCGGAGTGTGTCTTCAGGAGCGGAGGGGAAATGATGCTCAAAAATTCTACCAAAATTCTTTTAATTTTGCTGGTTATTGTTTTTGTTGGTGTTGGGGGACTTATTGTTTATGATCAGTTCTATCGTCAAAAAGACAGTAGTGATGCTACAACCGCCAAAGAAAAGGAAAAAGTTATCATTGGTACAACCAGTATATCTGGTGGTATTTATCCTAATTGTGCCCCGGATTCTGGTGAGTTAGCGTTCAACTCTAATGTTTTTGAGCCATTAGTAACTTTTAATCGTGATAACAAAATTATGCCGGTTTTAGCGATTAAGTGGGACAATCCAGACGACAATACTTGGCGGTTCTATCTTTCGCCAAATGCTAAATTCTCCAATGGGACAAAAGTAACTGCTGAAGATGTCAAGTTTACCTACGACTATATTTTAAAAGATACTAGTTTGCCGGTAGTGCCATTATTGCCTCAAGCAACCATCAGTGTTATTGATGAAGAAACAGTTGAATTTAAAACTCAGGCTCCAGACCCATTGCTATTAAATCGGTTAGCTGTGGGTTTTTTGGTTATGTCTAAGATTGAAGTAGAAGCTAATGGTTTAAAAAATAATATTGGTAGCGGTCCTTATCTTCTTTCTGAATATAGTGAGCAACAGAAAATTTTGCAAAGAAATGAAAATTATTGGTCAACCCTACCAAAAGTAAAAACAGTTGTTTATAAACTTTACCAAGGTGATAATAAAACAGAAAATCTTTTAAATGGGGAAGTTGATTTTATTGTTTATGGTTTTAGTAAGTCTGATCCAGATTACGATCGAGTGGCTGCCGCTGTGGCTGAAAAAAAGATTCAAAGTAATAAAGTTTTATCGCCAATGATGGTTTATTTAGATCTTGACGCTCTTCGCGAAAAAACCCCTTATGTTAATACGGAAAAAAATCCCTTTTTAGATACAAGGGTCAGAAAAGCAATTTATCAAGCAATCGACATTAATTCAGTTACTGAAGAGACTAATGGTGTGAAACTTTCTCAGATGGCTTATGCCGGTCTTTTTGGTTATGATCCCACTATTCAAAGGCCGGCTTTCGACGTTAACGCTGGCCTATCTTTAATGAAAGAAGCTGGCTATGAAAATGGTTTTGAAATGACAATCGATCACACACCGTCTCCTGAACTCGAACCGTTTTACATCATGATTGCCGAACAGTTAAAGAAGATTAATATTACTGTTAAAATGGCTTCCGAAGAGCCAGACAAATTTTTTGAAAAAGTTGCTAGCAAAGATACCTCAGCTTATATTTTAGGGTTTAACGCTGACACAAAAGATGTTTCAGAAGTTCTTGATGGTTTACTTCACACACCAACTGGCGCTTATGGCCAATACAGTCTTGGCTACAGTAACCCAGAAGTTGATAAGCTAATCGAAGCTTGTTCCCAAACTTTGAATCAACAAATTCGTCAACAAAGAATTCAAGCCGCTATGGAAGCAGGCATGACTGATGTTGCCAAAATCCCTCTTTTTCAGATTTACATTAATTATGCTTACGACAATGACATTTCTTGGTCGCCAAGATTGGACGGATTAGTTAAGCCAACAGAGATGGCTGGCAAGTAAATTTAAGTAAATGCTCAAATTAAATAGTATTCGAAAAAAATTTCTTCTGATAATTTTTCTAATTCTTTTAGTGGTTCTTTCTGTTGGTACAACAATGTTGGTAAAAGGAAATATTAATCAGACAAGAAAAGATTTGTCAGAAGGAGCAATCGCTTTTAGCCAACTTTCTACTAAACCGTTGGCGGAAATGTATACTCTTTATTTTAATTCTGGTTACATCAAATTTAGAGAGCTGTTTTTGGAGTTACGAGAACTTGACCCGAATATTAGCAAAATACAAATTATTGAT
>JBAYHL010000015.1:0-13689 GCA_041666185.1 Patescibacteria group bacterium | reverse complement strand
CAAGGATGAAATGGTTGATGGGCAGACTCTCAATTATGTTTTAAGTAGCGAACCAACATATGTTGTTAACCCTAAAAATTCTGATGAATATTCGGAAATCATTGTGCCTTATTTTTCTGATTGGGGTGGCCATTCGTTTTCGGTTAGATATTTTGTTTCTTATAAGCAAGTTGCTCAAACCTCGATGGACATTATTAAACAAGCGATTCTTTTAGCTTTGGTTGTATTTTTAGTCGTCTTTTTCATTATTACTTCTTCGGTTTACAGAATCATCGTTACGCCAATTACTAAATTGAGCGAAATTGTTCGTGAGATTAGTCAGGGAAATTATGGCAAAAGAGCGGAAATTAATACTAATGATGAAATTGAAATCTTAGCCGATTCAACCAATAAAATGGCCAGCAAACTTGAACAAGATATTGTTGATTTACGGGAATTAGATAAGCTTAAAGACGAATTTATCGATATTGCCGCTAATAATTTAAAAATGCCTTTGGTTCATTTGAAATTTGACCTGAAATATTTATTGAAAAATGCTAAACGGGAGTTGAGCAATAAGAACTATCAGCTCCTAGAAGATATCGATGCTTTCTCTGGTAAACTTCAATTATTAGGAGAAGATCTTTTGAGTATTTCAGCAATTAAAAAAGGTAAGTTGCAGAACAGTATTTTCATGCCTCTTGATTTAACAGATGTTCTTAGTGAGTCTATTGATGAGATAAAAACTAGAGCTCAAAATAGCAAAGTAACAATTAAGAAGAATTTTCAAGTAGAAAAAGCTCCAATCTTAGGGGATTTAAATAAATTACAACAAGTCTTCTTGGTTTTGCTGGACAATGCTTTAAAGTATTCGCCTAAAGGCGGTCAGGTAACAGTAACTTTGACTGAAAAAGAGCATGATTTTTTGGTGGAAGTTTCCGATGCCGGGGTGGGTATGACACAAGAAGAGCTTTCGAAAATTTTCAGCAAATTTTATCGAGCGCCGAGTTCGGCAATTTATAATAAAGAGGGTAGTGGTTTAGGTCTCTATTTAGTCAAAGCAATTATTGGTGTCCATCATGGTTCGATTTGGGCAACGAGTGTTAAAGACAAGGGGAGTCAATTCTATGTTGCTCTTTTGAAGAAAGATGGTTTTAGAGACCAAATGTCAAAAGAATAAATTGGGATAAAAAATGCCACGATTTAATTTTCGTGGCAAACTGTTTTAGATAACTGGGATATTTTTTGTTCTTTCTTCAAATTCTGGCCAAAACCACCAAGTATTTTTAACGATTTTTGCCAAACTGTTATTGTGATGAAGACATTCCTTAAGCTCTTTGATTGCTTCGTCTAGTTGATGGTAGTCGTAACAACCCTCAGTGTCAGTTAAAAAACCTGTTATAATTGCTTCTTTAACATCGAACTCTATTGTGAGAGTTGAGCGAATAGAACTATTTATAGTCCAGCAGGAACAAGAAAGGAGGAAGAACTTTTCATTAGAAGCCCAGTCGGTAATACTGGCCTCCAATCGACAGCTAGGTAGCCAGGCAGAAACTGAAGATAACAGATTTCTCGCGCCAAAATGTCGTTCCGGTTGGCTTTTGTTTTGGAGATATTTTTCAAAATCAGCCATCACATCTCTTATAAGTATTGCACCCATTCAACTCTCCTTAAATGCTATACAATCCGAGCATAATGTTACTATGATTTTATTCTAAAGTCAATCCAGATCAATAAAATTAAAACACTTTGCAATTAAAGGACTCATGGTGTTATTATTGAACTAACAAACTACAATCAACAACGAACAACTCTGATTGTAAATTTCGTTTATGGTTGCGGATTGTTAATTGTTAGTTGGAGATTAAATTGGCTGATATTGATTTAACATTGCAACAATTTGCTAGGGAAGACGAAGAAAAGCACGCCAAGGAAATGGCACAGAAACTGAAAATTCCCTATATTAACTTGGTTGGTTATCCGGTAGCGCCGGAGGTTTTGGCGATCATTCCGGAAACCCAGGCTAAAAATGCTGGTATAATTGCCTATCTTCGCTCCGGTAACACTATAAAAGTTGCTACTACTGATCCTCAAAATCCAATGATTAAAGCCCTTCTAGAGCAACTTACGACTGCCAGTCATTATGAATTTGTTATTTCTTATTGCTCAAAAACCTCTTTAATGTATGGACTTCACCTTTATAAAATTTTGGTCCCAGAAATGCCAAGGTCAGAGAAAGTTGAAGTGACTCGTGAAAAGGAAGCTAGTTTCGAGGAAGAGCTTAAAACATTTCAAGATTTTAAAGAAAAAATTGCTAAAGTTTCGACAACCGAACTGTTAGATTTAATTTTTGCCGGGGCGATTAAAAATAACGCTTCCGATGTTCATTTAGAACCTCAGGAAGACGATTTTCGAATTCGTTTTAGGATTGACGGGGTTTTGCATGATGTTGCAACTTTGCCAAGCGAAACTTTCAAGCATCTTCTTTCAAGAGTTAAATATCTGGCAAAATTAAAATTAGACATTACTCATCCTCAAGATGGTCGTTTTGAAATCGATGTTTTAAAAGAAGAAGTTGATATTCGTGTGGCAACCCTACCTACTTCTTATGGTGAATCGATTGTTATGCGGCTTTTACCAAAAAATAAAAAGTTTACTACTTTAGAAGCCCTTGGGTTTAACAAAAGTGCCATGGAAATAATTGAAGAGGCGGTTTCCAAACCTCAAGGAATGATTTTAAATACTGGTCCAACAGGTTCAGGAAAAACAACAACTTTATACGCAATTTTGCAAAAGTTAAATAAGTCAGATAAAAAGATTATCACTTTAGAAAATCCGATTGAATATCGTCTGGCGGGTATTGAGCAAATTCAAATTGATTTAGACAACAAAACCAGTTTTCTGGATGCCTTAAAAGGCGCCTTGCGCCAGGATCCCGATATTTTGATGGTCGGTGAGATACGAGATGCGGAAACTGCCAACATTGCCCTTCAGGCGGCAATGACAGGCCATTTAGTTTTAACAACTTTGCACACAAACAATGCGCCATCTTCCTTGGCAAGATTAACCGAAATGGGAATTGAGCCGTATCTTTTGGCTGGTTCAATTAATTTAATTATTGCTCAACGATTGGTAAGAAAAATTCATACCGAATGTGGTGGCAAAGGCTGCGAAGTTTGCCAGGGCAGTGGTTATAAAGGCCGAACGGTGATTGTTGAAGTTTTAGTGCCGGGCAAAGAAATTGAAGAACTAATTTATAAAAAAGCTCCTCTTAGAACATTTGAAGAAACTGCTCATTCATTGGGTATGAAAACAATGTACGAAGATGGTTTAGAAAAAGTCGCTGCGGGCCTGACAACTAAAGAAGAAATCGAAAGAGTGGCAAAGCAGTAATTTGACTAACAACTAACAACTAACAATTAACAACCAATAACTCTGAATGAATACTTTTTTAAAGTTGTTTGTTGTTAGTTGGTGATTGTGAGTTAACATCAGGTTGACAAACCTGTTTTTTTGTGGTACAATAGAACGTTTTTAGGATAAGTATTATCCTAAAATACCTTAACAACTTGGATAACCCGTTGAACCTGTTTAACAGGTTTGGCGGTTATTATAATAGAACAAATTCAACTATTCCGATACGGAGGCAAATACAATGAAACAGGTGTATCTGGTGGTAATGGTAGTCCTAATGGCGGCAATAATGCCGTCCGTCGGTTTGGCCGACGATGATGTTCAGGTTTGTACCGATTCGGTAATGACGGCTCGGTTAAACCAAGTAGCCTTTATCGTTAATTTGGGGGTGCAGAAGCTTCAGACAGAAAATTCTAAGCTTTGGCAAGGCAGACCGAAATTTCGTGTTTGTGACGAAGCAGAGCTTAACGCTTTTGCTTATCCTGATGGTCGCATTTATGTGTCCAAAGGGATGATGGAAGCAACTCGAGGTCACGACGACGAACTGATTGCTGTTTTAAATCATGAGGCAACTCATGTTTTACAGCAACATGGGAAGGCTCAAGCCAAAAAAGGTATTGCTTGGCGACTCGGAACTTTACTTGTTTCACGACTTGCTGGCGCAAGTGCCGACACAGCCGATACTGTTTCGCAAGTTGCGACTGGTATCGCCGCTGGCGGTTATTCGCGTAAAGACGAGCGCCGCGCCGATGAAGGTAGTGTTGATCTTTGCCTTTTAGAAGGCATTGACCCATACGCGCCTGCAAGAATGATGAAGATGTTGCAGACGAAATATGGTGATGGCTCAGCAAAAGCGCCGGTAATCGGTTGGTTTGCTAGTCATCCGGACACTGGTGGTCGAACGCAAGCTTTGAGAGAAAGGGCTAAGAAATTAGTCCCAAACGCATCACCAGATGTTGCGTCATCGATTGGCAGCGTCCAAACTGCTCCGGTAAAAGCTCCAACATTTTTAGGTGGTATCGCTGTAATTGTTCGCGATAACGCCGGTGGTTATGGTGGTTTCTGGGGAGGATATGGTTCCTCTGAAGAGGCTATTAAAACTACTATGGAGAACGCCTTGGAACAAACTGGGCGTTTTACGATTGTTGACCAGTCTTCTCGCGAAGAGGCCTGGCAAGAGCAGGATCTGGGCGATACTGGTCGGATGGATCCGGAAACTGTGCCCCAGAAAGGTAAGACCGTTGGGGCGAAATGGTTCTTGTATGTCACTTTGAATTATTATGAGGTGACACAACAAGGCCAAGTCGATGTTGGTAATTGGAATAAGAGAGCTAACGCGCGACTAGTCAAAGCCGAGATCAAAGGAAAGATAAAGTTGGAGCCGGTCGAAAGATCGATTCTTACTTACACTTCCGATTTTCACGGGTCAGAGATTGGTTATGAGGCCGAAGCCTCGGCGAGTACTTGGCAAAACGGTATTGATATTAGCTGGCAAAGTCAGCCAGCAGGAAAAGCGGTTGAGCAAGCCTGTCAAAAGGCAGTCAACGCTTTCCTGAACCATGTTGATAGTAGTCAGGCGCAAGTACAAACACCAACAAAGACAGATCGACCGATTGCGACTGGTACGGTTGCTCAGTCTCAGCCCGATTTCGATCGCGTAATGGCATTTCAGTTGCGCATTAAGTCATTGCCCTCGGAGGGCAAAGTTGAGCCTGTAACCATCACTTTAAATGCTCCTTATGGAGCGGTTAACACGGCCGATTACATCTTGTTTTTAAACAAGGGTGTTGTCGCCGCTAAAGTTAACATTGAGCGCATTCGAGGGACGGAGATTTGGGGTGTAATTGAGTACCCATATCTTCAAAGACTCGATATTTCGAAACTTCAAACAGTCCAACTGATGAAGAAGGACTAAACAATTTAGAATTTGACTAACTAAAAACCCGTCCGGGCTTATGTCCAGACGGGTTTTTTCTATAGTTGTTTTCGCGGTTTATTTAACAACACTCTTTACGTAAGAGACGATCACCAAGGCTAAAAGGATGATAACAATACCGATGATAGCATTAACAAGAGCTGTTCTGCCCTTAGTTGCTTTTTCGGCATCTCCGCCAGCAGTAATGTACAAAATACCACCGTAAATTAAATAAACAACCGCTAACATACCAGCAAACCATAAAACCGTTGTTACGACACTTGCGATGATGTCTTTAAGACCCCTATTACCACTAATAGGACTAATCGGTGAGAAATCACTGGCTGCTAAAGCGTGGGCTTTTCCGATTAAATTAAACATTCGACCTCCTTATTTAATATTAATAATAATAATTCTTAGTGTCAAATATTTTTAAGGGATTGGAACGGTTGCGTTTGTTAAAAGTTTTACGACTTGGCTAACAATTACTCTAGCTAAAATAATAACAACAAGACCAACGATTGCCCAGGTAATAGTTGTTTTGGCTTTATTAGCTCGTTCTTCGTTACCAAAAGCAGTGAAGTATCCGTAAGCGCCAATAATTAAATAAATCATGGCAATACCGGTAGCTAAAGATAAAGAAATATTTAAAACATTGTTGAATAAGCTGTTGCTATTGCCAAAGAAATTTCCTAATGTCCAAGTTGAAGGATCGCCGCTTGGCAAAATTTTCATTTCAATTCCTTTTTCATTTTACAGTGCTGCTAATCCAATTAATCAACACAAGTGATAAAAGTATAACAACAATGCCTGTAATTGCCCAAACTAGATTTTTCTTAGCGTTTTCTGCTTTAGCTTCATCTGCGCCAGCTGTAATATATATTATACCTGAATAAATAATGGCAACTACTGCTAGTGTTCCACCAAGCGCCAATAGCCAATTAATGACTGTAACAATTAATCCTTCGGCACTAGTAACCTTTGGTGTACCCAAATTAATAGTGCCTAAATTGCCAAGATCGAAACTGGCCGCCAATTTTGTAGAGATTTTGTCCATTACAAACTTACTCCAATAATGTTTTTCAAAATTATACCCGCTAAAATAATTAAAGCCAGTCCTACTAAGGCGCCAATAATATAATCTTTGGCTTGTTTAATATTATCTGGATTACCACCAGAAGTTATGTAAAGATAGCCAGCATAAATTATCATTAAAACTGCCAAACCGGCGCCAAAAGGAATCAACCATTTGTAAAGAATAGTAATATAATTACCGATTGTGCCAGCGGTTCTAAGTTCTTTTTCAGTATCAGCGGCTAAAGCTGTTTGGATCAAATTTATCATATTAATTCCCGATTTTTCCTAGTAAACTTGTTACTTGAACGGCTGCACCATCAAGAACAGTTTGAGCTTTTTGACCAGTTACAACTTGAGAAATAGCATCTTGAAAGATTTTTGTAACTTGTGTCGGCTCGGGGTTATACCAAGACTGGGCTGTTTGAATTGATTGATCAACTATCTCGCTGGTATCTTGTAATTCTGTTAAAGCCGGATGATTTTTACTAGTTTCTAAGTATGTTTTAAGGTTATTTTTTTGTGTTAGACCAGCCAAAAATTGCCAGGCTAAAGTTTGGTTTTTAGAACTATTTGGCACAGTAAAAGTCTCGTAAGAAGCAAAGTTTACAGGATTTTTAGTTGCTTTTATTTGGGGGAGAGCTTTGATGGCATAACTAATATCTGGGTTTAGTCTAAGAATGTCGCTTTCTTTGGCTGAATAATCAATGTAATAGGCTATTTTATTATCACTAAAAGCTTGTAATGGGTCACCAAGGTTTTTGGAAAAAGAATAATTAGGATTATTACTTTTACCAAAACTGGTGTAGAAATCTAAAGCGGCTGCCCCCGGATAATTTGACCCCCCAAAAACATTTAAGGCTGTATGAAAAGTCGCTTGAGTTTTTTCTTTATTAGTCATTTGGGTGCCGTATTGCATCATTAAGACGGTTAAAATATCAGAAGCATTAGTAACATCTTCTGTTCCAAGAGCAACCCCTGATTGAGAAATGTTACTACCCGACTTTTCTGTTAAAAGTTGACTTTTGGTCACTAACTCGTCCCAGTTTTTAACTTCGGTTGAGAGAACTTCTTCCTCTTCTAGTGTTAAGTCTTGATTTTGAGGTCTAACATTATTGTTAACAAATAAAACTAAGGTATCTAACGAGACAGGTAAACCGTAGATATTGTTGTTAATAATATTTTCTTGCAAAACAATTTTTGGATAAAGACTATTGTAGTAAGTGCTGTTGTCTACGTTATCATTTGAAAGCTTAACACCTGCAGGTGTTAACTTGTCATGTTGTTTGGGCATCCAACTATTTGGAATTCCCCAAATATCCACTTTACTAGTGGAGAGACGGTTCAAGGATTCTAGTTCATAATTTTGTGGATCAACTTTAACAAAATTTATCTTAACATTATTTTTTGCTTCAAAAGCGGTGATATAATCAGTAAGATTTTTTTCGTCTTCATTGTAGGTCAAAAGTGTCAATTCGGAAGCTTCTGGAGTTCCGCGATTACTCAACAAAAGAAGAGTCCCCAAAATAATGAGTACTAAAACTGCTCCACCTAAAATCCAATATTTTTTATCCACAATTCCCTCCGCATTACAATGTCTTTTAAAGCTCTAAACCTTTAAGGTATTTTTTAAATTCATCGCTAATATCATCGCGGCGCAAGCCAAAATCAACATTAGCTTTTAAGTATTCCAACTTGTTGCCAGTATCGTAATATGTACCATTTTCAATTTCTTTGGCATAAATTTTATGATTTGGCTTCAAAGCATTGATACCGTCTGTTAGCCAAATTTCGCCACCTTTGCCAGGTTTCAAATTTTTCAAAGCTTGAAAAATGTCCGGTGTTAAAATGTAAGCACCGTGGGCGGCTAAATTAGAAGGTGCTTTTTCGGGTTCTGGTTTTTCAACAATTTCTTCAATTTCAAAGATTTTTTTCTCAATTTCTTTTACCTTAGCGATACCATATTTAGCTAAATCTTTTTTCTCTTTGATTCTGACCGCGGAAATCACCGGATCGCCATATTTTTCAAAAACTTCAGTCATTTGTTGCAAGCGAGGCGGTTTGGCATAAATAAATTCATCTCCCCAAAGAACAGCGAAAGGCTCGTTACCAATGATTGGCTCGGCATTTAGAATTGGCGTGCCATTACCATAAGGGCCTTTCTGGCGAATATAAATAAAATTAGCCATCCTGGCAATTCGACGAATTTCTTCTAGTTGCTCAAGTTTACCGGCTTTTTCAAGATAGTTTTCTAGTTCTAAACCGTGATCAAAATGATCCTCGATTGCTCGTTTGTTGTAGCCGGTGACAATAATAATATCTTCAATACCGGAGGCAACTGCTTCCTCAACGACATATTGAATAACCGGTTTATCGATAATTGGTAGCATTTCTTTAGGAGATGCCTTAGTCATTGGTAGAAACCTGGTGCCATAACCAGCGGCTGGGATAATAGCTTTGCGAATTTTCATATAAAATCTCCGAGTTATTCTGTTTTTATTTCAATTTTTTTCGCTTTGGTCTTTTCTTGTTTTGGAATAGTGATTGTCAAAATACCGTTTTTTAAAGATGCTTGAGCTTTTTCACTTGTTACTGGCATGGGTAAAACATACGAACGGGCAAAAGCACCCCAGTAGCATTCTTGAGCTAAATAATTTTCACGCTTTATTTCTTCCTGTTCTTTTCTCTCACCCTTAATGGTGACAACTTCGTCAGTAATTGAAAGTTCTAAATCTTCTGGTTTGACGCCAGCGATAGGAGCTTTAATAACAATATCGTCTTCGGTTTGTAAAACATCAACCGCTAATTGTCCTTCGTAATCTTCCATCCAATCATTGTTTTTTGATAACTTATCTTCAGCCATTAGTCCTCCTTTTTGAAGAATTTAAAATTAAAATTACCTTTATTTTACTATATCTACCTGCATGTTTTTGGTCAAGTTTCTATCTTGACAGCTAGCAGAAGTTTTGCTATATTGCTTTTATCTTTGTCGAGTGACTTTACCTTAACAAAAAACATAGGAGGTGGGATAGAGTGGTTGCAACAAGCCAAAAGGCTGTTTTAGAAGAAGAGACCGACCAACTTTTTCAAGATTATCTTCGAAATCGCAGTTTGAAAATAAGAAATAAAATAGTTGATTTGCACGAAAGTTTGGTTCGATATTTGGCCGGTAGATTTGCCAAAAAAGGCGAACCAACCGAAGATTTAGTGCAAATTGGGTCAATTGGTTTAATTAAGGCTGTTGAACGGTATGACCCAAGTTTTGGCACAAAATTTTCTACTTATGCTACCCCAACTATTGTTGGTGAAATAAAACGGTATTTTCGAGACAAAACTTGGAAGGTTAAAATTCCCCGTGGTTTGCAAGAGCTCGCTTTAACAGTTAACAATTTGATTAAGGAAAGTGGGGGAAATTTTAATCTTTCTAAACTAGCTTTTAAGGTAGATGCCAGCGAAGAAGATGTTTGTGAAGCAATAAGGATAACCCAGTTTATACATATGGCTTCTTTAGACATTCCTCTTGGCAGCCAGACGGGTGACAATTCATTACCGCTTAAAGAGTTTTTGGATAGTGGCGATCGCTTCGCGGATGATTTGATTGAACATAATGATCTTGAGAGCGCTCTTGATTGTCTAGAACCAAGAGAAAAAGATGTTATTTACGGCCGTTTTTTCAAAGAGGAAACCCAGACTAGGGTTGCCGAAAATCTAGGCATTTCGCAAATGCACGTATCGAGGCTTCAGGCAAAAACTTTGCTTAGGCTAAAAGAGCTTTTAGCTGATTGTGATATTCAAATAAAAGCCAAGAAAATAATTAGTGAGAGCAAAGAAAGTGACGTTAGATTGTGCGAACCGCTTGAACTATCAGAGAACATGGTTAGAATTTTTTATACCACTTGGCAATATTTGAAACTGAATAAAGGTTTCAGTGCAACAAAAATTGCCAAAGAAGTCGGTTTAGATAACGGCAAGGTCTTTTTAGGGACAAGACGACTTGTTGAAATTGGTGGCTTGTCTGTCAACAAAGGAGTGCGTTCAATTCTGAATGAAAATTTTATCGTAAGGCACGATACTTCTGAGTGTATCAAAGTTGCTCCAAATCTTTACATCTCAAGAAACAAGGTGTACGATGTCAACGAATTAGAAACAGTTGCTTTTCGAGAAATTCCGGTTAAAACAGATGAAAGTGAGGGAAAATGTATGGGCAGAAGAAAAAGAAAAGGTGTTATTCCCTTAACTCCTTTAAGAGCGCTAGTGGCTATTGTTGCTGGTTCACAACTATCTTTTGAAGAGTATCGTGATATTGATTATGACGCAATACAGTCTGCTTCAGGATTAGGGAGAAAGCAAATTTACCAAGTAATGCCTAGGTTAGACGAGATTTTCAGTAAGCCAGATAGCGAATGGCGCCGAATAAGAAAACCAGGGGTTAGTTTCGAATTAGTTCAGGGCCGACACACTGCGTCTCCTCTGCTTAAGGAAATAGTCAAAGTTGAGATTGGAAAAACTTATAATCTTGATGAGCTTATTGCTTCTTTTCGGGAAATACAGGAAAGAAAGACTACTCCTAGCGAAGATGTCGAATCTATGCCTCTTAGTGGTTTAGATTCATCAGTTATTAGCAAAAAAAGACGGCGATCAAGGTTCTGACGCTGATTTGGATACGGCAATTGAGTTCTATCAACAACAAGCCGATGAGGCAAACAGGTCTGTCGAGATACTGATGGCGGCTAAGGACATTATTAATAAAGGCCTGCCCGCATAACTTGTAAGTCGTTTATTACTCACCCGAGATTAGCTTCTCGGGTTTTTGTTTAACTCTGAAGTTGACAAAAATATTTATGGTGAGATACTTGATATATATTAAAAGATTTTAGGAGGGAATTTTGCAAAAAATTCTAGCTAGTTTAATTGTCGTTGCGACAATTTTAATGTTACCCTTAACAGTTCTCATGAGCACCGGGCAGGCACAGGCTGCTTATAGTTCGGGATATATTATTTCAGATGCAGAGTTTACTAATTGGTCTATTCTTGATGAAAATGGTATTCAGGCTTTTCTAAATACCAAAGGAGGAACACGGCTTAGGACTTTTAGTGAAAATGGCCGATCAGCGGCTAAAATTATTGCTGATGCCGCTCGTTCTAACGGTATTAATCCTTTTGTAATTTTGGCAACTATTCAAAAAGAAGAAAGTTTAGTTGAGTCTAATTATAATTTCGACTTTCGTGTTAACTGGGCAATGGGATACGCAATTTGTGATAGCTGCTCTTTAGATGACCCAAATGTAGTAAAATATCGTGGTTTTACTAATCAAATCGATTATGCCACCTGGCAATTTAAATATAATTACAGCCACTATGCCGCCAATGGTTCTGATTGGAACGTTGGTAAAACTATGATAATTGATGGCACAGCCGTTCGTTTTGGAAGTAAGGCAACTTCATCACTTTATCGTTACACGCCTCATCTCCATGGGAATGAGAATTTTTACAATATTTACAATAGTTACAAAAGTTTTCGTTATGCTTCCAAATACATCAAAGGTACTGCCAAAACAGCTGCCACTAAAAGCGCGGCGGCTGCCAATAAGCTCAAAATTGTAAATTCGAAAAACAAAGCTGGTCAACCTGCAACTGGTGGTACAAGTTATGAAGCCCAATATGTCACTAAGGTAGGGGCTTCTAATTTACGTCCGGGGCAAAAATTAACAATTTATGCTTATCTTAAAAATACCGGTACAACAACATGGACTAATAGTGGCGCTAACCCTGTTTATCTTGGTAACTCTGGTCCACAGGATCGTAGTAGTGCTTTCACTGGTGGCAACACTCGTTGGCGAATGCTTAGTAAAACGGTTTTGCCTGGTCGGGTCGCTGTTTTCTCAACTCAAATTACCGCTCCGGCAGCAGGAAGTTATACAGAGAAGTTTAGACCAGTTGCAGAAGGTGTAACCTGGTTTGGTGACGAAGCAACGTTTACTTTTAACGTTCGCTAAAATAATTTTAACTAACGACTAACAATCAACAACTGATAACAGTTGTAAGTTGTTTGTTATTTGTTGTAAGTTAAATTTATGAATATTGGAATAGACGCCAATTGTTTAATTTTTGAGCGTGCTGGTGTTGGCAAATATGCTCAAAATATAATCAAAAATTTACTAAAAATTGATCAAAAAAATCATTATTTTTTATATTTTTCTTTTTTACGGCACAGGAGTAAGCGAGAAAAAATAATAAAAGATTTTCTTGCAAGTACTGGCAAACAAAAAAATGTAACTTATAAAATTATTCCAATGCCTGCTCGTTGGTACGAATTTTTAACAGCTACAAATTTTCCTGTTACGAGTTTAATTAAAGATAAGATAGATGTTTTTTTTGCGCCCTATGCTTCCGGTATCCCTAAAAAAGGTTTTAAAAAAAATGTCTTTACTTGTCATGATTTAGTTTTTTTAAGATTTCCTGAACATCGAGGTAAAGGTTTGAGTAATTATTATCTTAAAAGACATAAAATTGCGATTGAAAATTCTAAAAAAATTATTGTTCCGTCTCGGGCAACTAAAAATGACCTTAAAGAGTTTTTGGGTGTTAGTTACAAGGAAATAACTGTAATTTACGAAGCAGCCGATGAACATTTCCGACCGTTGAAAAACGATAATCAAATTTTAAATATTATTAGTCGTTATTTTGATCCGAAAATAAAATATATTCTTTCCGTTGGCACTTTAGAACCGCGTAAAAATCTTATCAAATTGGTTGAAGCTTACCTGCTTTTGCCGCACTCAATTCAAAACGAATACCATCTAGTTCTTACTGGTGGTAAAGGCTGGAATAATGAACTCTTAAATAAAACCATTGTTAACTTAAATTTGAAAGATAAGGTAATTTTTCCGGGGTTTGTGTCTGACGAAGATTTGCCTTATATTTATAGCAAGGCCAGTATTTTTGTTTACCCTTCTTTGTATGAAGGATTTGGGCTTCCTCCATTAGAAGCACTTGCTTGTGGTACGCCAGTTGTGGTTGCCAACAACTCTTCTTTACCGGAAGTAGTTGGCAGTAGTGCCGTACTTATTGATGCTACAAAAGAGGAAGAAATTTCCCGAGCAATAAAAGAAATTTTATCAAAAGAAAAATTAAGAGAAAAACTTAAAAAGTTGGGCATTGCCCAAGCAAAAAAGTTTTCTTGGAAAGTATCTGCTCAGGAAACATTAAAAGTGTTTGAGGAAATAAATAAAGGTAAATAATTCAGCAACAAACTAAGTGGAGGGATTTATCAAAAAAATAAAAGCTTTTTTTTCACAGGATTTAGT
>JBAYHL010000014.1:0-21896 GCA_041666185.1 Patescibacteria group bacterium | reverse complement strand
TTTAATAACCTCTCTAACCATAAAGATATGCCTAAACTTAAAAAAATAAAAGATGGTATGGCATGATAGAAAAATAAAACTCTGTTAAAAGGTGCCCAGAATAATAAAAATACTAAAAAACCACTTAAAACAATTAAATGATTTTTATATTTTTGGGCCGTTCCCCAAATAAGTAAAGGAACAATAACTAATGACGACCACCAAGCCAAAGGATTACCAATGCCATCAACACCAACGTATTGACCATTTACTTCTTTAAAATAAAGCCAAATAGGTCGCAAAAGCAAAAACCAACTCCACCACTTTGAACCATAAGGGTGGGTATCTTTTAGACCAATATTATAGTTAAAGCTCTGTTGATGCCATTCATATACTTTAAAAAAGAAGTCTTTTTCGTGAAAATTAAAAAGAAAAAAGGATAAATAAATCACTGCCGGGACAATAAATAAAAATAAGAAAAATTTTAAAAAGTATTTTCTAAAAGAAATTTTTCTTTCTAAAATCATTACCAAAAAAACAATTAAAACTAAAGCGCCAATGTATTTGACTGAAGCTGCCAAGCCAACAGCAGCACCTGCTAAAATTAGATAAATTAATTTCTTGGAATTTGTAAATCTTAAAAATAAATAAAAAGACAAAAGAATAAAAAAAGCTAAAAATATATCAATTAAACCAGTTCGAGAATAAACCAAAATCATCCCATCGAGAGCAAGAATGGCGGCCGTAAAAAGCCCGGCAATTTTAGAAGAAAGTTCTTTACCAGTAAAATAACCCAAAATAATTAACAAAGTCCCAAAAATAGCCGGCATAATTCGCCAGGTAAAAGAAGTATTGTGGAAAAAAAGTGCTGAAGCAATAATAAGCTTGCCTAAAGGCGGGTGGATATCAAAAAACGAAACACCACTTAAATAATTTTCGGCGAACTTAACAAAGTAAACTTCGTCAAAAATTTGATCGCCAATTTTACCTAACTGCCAAATTCTAAGAAGAAAACTGGCAACAACGATAAAAATCAGCGTTAAAATAACCCAATTTTTCTTTAAAAAGGTTTTTAAAATCATTTATTTGATTAAATTATATCAAAACTTTCCAATCGAGACCAGTAATTAAAAAACCACCAGTGTGATACTGGTGGTAAGAAATTTTAAGGCTATTGCCTTATTATGGCTTCCACTCTACACAGAAGCCGCTTCAGCCTCTTTGAACTTTCCTTCGATATACTCCAAAGTTTCGCCGAGTGTAGAGATATGTTTGGCGTCTTCGTCTGGGATCTTAAGCCCGAACTCATCTTCCAAGCCCATTAAAAGATCCACCAGTCCCAAGGAATCGGCCCCCAGATCACTAAATTTCGTATCGTCTTGCAACTCGCTGGCTTTGATTGTCAGCTTTTCCACAACAACCTTTATGACTCTCTCGCGAATACCTTCCATTTCAGGTTCCTCCTGGTTTCTTAACTGGATATGAACAGGATACCAAATTAGCTGCTTTTTGGCAAGTATCCAACTCTTTTCTTACGTATCTTGTTAAAGATCGTGGTAAATAAACTAAGCCAGCATGTTGCTACAAGAAGAGGAAAACCAGTCCACAAGATAGTTAGCCCGAAACAGATCAATATAATGATAGCTACAACAAGCATTACAAAAAGCCATTCGAGATCTTGAGGCTCATTCACAAAAAGTAAATACCACCCGTAGAAAACTAAACCATCTAAAACGGCAATAACATAGGCAACTTGTTTTACCGTATAAGCCGTTACAATCCAAGACCAGACTTGTTCCATTTCTTATCACCTCTCAACTTTAGTCTCAACGGATGGAAGCGGTTTAGTAGGCACTGTAATAAATACTACATCACCATCAGACTTTTCTATCTCGATAAGCGCTTCACTTGATCCCAGCTTCTTAATACTGCGAACCCAAGAATCTTTGCGTTCAACATTTTCCACTTTTCACCTCGAATATATAAAAATACAATCCCCAGTACGTAATATTAAATTATTTTTTTGAAACTTCAAATAAACAGCTAATAATTTCTTCGACAGCATCATCCCTAAAAAGACTTTTAGCGTGATGACCAAGTAAATCTCTGGTTTTTTTATCGTTCATCAAATGCTCAATAATTGTTTCTAACGAATTGGCGGTAAGATTTTTTTCAGAAACAACAACAGCAGCATTTAATTTTTCAAGAACTTCCCCATTAGCAACTTGATGTTCATTAGCAGCTGTTTCAAGCGGAATAATAATTGAAGACTTACCACAAGCAGCAATTTCTGAAAGAGTTGAGGCTCCCGCTCTGGAAATAACGAGATCCGAATCTCTCATAAATTTTGGTACCTGATAAGAAAAATCAAATAAATGATAATAAGGATTTTTAAAAACATTTAGTTTTTCAAAATCACGCTTTCCTGATAAATGCCAAATTTCATAACGACCAAGTAAGTCTGGTAAAATTTCTGAAATTAAATCATTTATTTTTGAAGAACCCTGCGAACCACCGGTAATAAGAATTTTTGGTCGGTCATCAGAAGTGATTGAAGTTTGTAAAAATTCTGGGGACACAGGAATACCAGTATAAACCAATTTCTCTATTGGTAATTTTTGATCATAATATTTTAAAGGAAAACCTAAACAAACTTTTCGAGCTTTCTTTGATGCCCATAAATTCGCTCTACCCATAACAACATCGGATTCATGAATAACTAAAGGAATTTTAAAAAATCTCACCCAAAAAATTATCGGCACAGTTACATATCCACCTTTGGCAAAAATTACTTTTGGCCGAAAAAAAAGAAAAATAAAAAATGCTTGAATAATGCCTAAAAAAGTTTTAAATAAATCCCAAAAGTTAGAAATCGAAAAATAGTTTCGCCTTTTGCCAGACAAAATTGCTCGAAAAGGAATATTGAAACCCTTTACTATTTCTCTTTCAACTCCTTGTCTTGAGCCAACATATAAAATTTTATTGCGCTTATTCTTGGAAAGTGAGGACGCCGTCAAAACTACTGGCCAAACATGACCCGCCGTTCCTCCACCAGTTAAAAGTATTCTCATTTCACTCCTATCGTCGTTCAATGTAAACTTCTCTTCCCTTTTATTATATATCACAGGGGAAACTTCCTCAACGCCTCAGGCCTTAAATTATTAAAATAGGGTTCCTTTATCAAGGAACCCTTAAAATCACTGGCAAAGATACAATTTACCAATACTAGTTGTCTGATCATTAATAATCTCAAATGGCGCTTTCCATATCAAAACATTTTCATCTTGAATATATGGTTCGCCGAGTAAACCATACAAGTGATCTGGACTCATCCCAATCCCCATAAAAAGAATATTTTGCCTGTCGCAGAGTTGCTGAAAATGAAGACAAGCATCATTGTCTAGACTATGAAAAGCTTGATTGATGCCAAGAATTTTCATATTCAACTCACTCGAAAAATCAGAAACATCTAAGTTTTCAACTAAGACTGATGCATGACTAAAATACTGAAGGTTTAGTTTACGATCAACCTTATCTTCTTCGCTAAAAACTTCAGGCAATGTAGCACGCGGATCCCTCATGTTTGCTGTTCTTGCAAAAGCATGGGTTGGTACAACAAGAATAAATTTTGCATACTTTTGATTAATAGCTTCCAAACAATTAAGACCATTAATAATCCAACGACCAAGTGGTAAGTAAATCAGATATTGGCAAATCTTTTTACCATGATTAACGATTTGATTGCTTTCAAACAGAAGGGTTTTTCCATCATAATCATCATTAATGGGCTCGATTAGAGGCCGTTCAAGCTTAGCGCATTGAACAATAATGTATTCATCAGATTCATTCACCTGAACCCATTCTAAATAAAAATTACCATATAGTCTAAGGGCATGCATTTTGAGAAATATGTCATCGCAATATTCCTCTTGCAATTGGTTCCATTCATTGGGGCTAATTTCCGTCTGGACAACTTCTCCGTTTGATTGGTTTATCTCAAGAACTTGACTCTGACTAGGAATGCGATGCTTCAAAAATCCACCTTCTTCAGGAATCCAAATAATTGGGCTAACTGAACTAAGTGATTGTTCAGTCGCTAACCCAGCAACAGCTTTAACCGTAGTTCTACCATACAAAGAATTATAAGCTCGCCCAGATCTTCTTGGCCGAAAATTTTTATAACCCTTCTGCCCTAAAAAAGGTTGAATAATAATGGCCATACCAATCGGCAGGTTATTGTCTTGCCTCCAAACATGAGCCGCAGGATAAAACTCACTAGCGTAAACTCGCCGTTGACATTCCCAAAGTTTTTCAACATCCTGAGAATTACCTTCGGGGACAAAAACAGTCGATTCGTAAATACCAATACCACCACAATCAGCAAGCGAATCTGAACGGATAGCATAAGGAACACCTGACGACATAGATTGCAAAAGAGTAAGGTTTATATTTTTAATCTCTTCTGTCGGCTTGGCAGTAAGAATAACTTCCGGCAAAGTTGACTCATTGAAATTGTTTTCCAAAAGAAATCGTTGAAAAACTTCAACAGTAATATTTTGTCCACCAAGAACACGAAATCCTACTTTTTCAAGCAGTTCGCGATGATCAATTAAATCCCGTACTTTTAATCCGTATGTCTGACCACCAATGAGATCAAAAAGATTACTGTTTTCCATTACCATATGTCCCCCTTTGAAATATGGAAAATCGTATATTAAAAAATCAAGGAACTAATCATTGCGATATTATCTCAAAGTAGACTAGATGTCAAGGGAATAAAAGAGTATAATTTTAAACATGAGAATACGTAAAGCGACAATTAAAGAGCTAGAGACAATCCAACAATTAAATTTAGATCATTTTAACTACGAGATAGAATTATTCGACGAAACTCTTAATAACAAATGGACCTTTTCGAAAAAAGGCGCTAATTATTTTATTAAAAAAATTAATAACGAAAAAAGTGTTGTTCTCATAGCGGAAGAAGATAATAAAATTATAGGCATACTAGTTGGAGAAATTCCCCCCAAAGACTTTAGCAGGAAACCAAGAATAATTTTGGCAGAAATGAAACAACTCTTTTTAGATAAAAATTATCGATCTAAAGGCATTGGCAGCGCTTTAGTTGATGAATTCTTTAAATGGGCTAAAAAGCAAAAAGCAACTCGCGCTCAAGTTTGCGCTTCAGTAACAAATATAGACGGCGTTCGATTTTACAAAAAGCACGGATTTGAAGATTTTAATTTATTTTTAGAAAAAGAACTCTAACAACCACTGACACCTTGGAGGTGTCAGTGAGGTTTTTGTTTTTATTTAATTGCATTAGCATACCAAAAAATAAAACCAATTATAGCAATAAATAATAATATAACCGCCACAATTGCTATTGTGCTAACTTTTTTATCTAAAGGGTTAGGCTTTTTAGTAAATTTACCTACTAAAACATACGCAGCAATCGCAAGGCAAACAACTATACCAAAAAGAGGATTCATTAGATCTTTACCTTTTTGGAATAAAGAATAAATTGAGTAAATAAAAAGATAAAAGTATAAAAAAATTAAAACAGCCAATTTTACATATGTAATTGTTGAGATTTTTTTCTTCATTTTTTATGTATTTTTATTATACTCGGCTAAAGTCTAAGCTGCAAAGCCAATAAAGCTTATTGATTTTTTCGAAAATTTACACTATACTTAGCTTAATTCTGCCTAAGAAATGTTTTCTTAAAAGCAGACCACCTTAAAAAGGAGTATACAGAAAATGAGCACTCTTATTTTGATGGTAGGTATTGAAGGTTCGGGCCGCACAAAATTTGCTGAAGAAAACCTCGCTGTTGAAGGATACGTTTTGGTTTCTACTAACAAGATTGTGGAAAACCTAACCAAAAACTCTCATCAAAAAGCAAAAGTTTCTTCAACAGTTTTAGGATTAGCTGACGAAGAAGCCTCAATACAGGTAACAAATAATCTTCTTTCTGGCAAAAATGTTATTTGGGACGATGTTCATTTAACCACAGCTGATCGCCGTAAACACATAGGACTAGCCAGAAACTACGGCGCTAATAATATTGTTTGTTACTGGATGAATCTTCCCTACTCTCGTTGCGCCGCCAACATAGCTAACAAACTTGTTCCTACGGGAAAAAGTCCAAAAGAAATGGGGGTGAATTTATTATCATTAACAATGGAAGTTGCCGATCGAGCAAACGCTCTTGAACAACCAAGCATCAAAGAAGGATTTGATAATCTTTTCGAAATTTCCGAAGAAACTTACGGCCAGATCGAGGAATGAATACAGCCCAAGGAGGAAAGATATGAAAAAGGTTTTGTCTCTTATGATTTTGTTGTTTGTTTTTGCTGGTTGTGGTGGGGGCGGTGGCACCAAACCGACCATTATGCGCGGAAGCCTTAACTTCCACTCAGATTCCAAAGAAGCCAAAGTGGCTTTGCTAACACTGGATACCAATAACAATCTCATCACGGTTTCTTGCTCAAAGAAAATTACCCACAGCGAAACTGGCTGGGGTTGGGGTGACTTTAGTACAGATCTGCCAATTGTTACCAGAGATTCCGTTTTAGGAATAATGCCATTTGATGATACTAACAAGAACAACAAGTTTGACGAAATTGACGACGAGAACCTAATTGATTCCGTCTGGCTTTGGGCCGTTCATGACGCCAGCTCAAAACGCTGGGATATTGAAAACGACCAAGGCTATATCTATGGCTATCTGCCAGGATACGAAGTAGAGCTTGAAGCCGATTACACTAAATCTGGCTCCAGAGCCGCGGTTTTGACAGAGACTGTCAACCACAAAGACATCAAGGCTTACAAAGCAGCCCTTAGAGCCGCAATGCAAAAACACAACGCTTTGTAGCTTAACTCTAATTTTATTCATCATCCCTTCGCACTTTACGAAGGGATTTTTTTTAACTTTATTTTGATTTAAAAAAATCCCCCGATTGCTCAGGGGTATTGATTTGTTAACCATGTATCAATAGTTAGAAGCGTAAGAATAGCCAGATAAAAAATCCTGTTACTGCAGCAATAGCCATCCAATCTCTGACAATTAGGTACCATGCTCTTGACGAGCTTTGCCAAGTTGAGTTAGAAGAAGAATCCTCTTGATTCTGATTCTCATTATAATTATTCGGATTGCCAAAATCCTTCATCTTCTTTACTCCTTTTTCTTAAAAATTCAAGACCTAGTTCTTAGTGTAGAATAAATACAAAGCGACCAAGCCGTCTTGCTTTCTAGCCAATGCTGGCGGTCCTCCAATATCCCGAACTTTTGGCCAATCATTAGCTTTTACTGGCTTTAAACCTTCCCTGTTCGGCATTGAGGTAGTTTCCTCAAGCTCAAGCATTACCTCACGATCGTCAGTTGCAACAATATCTTTTATTTCCGGCAAATCAGCTTTGAAAGTTTTGTCCCCAATCCCAAGGTACAACTTAAGCGGTCCGTTTTTTTTGGTCATTGCGCCACTTAAATAAAACGCATAGCCATCTAAGTCAAGTGAAATTTCTGAGCCATCATCAAGCATAGACAGACTCTTGGATTCTGGCACAACAACAATCTCTAAAATAGCATCTGAATTAGCTACTATGTCAGCAACTAATCCTTTTCCTGACAACGATTTGCCCGTGTTGTTAATGATTTTCAAATTTATGCAGTATGACACCGAGCTCTGTAACGACTCCAAACCACCACCAGGAAGCATTACCCAATTAATTTCCGATTTTACTGATGGTTCAAAAGCAGCCACCGCTTCCACACTGTAATCTTGAGAATTTTTACCACAACCCCCTAACAGAATTACTAGCAAAGTAACAAAGAATACAACAACTACTGTTTTCATCTTTTTCCCTTTCGAATTGTTCACGAACATTCCTTTGGAAATTGGTTATACTGTACCAGAAAAGAGAACAAATATCAAGACATCTAATGAACGTCTTGATTTGAGTACTTGGAAATATTTAATAAAATGCCAACAGCAATTAAAGTTACAATTAAGGACGAGCCACCATAGCTGATAAATGGCAATGGCACACCAGTTAAAGGAATTAAGCTTAGCATGGCGGCAATATTAATAAAAGCTTGAATAATTATCCAGGTTGTAATACCTGTAGCAAGAAGTCTCGCAAAACTATCTGGAGCATTACGAGCAATTTTATAACCACGCATTCCTAAAAAGATAAAAGCAAGAACAACCAAACCTACTCGCAAAAAACCTAATTCTTCAGAAGCTATTGCAAAAATTGAGTCAGAATAAGCTTGAGGTAGATACAAATATTTTTGTTTGCTCTGCCCGAAACCCAGTCCCCACAAGCCTCCCGAACCAACAGCAATTAAAGCTTGGTTAATGTGATAAGCCGCCCCCAATGTTTGATCGCTTGGATTTAGGAAAACCAAAAAACGTTGTAATCTATATGGCTCAATTTTAATAAGTATACCCACTAAAACCAAAATCGAAACACCACCAATGGCTAAGTGACTTCCTTTAGCACCGGCAACAAAAAAAGTTGCTACGGCTGTGCCAATAATAACCGAGAGTGTTCCTAAGTCTGGTTGACTCATAATCAAAAAGCCTAAAACTAACATCAAAAAAGCAAACGGTACAAAGCCAGCAGAAAAGTTCCCAATTTTCTCACCTTTTTTTTCTAACCACGAAGCAAGATAAATAATAAATGTTAGTTTAACAATTTCTGAGGGTTGAAAAATCATTCCACCAATACCGATCCAACGATGCGCCCCACCAAAATTGCGACCAATAACAGGCATAAAAACACCAATCAACAAAACTAGTGTCGCTAAAAACATGATTAAAGATATTTTTTTCCAAAATCGATAATCAATAAAATAAGCCGCCACCATGCATATCAAACCAATTACTAGCGATACAAGCTGGTGAGTAACATAATAATAATTACTACCAAAACGTTCTTGAGAGGTGACAATTGAAGCTGAAGAAATCATCACGAGCCCAAAAAGACAAAGTAAAAAAACGATTAAAGCTATTGCTAAATCAGGTTTTGAAGCTCTTTTATTCATCAAAGGCTTAAGACTGTTTTCTTAAACAGCTCCCCTCTTTCTTTGTAATTTTTATATCTATCAAATGAAGCCGAGGCCGGTGAGAGCAAAACTACATCACCAGACTCTGCCGAATCTAAAGCAAGATTTATTGCTTCATCCATTGTTTTGATATCTTTGACAATATTAATTGACGGCCGTTTGATTAGATCGATAATTTTCTCACCAGTGCTACCAATATTTATTATCTTCTTAACAGAACTTGAAGAAATCACTTCACTAAGTTCTTCGTAGTTAGCATTTTTTTCCGAGCCACCAACTAATAAAATAATTGGTGCGGAAAAAGATTTAACAGCCGCAATGGTCGTGTCCGGCGTCGTTGAAAAAGAATCATTATAGAAACTAATACCATTGAACTCACGAATAAATTCAAGACGATGTTCCAAACCCTTGAAAGAGCGTACCGAATCCCCAATTGAAGTAATATCGGCACCAGCAAGATAAGAAGCAGTAACTGCTGCGCAAACATTTTCTAAATTATGCTCGCCACGAAGAGTTAATTCATTAGTTTTGCAAATAAAATTATCTTTGTCGTTATCTCTTAAAATAATTTCTTCTTTGTTTTTTACCCACGTTCCCTTATCAACTGATTTTCTTCTCGAAAACCAATAGACTTGTGCGGGTGTTGCGGCGGCAAGCTCAATACTTGTTAAATAATCAGCATTAATAACAGCGAAATCATCTTTTGTTTGAAACCTAACAATATTAGTTTTTGCCTCAACGTATTCTTTCTTATCTTTATGATAATCCAAATGGTCAACTTTAATATCTAAGGCAATGGCGATATTAGGTGATTTTTCCAAATCTTGTAATTGAAAACTTGAAAGTTCCAAAACAACAACATCATCTACCTGCAGCTTATCTAAAAATTCAATTGGCGGTGTACCAATATTACCACCCAAAAAGACCCGAGAATTGAGACCTGAGAATTTAGAGCTCTTTTTCAAGATTTCGTATATTAAAGTGGTTGTCGTTCCTTTACCTTTAGTACCAGTAACTCCTACAATAGGGCAAGGACACAGATCAAAAAACAATTTAATTTGAGACGATACCACCACCCCTGCTTTTAGTGCATTGGAAATTTTAGAATCTAAGTAGGGGAGACCGGGAGTACGAAAAACAACATCGAAGTCCTCTAAATTATCGAGATAATTATCACCAAACCGGAACTGAATTGGTAAATTCTTAATTTTTTCTAAATGCTCGCCCGCTTCCCCCTTTTCTTTTTTATCACAAACAGTTACATTAATACCTTTTTTATAAAGAAATTCCAAAAGAGCAGAATTTTCTTGACCCAAACCTAAAATACCCACTTTCTGATTTTTTAAATTTTCTAATTTTAGATTTTTCATTTATTCCTTTATGCCAATGACAGCTGCCGCCACCGGCGCTAATTCCTTTTCTTTTCGATAGCTACCATAAATTCCGTTGTCACAAGCTGTACAAACATTAGCGATTTCAATGTTATCCCCGGAAACACCCATATTTTTTAAATCAATTAGAACAGCTTTTTTTAAATCGACATAACCATCTTTATTTCTAACAAGCGTAGCTGAAGGATAAGAGTCTAAAAATAAAGAAAGAACGTCTTTTTTAACAATAAAATGTTTCTGACAAATACCAGGACCAATACCAACAACTAAATTTTTTCCATCCGAACCAAAAATTTTAAATTGTTCAATCGCTCTTGGTATAATTTGACCAACAATTCCTCGCCAACCAGCGTGAATTACACCAGAAATTTTTAAAATTGGATCGTAAATAAAAACTGGTAAACAATCGGCAGCAGTAACCATCAAAAAAACGCCTTTGTCTTTAGTAACTAAACCATCAGTTGCCGCAATGGCAGTTTTTAGGCTAGTAGCGCCTTGTCCTTTGTGACTTTTGTCAACTACAGCAATCCTGGTACCATGAGCCAAATGAGGCACAATCAAATCTGAAATATTAACATTTAATTTGCTTAAAAAAGTCTCCCTATTTTTTAAGATGTCTGCATCTGGTTTTGTGCCAAATTTCATATCACCAAAGCTGCGATTAGAAATTCCGTGTGTCAGCTCTGAAAAAGTTGATAAATTCGAAAATTTAAAGAAGTGCTCTTCCATACATTTATTCTAGCAAAAAGACCCCCATGATTAAAGAAAAATTTCTGGTTTAGATTCCCCTACCGACCAGGGCAATCATCATCCCAATCACCGCCATTACCGCTGAGATAACCCAGAAACGCATTGTCACCTTTGGCTCTGGCCAACCAAGAGCCTCAAGATGATGATGAATAGGCGCTGAAAGAAAAACCTTCCGTTTAAATAATTTTTTAGAAGTAATCTGAATCATTACTGACAAGGCTTCAATCATAAAAATAAAGCCAATAAATGGTAAAACAACAACTGTATTTGTCAAAAAGGCAATCACGCCTAAAGTTGCCCCCAGTGCCATTGAGCCAGTATCCCCCATAATAAATCTCGCTGGATATATATTAAACCACAAAAATGCTAACAATGCCCCCATGACTGTCCCGCAAAAAGCCGCTAGAGCAGTTTTTCCCTCAAACAGAGCAATAAGACCATAAGACCCGTAAGCAATTGCAAGGGTGCCGCCAGCAAGACCGTCTAGACCATCTGTTTCATTAACGGCGAAAGCAAGAAAAACAATAACTACAACAAAAAGAGGAATATACCATACTCCTAAGGATAAATCGCCAACGCCCGGAACATGAAAAACATCCCATCCTAATTTAAAATAGAACCACCATGCACCGACAGCAGCAATTATCAAATAAAGAATTAATTTTAAACGAAAACGCAGCCCCCCACTATTTGGCCCCATACCTCGAATATTTAAAATGTCATCAATTGCACCAATAACACCAGAGGCAACAAGAGCAAATAAAGGTAACCATGTACCCGCTCTTGATAAATTAAAAAGAATTGTAATAACAGCTGTTGTTACCCAAATTACCAAACCACCCATTGTTGGCACATTTTCTTTGTGTTTATGAAGCGAATAGAAAATTGGCGCTTTTTGTTCATCAAAACCAGTTTTTCGGATTTTTTTACCAAAACGGTTACGGTATAAAAAATCGGTAAAAATTGGCGTCCAAATAATAGCGATGATAAAAGAAATCGCCATTAACCAAAAAACTTTTGCTAAATTTGGTAAATAAATTTGAATTTGTTCCATTATTCCTCTAGACTTTCTACAATTTTCTCTAAGCCAATTGCTCGTGAGGCCTTAACTAAAATTATATCATTTTCTTGCAAATTACCCAAAAGATAGTCAGCCGCTTCCTCTGGTTTTTGATAATATTTATTTCCTTGATACTTCTTAGCGTGTTCGCCTACCGCCACTACTTCTTGAGCTACTTTTTTAGCGTATTTACCAATTAACTCATGTTCTTTTTCACTAGTTTTACCAATTTCCAACATGTCTCCTAAAACAGCAATCTTTTTCCCACCAGTCAGTGGTTTAGGCAAAAAATCTAAAACATCTAAAGCAGCTTTCATGGAAAGC
Source organism: Patescibacteria group bacterium (assembly GCA_041666185.1). Taxonomy (GTDB): domain Bacteria; phylum Patescibacteriota; class UBA1384; order UBA12157; family JAENIV01; genus JAMCZU01. Next base: position 9,319 of record JBAYHL010000014.1, on the reverse strand, counting down.
GGATTGGCATTATAGGAATCGTCGATTAAAAGTGCATTTTTCTTGCCTTTTTTAACTTCCATTCTGTGTTTTTCTGTTTTTATATTTTCTAAACCTTCGTTTATTTCAGTTGGTGTCATTTCAAAAATAATACCTACAGCAATAGCGGCTAAACTAGAATAAACATTCCAAACACGACCCAAAGTTGGTATTATCGCCCGAAATTTAAGTTCTTCATGAGAAACTTGAAATAATGTTTGTGACTGAAATTTATTAATTTCTGTTGTAATATTTTTAGCGACAATGTCAGCTTTTTCAGTAATAGCATAGGTTAAAGTCTGCCAACGACCACCATAAGAAGATTTTTTAAGATTTTCATCGTCAACATTTAAAACTGCCCAGCCATCGTTTGGAAGTGCGCGTACAAGATCGGTTTTTTCCTGAACAATTTTTTCCAAACTCTCAAAAGCAGCTAAATGAGCCGGCCCAACACTGGTAATACAAGCAATATCTGGTCTTATAAAATCTGTTAAATACTTAATATCACCAGGTTTGTCAGCCGCCATTTCCAAAACCAAGACTTCAATTTTTTCACCAAATAGAGCTCTAATTTTTACTTTTAAAATAATTGGTAGCCACTGGTAGGACTTACTAGGTGATTTTTCAAAACCAAACACGCTCAATGGTACACCCGTTTCGTTATTTAAATTACCAAAAGACTTTCTAACATTTTTGCCAAATTTGATTTTTAGAACTTCAAAAATTGCCTCTTTAGTTGAGGTTTTGCTAATCGAACCGGTAACAGCAATAATCTTTGGCTTTGCTCGTTTAAGATAAATTTTTGTCCAAAAGCGTAAATACTTTTGTAAAATTTTTGACATAATAATAGGTTAATTTTAACATATTTATTTTAAAAGTGGAATCCTCTTACTGCTCTGTTGGCGGAATTCGAAAGTATTCCAAAAGCCATTTATTCATTTTACCAAAAGTTGGCGCGGCTGATTCTTCGGCCCATTTAACATTTTTAGGCTGATCTAACCTTACAAGCATGACAAATTTTGGATCTTTAGCCGGAGCAAAACCAGCAAAAGAACCAATATGTCGATCTTCATAATATCCACCCCCCGGCTTAGGAATTTGAGCCGTACCAGTTTTGCCAGCCACTTTGTAGCCTGGAACACCGGCTTTTTTTCCATGACCATAATCAACGACCGCCGCCAACATATCTTTTAACTTATCTGATGTATCAGTATTAATAACTCTTTTAACTTCTTGTGCTTGAGTCTGTTCGGTATGGTTATTTGTGCTATGAACTTCTTTAATAACATAAGGTTTAAACAGTTTGCCTCCATTAGCAATTGCCGAATAAGCGGCCATAAGCTGAATTGGCGTTACGGAAATACCTTGGCCAAAAGAAATTGTTGCTCGCTGAGTATTTGACCATTTTTTAACATCTAAAACAGAGCCTGTCGCTTCAGTATCCATTTCAATACCAGTTTTTCTACCAAAACCAAAATCTTTAACATATTTATATTCAACATCTTTTCCTAATTGCTCAGAAAGCCAAACCATGGCAACGTTGTCGGAATTTTCCAAAACTTGGGTCATCGTCTCTTTACCATAAGCTTCATCGGTAGCAGTGTGAATTTCATAGCTATCAACCGTGATTTTGTTAGAAAAAACACCTTCAGTATCAGGTTGAACTTTGCCCTCATTAATCGCCGCTGCCATCATTAATGGTTTAAATACCGAACCTGGTTCCCACGCGGCTGTAATACCCGGATTATTAAAAACCTCTTGTTGGCCCTGAGGAACTTCATTGTATTTATTTGGGTTAAAAGTAGGATTACCAGCCATTGCAAGCACAGCACCAGTTTTTGGATCCATAACACCAATAAAACCAGAATCTGCTTGATAAGTTTCGATCGCTTCTTTCAAAACCTCTTCGGCTTGATATTGAATACTATGGTCAATGGTCAAAACATAATCGGAACCATCTTTGGGATCAACTTTTTCACCAATACTGAATAAGCGCCCTTTGGTATCTTTTTCTGCCGAAATTTCTCCACCAAACCCTCTTAACTGCTCATTAAAGTACCCTTCAACGCCATATTGGCCTTCACCTAAATTATTAACAAAACCTAAAATTTGAGAAGCAATTTCATTTTCCGGATAAAATCTTTTTGATTCCGGCATAACCAAAACTCCCCTAATTTTTAGATCAGCAATTTTATCCCCTTCCTCTTCTGTTAAACCATGTTTTAGAGGTGGAACGTAGCTTTTATCGTTATTAATTTGATCAAAAACTTCACTCTTTTTTAACCCCAAAATTGACGACAACTGCTCGGCGGTCTCATCAGGATTTTTAATATTCCTAGGAACTGCTAGAACTTGATAATATTGACGATTGGTTGCCAACGGGAACATGTCAGAGGCATAAATTTTACCTCTTTGAGCCGGGAGTTCTTTTTTAACAATATATTGTCCCTCAGCTTGAGCTAGGTAATTGCCATGTTCTAAAATTTGCTTTTGAAATAATCTAAAAAGCAAACCAGCAGCCATCAATATTACAACGGCTAGTACTATATTTAGTCTTTTAATCCAAGAATTGTTTGGCATAAGATTTAACCATTAATCAATACTAATTCGCTGGTTCCAAATTCATTGCTTGAGTGCTATTTTTAAGTTCACTTAAAGACTTTAATCTTGCCGACTCAACTTCTAATTGTTTAACATCGGTTTGAACTTTTGATTTTTGAGTTTCCAACTCCATAATTTTATATTTAAAAGTTGAAGTTTGAGCACTTTGAGCTAAATAGAAGAGAGCTGCAACTGCTAAAAGAGCAATTGTGACAAATCTTAAAGAAACCGGACCGATCCTTAATTCTGTTTTTAAAGTTTTTTTTCTAAATCCTGGATCCCAGGTATTAGCACGGGGAATAAGCATAAACCTCCTTAAATAATTTCTAATTTTCAATTTTTTTGGCAACCCGTAATTTTGCCGAACGTGCCCGGGGATTTGACTCTACTTCTTGATCAGATGCGACAATTGGTTTATTTGTTAATATTTCCAATGACGGATTTTCCAAAAAAAAGTTTTTGACAGTTCTGTCTTCAAGAGAATGAAAAGATATTACCGCGATTCTTCCTCCTGAAGACAAAACTTGCACTGCTTGTTTAAGACCATTTTCCAAAACTTTTAATTCGTCATTAGTAGCTATTCTTAAAGCTTGAAAAACTCTAGTCGCAAAGTGTTTTTCTAAATCTGCTCGATACTTTGGTGGTGTCGCTCTTTTAATGACCTCAACCAATTCAGTGGTAGTAGAGATTGGCTTTTGTTGACGAGCTTTAACAATAGCATGGGCGATTTTACCCCCATATGGTTCTTCGCCGTATTTACGAAAAATTTCTTTTAATTTTCTCTCATCCCAATAATTAACAATATCTTTAGCTGAAATTCTAGCATTTTCCCCTGACATTCTCATGTCTAAAGGACCTTCGCGAAGAAAAGAAAATCCTCTTTCAGGCTTTTCGAGCTGGTAAGAAGAAACTCCTAAATCGAAAAGAATCCCATCAACTCTTTCAACTGGCCACTGACGAATAATTAAACCTAACTCGGAAAAATTACTCTTCTTAAAATCAACTCTTTTACCAAAATTTTTAAGATTCTTTTTAGCAATTTCGATTGCCTCTACATCTTGGTCAATTGCTAAAACTTTTCCCTCTGGACCATTCTTTTGCAAAATTAACTTTGTATGACCTCCTAAACCGCAAGTTGCGTCAATAAAGTTTTCATTTTTTGAAGGGGCAAGATATTTAATTGTCTCATTTGCTAAAACAGAAATATGCTTGATCATGTTTATCGTTATTTTTTTAAACTAGCAGCCAGTGCCCCTCCTTAAGTTACCCAATTTTGTTTTGCCCCGCCACGACACATATTGTGTCGGGTAGGGTCGAAAATAAATATATCCTTTTGCAGCCACTTTTTTGTTTTTGCCTGGCTGCTAGTTTTTAAAATTAAATGCCTAAATCAGCCATATGCTTGGCGATCTGGTCAGTGGCTTTTTCAGTTCTTTTCTTATACTCTTCCCACTTGGCCGCATCCCAGACCTCTAAACGGTTAAATAAGCCGGCGACAATGGCATTTTTCTTTAGACCGGCAAAACTTCTTAAATAAGCCGGCAAAAGCACCCTTCCTTGACTATCAAATTCTACTTCCATGGCGCCGGCAAGCATTAAACGAGAAAAAGCTCGAGAAGGGGCATCTGACAAAGGTAAACTTGCCAGTTTCTCAGCTAATGCTTGCCACTCTTTCTTGGGAAAGAGCCATAAACAATTGTCAATTCCGCGGGTCACAACTGCACCACTACCAACATCCCTTCGCATCTTTGAAGGAATAGCCATCCTTCCTTTTTCATCAATTGTGTGAGTATATTCTCCTATAAACATATAAGTTTTAAGAAACAACCCCTTATCTCTTCCTTCTTGTCTCTTATCTCTTGTTAAGTTATCCACAGTTATTATTAGTTTTCCCCACTTTCATCCACATTCTGCCACGCTGAATTCAGTATATGCCACTTCTATTTTACCTGTCAACACCCAGGTATTTAAGGTTCAATAAAAAAAACAGGCTGTTAACCTGTGGATAAGTACGTAAAACAGATCTTATAATTTATATTTCTTAAAATATACTAAATCCCCCACAACTAGTGGAGCTTAGATATGGCAAACCATCATTTTCATCTGTAACTACCGGAGAATTCATTCTTTTCTGAAACTGCCAATAGGAAATAGCACTGATCGCTAATGTAATCATGGCAAAAACTATTAACGTGATAGTAAAATAGCGGCGAAGGGTTTTGTAAGTAAGAGCAAGAAAAAGGGAAATAGAAAAAGTAAAAATAAGATACTGAACATAGTAATGAGTACCCAAATAAGAGTATGCATAAACAAAAATCAGCGAATAAATAATTGAAATAATACAAAATATTAAATAGTTCCGACTAATTTTTTCCTTAATATTATGGTGTTTAAGCAAATGATAGATAACTTTAATAACAAGAATTAAAAGTAGAATTCCGGTAATAAAAACATACAAAGCATTGAAGCCACCAATTAAAGACGCTGCAAATGGTATAGGTGTCATACATAAGAAAGTTGGCTTCTTTTTCATTTTCTTTTCCTTAAAAAATATTCAATTTACCAAATAAGTAGTTTTTTAATTCTTTAATCTCAATTCTTTCCTGTTTCATGGTATCACGTTCGCGGACGGTGACTTTTTTATCTTCCAAAGAATCAAAATCAAAAGTGATGCAATATGGTGTACCAATTTCATCTTGCCTCCTGTAACGACGGCCAATTGAACCTGATTCGTCAAATTCAATATCAGACCAACACTTCGCAAGCTCAGTGTAAACTTCCCTAGCTTCTTTAGACAACTTCTTTACCAATGGCAAAACTGCTATTTTAATCGGTGCTAAAGCGGCCGAAAAATGCAAAACTACTTCATTTTCAGTTTTTGCTTCTGTTGTTTCTGTTCGTGCTTCTAACTCTTCAAAAGCATCGCAAATTACTGCCAGCATTAATCGTTCAATACCAACTGTTGGCTCAATTACATAAGGAATATATTTTTCACTCGTTTCCGGATCAAAATAATTTAAATCTTTACCAGAAGCGTCAATATGCGATTTTAAGTCAAAGTCGGTTCTATTCGCCACCCCAGCCAACTCTTTTGTACCAAATGGAAATTTATATTGAATATCAACTGTTCTCTTTGAATAATGAGCCAAACCCTCTTTTGGATGTTCGTAGTTTTCAATATTTTCCTTTTTAATTCCTAAGCTTAAAACAAAATCTTCCCAAAGTTCCAGCCACTCGTCAAAAGTTTTTTCATCAGTTCCTGGTTTTACAAAATATTCAATTTCAGCAATTTCAAATTCACGAACTCGAAACAAAAAGTCTTTAGTCATAATTTCATTACGAAAAGATTTGCCCATTTGAGCAATCCCAAAAGGAAGTTTTTTGCGGGTTACTTCCATAACTTGTTTGAAATTAGTAAACATTCCTTGAGCAGTTTCCGGCCTAAGATAAGTTTTAGCATTTTCGTCTTTAACGGCACCAATATATGTTTCAAACATAGTGTTAAAATTTTTAGGTTCCGTGAGTTCATGTTCACCACCTTGGGAGCACTTTTCTGTTGGTAAGTCATCTGACTTGAAACGTTTTTGGCATTTTTTGCACTCAACTAGCTCGTCAACAAACCCCTTTTCGTGACCAGAAGCCTGCCAAACCTTACGATTCATAAGTATTGCTGATTCCATTCCAGCAACATCGCTTCGACCTTCAACAAAAGTTTTCCACCAAAGTTTTTTAATATTATTTTTGAGCGTTAAACCATATGGACCAAGATCGTAAACACCACCAATCCCACCATAAATTTCTGATCCCGGCATTACAAAACCACGTCGTTTAGCCCACGAAACAATTTTTTCTAATTTATCTTCCACGTTATCTCCTTAACTTAACTAAAATATAACATATTCTAAACTGAATAAAAAGTTTTTACTTTTTCTATATATTTGATATCATTAAACCAATATAATCTTTAACAGGATTATCTAGAAAAGGATTTTATGAATAAAGAAAAATGGTTTGCTTTAGAATATGGAAAATCTCGTAACGAATTAAATAATCGTATAGTCTTTCTTCACAAAACTATAAATTTAGCAATTATTCTTTGGGTGGTTTTTTTAATTATAACTTTTATCATTATTGGCTTAGGTGTCAAAAGAGACTTACTTCATACTTTTCTGCTTTTCATACCTATAATAATGGACTTATTAGCATTTAATTACCAGTCAAACCAAAACTCGCTTGAGTCAATCCCAAGATACTATTATTATTATCTAAAACCAATCTTAGAACAAAAATACGGTAACGACACTCTTCACTGGGAAGAATATTTTGCCAAAGAAAAAGAACCTTTTAAATACGAAAGTGTAACCAAAGTTTTCCCATTCGTCCTACCATCACTTATCCCTTTTTATTTTCTATTTACAAGAATCCCTTTAAAAAGTTATCAATTCGTTCTTGTAGCTATCGACATATTATTCTTGTTATTAATGATTTATATCTTCCGTTATAAATTGAGAAGAGTTAAATAATTAATTACTGTTCCCGAAACGATTCTTAAATGTTTTTATTTTACTCAGAGAAAGATACGAAAAGAAACCAATAGGCATCCATATCCAAAAAGAAAATAGTCGAAAAACCAAAACAGCAGTAATCGCTATTGCTGACGGCACTCCTAAACTGGTAAAAATCAAAGCCATACTACCTTCCGTCACTCCTACTCCCCCAGGAATTGCAGATATAATCCCCAAAAAGGTTGCGATACAATATCCAAATATTAAAACCCCAAAATCGACAGAAAACCCAAATGCGTGAAAAACAAAATACAAACAAAGCATGTCACCAAACCAATATAAAATTCCAGCTAAGACAGCTTTTAGCGAACTTCTTTTTTTCTCGCCAAATAAACTGAGACCTTTATAGATATCTTCAAACACTAAACGTATTTTTTCGTCTGATATAAGATTTTTTTTGAACTTGGCAAATATTTTATTGATGAAATTAATTATTCCGTTCCAAGCTTTCCAGAATTTATTTTTATGTTTGTAAAGATACACTAAATAAAAGACTGTGAACACGATTAGAATCAAGATTGTAAAAGAAATAATTTTTGGTGAGAAAGAAAGATTAGGGTAAGTAGGAACTAAAATTAATCCAATCAAAAATAAAATAATAAAACCTGAATAATTAAAAATCCAACGCAAGATCCACATTAAAATTACTGTACCAGAATTAATCTTTTGTTTTTTTAAATAAGAATATTCAAAAGCTGCTTCACCAGCTACCCCTAATGGTAAAAAGTGAATTGTAAAAGCAGCAATTGAACCTAATTTGTAACGATTTAAAAATGATATTTTATAACCTAACCTGAAAAAAATAATCCCCAAAAGCCAAGCGGCACTAGCATAACTTAAAATTTCCACTATTAAGGCTGCTAATAAATAATATTTATTAATTTTAACAAGAAGTAATAAAGCTTTTTCAACACCAACTAGCTTTGGTAATAATAAAAATATACCTAAAAATAATAGAATTAAAAGAATGATATTTTTTATACTAAATTTAAAAGAATTTTTCATCGCTTCGCTTGGATTACATTAGGCAATAGCCCAAAACCATATATGGTTTGATTTATTAAGTAATCTTATCATATATATTTTTCACCTGCTTAGCAACCGCTTCATTTGAGTCAATAATTTTGATTTTTGCCCCAACAATTTTTTGAATTTCCCTTTTAATCAAAGTGTAATGCGTGCAACCTAAAACAATTACATCAATATTTTCATCTTTATATTTTTGCCAAACCTTTGATATTTCCGAGATAGCAATATTAATTTCATCGTCTTCAATCAAACCTGCTAGATTTTTAAATGGGATTTTGTAAACAATAATATCTTGGCAATATTTATGTATTAAATCATCTTGAGCTAAACTTTTGGAAGTAATAGGTGTTGAAAAAACAGCAATCCTTCTATTCTTTGTCACCTCCGCCGCAGATTTAATTGCTGGTATTACACCAACAATTGGAACATTAAAATACTTACGAAGATATTCTACCGAAGACACTGTTGCTGAATTACAGGCCAAAACAATAACTTCAGCTCCTTTTTTAAGCAATACTTCGATATTATTCCTCAATATCCGACGTAAATCTTCAACTTTTTTCGTTCCATAAGGAAAATTTCTTCTATCAGCAAAGTATTCAATTTTTACCATTGGCAGCAACTTTTTAATTTCTTTTTCGATTTCCCGGCCGCCAATGCCTGAGTCAATAATACCAATCATACTTTCAAAAACCTTTTTGATTTAAATTCTTTTTGAGCAATATGCTTAATATAGCCACTAGTAATTTTTTCTATTTCTAAAGTTAATTTTTCATTAGTTTGGATTTTTTGAATAGTATCGATTCGATGTTTTAAAAATAATCTCAGAACCTTAATCGCATCATCAGAAATTTTGATATCTCCACTTTGACACTTGTCGCAAACCAAACCACCTTCACTAAAACTAAAAAAGTTTCCTTTAGAAACAATATTTTTGCCGCAAGAAAGGCATTTAAATAATTCTGGTTTAAACCCAGAGAGTTCCAAAAAATTGATTTCAAAGTAAGCTAACAAAAGTTTACTTTGTCCATTATTTAAATGTTCTAAAGTTTCATCTAAAAGATGAAAAATCTGCTGATGCTTTTCGTTTTCCGCCGTCAAATTTT
>JBAYHL010000013.1:0-25933 GCA_041666185.1 Patescibacteria group bacterium | reverse complement strand
CGGTATTGTTGGCGCAGGTCGTTGGGGATGCACTTTGGCTGCTTTGCTCAGTAAAGTTGGCCACGAGGTTCATCTTGTTGGTACTGATGAGGATTTGGATCTTCTTAACACAACTGGCAGAGTTCCTTGCGGAGCAGATATTAAACTACCAAAAACAATCCACCTAAAAACAACTAATGAAAGTATTAGAGATTTTCCGGTGGTTTTTGTGGCTGTTTCTGGGGAGTTCCTTGAAAAGGCTTACTATCAACAAACAACATCAGGCATTCTAGTTGTCGCCTGTAAAGCACTTTATAATTCAAGTGATGCTGAGCTAGTCTTGCCAACTCAGCTTTTAAATCACCCTGATTATGAAGTTTACTTTACCTGCGCTGGCTTCCCTGAAGGATTACTGAGAGGTTCGCCTAGCATCGGCACAGCTTATTCTCTTGACCCAAAGAATGCGCAGATAGTTCAAGAACTTTTTCCTAGCAAGATACTAAGAGTCTACACCTCTGAAGATATTATTGGTGGCCAAATTGGTGCAGCCTTGAAAAATATTGTTGCTTTGGCTTCCGGGATTGCTATGCAAATGAGGTTTGATACCATGACACGCGCTTCTTTAATTAGCCGTGGGGCAGCAGAAATTACCAAAGTTGGTCTAGAAATTGGCGCCGATCTAAAAACTTTTAGCGCCGGGACAACTTTCATGGCTGATTTAGTTGGTACTTGTCTAAGCTGCCATTCCAGAAATGTCCATGCAGGTATTTTGCTGGCAGGAGGTTACAATCGTCAGGAAACCGAGCTTCAACTTGGTACTGTTGAAGGATTTCACACCCTAGAAGCACTTGCTTCAACTGATTTCCTGAAAATGATGCCCATTGCTAGTGCGGTTCAAAGTATTATCGAGGGCGAAAAACCTCAAAATGCCCTTGAAGCACTTTTGAGCCGACCGCTTACGAATGAATAAACATTACCCGTGAGTTTTTCCTCACGGGTTTTTTAAAAGATTGACTTTTTACACCTTAGTATGCTAATATGTACTTGCAATGGTAAGTGATTAAACTTACCTTTTTTAATACCCAAATATTCAAAGTTTAATAATTTGACAAAAATTAACCAAACATTTAAAATGTAAAGTAGATTTTACATTTCGCCAGCAAAACTAACGAAATGTAATATCCGCCATCGTTCAATCTCTTTGAGAAATAGGTGATTATTCCTCTTCTCAAAATAGATTTCACTTCGGCGGACTTCCTGTTTTGCTTCCTGTTAAGGAGCGCAAAACATGGAGCGAAGGAGTAACTATGCCTATCTCACCATTTATGGCGGCCATTAATCAAATTTGCGATGAAAAAAGTCTTTCTAAAGATACTGTTTTGGAAACAATCGAGGCTGCTGTCGCAGCCGCTTATCGTAAAGATTACGGTAAGCCTTCTCAAAATATTAAAGCCAAATTCGACCCTGAAACGGGCGATATTAAAGTTTGGCAAGTTTTTGATGTTGTCGAAGATGAAGAACTCGAAGACGAACAAAATCAAAAAACTTTAGCCGATGCTAAAAAAATTGAAAAAAAAGCTAAAATTGGCGATCAAGTTGAAATCAAACTCGAACCACATTCTGATTTTGGTCGAATTGCCGCCCAGACCGCCAAACAAGTAATCATTCAGCGGATCAGAGAAGCTGAAAGAGATATGCTTTATAAAGAATTTAAAGAAAAAGAAAACCAAGTCTTAAATGGCTCTGTTCAGCAAATCGAAGGTTCAGCAGTCATTGTTGATCTTGGAAAACTAAATGGATTAATGCTTCCATCTGAACAAATTCCTCAAGAAAAGTACTATTCCGGTCAAAGAATTAAAGTTTACATTTTAGGTGTTGAAGAAACTAGCCGTGGCCCACAAGTTTTAGTTTCTCGTAGCAATCCTAACCTTATCAGCAGCCTTTTTGAGCTAGAAGTTCCAGAAATTTCCGCCGGTACGGTTGAAATTAAAGGAATTGCTCGCGAAGCCGGTTCTAGAACTAAAGTTGCCGTCATTGCTAACGAAGAAGGTTTAGATCCAATTGGGTCTTGTGTCGGTCAACGCGGAACTCGTATTCAAGCAGTTTTAGCAGAAATTGGTGAAGAAAAAATTGATATTATTCTTTATGATGCCGACGAAAAACAATACATTACTAACGCTCTTTCGCCAGCCAAGATTGAAAAGGTTGAACTCTCTAAAACAGAAAAGAAAGCCACTGTTAAAGTTTTGGAAGATCAACTTTCGTTAGCCATTGGTAAGGGCGGGCAAAATGTTAGACTTGCTTCAAAACTTACCACCTGGAGCATCAACATTGAAAAATCAGACGTGATTGAAGTTAAAGCCGAAGGCGAAGAAGCTGGTACTATAGAAGAAGCTAAAATTGAAGAGACTCCAGAAACAGAAAAGGAAGAAACAAAAGAATCAAAACCAAAAACAAAAGCTAAATCCAAGAAAACCCCTAAAGCTAAAAAGTAAAAACAAGGTTATATATGAAGGAACCCGAGGAAATCTTTAAAAAGTTTTCCGCTAATACGCGGAAGATCCTAATTTCAGCTCAAAAAATTGCTCAAAGTACCCATGTCTTAATTGGTTCAGAGCATATTCTTTTGGCACTTGCTGTTACACCAGGAACACTGGCTTATTCTGTCTTACAAGAGCATATGATTTCCCTGGATCAAATTCGTTTAGTTATTTCTTTAAATACCACAAACACTACCAGCAAAACCGGAGCAACTAAACAAGGTCTTTCTGAAGACGCAAGAGCGGTTATCAAAAAAGCCGCTACTTTAGCGAAAAAGTTTCAGCATCATCAAATTGATCCTGAACATCTTTTGTTAGCAATTACCTTAAGTCAAGAATCTTTTGCTTGGCAAGTTATTTTTCGCATTGGCTCGGATACAGAAGCTATTCAAAATCAGATCGAAGGTCTTTTTGAAGATATTAAAGAACTCGAAGAGAAACCTTTTGATCAATTGCCGAAAATGCAATTTAATTTCCCCCAATTTAATTTTGAAGATTTTTCTTCCAACCAACCATCACCAGAAATGCCACCAGCTGATTTACCACCAATGGCCGGAGGTAATCAACAAAAAAATGTTTTAGAGTACTTTACAATAAATTTATCTACGCAAGTTAAAAAAGGCGAGGTCGACCCATTAATTGGTCGGGAAAAAGAAATTCAAAGAACCATTCAAATTCTTTCTCGTCGAACTAAAAACAATCCGGTTTTAGTTGGCGAACCAGGGGTTGGTAAAACTGCTATTGTTGAAGGGTTAACTCAAAAAATTAATGATGGAGCTGTTCCGCATGAACTAAAAAACAAGCAAATTATTATGCTTGATTTGGCTCTTTTGGTTGCCGGAACCATGTATCGCGGGCAATTTGAAGATAGAATTAAGAAAATCATGGACGAATTAGAACGTTTGGGCAATGTAATTCTTTTCATTGACGAGCTCCACACGGTTGTTGGTGCCGGTTCTGCTGAAGGCTCACTCGACGCCGCCAATATTTTAAAACCGGCTTTGGCTAAAGGAAAGATTCGTTTAATTGGGGCAACAACCGACGATGAATACCGAAAAGTCATTGAAAAAGACACTGCTTTAGAGAGACGCTTTCAAAAAGTAACTGTTGGTGAACCAACAATTTTAGAAACAATCGAAATTCTTAAAGGTCTTCGACCTCATTATGAAGATTTTCATAAAGTAAAAATTTCCGACGAAGCAATTCTAACCTCTGTTAGTTTGTCGGAAAGATATATTGCCGATCGATTTTTACCAGATAAAGCGATTGATTTGATTGATGAAGCCTCCGCCGCTCGAAAAATTGCTACAGCCACGGAAGATAGCCCTCAACTTAAAAATCTTGAAAAACAAATGTTTCTTCTTTGCCAAGAAAAAGAAGCTGAAGCGGAAAAACAAAATTTTAAAAAAGCTGCTGAGTTAAAAGAACTCGAATGTCGAATTCAAGAAGAAATTGACCAATTAAATAAAGTTGGTAAAAAAACACCCACACCGGTAATTGATGCGACCGATATTGCCCGAGTCATTTCTCTTTGGACAAACACACCAGTTGAAAATTTAACCAAAACCGAAAAAAATAAATATTTGAATTTGGGCAAACTTTTAAAGAAAAGAATTATCGGTCAAGACGAAGCCATTTCTGAAATTTCTCAAGCTGTTAGACGTTCAAAAACAGGGGTCACTGATCCAAATCGACCAATCGGCTCTTTCATCTTTTTAGGCCCTACCGGTGTTGGTAAAACTGAATTAGCCAGAGTTCTAGCCTTAGAACTTTTCGGCTCACGTGAAGCAATTATTAAAATCGACATGTCGGAATTTATGGAAAAACATAATGTTTCCAGGCTTGTGGGTGCGCCTCCAGGCTACGTTGGTTATGAAGAATCAGGTCGTCTAACTGAAGCTGTCAGAAAACATCCTTATTCGATTGTTTTGTTTGATGAAATTGAAAAAGCTCATCCGGAAGTCTTTAATATCTTGTTACAGATTTTAGAAGATGGTCAGCTTACCGATGCTAAGGGCAGAAAAGTTAATTTTCGAAATACAATTATAATTTTAACTTCCAATATTGGTTTGCAAGAATTAAACAGACAAGCGGCGATTGGCTTTCAAGCTAAGGGTAATACTAAGAAAAAAGCGGCCAATGACTATGAAAAAATGAAAACCGAACTTGTGGCGCGTTTAAAACAAGACCTTAAACCAGAATTAATTAATCGACTTGATAAAACTGTTGTTTTTCATGCCCTAAGTAAAGATGATATTTCAAAAATTATTGATCTAAACCTTGAGTTTTTAAAAAAACGGCTTGAGGATCAAGAGTACTACTTAACATTTTCTAATTCCACCAAAGAAATGGTTGGCAAACACGGTTATGCTCCTGAATATGGCGCTCGACCAATCAGGCGAGCAATTTCCGATTTAATCGAAGATCCTCTTTCGGAAAATATCTTGGCGGGCAAAATCAAAAAAGGCGAAAAAATTGAAGTAAAAGTTCGCAATAATAAGATTGTTTTTGAAAAAATAAAATAGCTCTCCTTCCTTGACAAATGCGAAAAATTAAGATATAATTTTAGCAAATTGGCATATTTTACGTTGCCAATAAATCTGAATCCTTTACCTTAAAAAATAAAAACTAAAGCAAAAATAAATGCTTTGAAAAAAAACCAAACTAAAGGTAAAGATCTTATCAATCACAAAAAACACAATTTAATAGACAACCAAATAGAGTTTGTGATTTAGTAACAAAATTCCAACAACGAGAGGATACAAGTGATGATAAGACAGATTAGCACCATGTGCAACGCAGAGCAGGTTAAAGCTCTTAAAGGTGAGTACTTTAGCTCTCGCAAATCGCAGAGGATTACCACTGCCTATGGCGAGGGACTGCTTGCTCACACGGCGAGCGAATACCACTCTTTGAAGCTGTGTCCAATGGGATTAAAGCTACCAAACAATTGGATTTTTGTTTTGGTTTGCAATATAAACCATCACAGAACACCAACCGACCTTCAGATCAATGTTGTTCGAACACTCTACCAAATTGGTTGCAAGGATATCTGTTTCCGATTCGTAGAATTTCCCAGAGATGAATTTTCGGTTTTTCGACCGGAACAATTCGTTTCTGAAGGGTTGTGGCTCAATAATCGTTCAGCAATTCCAACTTGGTTAAGGGATCGTCTTGACGATGTCGCAACTAAGACGGAAAAGGTTCTTAGACTGCAATTGTTGCTTTCGGCAACAACCATGTCTACGCCTCAGCAAAATGCAATTGTCGCCAAAATGGAGGCAATACTCTAAACTTATCCAGCGGTTCTTCAGAACCGCTGGTTTTTTTAACTTCGAAAGTGGTAAGATAAATTTATATAAGGAGGACAATGCGTCATAAATGTTTAGCTATTTTTATTTTTACTATTTTGGGACTCACAATTACAACTTTTATTAGCCTTTTAGAATTTAAAGCCTTTTTCCAACCTAAGACTTTAATCAAAGTTTTGGATCAATCCAATGTTTACGAAAATTTACCAAAATTAGTTGAAAATCTTTACGGGCAAAATAAAAGTGAAAATTTGCAAACAAAAGTTTTAGTACTCGGAATTATTAAATCAATTGACCCAAAAGTAGTCCAGACACAGGTTGAAAAAAATATTCCACCATTTTTTAGCTACCTTAATAATCAAACCAATACTTTAGATGTAACATTTGACCTCAAGGGCTTTAAAACTACCTTAGAAAAAAAATTACCAAACATTCTTTCTCAGGAAATGATTAAATTGCCAACATGCGCAAGTGGTATCGAAATGAGTGTTTCTGAAAATAATGGTTTGCCAAGTTGTCTTCCTCAGGGAACAACACCAACTCAAATTCAACAAGGCACTCAAGGTTCTAGTTATACCGATGAAATAATGGCCAACATTCCGGATACTTATAATTTGCGTGATCTTAAAAATGTTGACCAAAAACTAGCTAATTTAAAATTAATTTTTAAAATTATAAATATTACCTACTGGGTTTCGATTATTTTAAGTCTAATTATGATTGGACTTTTAGTTCTTTTAGGACGAAGCTGGTGGCCATCAATTTTGCGTTGGGTAGGCTGGGGATTGCTTTTACCCGCCGGCAGTATTTTAATTTTAAATGTCTTTTCTAAAGCATTACCCCAAATTTTTACCGGTCAAATTGCTAATGGTCTTGATCCAGAAATTGTTAAATTTATTAACCCTATGATCGAAGCCATCAATGCTAACTCAATGCAACTTTCCTTTATCTATGGGGGGATACTTGCTGGAATAGGTTTAGTTTTAATAATTCTTTCTTATGCTTTACCTCATCCGCCAGAACCTAAGCCGCCTGTTAAACAATCGCCATCGTCGCCAACGCCAACCACACCTAACCCTCAAGCCACTCCATCACCTACAAAATAATAGATTTGTTATTTAAAATTTATTTAGAAATTAGGATTTCAGATTTAGGATTTTTATTATTATGGGCTGTCTAAAATCTTGTTTTAATCGAATCTTTTCCACAATTTTCTTTGTTGTTTTTATAATTGTCATTTTATATTTGTTCTACAAAAACCCACCCTGGTTTCAGCAACTAGTCTCGAATATTAAAAATTACTTTTGATTTTAACCAACCGTGATACACCTACGCGGTGTATCAAAATGGTTTAAGAGATTAAAAAAATCGGCGAAAAGTAATAAACTAATCGCCGGAATAGTCAAAAACGTAAAGAGAAAATCTCAACCGAATTTTTTACCCAGAAATCTACCAAGATTGATGGTCCAAAAACAAAGATAGTACAAAACAATAATCACTATTGCCAGCGGCCACAAAAAAGTTACCGTTACTACGACACCAGCATCATCACTGTGGCGACTGCTTGTATCTAATATACCATAAGTAATTAACGCCCCAATCACATAAACTGTTAACGCTGGTATAAACCACGAAACAAGTCCCGTCTCCATAACAATATTCCTCCTTTATTAGAAATCCCAAATACTCATCTCAGAAAATCCATTTGCCTAAATGCAGGCTACCATATACATAGGAAAGCATGCCATACATGACCGCTACCACAGGCACCATTTGCTCATTAGCCGCTACTTCCATTTCCGCTTTTACAATCTCTTCCTCTAAACGATAAGCAAGATCTGGTAACAGCCACATCCTAGTATAGCTTGATTTAACCAATTTCAATAACTCGTAAAAATCGACATTCAATTGCTTCATCGCGCTAATAACAAGATCTGCTTTGCGGCCATAAACTAACATTACAGTCGTTAATGACGACGAGTCACGACCCTTTTCATCGATATCCTCAAGTGGACTAATCGCCAACTTGTTATCCAACTCATTAAGCATTGTCATATCCATCACGCCGATCGATTTGTGGATATCGCAAAACTTTTCCCGATCTATCATAGTAAGCGCTACGCCGTCCACCAGCTTCACGATTTCTGCTACCTGCATTTGCGCGTTCTCCTTAATTGTGATGTGCATTCTTAACTTACAAAACTATATGCTACTTTAACACCATTCCACCCATTTGTCAATCCGTAAAAGATATGGTACGCTTCAGATACAATGACTTTTGATGAGCTCCTAAAAAAAGCTGACTATTTATCCACCCAGGATAAAAAACTTATCCGTCGGGCTTTTGAGTTTGCCAAAAAAGCCCATCAAAGCCAGAAACGTTTAACTGGCGAACCATTTGTTCAACACGAACTCGAAACCGCTTCTTTTATTTTAGATCTAAAACTTGACGGCCCAACAGTAGCCGCCGCTTTGTTGCACGATGTCTGCGAAGATACTCCTTGCGAAATTAGCCAAATTAGGCGTCATTTTGGTCGAAAAGTTGCCACACTGGTTGACGGTGTCACCAAACTTGGCAAAATTCGCATCCGTCGAAAATGGCTCTTTTTACGTGACGAAAAAGAGCTTCATGAATTTGATCGACAGGTGGAAACTTTACGAAAAATGTTTATGGCTATGGCTCATGACATTCGAATTGTTATTATTAAATTAGCCGACCGACGCCATAACATGAAAACCTTGCAAGGTATACCAGAAGAAAAACGTCTTCGAATTGCCAAAGAAACCTTGGAAATCTATGCCCCTTTGGCTGACCGATTAGGAATGGGGGAACTAAAAGGTGAACTTGAGGATTTGTCTTTTCCTTATGTTTACCCCCAAGATTACAAAAAACTTAAAGAACGAATTACTGATGATTTAAGCAAAAAAGAAAAATATATTACCAAACTAAAAAAAATACTCCTTAAAAAACTGGGCAAAATGGGTATTAGGGCAGAAGTTAACGGCCGAGCGAAACACATGTATTCACTTTGGCAAAAACTAAAGCGTTACGATGACGACCTTTCTCGAATCTATGATTTAGTTGCCTTGAGGGTGATTGTTAACAGCGTTGAGGATTGTTATAAAGTTTTGGGAATTATTCACGAAACTTGGCGACCTTTAGTTGGCCGGATTAAAGACTACATTGCCATGCCTAAGCCAAACGGTTATCAGTCAATTCACACAACAGTTTTTGCCGAAGCGGGTCAAATAATCGAAATTCAAATTAGAACTAAAAAAATGCACGATCACGCTGAAAATGGTATTGCCGCTCATTGGCATTATTCAGATAAAAAAAATACTCTTGAATATCTTAAAAGAAATATTAGTAAAGTTCCCAAAGATGAGCTTCAATGGGTTCAGGAATTAGCCCGTTGGCAAAAAAATCTTTCTGATAATAAAGAGGTTCTCGATGATTTGGGTATGGATTTTTTCTCTGATCGAATTTTTGTCTATACACCTACTGGCGACGTGAAAAACCTACCTGTTGGAGCAACGGTGATCGATTTTGCTTACGCCATTCATACCACTTTAGGCGAATCAATTTCTGGGGCCAAAGTTAATAACAAAATGGTCAAAATTTCCACCACATTAAAGAATGGCGATATTGTCTCGATTATTAAAGCTAAAAAATCTACCGGACCTAAGCGCGATTGGCTTGATTTAGTAAAAACCTCTCTAGCCAAAAATCGTATTCGTCACTTCCTTAAAAGTAAGAAGCTTTTGTGAACACTTGCATTTTGGAAAAATTTCTCATATAATATGGTTAACAATTAACTAAAAATTATGAAAAAAAACATTCAAAGCCCTCGAGGAACAAGAGACATTCTCCCTGAAGAACAAAAGTATTGGCGATACTTAACAAAAAACATCCAAAAAAACATGGATATTTTTGGTTGCCAACGAATCGAAACACCTATTTACGAATATGCCGAAACCTATACTCGCGCTATTGGCAAAGGTACTGACATTATTGATAAAGAAATGTTCGAAGTTCGTCGTTTTAGCAGTATTACTGATACTATTGCTGAAGAAGACGCGAAAACTATGGTTTTACGCCCCGAATACACTGCTGGAATTGTCCGCGCCTATGTTCAAAACGGTATGATGAATCTTCCTCAACCAGTCAAATTATGGTATTCGGGACCAGCCTTTCGCTACGAGAGACCTCAAGCCGGACGTTATCGCATTCATAATCAATTTGGTGTTGAAATTATTGGAGACAGTGACCCAATTGTTGACGCCTCGATAATTTTATTAGCCTTTCAAACTTTATCCGATATTGGCCTAAGAGATGCTTTAAAATTGGAAATTAATAGCATTGGCTGTCCAAACTGCCGAGCGAAAATGAAGAAGAAAATTGTTGAATATTTCCAAGGTTTCTTGGAAGATCTTTGCAATGATTGCAATCGTCGCTTCGTTGAAAACCCATTAAGAATTTTTGACTGTAAAGAAAGCAAATGCCAAAAAATTATTGATAGCGCTCCACAACTAATCGATACTTTATGCGATGCTTGTAAAAGCCATTTTAAAGAAGTTTTAGAAAATCTTGATGGTCTTGGCATTCCTTATAATCTTAATCCGCGGCTTGTTAGAGGACTAGATTACTATAGCCGTACGGTTTTTGAAATTTATTATGAAAAAAATCAAAACGAGAATTTAGCCATCTTGGCCGGCGGTCGTTACGATGGTTTAATTGAACTTTTTGGTGGCACACCGACACCTGCCGTTGGTTGGGCAGGAGGAATGGAAAGAATAATTAATATTCTAAAATCTCAAGAAATAGAAATTCCTGCCGAGGCTATGGCTGATGTTTGTTTAATTCATGTTGGCGACAAGGCCAAAAAGCTTAGTTTAATGCTTTCGGCTAAATTAACCAACGCTGGTTTTAAAGCCACTAATATTTTAGGTAAAGAATCGCTTAAAGCTCAACTTCGAGCCGCAAACAAAATGGGCGCCAAAACCTGTCTTATATTAGGTCAACGTGAATCAATTGATAAAACCGTCATTTTTAAAGATATGGATAGTGGCACCCAAGAAACTGTTGCTCAAGAAAAACTCGTTGAATTTTTGCAAAAACGACTGGCTAAATAATTTCGAATCTACGTTTTTTTGAACTAAAAAATCCCCAGAATTAAAACCTCTGGGGATTTTTGGTTAATCGTCTTGCTAACTCCAGTAATACTTGAAAACAACTTCTGGATGATTTTCAAACCAGGCAAAAACACCACCATCTTCAAGTTCATCTTTCGACAACCCTTCTTTGTAATCACTGTCTACCATACAAACCCAAGGAGACTTATAATCAGTACCGATCACAACAAAGCAAGGAACGCCAAAGACTTCTTTTTCTTCACAGAAATCCTCAATAAACTTCCGTACTGCCACTGGAGCATTGAGGGTTTCACTTTTTTTCAAAGCGTAAAAGATAATACTTTCAGACATCAGAGCATCCTCCTAACAGCAATAGCTACCTAGATCCAGAAGGAAAACAATTCAATATATCATTAAAATACTAAAATGTCAAGCTAAAAACTTATCCACAGTTTTTTAATATTTAACAAATTTAAACCTGTTTTTAAAAACCCTTGACATTCGTTTTATGTTCGGTCAAGATGTATTTAGACGAACAAAAAACGAAGATAAAAATGGAGGTAGCATGCAACCACTAACCAAACGACAAAAAGAAATCTTAGATTTTATCGAAGAATATATTCAATCTCACGATTACGCCCCCTCCTATCGTGAGATAGCCGAATTTTTTCATCTTTCCTCAATTGCCACCGTTGCCGATCATATCAACAACCTTAAGGAAAAAGAGTATTTGACCAAAGATTACAACGAAGCCCGTTCTTTGCAACTAACTCCTCGCTTTGACGAAAGAACCTTTGAAGTCGAACTTGCTGGATTAATTGCCGCCGGCGCGCCAATTGAGGCAATCAGAACAAACGAAACTATCGACATTCCTCGCGATATGGTTAGTAAAAATGTATTTGCCCTTAGGGTTAGGGGAGACTCAATGATCGACGACGGTATTTTAGATGGCGATTACATTATTATTGAGCAAACTTCTACCCCAAATAATGGCGAGATTGTTGTTGCTCTCTTAGACAACGAAAACGCCACTTTGAAAAGATATTACAAAGAAAAAGACCATATTAGGTTGCAGCCAGCTAATTCCAATTATCAACCAATTAGAGTTAAAAAAGTAATGATTCAGGGGAGGGTTAAAGGTGTCATTAGAAAATTTAGATAAAATATTTGAAATCGTCTTATGCCTTTGTGGCTTAACTATTAAGGATTTTTAAATGCCTGCGACTTATCAAGTTATCTTATTTTTAACAATTTTATGCCTTATTTTGTTCTTTCTTTGGCGACGAACAGTTTGGTTTTTAAAAGATATAAATTTCAGAAAGGCTTCACTGTCATCAAGATACGGCAAAATGGCTGAACAATTTATGCCATTTTTAAAAAACTACCCTTATTTACCAGAAAATTTTCGATTCCTGGGTACTCCTATCGATGGTATTCAATTTGAAGATGACAAAATCGTCTTTATTGAATTTAAAACTGCCGGTAGCCAACTTTCCCCAAGACAAAAACAAGTCGCTGAACAAGTTTGGCAAAAAAAAGTTGAATTCAAAGAAATAAGGATGGAGTAGGATTGACAACAAAATAAATATTTGTTAATATAATCCGTAACCTGTAACTACATGAAAGGCGGTAATGGTATAAATGACACCGGAAGAAATCCAAAAAATCATTACTTTGCAAGAAGTAAAAGGCTGTTTTTTTGAAGGTGGTCTTGCAGGATATGCTGGTGGTGGCAAATACAAACCTGATGTTTGCGGAAATAAAGTATTTACTCTGCAAACTGGTAAACTAACCTATGTCGATTCGTACGTTTCCTTCGAAAAGCAAAGTGGTGGAATGATTGTTATCTTTCACAAAACCACTCACGTCCCAATTTGGATGATGCAGTACGAAGGTAAGGAGCTTTTTAACAACGAACAAGTAAACAAACGAATGACCGAAATTGTCAAAGAAGCTCTTCATGACGCTTACAGTAAACGCATTTTTTGCGGCGGTCGTGGCCTACCGCAACATTTCCCGATAGGTGGAACCGAAAGCATTGAAAATGGCGCAGTTTATTACAACGACGTTAATATGGAAAACGACACTTTCGCAAAGTTTTCTGGCAAAGAAAAAATAATTAAGTGGGTAAAAGGACAACCTACGACCGTGTTCTACCACAATTATTCCGGAAAACTACTTGTACCCCTCAAATAATCAAATCTGATTTTCCACAATTTATTTTATCGCGGGCCAACCCCGCGATTTTTTGTAAATTTTATTAACTTGCGAGGCTATCCTCAATAAGCTATATTTAAGTAAAGAAAGGACAGCTCATGGAACTTGTCAAAGTTGCTTTGGCTCAAGAAAAAGATCGTTATCAAACAGTTTTCCGGGGCTTAGATTTTATTTTTACAGAAATTAGTGAAAAAATTTATACTCTTGACGCAAAAAAAGACTATATTCTAATCAAACCTAATTGTATTGATACTAAAAAAGAAAATGCCGTCACGCACGTTGACGCCATAATGGCAATTTTAGATTTTATTCAACCAATTTGGCAAGGAAGAATTATTTTGGCCGAAGGTTCTAGCGCAGGTAACACTATGGAAGCCTTCCGTAATTTTAAATATTTAGGGCTTAAAAGCATGTTTCCTAATCTGGAATTCTTAGACCTAGATTTTGCCGACGCAATTTGTGTTGACGGATTCGACAAAAACCTAAAACCAATGCAACTACAAATTTCTAATACTGTTGCCGAGGCGCCTTTAAGAATCTCTGTTAGTCCACCAAAAACTCATGACGATGTTGTTGTGAGCCTATCGATCAAAAATATGGCCACGGGTTCTATCTTAAAAGAAGACAAACCAAAAGTTCATCAAGGACCTAAGGCGATTAATAAAACAATCGCGGCAATTAATAAATATACTTTTCCCCATATTTCCGTAATTGATGGCTGGATCTCTATGGAAGGCAACGGTCCAATTAATGGCGACCCAATAGAGACTCGTTTTGCGGTAACAAGCGCGAATTGTTTGGCAGCTGATGTTTTCACAACTCAGAGAATGGGTTTTAACCCAATTCAGGTAGGTTATTTAAACTATTTAGGCGCTGCGGAAATTCAAAAAAAGATTCAAACAGTTGGCCGTAACCCTGATGATTTTAATTTTCATTTTAAGCATCACAATACTTATTTAGACCAGATTCAATGGAATTAAACTTTTCATACCGAGGTTAGGTAACAAACAAGGAGGAATTAGGAGTAAAAATGGGTAGAGTTTGGGATATTCTTCCTCCTCAAAAACGACCACAAAAACACACACCAAAACGCACGAAAAAATCAAAAAACGCTTCTTTGTTTTTACTATTTTTGATTAGTGGATTTGTGATTATTTTTATGTATGCTACCTCACAAAATAAATTACCCGATACTAACAAAATAACAACTACAAATACACCGCAATCTCAAACCAGCACAGAAAAAAAAGTTCTCATTAAAGTTTTAAACGGCACTGGTAAGGGGGAAGAAACCACAAAAGTTACTCAATTAATCGAGGATTTGGGCTTAAAAGTTATAAAAACAGAAAATGCCTTAAATTTATACGATCAAACGATTGTTTATTTTAGTCCTGGCAAAGAAGAAATCGCCCAAAAAATTGCTGACGAACTAACAGCATACCAAGCTAAAATTCAAGCCTTTACCCAAGAATCTCCCTACGATGTTGTTGTTGTAATCGGCGGGAAATAGAAAAATAAGCAAAGTGCGGGGATACTAAAAAACCTCCGGCGGAAAAACCACCGGAGGTGTATGCCCAACTTGATCAGCTGTCAATTTGAAACAGGCTAATCTATGACCTTGTTGGACAAAATTTCTGCGCTGATCTTGGAACATCATCTTTTTTGTAACAGAGATGGTTTTGTCCTCAATCAGCGCAAATTGAATGCCGATCTTGACCAAACATCGTTTTGAAACATCACAACCTTTGTGCTTGACCGGCAAAGTTAATCAAGAAAGAGTATTAACAGCGTAAAGTACATCGCGAACGCTTTGAGGAAGTGTTTCGCCTCGCGCTTCCTCTAATCGCCACCAAGCCTTCCAAAGATCATCAGCAAAATCCGAAACCGCCGCCCGACGAGCGCGATTATCGATATGTTTTTTGGTTAAATTATCGCCATCGCGAGCCGTATAGTGTTCTTTCCACTTCTTGTAAGAAGCATTGTAAAGGTTTTTCTCGCCACCGCGAACAATTTGATCGGAAAAAAGAAACAAGGCTTGGCGAAGCGCCGGATTAAAAGTAACTCTTTTGCCATTTTCTTCTTTACCGCGCCGAAACTTGGCAGCTTTACCGTCAACTACCCGCAAACCACATTCTGAGCGAAAACCACCAAGCTTTGGAAACCGCTTAATGTCACGAATTTCACCAATTAGACGAGCAGCAATCGAAGGACCAACACCGTTCAGGTTTTTCAGATATTGCGCCCAAATTGGCACATTAGGCAGTTCTTTACTGATTGCTGACAAAAGATCGGCTTCACGAGCAAGAAAATAATCAATCTCAGCATTTGTAAAACCTTTTTTAACTCGCTCAATGTGCTTACCCTTTGGCTTGTTTGGCATCCAAAGAGTATTCATTAAACGAACGTTGGCTCTTTGCTGCGCCCGAATCCTTTGCTCTTGCTGGATTTCAATATATTCATCAATCCAACCAGTAATATAAGCAACTGATTCGTCCATCGGCAACATCTCGTAAAGCAGCCCTGAGTTAACTTCGGCTGATCTTGCCATTACTTTGACTCGCTCTTTGCGGCTTTTATCAACCTCATCGTCACCAAACTCTCGAGCAAGCCAGCTTAACTCGTATGAGTGAAATCTGAAAACTCGCAAGCCACGTGAAAGTGCCTGAAGACAAAAAGCATAAGACTGGCCGCCAACCTCGGCAATCAACCTGTCTCCTGGCTGCCAAAGTTCGGTAAGTGGTGTATCCTTGACTTTGATATCTTCAAAGTCAAGAAGTCTGCCATTTTCGTCAATCACAGAAAATTCTGTAATTTTTGGTTTTTCTTCCCTTGTCTGCCACGAAGCCAAAATACATGGCTGCTTAATAGCAAACCCTAACGCCCAATTATTCATTTTTCGAATCCTCCTTTTGCGCACAAATTGGGATTTTGCCATTAACTTCCAAAGTCTTTGGCAAAGATAAGAAGGGTGGTTTAACATCAATCACCTTGCAACAATGAAAAGATTGTTATTCCACCCTCTGTTTTTGAGCCACTTGAACATTTTATTACTTGAAACAGGAGAGCCGTTGCTCTTATGGCTCAAAAATGATTGGGGCGATGCTAGCATCCGCTCAATTGAAACATTCTGATAATTGCTATCATCACCCCAAAGTTTTGCCACACTTTAACATTTCTGATTTTGGAACAAGGAGGTGATTGTTATCATGTGGCAAAAAGATATTGCCCAGACTCAAAGCAAAAGCATTTTTGAATCAGTGAATGACTTGCTTTCATCTGGACAAAATTTCTGCGCTGATCTTGGGCACAGTTATTTTTGAAACAGACAGTTTTCTGTCCTTGATCAGCGCAAATCAAATGCCGGTCTTGCACACCACCATCTTTGTATCAAGACCGATCTTGTGCTCAACCGGCAAAGTATTTAGTTGTCAATCTACAAAACTTGATTAAGATTACTATATTTTCCCTTAAAAGTCAAGAAACTATACAAACCTTTTGCTAAACTTATATTTTCTATGATATATTAAAGTTAACTACCACTTACAAGTGGAAAGATTTTATATAGTTTATAAGGAGGTTTATATGAATACCGGACAACCAACCCAAGATGAAAAAGACTTGGTTAATCGCAATCAACAAATAAATCAGTCCTCAACGCAAAAATCTGATGATCAAAATCAGACCATGCCTGTAGCACCACCTCCGCCACCACCTGTAACACCCACAGAGCAAAATATTCCAATTAAAACTACTCCACCTAATCCACCAAGTACTCCAGTACAACCTCCAGTACCAAATCCAGAACCCGAAAACCGGATTCCTCTTCAACAGCCCTCTGAACATAATGTTGGTGTTGGTACACCTAATATTGGTGTTGAAGAAAAAACAACTCCAGCGCCAAGTAGTCTAGTAGCCCCAGTGCCACCAACTCCTGCCGCCCCACCAATGCCTGAGCCTGAACCGATGCCAATGCCGACACCACCAACTCCAGCACCAAAACCTAATCCCGTGCCGCCACAAGAAGAAACACCAGTTCTTGCACCAATAGAAGAAAACGAAACTCTAGAAGATCAAAAACCAAAAAATGAAGATGAAAATGTCATTGAAGTTGAAGACGCAAATTTTCAACCAGCAACGCCTCAGGTGCCAAAAACACCCGAAAATCCTCAACCAGTTCAAGTTAAAAATTATCAAAACCCTCAAGATGCTCCACAAGTGCCTCAACCACCAGTTAAGGCAAGTGCTCTCAACGCTTCTTTAATGGCTCTAATATTAGTCGCTTTAGTTGTTGGCTCAGCTGGCGGATTCTTTGGTTTTAAATATTGGGATAATTTTAAGTCATCAGCTTCATCAGTTGAGGCAACACCAACTGCCACCAACAGCCCCTCACTTGATGTAAATACTTGGTCAAATTATACTTCAAATTTATACGATTTCTCTTTAAAATACCCTAATGGTTGGCAGGCAAGCACAACCGATCCCCAAGCCGAGACTTTAGTTTTTGCTTCCAATAAAGAGTCTTTGACAGGCGAACCGACTGGTTATAAAATTGAAATTAATTTTCAAAATTCCAATGATAAAACTTTAAAACAATGGGTTGAAGCTAATACGGTTGCCACCGGCGAAAAAAAAGCCGCTAAAGAAATTACTGTTTCTAATAAAACTGCTTATCAGCAAGAATTAAGCAAAAACGGTCCAAAAGTCGCCACTTACATTGAAAGACCTTCGAAAGTTATGGTTGTTACGTACAGCGCCCCTGAAAGCATTTTTGGCGAAGGTGGTCAGTGGTACAACAACTTTATTAATTCGATTCAGTTAAATTGATATAAAATATGAAATTTGAATTTTCCGCTGGCGGGATTGTTTACAAGCAAGAAAATGATGAGTTTTTGTTTGCTTTAATTTTAGATTCATACAATAAATGGACCTTTCCCAAAGGTAAAATTGAAAAAAAAGAAAAGCCAGAAATGGCTGCTTTAAGAGAAGTCGGTGAAGAGCTTGGCATTGAAGATAAATTGAAAGTTATCAAATTAGTTGACAAGATTGATTACTGGTTTAAAAAAGACGGTGAGTTAATTCATAAGTTTGTTTATTTTTACCTTATGGAGGCATCAAAAGAAACGAATCTTTCTTATCAAAAAGAAGAGATAAATGATGCTCAATGGATTGGCGAAAAAGAAGTTATAAAACTTTTAGGTTACCGCAAAGACGATTTGCCGTTATTTAAAAAAGCTTTAGCGACTTTAAAAAAACACCCATCATGACACTTTAAGGAGGGTTTTTGTGTCCAGGAAAAAAATAGCCTACGCTGACCAGCAAGGCGATACAGCTAAAGAAGGCTCTCAATTTATTTACTCTTTAATTCTAATTTTTCTTATTCCTATTTTGATTATTATCAATACTTTTTGGAGTGTTCAAAAATTCCAAAAAAATATTGAGACCGAACTTCAAAAAAAGACTGTTTTAGCTAAAACTGCTTTTGTCGGCGCTATCTCTGATTCCTTGGACAAAAATGATATTTTAGAAACAAAAATTCAAAATATTGTAGAAGCTGACAATGAATTTTCTGAAATTACCATTTTAAAACCAGTTGACGATGGTTTTCAAGCAATTGCCAGTTCAAACAACAACAATGTTGGCCTTACTTATAAATCGCTCGAATATACCAGTTCGTGGGTAGAAGGCAAAGATATTACCAGTTTTGTCGCCCGAAAAGGCAGCGAAGGACGCTATTGGATAATTGTTTCACCAATAAAAGATATTAATTCTCAAAAAACCGCTCTTTTAAACATGCGAGTGAGTACTGCTGATATTGATACTATGACCCAAAAAACTCTGGGTGAAAGTTTGATTCTTTTAGCAATCACTATTTTCTTTGTTTTGCTGCTTTTATCCAACCATTTCCACATCTTTGAATACGCTCTTTTAATTAAAAGGTTGCGAGAAGTTGACAAGATGAAAGACGACTTTATTTCCATGGCTTCTCACGAGCTTAAAACGCCGATGGCAGCTATTAAGGGATACATGTCGATGATTTTCGAAGGTGTCGCCGGCAGTGTTGATGAAAAAGCCAAAATTCACCTTGAGAAAATTTTAGCCAATATTAAAAGATTGGACGCTTTAGTTGATGCATTGCTAGATGTTTCAAGACTTGAACAAGGAAGAATGCGTTTTGACATGCAAGCCGTTGATGTTGCCACACCCCTTCAGGAAGTTGTCTCGGAAATTAAAATCCAAGCTGATGAAAAGAAAATTAAACTTGAATATCAGCCCCTCCCTGAACCTCGCCCTTTAATTTTTGCTGACCCAGAACGTTTAGCTCAAGTTTTAGAAAATGTTATTGGTAATGCCATAAAATACACTGTCAAAGGAAAAGTTTCTATTTATCATCGTGTCGAAGAAGATCATTTAAAAATTATTGTTCAAGATACTGGTGTTGGTATGTCAAAGCAAGATATGAAAGATCTTTTTACCAGGTTTTACCGAATTAAAAACGAAAAAACGGCTGATATTCCCGGTACCGGTTTGGGTCTTTGGATTACTAAAGAAATAGTTTTAAGAATGAATGGCCAAATTTATGCTGAATCAAGAGAGGGGATTGGTTCGGCTTTTACAATTATTTTCCCAATCATGAGAGAACCTAATAAACAATGAAAAAAACTACTTATCTTTTATTTATTCTTTATTTTCTGGTTTTAGTTACCAGCGGGGTAATTTTTTACCTAAGATGTATACGCGGTTACACCATCACTAAAACTCCACCAATCCAGGTAGAGATTATTAGTACTCGCGATTTTATTTACTATGTTAATGGAAATATTCTATATCGAGTTGACCCAACAGACCCTACTAAAACTAATAATTTCGAAACTCAAGGAGAAATTGGTAAACTCGACCTCAATAAATCAAAAGCGGAAATTGCTTATGAGACAAAAAATTCCTCTGGTGATTGGGAAATTTGGCAAGGTGACGCTAATAATATTCAAAAAGAAAAATTGGCAGCTAAAGATATTTCCACCTTTAGTGATTGGGAAGATTTTTTAAACCCTAAATATAACCCCGACAAAACAAAACTGGCAATTTTAGCCGAAGGTAATAGTTCCGATGCTATTTTTGTTAAAAATCTTGATGCAGACACGTGGCAAAATATTACCGAACAAACTAAGGTTAAAATTGCCGATTACTCCTGGAACCAGGACTCAAAGAACCTTATTTATTGCAGCAGTACTCCGCCAAACGGAACAACGAAAAATGCCTGTTGGACATTTAATTTTGAAAATTCGAGCAGCACTAAAACTTTTGATATTGAGGCCAAAAGGATCTCTTGGGATAAAACCGATAATCCTTTTTATCTTTCAAAATCACAAACCCCTCATATTTACACCATCAATCCGGAAAGCAAGGTTTCCACTCAAGTTGATGATGTTATCGCTCCTAAGGTTATCACTAATTTTCAAATCGATTATCAAGGTAAAAAAATTGTTTACGAAGTTGTGTTTTCAGAAAAATCTGATATTTATCTTTCAAACATTGATGGCTCAAATCGCTTGCAACTGACAACTGACGGAACAAGTCAACAACCGCTTTTTTCTCCTTTGGAAGATAAGATTGCCTTTTTACGCCAAAAAAACGGCATCTATACTATTACCATTGATAAAATGTCTGAACAAAAAATAGTTAACCTAGAAGATACAATTGACGCTTTAAGTCTTTGGAGATGAAAAAAATGTTTAAGAATCTTCCGAAAAAGAAAAAAATTATTATTATTGTTGTTTCGATTATTTTTGGTCTAGCGGCCGGAGCCGCTGGCTTTGTTGCTTATAAACAATATGGCCCTCAAAAAACTGAAACTAAAAAATCCGAACCTAAACCAAGTCCTTCACCGCAAACAACAGCTAACCCCCTAGACGGCACTCAAGTACCTAAAGATGTTGCCAATCGTCATCCACTAGCAATCATTGTCGAAAACCATTCTCAAGCTCGCCCTCAAACTGGTTTAAATAAAGCTTCAATTATTTATGAGGCAATTTCTGAAGGAGGCATTACCCGTTTTATGGCTGTTTACGGCCCCCAAGATGCTCAAAAAGTTGGCCCTGTTAGATCACTTCGAACTTATTTTCTTGATTGGGCTTGGGAATTTAAAGCCTTTATTGCTCATGTTGGTGGAAATATTGATGCCTTAGATCGCGCTTCTCAAGAACAGGCTTTTGATTTGGATGAATTTGCCTTAGGCGAAAAAGCTTATTGGCGCGAACCAGAAGCCGGTAAAGCAACCGAGCACACGATGTATACCAGCACGGAAAAGCTCTATAAAGAGGCCCAAGCTAAAGGTTGGGATATGAAAGGCGATTTTACTTCCTTTAAGTTTCTAAACCCTAAAAAATTCAAAGTAAACAGTGCTTTAACCCAAAATATTACTATTGATTTTTCCAGCCCCCAGTACAAAGTTCAGTATAGCTGGGACAGTCTTAATAATAATTATCCGCGCAAATTAGCTGGTTCGCCTCATAAAGATGCCGCTACCGGTAATCAATTAGCGCCAACTAATATTATTATTCAGTCGGTTGAACGTTGGGAATCGCCAACCAGAATCAATGAAAACGGCTGGACAATGGCAACTATCGGCAGTGGCAAAGCTTATGTTCTGTATGGTGGTCAAAAAATTGATGCTACCTGGAAAAAAACTGATCTAAAATCCAGAACCATATTCTATGATTCCAACAACAAAGAAATCGAGTTTTTACCTGGTCAATTCTGGTATGAAATTGTTCCCCCGGATGTTTTTGAGAAAGTAAAAATCGAAGCCGACACCAGTACTCCAACGCCATAATTAGATTATTTCTAATTAAAAATCCCCGGAAGTTTTCCGGGGAGTAAATAGTGTAATTGCCAAATTAGATTATGGCAATTTTTAAACCAGGATTATCGCTATAATAATCAAGTTTAAGAAGGCAAAATTGCACTTTTTTTTCTTTTGTTGGAAAAACATCTAACAAAAAAGCAGCATTTGAAATCGCCTTAAGTAGACTAAATCTTGGCACTCCATTAACATGCAATGAACCATACCCTTCAATCTCAATCGCAATCCCGTTTTTTGGTATAAGAGTCTTTTTTAAGTCTATCCTTAAAATAATTTCCGCCAATTTTCAATACCTCCTCTGTAATTTCTTGTTGCTCGTATCAAAAATTATTAGTCCCACAATAAGAGCAAGAAGCATCAGTAGATGGGGGATATTGCCGAGAAGAAATAGCTATGAAAAATAAGATTGCAGCACAAGCAAAAAAGCACATCGAAACTAAAACTACAAAAGCTATTTTAGCAAGATGATACAAAGCAACAAATCCCCACGACACCATGTAACCAATAAACAAAAGGGCATCAAAAATAAAATCAAAGAGGTCATCAAAATTAAACCAATTCACATATTTTTCTTTGCTTTCCCGTCTGAACGCTGTAACCGCATAGACAAAACCAACAAGAAAATACGAAATTAACAACCACTTCATTTTACTTCCTCCTCAGTAGCCTTATTTTGTTCAAGAGCTTCCCTTAAATTGCTTAAAGTATAACAAACTTACCTGAAGGAATCAAACTACCATGAATTCTATATAAACACCAAAAAGGACTCTTGTAGAGCCTTTTGGAGGTCTAGAGAGCCCTTTTTTAAGTACAATGTAAAGATTTGTTTACACTATAAAGAAAAGGCCGCTTTTTAAGGCGGCCTCCATAGGATATTTGCTTTCGAACGTGGACGAAAGCTTAAGGTTCAAATCAGCGAGGAATCGGCAAATGACTAAAATCTGGTATGTAACCAGTAGCTAATCGGTCAACTCCTGCCTCAAGCGTTTCTCGAAGATGTCCAAGTGCTTGGGATTTCCCCATGCTGCTCTTGCTTTCTTCCAGGATACCAACACCTTCATTACGAAGGCATTTACGCTCAAGTTCGTCGAGACAATGATTCTCTTTAACTAAACGAAGAATCGTGTAGATAAGAGATTTCATGCTTGAAGCTGACAACTCAACAAACTGACCGTGCGGGTCAATAAGGTTTATTGCCCACTTTTCGGCGCTCTTCGGCTTAGACCCATCCGTGATCCAACGATTACGAATCATTGGATCATAAACCAACGTAAGGTATTCCTCAAAAACTAAATCTGACTCACGGACTTGCTGCTTGCCAAAGGTAACAATCATTCTGTCTGGTTCATCCTTTGTAGGGAAGCGATATTGAAGATAGTCTTCCAATTGCTCTTCGCGAAGCCGACCAGCAACATCAAGCCAATAAACTTTTGTTCCTGTCCTTGACTTGCCAATATTATCTTCCCAACTGTAAAACGTGTCATGGCGATCACGCACCCAATTACGCATGCGCTTTCTTCTTCTTGCGGCCGAAACAGGTGATGCTACGCTAGCCAGAATTAAAGCCACAACCACTACAACAATACCAATAATCAATTCCATTTTTCTTCCATCAAATCTTGTTTAGCTACTTACGATTCTATTGAGATAATCTCAAATCGTCCGTACCAAACCCGATTCGTCTGAGCGCTTTTAAGGTGAAAGCCTCGAAACCGATGTAGGTTTTCGTTTCCACGTTACTTGAAAACCCCTTTCTAATCAAAAATATTTGGTCAAAAAGGGACTATCAAGTAATTTCTTATTGTCAAAGAACGAGAATAGTATAACACAAAATAATCAAAATGTCAAGACAGACAGTACTAAAAAAGGCCCTTTCGAGCCTTTTTTAGTTTTATTAACTTTTTTACAGCGAGGCCATGACAGATTCGACAGCAAAGTGCCAACTCATGTCTTCAGCATAAACTACGTTAATAGCAGCTGGAGTAGTTAAACCTTTATCCAAGTATCGAGTTTTTAAATAAACGAACTCGTTACGGATACCTTCTTCAGGAGTGCTCCAAGAGGCATAACCACCACTTGAGGCCTTACGACCAAAGAAGTTATTTTGGTTACGTGCTAAAGAAGAACCATAGTTACCAGATTCGTGGTAACCAATCGCGTAAACCATTTTCCAATCAACACCATATTCGGGAGCAATCGCTTGCATTAAACCTTTAATGGCTTCTGGATCTAAATTGTTAAGGTCTTCGCGTGAACCAGCCGAGTAAACTTCAACCTTTTTCTCAGGCAAAGTTAAAAGCTGGGCATTATTAGTATCAAGTTTAATACGAGTTTCATATTGAGTTTTCGTAGTAGGTTTACCAGAAAAGGGGATTAAGACAATGAATAGACCAACGGAAAGAAACTGGGCAACACCTACTGGAGACTTTTTAAATATTCTTAACATATTTTCCTTCTTGTGCCATCATCTTGTCAAAATCACTTTCGACAAATCTGAGGCTTTAAAAAAATTCTTTCGGAACCCCGAAAGAACACCCAAATTATAGCACACAAATGACCGTTTGTCAAGCCCTAGCGCCAAAAAAAACCGGTGAAATATAATTCCACCGGTCAAAATAGTTTGGGCAAACGCCAATAGTTAAACTGGCACAGACAAAGCGAGTAGGCTTGGTACTTCTGGAACTTCGATTCCTAGTATGTGCCTGTACCATTCGCGATCATTTTCGATACGCGTTTCTGCAAACCGAAGTGCTTCAGCGCAATGTTCTTGGTGTTCTATCAAACTTTCAAAATATGCATACGCATCGGCTGCCAGTGTCTTTAATGCCTCTTTGTAAGAGATTTGATGCTCGGTACTATCGTGAATAAAAACAACATCACGGTACTCTTCACAGGCAAGCTTCATCGCTCTTATGCGAACAGATGTTACGCTTTCGCCAGGTTCCGACTTCAGCTTCAGCACCTCCGCTTGTTCCATAAGTATTCCTCCCTATACTGAATTAGCAACTAAACTGTAATAAAGTATATAACAAAATTCGACAAAAGTCAAGAGTATAAATAAAAAAAACCGCCATATTTAAATGGCGGAGGAAAAGTTAGATTTGATAAAAATCTACTATAATTCTTGTAGTTGGCGATAGAGTCTTCGAATTTCGTCTTCGAGTTTAGGATCATAATGGTTAGAATGTATATCACGCGGATAACCTTTTAAGTATTGTGTAATACTTAGCTCGCCCTCGCAAACAATTTGATCACCTTCGACCACCGGCGTTAAATGTTGACCTTTGGCAACCCATGTCGGATGAGGAAATCCTCCTTTTATTAGGTTAAAAACCCAAACGTTGTTATTTGCCGGCACTTCACGACCGCATTTTGAGCAAAATACCTTTCTCTCCATCTCGTCACCTCAAGATAATTGTCAACCAAAGAATAACTTAGTGTACTTTAAAATTTATCGCTTGTCAAGAAAAGGAAAACCCCGCCATTGTGACGGGGTTTGAAATATTTAAGCGATTTTTTGGTGAATTTCTGCTAATCTCTCTTTGGCAAGCTGATCAATTTTATCGACCAACTCGTCGTAACAAACAAGGTAATCTTCTGGGATCAACTGGCGGCATTTTAGAAAAGTTTCCCTAAGAGGTCCAATGGTTTCTTCGAGATAACGAACCTGTCTAGCCTGACTTCGAATGCCATAAATAGTTGCCAGGTTATGACCACGATCAGCAATCCTGATAAAAACTGTCTGGAAATTGAGTTTGGTACCAGAAAAAAGTAACTCAAAATAATCTTCGCCTTCAACCTTTGAAAGCGATTCCACCATGTCGGCAATTTTAACACCAAAGGTTTTTCTAATTTCTGTGTAACTCATGCCACAGTCATCCATAACATCGTGT
>JBAYHL010000012.1:0-27443 GCA_041666185.1 Patescibacteria group bacterium | reverse complement strand
TTTTGTCGCCCATTGGTAAAGTTGTCAGTACAAAAACTGTCGAGATTTTTAAATCTATTAAATTACCAAAAAAGTCAAAAGTATCAGCAATAAAAAATACCACAACATCATTTCAAAAAGAAAACCTACCAGAACCCAGACAAGAAGAAATTAGAAGACCTGTCACAGAAAACAAAAAGGCTGATAATTTTCAAAAAGAATTTTTAGGCACTGACGATCGCGACGATCACCTTTTAAAAGATGAAGAAATTAAGTATTCGCCAGATTTGTATGTTCACTATTATCAAGAAAAAAAGGACAAAAAACCAAAAAACAATAAGAATTTATTTAAATCTATCCTTAGTACTATTATTAATACAATTAAGAATTTATCTTCTTGGTTTGTAAGTCTTTATAAAAATAAAGACAAAAGAAAATATTTTTACATTATAATAGCAGCGATTTTAATTTTAATAATCAGTCTAACAGTTGTTTTTAAAGGAAAAGGTGGGAGCAATCTTGGCAACCTAGAAAGTCAAAAAGTTTTAGATGAAGCAATTGCTGCTCAAAAAGATGCCAAAAATTCTTTGACTTTAGGCGACAACGAAAAAGCAAAACAACAATTCACAGTCGCTATAAGTAAAGCCCAAAGCGTAACATCATCACCATTAGTGGCCAAAGACGCTGAAGCCGTTGTTACAACTTCTTACCAAGAACTTGATAAACTAACCTCGACAACCAGATTCAATAACCTAGAACCAATTATCGCTATTTCTGATAACACTAAGGGATTATTTATCGCTTCCGGAGAGGCTTTTCTCGTAACAGAAAATGATATTTACAAATCAAGCCTTTTAGGTGGTAAACCACAAAAAGTTGCCTCTTTTCCTAAAAATAAAGGTAATTTTACTGCTGGCACAAATTTAGGTTCAGTTTTATATTTTTACACTAGCAATCAAAATGTTTTCGAATTTAATCCAAGCTCTGCCAAGTTGGATCAAACAAAAATTGCTGACGATGGGCGTTGGGAAACTGCTAATGCAATTTCAAGCTATGTTGGCAGTCTTTATTTACTAGATGGTGTTTTAGGACAAATTTACAAGCATTCTTCTAGTCAAGATACTTTTGAAAAAGGTGAAGAATACACTTCAACAGTTAAAGATCTTAAAGAATCTATTTCTATGGCGGTTGATGGTTCAATTTATATTTTAAAAAATGACGGTAGTGTTTTGAAATTTCAACGCTCAAAACTACAAGATTTTTCCTTAAAAAATGTGCCAACACCTTTTGATAAAATTAAAGGACCTAGAAAAATTTATACCGATTCCGACACCCCATCACTTTACGTTTTAGATACTGAACAAAAAAGAATTTTAGAATTTGATAAAGAAGGTGTTTTTATCCGACAGTATGCCCTACCTCAAAAATTCGAAAAAATTACTGACTTTGTTGTTTCTGTCAAATCAAAAAAAATCTGGATATTAAACGATAACAATGTTTACGAAATCACTATTTAAAGTACTCGATGGTTAATTTTTTAATTTTATTTTTAATAATCCTAATTTTGGCCTATTTCATCAACTACTTTTTAATCAATTCTTTTTTTGGTTACAAATGGCGATTTTTTGTTGCCCCAGGTATAATTGTTCACGAACTGTCTCACGCTTTTGCCTGCTTTATCACCGGGGCTAAAATTACAAAAATTTCTTTTTTCGATAAAGACGGTGGTTCGGTTGAACATCACAAATCATTTATTCCTGTCATTGGACCAATTCTTATCTCAACAGCGCCACTAGTTGTTGGTATATTAATTTTTTATTTTTTAGCCAAGCAAATTAATCTTGAAGATTATTCAAACCTGCAAACAATTTATCTTAATTTTAAATTACTTTTTAAATCAATTGATTTTACTAGCTGGCAAAACATTTTAATCATTTATCTCCTACTTTCGATTGCCGTGACCATGACTCCTAGCTATCAAGACTTAACAAATATTTTAATCCCCATATTATCTTTAACACTCGTGTTTTACTTATTAGCTCATTACACTTCAATAGATTTTACACCCTTAAATCTAATTTTCATCAAACTTGCGCCAATATTAAACATTGTCGTTTTTATTTTAGCTGGATTTCTACTTGTAAGTTTTGTTCTCTACTTTATCACTAAATTTGTTTTTAAAAGATAGCTTGAAATAAAGATCTATTTTTCGACATGAAAGCCGATTTTTTTGAGCGAGCTAGCTTCATCTTTCATGCTTTTTGTTAGAGTAATTTCGCCAAATTTTTCTTCATACTTTTTTACATTTTCCACAAGAACTTCGGAAAATGCCTTAATGTGTTCTGGGCTCATGGCAATACGAGAAAGAATTTTTAACATTTTCATTTGGGGAATTTGTTGAGCAAAATCAATGCTAAAACCAAATGGATTGTGACTAATCATTGCTTGATCACAATACTTAGCGTCAACTTTGTCCGGATCAATGTTGATTTGAATTTGTTGGTCGTTCATTTTTATTCCTTTCGTAAATATTCTTTTGCTAACTAACATAATCTTACTAAACTTCTGGTCGAAAGAGAACTATATTGACGTTTGCCAAAAAATAAGTTATAATTCTGGCTGTCTGATAAAGAAAAACGCCTTCCCGGGCAAAAGGAGCTGGATGAAATGCAGACAAATAAAAATTTGTACCTTGATTTAGCAAAATCCGCAGGTTTAGGAGGTGCTTTAACAACCATCATTTCATTAATCCTATTAAGCAAAGAGTTTTCGGTGGTAGAAGCTTTTTCTACCAGCAGTATTATTGGTGGGCTCTTTGGATATATTAGCTATCACTTCAGTGAAGTTGCTAAAGCAACACCACAAGCAATAAAAGAAGCTGTGCCAAAATGGTGTGCAGCTAGCCAAAAATTCCGATCTGATTTCAGTGAAGTCTTAAATGCCATTTTACTCTTTTTCAAACGACCTTCATTTGCCTTTGCGCCACTTGTCGGAACAGGAACATTTCTTGTAACAGTAGTTGTTCTTATTTTATGGTTAGAATCAATTATTATTCTTGCATCTGGATTGATTTTAGTCTCAGCGCTATTTTCATTACTGTACTTACTTGCCTTGATCGAAATTACCGAAGCAATTGTTAGACTTACTTTGAGTCAGGACGAAATTTACAAGAAATGGTACAACAAAGTACAAGCCCCGTTTGTAGTATGGTGGAACACGGAATTAGATTTTGGCGAGTATAAAGAAACCCGTGGAGCTGCTCTTAAAGACAAGACTCGAGAGTACCAGCTAATGCAATTCTTAGTCGGGGGTTACATAGATTTTTCTTGGCAAGAATATGCAAGTATGCAAAAAGATATGATAACTGCTATTCTTACAGTTTGGTTGTCTAAAAAAATAAAAGAATTTGAAAGAAAAACCATCTGTGTACTTGCCTTCGTCTTTGTTGAAATGCCTGTAGGAATCAAAAAGATTACCTGCACACTGTTTAGAATGATCCACTCTGGAGAACGTGCTATTTCAGCTTGCTACAGTGTTAGCGGTGGATTAAGTGGTGCATTAATTGCTTTGCAACGTTTTGACAACTTATCGATTCTAACCGTTATTAATGCCGGAATAATCGGTGCTGTCCTTTCGGCTTCCATGGCCTGTCTAGCCTATCGACTAATTACGACAAAAATCAAAAATCACGCTAACGGACATGCTTAACATTTATGCGTTCATTTTGCCACCCAACACTGGGTGGCTTTTTTATTTATAAAAATAGCGCCTCAATGAACCTATTCACTGAAGCGCTTTAAAATTGATAGTTTACTTTGTTCTACGGATGAGGATCTCTGGCACTATTTGGCCAATTATTTTCAGCCGGATGTTCCATGTCCCATTTTTGAAGTCGAGCGGCATATGGACACATTACCTTTTCGGCAAATTTCTGGACAACTTGCATCCAAAGATAATCTTTAACGACATCCAAACTTCTAAGCTCTTGAGTAAAAAACTGATCGATCTTGTCAACTGCAGCGACCGTTAAGCTACAAATAGTAGTCACTTTAATAGAAGCCGCGTTATGACTATTTCTTGTCATAACCAATGCTTCAAACACCAAGCCAGTTAGTTCGTCCATCTTTTGCAGCTTTTGCTCTGAACCATCCGAAATATCAAGAATCATCTGATCAATAATCCCAACAGCTTTTCTTACAAGCTCTTGTCTTTGTGCTTCTCTTTCCATCCAGGTTTCGTTACCCAATACTTCCACCTCCTTCGTGATTTGTTAGAACAATAAAAGATAACACATATTCATCTAAAGATCAAGACTTAAGTTAATAACCACATACCAATCTACATATTCTTGACTTTTAGGTAATTTTAACATATAATTAAACATCTGAAACGCTAAGAAATGGAAGGTATAAGTTATGGAAATTAGTCCAGCCAAAGCAAGAGAAATGGTTTTAGCAGGTAAGAGCATAAAAGGGGCCATTATTACAGGTAACCTATACTTATCTGGCACCAAAATTGGTAATCTAGATCTTAGTTACGCTATCATTGAGGGCAGCTTAAATCTAAAAGATGCCATTGTTTCGTTCGATGTTGAATTAGAAAGTATTACTATTAAAGGAAATTTGGATCTGACAGACGCTGCTATTGAAGGCTACCTAAACCTAAGAAATGCTATTGTAAAGGATGGCTTAAACCTGATCACTAAAAAGGGCCCTTATTGTATCTATATAGAGCCTGAACGAGCGACAGCTGTCCATCATGCTAACCCAAGAATACCAATTCTCTCGTCTGGCGGTCTTGCCCAACTACCAAAATAACTTTTCGAACTTATTTGTGCCACCCAACACTGGGTGGCTTTTTTAGATCAATTTCCCTCAATACATTCTCGTACCAAGAGCGACCTCTCGTTCTGGTACTGCCAAGATAGCTTCTCCATTTTCGTCTTCAACCCCAACAGTCAGAACTTCTGATGTGTATTGACCAATTTTCTTGGGTTCAAAGTTTACAACACACATTATCAACCTATCAAGCAAATCTTCTTTTGAATAATTTTTAGTATATTGGCCAAGTGACACTTTAGTGCCAATTTCCTCACCAAAATCAATTGTCATTTTGTAACAAGATATTCTTAGCCCCTCAACATCTTCAACTTTAATAATTTTGCCCACTCTTATGTCGACTTTTTCAAAATCCGCATATTGAATCATATTTTCTCCTTATCTTTCAATTTGATATTTTTTAATTGACACACCAACATATTCATGTTAGTATATTTAATCGACATTGTACATCAACAAGGAGGGTATGAATATGGCAGCAGTTCCTGATGAAAAAGCCAGAGAAGTGTGTAAATTTGGGCAAGGCGAAGAAACTTGCGCTTTCCTTGCACTCAGCGACGGTTTCGAATGCATCAAAGGCACAAACGCAGAATACATCGTTAGAGAAAGACTAGCTGACGGCATCATGAAACCAAAGGGTGATTATTGTGGAGGCATGGATGCCAAAGAAGGATCTTGCCAAGAGTGGTGTGCTAATTCTGGCACAATTTGTAGTTGTTGTTACGAATACGATATGGCTAATTGTCGATTCGATACTGATGTTTCCAAACGCGGTGACTGTCGACCAAGATGCACATCACCAACCCCATGCGAAAAAGACAAAACTTTCTACGAACAAGTTGGCTACGTTCTTTCATAGCCCACGACCCAACATTGACTACAAGCCATCGACTTATTGCAAGACGATGGCTTTTTTCATAAAAAAATCTTGGGGCTTATAAAAAAGGCTGGTTCGAAACCAGCCAACTGAATTTTTTATATTTATTTTTGATCACCCTTCAACTGAAAGCCCAAGGGTATGAAATTCGATAGTTCTTTTGAGAGTCTCTCTCACTTCTTTTGCTGGCGTCCAACCAACATTAGTAAAAGGCAAAAATACCCATGCCTGAACATTCGTCATTTCACCCAAACCTTCTAAATCAGAAATGACGGAAGAGAGACGCTCCAAAAAACGTAAGTTATTCCGACACGAATACCGATTTAAGTTTTGAATGTTTTCGTCCAATGCTGATACATGTTCCCATGTTCCATCTTCTTTGGGCGGCAAACAAACAAAAAGAGGGTAAAATCTATCCCCTCTTGCCCTCACGTTAATTCTGAGGACTTTTTGACCAACGGTAAAGCAAGAGTTTAGCCAAAGTTTAATTGGCGCAGGTATTTGTACAAACGAAGCCAATTCAATATACCGCATGCTTTCCTCCAACCGTTTTCGTTATTAATAGATTACCATAAAATGCTGCTCCCGTCAACCTTAAGCCAAGGACCAAAACCTGTAAGCAGCTAATATTATTTTGGAGTTATAAAAAACCACCTGGATTTCTCCAGGCGGACCATTGTATTCTAATCCCCTATCGGGATTTTTTCTCACGTTTGAAATAGTACATTGTTCCATGAGTACCAGCCTCGGCAATGTCAGTTACCACCCCTACTAGCTCCCACCCCTGCTCACCAAACTCATTAAGAAAAGATGTTTGACTGTCTTCACTCTTAAAGTGCATACTTCTTCCCCAAGGGTCAACAACCAAATATTCCCATTGTTTACCTTGAGTTTTTTTCACCGTAGCAATTTTTGCTTGACCCTCTGCTGTTTTGGCTGCCATTTTTCCTCACCTACCTTTTTTTAGTTACGAACTGGCACTGGTTGAGGAACTGGCTTGGGAGCCATTATTTCCCCTAACTTTTTTTCCAAACCTTTTACCAAACTCTTAAGAGTTACCTTAGATTTTGTATTTTGGTTCAAGATAAAATACGGGAAAAAAGCATGTGAAGGTAACTTAATAATAAGAATTACCCAATAAACATGAGCGTGCCAAAATAATAGATTCAAAATGTCAAATAAATAACTAAGAAAAAATATGCAAATAAGGTTACTTACTCTATATTTTCGACTTACTAGCACTAGAACATTTTCCAAAATATCGTCTTCTCTATACAATCTCTTGACTATTGGTAACATTAAAAAATACCCCATTAAACCACCAATCAAAAAAGATAAGATGATACTAATAAATAAATTTTCTGGTGTCGCTCTTATAAAGAAAGTGATAAAAGTAATGATTAACCACCACTTTGTTAATTGGTATCTACTAATACCGAAGAAGCTAGCAATGATTATCATGCGCTTAGCAAGATTGATAAGCAGATCGTCTATCTTTTTCAACAAATTCCCCACCTCCAATTGTTAATGTTCTCCCAAAATTAACTATGTAATAGCATAGCTAATTTTTCTAGTTTTGTCAATCAAAAACCCGGGTTTATTTACCCGGGTCATAATGTTTGTTGTGTTCATCTATATTTTCAAGATACTAATTAATCAATACAGAAAGTCGCCCAAGCCTTAGACTTCATTCTGTAAAAAGAGATTTTTATCACACCTTTCTGATCCGGTGCGACAATGTTTGCGACCATACCTATCATCTTTTCAACATCCGCAAGATCGATAAGTGCGTTCAGCTCAAGAATATGCAAAACAGTTAAACAGCTCGGACACGTCTCAATCACCTTGGCCCCTGGCAATTCAAAATCACAGTGTGGACAAAGAGCCAAAGTCCCTTTATGAACAGTGTCTATCTTCATTTTTTTTCTCCCCTTTTTCTGTATTTAACCTGCGTCATCAGGCTTTTACTCGCAGATCTTTCAGATTATAAGGATCTGGCATGCCAGAAGTATTATTATTGTCATCATTGTCTTTGGCTACTTGCCTACAATACATCTCAAGATTATCACCACTTACTACAAAACGACTGTTGTCTATACCTGTCAACACAATCTCACGCTCACTAATAACTTCCACCATTTTACGTAATTGGTACACAAAGCTCTTGCCGTTAAATCTAAAACAGGCAATATATTTTGTTGCGCTAGAAGAAATATTATTGCCAATACCAGAAAAATCTTCTTGTTTTAAAAGTCCGCTGAACGCATCCTTGAGAGTAATATCTTGTGAAGTCAATTGTCTAGTAGCACATGTTCCACCCATCATAACAAATTTCATACCACCAGTATCAATACCCGAAATTATTCTTGATGAAATTTGTTTAATAGGATCGCTTAAAAAAATATAGCCTATGCGACCTGCCACAGAAAACATAAAAATATAATCTGCAGCTTCTGGAATCCCTTGTCTAGATTGTTTAGGAACGGGTTGCCCAACACTGTCTTTTCCTTCTTCATTAGACATCTATACTACCTCCTCACTAAGACAACAATATTAAAATTTTAACACGATTTAGCAGAATAATCAATCTTAATAGAACAAAAAAAATCAAATATATAGAATATTTCGTTTAATTAATTTTTGCTAGATTACGAACAGTATAAGTAAAGTTGTCTGGATTTTCTTTTAGTCCTTTGAACAACTCGTCTTTATTAAACCATTTAATTTGCTCGACTTCTTCCTCCTGAATTTTGAATCGATCTAATGACCAATCAATATTTAAAGAAAAACTTTGGCAAAATCTTTTATTTGGCATTGGAAGAAAAAATTTAGGTCCTTGTGCAAAGCTTTGACTCACCAGTCCAATTTCTTCTTCTGCTTCTTTGTAAATATTGCTTTCGTAGGTCTCCCCTTCCTCATTAGTCCCACCAACTGCCGGACCCCACTTACCTGGATTATATTTTTTGTTCATCTTTCTTTGAGCTAACAAAACTTGATTTTTGGAATTTGTTATCCATAAAATCGAGATCCTGCAAATATCATTTTGCGGATCAACCTTTTCGCGTTCTTTCGAACCAATTACTTGATTATTTTTATCAACAATAATAATTTTAACCATTCTTAGTCCTATTTTTACATTTTCTCTGGAGCGGAAATACCCATCAAACCAAGGGTATTTTTGAGAACTATTTGAGTTGCTTTTAGTAATTCCAAGCGAGCCATTTTTAATTCCTCTTCGGCTTGCAAAATTGGACACTTTTCGTAAAACCCATGAAAAGCATTTGCCAATTCCATTGCATAAGAAGGTAGCCTTTGAATTTGATAGTTTGCTGAAATTTCACTAATAATTTCTGGCAGTTTTGTTAATTGCTTGATTAATTCTATTTCTACCGGCTCTTTTAACAATTTCAAATTTTGATTTATTTCTTTTGAATCAGAAACTTCTACTTTAGATTTTGCCAAAATACTACATATTCTTGCGTACGCGTATTGCACATAATAAACAGGATTTTTTCGTGACTGCTCTTTAGCTAAATTTAAATCAAAATTTAGGTGACTATTTAAGTCGTAGGCAAGCATAAAAAACCTATAAGCATCTTTACCCACTTCTTTTAACACGTCTTCAACAGCAACAAAATTGCCAGTTCTTTTAGACATTCTAACTTCTTTACCGTCAACTGTAACACGAACAAATTGATGTAAAACAATTTCAAATTTGTCTTCAAAGCCTAAAGCTTTAATAAAACCTTTGATACGCGCAACATCACCATGATGGTCGGCCCCCCAAATATCAATCACACGATCAAATTTTCTTTCTTCAAATTTATTCCTGTGATAGGCAGCATCAACGCCAAAATATGTCGGCTCACCAGTACTTTTTACAATCACTCTGTCTTTATCATCACCAAATTTAGTTGAAGAAA
Organism: Patescibacteria group bacterium; assembly: GCA_041666185.1. Taxonomy (GTDB): domain Bacteria; phylum Patescibacteriota; class UBA1384; order UBA12157; family JAENIV01; genus JAMCZU01. The sequence continues at coordinate 17,826 of JBAYHL010000012.1, read as the reverse complement.
ACCAAGTCGCACCGTCTTTTTCGTAAGTTAAATCCTTACTTTTCAACCACTCTAGAGTTTGCGTAACTTTATTTTTATCACGAAGATCTTTTCCTTCAGCAAAAAAAACATCAAATTTTATTCCCATCTCTCCAGCAGTTTTTTTGATTCTTTCAATCATAATTTGGGCGGCAAGTTTTCCAACCTCTTTGTAATCTTTAGCTTGAATTTGACTGCGAAGCTCTTCAATGTAATCACCTTTATACTCAGCTTTATCATCACCTAAAATTGAATGGCCTAAAATATCAATTTGGCCACCGGCATCATTAAAATAATATTCGCGAGTAACTTGAAAACCAGATCTCTCTAAAACTGAAGCAACACAATCACCAATTACTCCACCGCGAGCATTGCCAACAGTCAAAGGACCGGTTGGGTTGGCGGAGATAAACTCAACGTTTACTTTTTTATTTTGACCAATATTATTTTCGCCATACTTACTACCAGTTTTTAAAATTTCGGAAATTTTTTCCTGCCAATAGGGGAGTGACATTTTAAAATTTATAAAACCAGGACCAGCAACTTCCACTCTCTCAATTATTTGATTATCCTTGATTTTTTCAACTACCTTTTGAGCAATCTCTACCGGACTTTCACCCACCCTCTTCGACAAAACCATTGCCACATTACTTGAAAAATCACCAAATTTTTCTGGCGCCACTTCAATGCTAAAATCAAGAATTTCTTTTAAGCCAGGAAATTCTTTCTTAATTAACTCTGTAATAATATTTTTTAATTCGTTCATTTTTTAATTTTAATTTTTGCGAAATTTCTTTTACCAACTCTAACTATCATTTCGTCTTGTAATTGAATTGTTTTGTACGAATCAGTAATTCTTTTACCACTGACCTCTACCCCACCCTGTTCAATGAGCCGCTTTGCCTCAGCCCGAGACGATGCTAATTTACAATCTAACAACAAATCATCTAAACGTATGCTTTTCATTTCCATTGACAAGATTGGCATTTCTGTTGGTGTTTCTCTGCGAGCGAAAACTTTATCAAACTCCCCTGCTGCTTTTTCAGCATCTTCGGCAGTATAATACATTTCAACAATTACCTTAGCTAATTCCGCTTTAACATCGCGAGGATTTTTACCTTCGCCAGCTGGCGAATCTAATTCTTTTTTAAGTAGTTTTAAAGCATCCATTGTCACATCGGTGCAAAGTTCATAATAGTGCAAAATCAAATCATCTGGAATCGACATTACTTTGCCATACATTTGCTCTGGAATATCATTAATGGCAATATAATTGTTTAATGATTTGGACATTTTTTCCTTGCCATCTAAACCAATTAAATAATTCATCATCATGACATCTTGCTGTGGTTGATTATAAGCTTTTTGGATCTGACGACCCATTAAAAGATTAAATTTTTGATCTGCTCCACCGAGTTCAATATCAGCCTTAACCGCAACTGAATCGTATCCTTGCAGAATTGGGTAAATCGCCTCATGAAGCATAAAAGACTGTTGTTTTTCCAAACGCTTCTTAAATGTCTCGTGTTCAATAATTTGAGCAACTGAAACCTTAGACATCAACCCAATTATTTTTTCTAAATCAATTTTCTCGAACCATTCACTTTGCAAATGAATTTCGGTTTTTTCTTTATCTAGAATTCTAAAAGCTTGAGCAAAAAACTTTTCAGCGTTTTCTTTAATATCGTCTAGCGAAACGCTTTCGCGAGTTTTATCTTTACCAGAAGGATCACCAATCCTTGCTGTATAATCACCAATAATAAAAACTGCTGTATGGCCCAAATCTTGGAAAGCCTTTAATTTTCTAATTGGCGCAGCGTGACCCAAATGAATATCTGGTTTGTTTGGGTCAATACCATATTTAACACGAAGATTGCGTCCGGAATCTAGTTTCTCTTTAAGAGATGATTCAACAATAATTTCATTTACTCCGCGAGATAAAAGTTCGTCAATAGTCATCTTTCTCCTTTACACATTCTATTTTAACTTGAATAATGGTAGAATGTAAACCCCAACACCAATATCTGCTTCGCAGTTAAAATTTACACAAACAATGATATAATAGATATAGTATAGTAGATATAAAATATTGGTGTCAGGGTAAAGGACAGAAAGGATTTTATGAACCTAAAGAGACTATGGCCTTTTCACAAACCATTTAACATTAGACAGATATTTAGTAAAGAAAAATTTACTAAGAAAAATATCAAGATTTGGACGCTCCGAATCTTATTAGGATTCGTTTTATTAATTTTAGTTCTTTTTGCTTGGTACGCTAAAGATTTGCCTACACCTGGTAAGATCAAGAGTCGTCAGGCGGCGGCGGCGACTCAAATTTATGATCGCAGCGGTAACGAGCTTTATGCTATTCATGGTGATACAAAAAGAATTATAGTTGGTACTTCCGATATCTCTGAGGTTGTAAAACAAGCAACTATTACAGCTGAAGATCGCACTTTTTATAAACACCATGGGGTAAACTTTAAGGGCATTCTGCGAGCTGCTTACTATAATATAATGCGCAAACGTAATTATCTTTCCGGTGGCTCAACTATTACTCAACAATATGTTAAGAACGCTCTTTTGGACCCTAAAAAAACAATTACAAGAAAAATTAAGGAATTAATTTTAACAATCGAAATTGAGATAATGTATTCCAAAGATGAAATTTTAACCATGTATCTTAACGAAATTCCTTACGGTTCAAATGCTTACGGAATTGAAGCTGCTTCAGAATCATTCTTAGGCAAAAAAGCTAAAGACCTTACTCTCGCTGAAGCTGCAACTTTGGCAGCCCTACCTCAAAGACCAAGTTATTATTCACCTTACGGGATCCATCCTGACAAACGAGAAGCTCGTGTTGATTGGATTTTAGACTCAATGGCTGATCTTGGTTATGTTACTAGGGATCAAGCTAATGTTGCCAAAAAAGACGCTCGAAATATTGCCTTTATTCCTAAGAAAGAAGATATTAACGCTCCTCACTTTGTAATGTATATTAAGGATTTATTAGTTGAAAAATATGGTGAACAAGCAGTTGAAGAAGGCGGCCTTCAAGTTACCACCACTTTAGATGGTGAATTACAAAAGAAAGCCGAGGAAGCAGTTACTTCTGGAGCAGCTAAAAAATTCGATGGTATTAACGCTTCTAACGCCTCTTTGGTGTCAATTGATCCTAAAACCGGTCAAGTTTTAGCTATGGTTGGTTCAATCGACTTCTTTGACCAAGCAATCGATGGTCAGGTCAACGTGGCTATCGCTGAACGACAACCGGGATCTGCTTTTAAACCAATTGCTTACGCCACTGCTTTTAAAAAAGAATACAACCCTAGTTTTACTCTTTGGGACGTAACAACCGATTTTGGTAATTACACTCCTCAAAACTACGATGGCCAAACCCACGGACCAGTAAGTATGCGCAAAGCTTTGGCTGGCTCACTCAATATTCCAGCAGTTAAAACACTTTATCTTGCTGGTATGGATAGTGTTCTAGACCAAGCTCATCAAATGGGAATCACTACTTTAAATGACAAAGATCGTTATGGCCTCTCTTTAGTTTTGGGTGGTGGTGAAGTAAAACTTTTAGACTTAACAACTGCTTATGGAGTTTTTGCTAATGGTGGCACTCTTGCACCAACAACACCATTTTTAAAAATTACCGATTCTAAAGGTAAGGTTTTAGAAGAATACAAGGAAGAAAAACACAATGTTTTAGACCCTCAAATTGCTTATGAGATATCTTCAATTTTGTCCGATAACGAAGCTCGCTCATATGTTTTTGGCTCACGCTCGGCTCTCTATTTTGACGACCGAATGGTAGCTGTTAAAACTGGAACAACTTCTGAATATCGTGACGCTTGGACAGTTGGTTACACTCCTCAAATTGTTACTGGTGTTTGGGTTGGTAATAACGATAACACATCAATGACAGCAGGCGCGGCTGGTGCAATGGCAGCTGCCCCTATTTGGCACGACTTTATGGCAAAGGCATTATCAGACAAGCCAGCCGAAGACTTCGCTGTCCCTCAAGGAATCGAAGATTTTACAGTTGACAAATATACTAACAAACTCCCATCTGGCGGTGAAACCATTACCGATATTTTCGCTTCTTGGCAGATACCAAAGAAACGCTCAACTGATGTTGGTGTAATTAGGGTTGATAAATACACTGGTCATGTAGCAACCGATGATTGTCCAGACCAATTTGTCGACGAAAAAGTTGTTTCAGACATTCACTCAGAGCAGCCAGACAACCCAGCTTGGGAAGAACCAGTTAGAGCTTACGCTGCTGCCATGGGACTGCTTTCTGCCGGCGTTCCTGAAGGAGACAAAACTTGTGCCGCTCTTGATAGCAAAACTTCTATTAAAATCAAAAGTCCAGCCAATAATAGTATTGTTTCTGGAGTTTTCACAATTTCCGTTGATGCTTCATCTAACGTAGGTATTAAAGAAGTGAATTTCTTAATTGACGATGTCTCGGTTGGCACCGATACAAGTAAACCATACGGAATTTCTTACAATGCCAACAGCCTTTCTACTGGAAAGCATAGAATTTCTGCCGTTGTTACTGACGACAGTAATCTTACGAGTTCAGATTCTATTGTTGTAACTAAGGGAGGCGGCACCACCACTAACCCTCCCGGACAAGTTAGTTCGGTTTCGTTAAATCCTGGACCAACATATTTTGACGCTTCATGGGTTAATCCAAAAGATGCTGACTTAACAACAGTCGAAGTTTATGTTTCCGATGCAAAAAACAACCTAGGGGATGCTAACCAAAAATTAACCGCCACTCCTGGTCAACAACAATCAACAAGGATTTCTAATTTAATTAACGGCCAAAATTACTATATTACTTTTAGGACTATTAATTCGAGTGGTGGCACTACTAATAGCTCTCAATATCTTAAAACCACTCTTTAAGTTAGTAGCTCTTTCTGCTTCCTCGACGATTACGAGGTTGAACAAAAATCATCTTACCGGCAACTGTATGATAAATGCGAACAACTTCGCACTTAATTTCTTGACCAACTAAATTCTCACCATTTTCGACAACGATCATTGTTCCGTCAGGCAAATAACCAACTCCTTGACCAGACTCTTTACCTTTTTGAATAACTTTTACTAAAATCTCCTCACCGGGAATCAAAGATGGTTTTAAGTTCTCGGCTAGTTCATTAACATTTAGAACTTCGACTTTTTGAATTTTAGCAATACGATTTAAATTATAATCAACGGTAATAATTTTTGCTTTTCTTTTTTTAGCGACTTTAATAAGTCTTAAATCAACCGGTTCTTTAGCATTTTCAAAATCATCAATAATTTCTAAAGGTATTTTAGAATTATGTTGCATCCTATCTAATGATTCCATCCCTCGCCTACCTTTCGCTCGACGCAAAGATTCGTCAGAATCAGCCACATGTTGTAATTCTCTTAAAACAAATTGAGGAATTAAAATTTTTCCTAAAATAAAACCGCTTTGGGCAATTTGTTCTAAACGACCGTCAATTAAAGATGACGTATCAACAACAATTTGATTTTCAAATTCATTTTCTTGTGTTCCAAAAATCTTTGTCATAAGTTTATGAAAAAAGTCAGAAGCTGGTTTTGCTTGAGCAATAAATAAATCCAAAGATGCCACTGTTACAAAAACACTAACAATCATTGGCACCCATGTACCATAAGGACCAGGTAATTTTGAAAGAGGTGCTGTTGCTTGCGAGCCAATAAGCAATCCAACAATAACTCCAAGTAACCCCATAAAAAAATAAGGAAAAGAAATTTTTAGAAGTTTTCTTGTTAGAACAAGTAAAATAATTGCCACTGCTAAAACAATAAAAAAGATGGTTACATTAATTTGTTCAGCATTGCTAAAATTATACACAATAACTCCTTACTACTTCAGCAATTGAATTTTGATTAATAAATTTAGTAAAACCTAATCTTTTTGCCTCTGTTTCGCGACGAGATTCTAGCAAAACATGGCGAATTTCGCCAGAAAGACCAACCTCACCAAAAACACATAAGTGAGGATTAATAATCTTTCCTTTGATTGAGCTAGCAACAGCTAAAGCAACTGCTAAATCGACCGCTGGCTCATTAATTTTTATACCACCAACAATATTAATAAAAACATCTTGATTAGAAACATTAACATCAGCTCTTTTTTGCAAAACAGCTAAAAGTAATTGTAAACGATTTAAGTCAAACCCGGAAGTTCTACGTTGTGGCAACCCATAAACTGTCGGGGCAGTTAACGCCTGAACTTCAACCAGCAAAGCTCGGCTACCTTCAACAGTAGCAGTCACAACAAGTCCCGGAACATTACTTACCCTTTCAGACAAAAATAGCTTGGAAGGATTTTTAACTTCCATTAATCCTTTTTCTGTCATTTCGAAAATACCAATTTCGTCAGTTGCCCCAAAACGATTTTTAACGCCCCTCAAAATTCTGTGCCCATGAAAACGCTCTCCTTCTAAATATAAAACTGCATCAACAATATGCTCTAAAGTTCTAGGACCAGCAACTGATCCATCTTTAGTAACATGACCAACTAACATGACGGCCGTCGAAGTTGTTTTGGCTAATTGTTGTAACTTCATAGCACATTCTCTAACTTGAACAATCGAACCTGCTGTCGAAGGAAAATTGCTTGAATAAATAGTTTGAATAGAATCAATAATCACTAATGATGGTTTTTCTTTTTGAACTGTTTTAATAATAGCGGCAAGATTTATTTCCGAATAAAGCTTGAGAGTTTTTGACTTTAAGCCTAAACGATTAAAACGTAATTTTATCTGCTCCAAAGATTCTTCACCAGAAATATATAAAACATTTGGAATTTCGGCTGAAAGTTGTAAAAGAAGAGTTGATTTACCAATTCCTGGATCACCACCTAAAATAGAAATGGAACCAGGAACTATCCCTCCACCTAAAACTCTATTGAACTCATCAATCTTTGAAACGATTCTTTTAAAATTAGTACTTTTAATTTTTTCTAATTCAACAACTTCCGATTTTGGATAATCAGCAATAACTTGTGAGTCCCCACCTCCGGCATGGAATTCTTTTAAAGTATTCCATTCACCACAACCATCACACCTGCCTTGCCATCTAGTGTATTCTTGACCACAATTAGAACAAACAAAAATAATTTGATCACTTGCCATAGTGTTCTAATTATACCCTAAAGATTTTTGTCTGCCAAATAATTAAATTATTTTAAAAAGGCTCGTGATTACACGAGCCATATGATAGCACTAGATAGTTTGTTTCCTTTGATCCTAAGCGGTTGGTAGCGCTTAAGGAAAGCGGCCATTCTACGAATGGTGATCCTTAGACCATTTGGAAGCTTGTGCCGTTTGCTACCCCTTGTCGGATAATCCGACCGGCCGGACTAACTAGCTTGGCATTATGTTACCATAATCTTAAGCAAAAATCAAGTAGGTTAACTACCTAAACTCAACCTTTTCTCCTATGCGGGCATGATTGTGATATAAAACTTTGGCAGTTTTTGGATGAAGACGAATACAACCATGCGAAGCCTTGTGGCCCAAAAGATCAATAACATTGGAAGCGTGGATAAAAATATCTCCATAAAAATGAAGGGCATGTGGCATCCAAACACAATATTTTTTTGACCAATGGTTTTCTTCCATGCTTGTTATTGTAAAAATACCAAAAACATCTTTGCCGTAGCAATCTGCCCGAGTCGAACACTTAAAAATGTACCTTGGCAGACCATCTTTAAAAGCAATTACGCACTGATTTTCGCGATCAATACGGATTAATCGCTCTTCGTCTAATGGTGAGACTTTCCATTTCGGATCAATGAAATCATGGATCTGCAAACCATTGTCGTGAATTAATTTAAGAGTATTGGGTGAATTGAGCAATAACTGGCGTAGCTTTTGACGCTTGACTTCTAACGAATTCTCCTCGACTTGAATCTGATTTTGTGTCGAATCTTCTTCCTGAACAATCACCTGATCAACAATCGTCTGATTAGTTTCCTCTGTACAGCTAGACGCTTTTATTTCGTCCGGCCGACATTTACCAACAATAATTGTCAGTAATAAAGCTGCCATAAACAAAACCAGCACTGCCTTCCAATAATTCGACATTTTCCTACCCCCTTAATAATTTAATGTTCATCTGACGTACAGAATTGATACAATGTTATCATAAAATTTTCCACAATTCAATAGATTAGAACCAACCATGTTACACCTACGCGGTGTAACGAAGCGGTTTAAGAACAATTTGGTCTACTTATTTGTTAAAAATTAGATAATCATTTAGAATAAAATTAAAAGGAGATAATATGTCACAAACTCAATCTAATTTGCTTAAAGCCTTTGCCGGTGAATCAATGGCTCGCAACAAGTATACTTTTTTTGCCAAAAAAGCTCTCGAAGATGGTTATGTTTGGCTAGCTCGAATTTTCGAAGAAACTGCTGACAATGAACGCGCTCACGCTGAAAGAGAGTACGAATTAATGAAGGGTAAAGTTGAAATGACTAATCACTACGACATTCATGCTATTGGTGAGACTCTAGAAAATCTAAAAGCTGCTGCTGCCGGTGAAAAATACGAATGGGGCACCATGTATCCAGAATTTGAAAAAATTGCCAGACAAGAAAATGAGAATGAAATTGCTGACGTTTTTAAAGAAATTGGTGAAGTTGAAGAAAAACACGAAGAAAGATATTTAAAATTAGCTAAAAGAGTTGAAGAAAAAACTCTCTACCTTACAGAGATTGAAGTTGAATGGAAATGTTTAAACTGTGGTTATATTCATAAAGGCACTTCTGCACCCGAAAAATGCCCTTCTTGCGATAAGCCACAGGGTTACTACATGGAGATCGGTTACGTCCGCTAATTAATAAGTACCCTCTGGAGTTTCAGGATCTTTATTTAAAACACCTGTTCTTTGTAGCTGCTTTCTATCCTCTAAAAGCCCTTGAACTATGGAAGTTAGATTTTCAACTTGTTGTTCTAAATTTTTTATTTTTTCTTCAGAACTCATTTCTTCAAATTTTTCTTCGGGAAAGGTTTCATTTAAAGTTTCTTGCATAATTCTCCTTTATTTTTTTATTATATTCTATTTTAAATTAACATAAAAATTTATGTATTAAAAATCCCGCCTAAGCGGGAAGAAAATTGGGTGTAAATTTATAGTCTATAGACTCTCCCTTATACGACAGGTAAAGATAGTCGCCCTCTGGACTAAAGACAAGGTAGTGGTAATAACCACCGCTGGAAATTTCATTTGGACCAAGCATTTTAATTAGCTTGCCATCTTCAGAAGAGTAATAGTGAAGCCAGTTACCACTGGCATTGTGATACATTAACACTATGTGTTTATTGTCTCTTGACCAGCACATGCCTTTGAGATCAAAACCAGATCCCAATAGACTTAAGTGGTACTGACCATTTTTTAGATAGACACTCACCATAAAATGTGTTCTATCAAGTTGAGTATAGTACTCACCGTCCGGCGAATAAGCTCTGTCCTCAAAAGAACAACTACCATGTGGAGAATTAGCGGTTGTTGGATCGTCAAAAACTGATTTACCTCCACCACCTCCGCCGCAGCCAGAAACGACAAAAACAACAACAAAAACTGCTAAAATTACTGATCGCATTTTCGTCCCTCCTCTACCTACTTTTCAAACGAACAATTAGATTCGCCTATATTGTAATCTTTTCTCAAGAAAAGTCAATGGATAAATCGCTTACTTAAACAAAATAATTTTAATCAAAGAAAAATTTACTAAAACAAAGACGATCAAGAAAACTGTTAATATAGGAAAAATAACTAAATTTTCAAACCATTTACCAGTGGCAACACGAAAGCCATCAAATGGTTTAGGCGGAAGTCCAAAAAATCTTTTATATGGAAAAAAGATTGGAATACCTTCATTAGTCCACAAATCAGCAAAAAGATGGCTTAAATACGAAACAATACTAGCAATAAAAACTGTTTGTGTATTAATTCCCCAATAAGTCGGGAAAGATTTAAATAAAAAATAAAAACCAATCGCTACTAGAACTGTTCCTAAAAACGAATGGGTTAAGTTTCTGTGTTCCAAAAATGGGTCAGAAATCTTTCCCAAAGTATGCCCAAATGGTAACATGTGCCAAAGCTTACCACCGGGCTGGTCAATATCTGGCAATAACGCTGCTAAGTAAGAAAATACCAGAACTGCTCCTAAAGTTGCGGGCGCATAAGTTGGCTCAACACTTATTAAATAATAAGTTAGTCCGGTTGTAAGTCCTAATATTTGATGGGTTTTTCCAGTCATATTACATGCTCCTTCAGACTTTTAATGATACGCGAAAATTGTCCTAAAGAAAAGTTAAAAAAACCCAAGCGATTAGCTTGGGTGATGATAGTGTGGACTGTGAGCATTAATTGCCTCACGGAAAGCTTGGATCGAATCTTCGATTCTACTTTGAACGATGCTTTTCATAAGCCTGTCGGTCGGCAAAGTATATTTACCAGCCAGAGTGTCTGTAAGTGTTTTTTCAAGACATTGGTGAGCTTTTCTCATTACCACCAGGCTTTCTTGATTAAAACAACCACAAGTTCGATGACGAAACAATTCCGTTAAAGCATTAGCGGCAGTTTTTCGCAAAGTATTTTTTCTATCATCTTCATCAAGAGCCAAAATTAAAATTTCAATCGCCTCTTTAGCACGATCTTCTAATAAAGACTGGTGGGCAAAAAGCCAATTGTAATTGTCCTCGCGAACAATAGAAGTGTTGGCCAAAAGCCCTTTACCATTCAAACATCTGCTTTGCCAATAGATATCACTAACTACATCTTCTAGTTTCCAATCAGTTGTAGGCTCGTAAACACCTATGCCACCATGACTACGAATACTTTTCCAGCGCTTAGAGCCAATTTGGAATTGATAGCGTCCGCAAATGTTACAACGACTATTATATTCAATTAAAATCCTACAAACTTCAAGTCTTTGGAAATTTTTTGAAGGATAACGTCTTCCATGAAAAGAAATTTCTTTCGCATCTAGTCTTTTGTAAACACCATAAGAGTCAAATATAAAAACCTGCCCAAACATTTCGCATGCCAGCATCCATATATTATTAAAAGAATAATCATACACTTCAACTGACGGCCGCCACCAGCCAATAAGCGATATCTGCTGACGAAGATAATTGTTAGCTACCCGCGGTGAACGTCTGATACCAGCGCTACAATGAACAAAAACTTTTTTACCAGATTCAATGTTGGAATTAATAAACATAGTTATTTTTTTCCAATCGTTCATCGGCATATCAGTTACGTAACCAAAGTAGCTAACAAGTTGTTCTGGATTAGTCGTAGGTTTTCTTTTTCTATAGCTTCCTTCTTCATAATCATCAGGTACTTCAACTACAAGATGAGCAATACCCCTTTTAGTCATCATTGATTCTAAACTATCTGGAATTTCTTCTAATGAAAGTATTGCGCTGATGCCCTGAGACATTAGCCAATCAAGCTGTTCACTGTAAGTTGGCTTACCACCGGTCGCCAGTTGGCCAGATAACTGCCATGTAAAATTCAAGATCTTAGATTTATCCATCATAACCACCTCCTATACAAATCCGTGCTTTCGACCCCAAACAAGATACAAGCGACGCATTTGTTCAACACGACCGGCTGATTTTTCAGGAATTTCTACTGGCTTTATGTTTTCATTCATAGCAATCTTACAAATTGCCATGAATCGCCAATGGATACCAATTTCAAGACTACGCTTAATATCTCTCAGCATTAAAACAATCGCATCTTTACCAAGTCCAACAATTTCTTCGAAAGAAGGATGCTCCATCATCGCGCGACAGGAACTAAAATGCGATGTTTCTAAATCTATCTTACGAGATTTGAGCAGATATTCCCTTTTTGTCCCAAAAGAAATTCTAGTTGTCAATTTACGCCCCCTAAGTAATGTTTGAGGTTATTATAGTACAATATCGCCAAGCATTCAATGCTTTAAATGTAATTTTAAAAAAGGGCGCGGTTAAATAACCTGCCCTTTGTCTTTAGGCTTCTATCTTTGAAGATTGATCTTGCATCTTAAACGATTTTGAAGATGCGTGAGCCGCACTATACAAAAACAGCCCAACAAATAAAAACCATAAACCTACAAAATTCGCTGTTACAAATAAGATCATGCCAAACATTATCATTGCTCCAGCCAAAAACATCCCAACAAAAGAAGCAATTTTGTTAGCAATTTCTTCATTACCACTAACTTGCCAGATAATCGCTCTCAGGACTCTTCCTCCATCTAATGGAAGTCCTGGAAATAAGTTAAAAATTGTAATGGCGGCATTTGTCATAGAAAGATAAACAAAAACAGATTCGACCGCTATCAATCCATAACAAGTACCAGCAAACCACCCAAGCACAAAGCACAAAGTTGCAAGTAAAACACTGGTTATCGGACCGGCTACAGCAATCTTAAAATCATCGGTAGGATTGTTTGGATTTACCTTTGCAACAATTACGCCCCCAAGTAAAAATAGTGTGATACCTTCTACTTTTAGACCAGCTTTTTTTATATATAAACCATGAGCTAATTCATGAGCCAATACACATAAAAAAAGCAAAATCGTTGTAGGAATCGCTAAAGCAAATCTCTGAAAGGAAGTTAATCCTGGGCAGTCCGCAGGAATCACTCTGTTGCCTATTCCAAAAACCACCAGAAAAAACAAAAAAAACCAACTACGATCTATCAGAATCTGTATTCCAAAGATACGCCCTATTTTCAATCCGAAACCCTCCCCTTGTCTTAGAATGCAGAAGTAAATAATAATACAAATAATTCAGTCTGTCAATGGCCAAGAGACTAATGATTTGAGAGCTTTAGATCTAAAACTTTTAATTGTAGTTTTCTTACGGACCAGTTGTCTTCATCTAAAGTAAAAACAATATCTATTTTAGAATCGTCTAAATCTTTTGCCAAAAAACCTAAATCGAAACCAATCGCCGAAACACCATCGGCTTTGAATTTAAGATGACGATTCTCTTTGCCAACAGTTTTTATTTCTGTTATTTTAGCTTTTTCCAAAAGAAAAACCGGACGAGGATTGCCCAAACCAAAAGGTTCAAGTTTTTTAATTTTATCAAACAAAGACAAATTTAAATCTTCTTTTTTTAAACAAACATCGATTTTGATTTTCGAGAGTAGGTCTTCGTCTTTAATTTTCACTTCAGCAATTTCCAATAATTTATCATATAAATTCGAGAGGTGTTTAAGCTCCAGCGTTAATCCGGCAGCTTTTTTATGACCACCATACTTAAGTAAATAGTCCTTAGCAAAATCTAGAGCTTCGACCATATTGTAAGCGTCAATCGAACGGGCTGAACCACGAAGATTACCTTTATTTTCTTCGCAAACAATAACAGGCCGAGAAAATTCTTCCATCAGTTTTCCAGCAACTAAACCAACAATTCCCTGCGGCCAATTCTTACCTTCAACTAAAATAACTTTCTTTTTTTCTAAACTTTTTTCGCAAACTTTTTTTCGAGCTTCTTTTAAAACTCTTTCTAATTCTTGTTGTCTTTTTTTATTTATTGAATCTAATTTTTCAGCCAGTTTGCTAGCCTCTTTTTGATCATTAGAAATTAATAAATAAAAACTTTCATTTGCATGATCCATTCGACCAGGAGCATTAATACGAGGGCCAATTTGGAAACCAACGCAATAAGTGTCAATATTTTCCGGGGTAATATTAATTTTTTTATAAAGTTCCTTAAGACCCAAACGTTTAGTTTTCTTTAAAACGATTAAACCAAATTTAGCAAAAATCCTATTTTCAGAAACTAAGGGGACAACGTCACAAATTGTTGAAATTGCTACTAAATCCAAGGCCCATTTTAAATAATTATCATTTACTTTTGGCAATTTTTGATTAACAGCTTGAATGAATTTAAAAACTACGCCAGTTGCCGCTAATTCCCGAAAAGGATATTTATCGCCTTTTTGCTTAGGATCAACAATAACGCAATTTGGTAAATCTTTTCCCACCTCATGATGGTCTAAGATAATCACTTTTAAACCATTTTTTTGAGCATAATCAACTTCTTTTTTATTTCTAATCCCCAAATCAATTGCAATAAGTAAGCTAGCACCTTCTTTTTTTAAAACGTCTATTCCCTCTTCACTCAAACCGTATCCTTGATCGCGAGAAGGAATATAGACCGAAACCTCAAACCCGATTTCTTTCAAATAACTACTAAGCAAAGCCGCACCAGGGATACCATCAGCATCATAATCAGCAAAAATACCAATTCTTTCTTTGTTTTGATAAGCTAATTTAACTACCTCAACAGCCTCTTTAATACCTTTCATTAAAAATGGGTCGAACAGATTATTGAAATCTGGATTTAAAAAAGAGGACCATTCCTCCTTACCAACCCTTCGATTAATTAGTATTTGTTCAATAATATTTTCGGATTTTTTTGGTGATTTTAACCAACGTTTATTTGTCATTTATTTAAAATACACTCTCCCCTCAATTCGCAAATCAATATATTGTTCAACTTCGTCTTTGTGATCGGCTAAAAACTTTGTTAAGTCAGATAACTGGTCGTCAACATTTCTATTTGTATCAAAGATTAATTTCCAACTTTGATCAATAATAACGTCTACTTGAAAAGTAGTTTCATTAACTTCAAAACGAGTTATTTTATAACCAGTTGTTTCGTTAAATTTAGAGCTAAGTTCAGTTATAAAATTTAAAAAATTTTGGGAAAGAATTTTTTGCCCTTCACTTATGGCAACATTATTATTATCTTTTATAACTGGCAAATTATTAGATTCTTCACTTGTAGAGGAAATTTCTTTGTAAATTACACCGTTTGAATCAATTAAAAATGTTTTGTCTTGGGTTTGCCAAGCAACAGCCGATGCTCTTTCTTGAAATTGAATTTTTAAAGTATTTGGCAAGCCTCTAGTAATTTTGACGCCTTTAACTTCAGGGAAAATTTCCGACACTTCATCTTGAGTTCTGCCTATATTAAAACGAAAAATATTAATACCATTTAATTTTGCCAAAGTTTGGCTAACTTCCGAATTGTTAGAGTTTTCAATAATAATATTTTTAATTTTGAAAAAAGACGAATAAAAAACAAGATAAATTAATCCTGCTAAAATAATTACTATAATTAAAAGATAAATATAGATTTTTGGAAATCCTTTTTTAGGAGTTGTATATGCTGGATTATAAACTTTTGGATTTTTTAACAACAATTCCCCTCCTTACCATTGACCAATATATTCAATTTCCTCTTCTAAAGTTACGTCAAACTTATCTTTAACCTTATCACGCATTCCTTCAATTAAAGATCTTATCTCTGTTGCTCTAGCGCCATTTTTATTAACTATAAAATTAGCATGAACATTTGAAACTTCAGCTGAACCAACTTTTAGTTTTTTAACTCCCGCTTGATCTAGCATATAACCAGCCGTTCTTTCCCTTGGAAATTCTGGCATATTTTTCGTTCCCGTTCCAGTAATGTTTTGCAATTCTTGTGGATAAGGATTACGAAAAATCGAACCAACCGATAGCCCAATGGGCTGAGACTTTTGACGTTTTTCTTGAGCAACATTTAATCGACGAATAATTTCTTCTTTTTGGCTACGAGCTAATTGAAGACGAGCAGTTAAAATTACTGGTTTTTCCTTTGCTTTCATTTTTTTTAATTTTGAATCACGATAAGAAAAATCTAACCAACTGGCATCGTATTGATTAACTTTTGGTATACCAGTTTCAGGATCTTTTTCTAAAACTGTTATGTTTTTTACAAAATCACCAATTGCATTTCCCCACGCACCCGCATTGCCGTAAAGAGCACCACCAATTGTGCCCGGCACGCCATAAAGAAATTCTAGACCAGCTAAATCATTGGAAGCTAGTTCCATAATTAGTCTTGGCAACATTACTCCAGAATCGACAATCACCTGACTTTTTTCTTTCATAATAGAAATGTTGGAAGTGGCATTTTTAATAACTAAACCAGCAAGACCATAATCAGAAAACAAAATATTTGAGCCATTGCCTAAAATAAAATAAGGGATTCTTAATTCAACCGCCGTACGTACTGCTTGAATCAATTTATCAACAGTTTCAGCTTTGTAAAAATAATCTGCCACACCACCAATGTGAAAAGAAGTAAAATCCCTCATAACAACATGCTCTTGAATACCTGAGAGAACGTCTGTTATTCTTTTATTTTTGTCAGATTTATTTTTCATTTTTAAGCCCTTCCAAAACGTCTTGCCCTATTTTATAAATATCACCTGCACCCATAGTAACAATGACGGCTTTACCTTCAACATTATCCAGTAATTCTTGAATAATTTTTTCTCGTGAATCAATATATTTTACTTGTTTTTGATTTTTACGAATTTCTTGAACTAAATCTTCCCCAGAAACCGTTACTTCTTTTTCGCGAGCAGAGGCATAAATATTAGTAATAATAACTTTATCAGCCGCATTAAAAGCAGTCCCAAAATCATTCAAGAGCTCTTTTGTACGAGAATAAGTGTGAGGTTCAAAAACACACCAAAGCTTTGAATCAGGAAATCTTTTTTTAGCAGCTTCTAAAGTCAAAGTAATTGAATGAGGGTGATGAGCGTAGTCGTCAATTAAAACAACGTCACTAACTTGACCAATTTTTTCAAAGCGTCTTTTGACACCAGCAAACTCTTGCAGATATTTCTTTATCATTTTTTCTTCAACCCCTAAGTTCAAGGCCGTAATAGTCGCTGCTGTTGCATTTAAAACATTACCAACGCCTGGAATTTTAAGTTTAAAAGGACCTAATTTTGTTCCAGAATGTAAAATACTAAAACTTGTGAAGTCTACCGACTCTTCGTAATCAATAATTTGCCATAAAGCATTATCACTGAACCCATAAGTTTCGAAATTCCTGTCAACTAAAGAACGGAGCAATTTCTTCGCTTTAGGATAATCAATACACAAAACAATAAAACCTTTTCGAGGAATTCGACAAGCAAATTTATAAAAAGCTTCATAAACTTTTTCGTCAGTTAAAAAGACATCCGGGTGGTCCATTTCTATACTTGTAATAATTTCTATCTGAGGGTTAAGATCAAAAAACTTAGAATTGTTATCCTCGGGACTTTTCCTGTATTCGTCAGCCTCTAAAACAAAATAATCACCTTTACCCAAATGACCAGAAGAAGGTAAATTGGGAACTTCCCCTGAACCAATAATAAAGCTTGGATCCAAGTTTGCCTTTGTAAGAAGAAAACTTATTAAAGCCGTTGTTGTTGTTTTTCCATGAATACCCCCAACAGCAATTACTTGAGAATCTTGTGAGAAAGAACTTAAAACTTCAGAATAAGGCTTAATATCTAATTTTTTCTTGTGGGCTTCTTTGACCTCAACGTTGTCTTTGCCATATGCCGCCGAAACAACAACTAAATCAGGTTTGTCTTTAATATTTTTTTCATCAAAAGAAGAAACTGTAATACCAGCTTTTGCTAATGCTTGATCAGTTACAAACGAATCTTTTGTATCGGAACCAGTAACTTGATAACCTTTTTCTTTAGCATAAATTGCCAAAGCGGCCATCCCTACACCTTTGATACCAATAAAATGGATTTTTTCAATATTCATAATTTTGTACCTGATGATATCTTAAACGATTTTTAAAACTATATCCAGCCCTTGAGCCAAGTACGATGATAAAACTGATCTGTGCTTAAGGGTAAACCTACCCAAATAGGCAGAAAATAAACAAAAAGTAAAAATAAAACAATAAAA
>JBAYHL010000011.1:0-31033 GCA_041666185.1 Patescibacteria group bacterium | reverse complement strand
AGCCCGGCAATTTGAACCTCAGTGTCAAAACCTAATTGATGCAACGTATCAGCAACTACCAACGGGTGTTCGTAATACTGGATTTTGCCATCATCTCTTTTTTGATTCCAGTGACGAAAAATAGTCGCGTGAAGAGCCTTAAAAAATAAACCAGTTTCTATCACTGAAACATTGTCCCAATGGCGATTACGAATAAAATCGTCCAGAGTCATTCGTATCGGTATTTCAGAAATAACCACCAGTTTCACCTCCCTTAACTTGGATTTTTAAGGTTCAATTACAAAAAATGCCCGCAACTAGCGGGCTTTGTGGGCACATGGGTATGGCGTAAATTTTTTAGGAAAATTAATTTTACACCATATTTTTTTCATGTTAGTTGTAGGATACAAAATTATTTTTTATTTGTCAAGAAAACAAAAGTACCCCTGGGATTCCAAGGGTACTTTTTGAAATTACCGCGAAACTTTTTTACCTGAACCAACCAGTTATACTTGTCCAAACCCGAGAAATAACACTTGCCCTAGCCATGTAGACATTTCGACTAAGGTCTATGACACCTGGCGGAAGACCTGGAGCAGCTTTTGCCAAAGAGGTGTCTACCTTAATTGTCTGGGTAACGTAACCAGTAGCTTCGATTCGTATATTGTAAACAGTCTTTTGAGCTAATAATTGCGAATTAACATACCATCCCGTACGACTGTTGTATGGCATTGTCTGGCCGGTTTCCAATATTGTAACTTTAGCATTTGAGACATACCTGGTTAATTTGCTATCAATCAATCTTAATCTTACTTGTACGTTCGTTACTTGAGCAACATCAGTCGTAACCGTTAATACACCTGATTTTCCTGAGACATTACCAGCTTCATCGTATGCAGCCACTTGATAGGTGTAAGTTGTGTTAGAATTTAACCCATCGTCATTATAAGAAGCAGTTGCTGTTGTGGCAATTTCGCTATTGTTTCTGTAAACCTTGTATCCGGTTACACCAACATTGTCAGTTGATGCTGCCCAGGAAACATTAATTGATTTATAAGTTTTACTACTAACCTTCAAGCCAATTGGTACAGAAGGCGGTTGCGCATCACCTAATTTATCTGTTGTCACACTTAAAACACTCGATTGCGTTGATTCATTACCAGATGCATCAAAAGCTGAAACCGTATAATTATATGTTGTTCCGGATGCTATTAACCTCGTGTCTTTAATAAATGTATTTCCTGTTACAGAAAGAAAAGTACCATCTCGGTAAATTCTGTAAACCAAACCAGCGTAGTTATCAGTTGAAGCATCCCATTTGAAAGTGATCGAATCTGTTGTTTTTTCCATTACTTGTAAATTCTGAGGTACCGATGGCGGAGTAGTATCAATATACATAGTTTTTACTGTAATTGTCTGGCTTTTTTCCGAAACATTACCAGCGGCATCAAAGGCGCTGACGAAATAAGTATACGTCGTATCAGGAGAAAGATTGTTATCTTGGTAGTTGTAAGCATCTGCTGCCACACTGGCAATTTGTTGATTGTTTCTAAAAACATTATAGCCAACTACTGCCAAATCATCGGTTGATTGTGACCAAACTATATATAGCGAATCACTCTTTACTCCATAAGCGCTTAAAGCTTGTGGTACAGACGGTGGAGTTGTGTCACCCGATTTTGGATCGGTTGTCACTTCCAAAGAGCTTGATTTGCTAGAAAAATTACCAGAAGAATCATAAGCCATTATTTGGTAAGTATATTTTGTGTCTGCGCTTAAACCGGTATTAGAATATGCGGTAGTCGAAACATCACCAATCTCAATACTATCTCTTAACACTTTATAACCACTAACAGCGACATTGTCAGTTGACGGATTCCAAGCAATGGATACTGTATTTTCATTTTTAACAGTTAAAACTAAACCTGTCGGAGTTGTTGGTGGTTGGGTATCTTTTTCAACTGGTATAACTTTTGCTAAAGAAGCTGCCGCATTTCGAATCATGGGTCTTTGATTTTCAGCCATTGCTCCAGAAGACGGGAAATATGGACCAAAAAGAATCATTCTGCCATTAGTTGGTATATCTCTATAAGCAACGTATGTCTTACTAGCATTTGAAGCTGCCGTAGTCAAAACTTTAGCATCGGTTGGTAATTTACTAGTAACCATGTCAACATGATAGCCGCTTGAATTTATAATATCACCGAGTTTATAGTCTGCCGTAATCGAATCTTCAAGAACAATCTTTTGATCATTAACTCCAGCGCCATATTCCCAACCATAATTTTGCGAACCACCTGATTGTGGCCAGAACAAACCAGTGTAAGCAGCATATGTAACAGAAGTGTCAAAAAGCATAATTGTTTTATCCTTAGTAAACCAATTACTAATTGTGCCAAAAGCTGCCCCTTGTGGTCCATTGTCTGGAAAAACCAAGATGCTTTTATCGGCTAAATTCGCTTCTGTCAAATCAGTTAAGACGCTGATCTCGAATCGCTGCTTAGAATCACTTGTCAAAGTATCGCTTACTGCCTGATAAAAATTACTATTTGATCCATTGAAATAAGGCACATAGGCTGTACTATTGTAAATTGCCACTTTCTGAACTGGTAAAATACTAAAATTAATTTTACCACTGGCTGGATATCTGGTTTGGTTTTGGCTTTGGGAACTATCTGTCGCGACAATATGGTAGCCAATATTATCACCGGCACTTCTTGGACCAGGAATCAATGCTTCGAATTGACCCGTACCAACACCAGTCATGCCAATCTCTGTATCGGCGCTACCATTAAGACTGTAATATAATTTAGCACTACCAACACCACGATCATCAGTAATGTTAGCTGAAACAATATAAGGACCATTTGAGAAAGCTGTGTCGGTTATATCTTGACTAGTGACAACTGGCGCAGAAGTGTCTTGGCTAACAGTGAAATTAAAAACTTCTGTTGGCGCAGTAATTGGTTCAACCGTTGTCCCCTTAGTGTCAGAAGCTTCAATATAGTAATAAATTTTTGTCCCTAATGGCTTAGCATCAATCTTGCCTGAATAATTGTCTTCACTCACTTTACTCATAACAACAGTGTTATAAGTGCTACCACCATTTGTATTCCATTTCAATTTGACATCACCGGTAATAGCAAAGTTTGAAAAGACTTTAGCCTTTATTTCGTATGGTGTAGCAGTGTTGTCAGTATTAATTAATTGATCAACTCTAATATCAGGACCTAATTTTTGCAAGTAACCAAGTGATGGATCACCGTAAAGATTAAAGACTAAGTGATTCATCCAAATGGCTGTTCCATTAGCAGTTTTTAACTTGTAAAGAGCTGGACCAGCAGCAAGTTTTTCCGAAATAAGAAATTTAGCATCTAAATAAGTCATGGCTGCATTGGTATCACTATTAGTATAATCAACTTCACCCGGAAAATACCAAGATACACGGGTAGCGCTAATTGTTCCAACAGCCGCAGTTTTTAACAAAGAATAGCCTAAGTTGTTAGACTGCTCTGGCGAACCATTTAAACAAGAACATTGGAAAACAAAAGCCGGGTGATTCTTGTCATTAGCGGTGAAATTAGATGTTGTACTGCTACTTATAATACTAGCTGCCGTAGTTTCATTTCCATGCGTCCACCAAAAAACAAAACCAGGATTATTTGTCTGCCAAGCTTTCATCACATTGTCGATTGTTGTTGGAATGTATTCTGGCGTAGGAACCAAACCATAATCTTTTTCTAAAACTCTTATAGTAGGCATACCAGCAGGAGTAGCAACATCTCTTTTTATCGTTTCGCCAAGATGGTAACCAGGTGTGTTGGAATCAGAAGGTTTACCAGCATACAATACTTTTTTAGCCCAATCTACACCAAACTCACCATTTTCATAGGCAATAGATTTTTGTAAAATTTCATCTAAGATAGTGGCATTGTCTGTTGGGTAAAAAGGAATTCTACCAACAAATATTTCCGGTAATTGGTTAATGTAAGGACTATCTGTTATGTCTTCCCCAACATAACCATTACCGTTAGCATCCCAGTTGCTGTCTAAATCAGCATAGTAAAGATCTGTTGGTGCTTCTTGATAGGTTGTTGAGGCTCTTCTTGGCCAACTCATTTTCATCGGTACATCACCATTATTTGGGTCTGGATTACCAATTAAAAGAGCGTAAGTATACGAGGAATAATTGCTCTTTAACCAACTTCTGATTTTTTCAGATGCCGTATTGCCCGTACCACCGCCCCATTGAGTTTCGGTAACAATTGTTACTGGTGAATAACCTAAACCTTCCTTAGCAGCTTTAAAAGTTTGAAGCTTTTGGCTTTTAGAAACAATACTATTAGTAGTTAGAATTAAATAACCACCTCTAGAATTACCAGCCGCCTTAGCAATGTTAGCTTTACCAGACTGACTTACACTTCCTTCAGGATATAAATTGTTTATTTCACTGGAATTGTCAATAAATCCTGGTAATAAATCTCTAAAATTTGCACTGTCAGCTGTAGGTGTTGCTACTTGAAGGCTGCTAATCGAAGCTTTCTTTTTGTAATTAACAATTACATCACCTTCGGAATTTCTAATTAGTTTTTTAGTTTGTGGATTGTATTGATATGGATAAAAATTGACTGTTGCCACTTTATATTGGCGCATATTACCAACATTGATTAATTCAATATTGTTTTTAGGATATAAAGAATTTGCTTGATAAATTTTAGTGTTTTTACCATTTTGGATATTTTTACCAGTACCCCAATCTTCAACTTGCTCACCATTTTCAATGTCAGCGGCAATTGGCGGAACAGGCGCAATTTCATGGTTGCCAGGTAATTCATAACTCTGGCTGCCAGAAAGCGACACTTGAACCGACTTGGGGTCAACACTGGCCGGAATCAAAACTTTCATTGATTTAACTGGTAGATCTGGGTTACCAGACGAGCCAATAGAGCTGAAATTTTCAGCAACTACTTTTTCACCACCTTTAACTTTTTCGATAGAGACCCCATAGCCAGGGACAGGAACTCTGGCAAACGTTTGATTTTCCGCTGCCATAAACTTCAGATTATTGTTAATAAAAAAAAGTGATACCATTGCTAAAACAAGTACCACTAAACCAAGAAAGAGTTTAGATTTCTTTCTCGCAGACATCCTCTTAGACATCTTGCCTCCTTTAAGATAAAAATAATTGATTATATATATTTTTGTTTGTTTTTAAAACTTTAAAAATAAGAATATTAACGGAATTTTCTGCCCCGCAATTAATATTTATTATCTATATTTATACCATATATTTAGATAAATACTTTGTCAAGAAAATTTCAGTTTGCTAATATTAGAATACACTATTATTGTTTTATAAAAAAGGAAAAACAAATGGAAAATTTAAAAACACATTCCAAAGCGATTAGAGAAATGTATTTTATTGTTGGTGTTGTGGCGACCATCGCTTACAGGATTATCATTATTTTTAGCGGTTCTAGCGAATTTTGGTTAAATTTATGTTGGTACACGGGAACAATTGGTTTCGTAATTTATTTTGCCCACAGATTTCAAATTTCTGAAAATAGAGCAAAAGTTATTAAGGAAAAGCAACTAGAAGAAAAAGTTAAACAGATCGAACTGTCTCCTGAAGACAAGGAAGCAATGGCATACGTCTTTAAATCCTTAAACGTTTCAACCGAAAGATGGATCTACATTATTATCTTTGTTTCATCAGCCCTTGCTTTAATCGCAGGAATTTACTTAGATTTTATCGCTAAATAAACCTTTACTATTAATATATTATTATGAGTTATTTTAAATTTCAAAGAACCTACAATCCAAAATCCAGTGAACCTTTTAAGGTTAGTCGATCAAAAATTGACCTATTTATAAATTGTCCAAGATGTTTTTATTTAGATAGACGCTTAGCTATTGGCCGACCGTCAATGCCTGGTTTTTCTCTTAATAATGCCGTTGATGAACTGTTAAAAAAAGAGTTCGATATTCATCGGGCAAATGGCGAAGCCCACCCTTTAATGAAGCATTATGGTATTGATGCTGTTCCGTTTAACCATGAAAAAATGGACGAATGGCGAGATGCCCTTCGTCGAGGCATTACCTTTTTACACCCACCAACAAACCTTATTATTGGCGGGGGAATTGATGATGTTTGGATTACGCCTGAAAAAGAGTTATTAATCGTTGATTATAAGGCTACTAGCACGACAAGCGAAATTAGCCTTGATGATAAATGGAAACAAGGTTACAAAAGACAAATGGAAATTTACCAATGGTTATTTAGAAAAAACAATTTCGAAGTTTCTAAAACTGGCTATTTTCTTTTCTGTAATGGCCAAACTGATCGCAAGGCTTTTGATGGAAAACTAGAATTTGATCTGCAAATTATTCCTTACGAAGGTGATGATTCTTGGGTAGAGTCAACAATTGTTAAGATTAAAGAGTGCCTTGACCAAGACACCATCCCTTTACCAAATGTAGAATGTGAACACTGCAATTATGCCACTCGAGTTCGACAAGCAATAAAATAGCAAAAATAATTCGTACCAAAAAAGACCCCGTTTATCTTTCGATAAAGAGGGGGTCTTTTTTGTTTTAAAGTTTTTATTACATTCCGGCGTCGCGGGCAACATTCATAACTTTATCAACATACCATTGAGCATGGTTATAGTTAAACAAAGCTGATTGATAGTCACCTTCGGCAGCACCACCAGCAGCTAACAAGTGAGCCGCACCAAAAACAGCGTCTTCAACATTATTGATTTGAGCAACACCGTCACCGTTAGCATCCACGCCATAGGCTCTCCAAGTACCAGGCATAAACTGCATAGGACCTTGAGCGCCAGCATAAGAGCTAACGTTTGTTGAGTCGGAACATCCGGTCTCAATATAGTGAACAGCCTCAATTAACTGCCATGGAATACCATAAGCCGAACCAGCTCTTTGATATAAACCTCTAAAGTAGGAAGGATCTCGTTCAATGTCTTGAGAAACTTCACTTTGGTTAGAAGCAACTGAAGTAACTTTGATCGCAGACGACTTTGTTTGCAAGTCAATTTGCGATTCGCCAGTAGCTAAAGCAATCTGACGATTTTTACCAACAACTGCCACCGGGCTTGAAGTATCTAATTTAACTTCATGTTTTTCAGTTTGAATCCCTTGAACTTTACCCGAATCTAACGGAACTAAAGCCAAAAGAACAATTACTGATAACATTTTGGAAGCCATCATAAAGGCAGAAATTTTTTGAGCATTTTTCTTAGCAAATTTGTGAATGTACATTTTGATAGTCTTGAAACTTTCAGCTATCCAATTGATCATCTCTTTAGAGTTAATAGAAACGTAAGAGATAATTTGAGTAAACATATTTTATTCATCCTTAATCCTTTGACTCACCTTAGTCGTACCGATCCGCGATTAGCGAATGACCGACTAGACAAATTTTTAGGATTAAAAAAATTCTCTCGGGACTTCCGAAAGAACAAGGTAATTATAGCATAGGACGAGCTTTTTGTCAATAGCTTAGACGGGTTTTAGCAAAAAGTAAGTTGACGACCGTCAGTTTAGTACATTACTTGGTTTAAAAAAACCCGCTCTTTAAAAAGCGGGTGATTGTTTTAATGCATCTTGTTTTCGTTTTTCTCGGAAACGATCAAAGAAATAACCTTTTTTATCGATGGTTAAAATCACAAACCACCGAATTGTTTCTTGAATAGCTCGTGATAAACGATGTGGTGCAGAACCACAAGTAGGCGAAGCAACACCGATAACCGGCATCTTGTAATTACAATTTCTAAAAAGTCGCAAGATTCCTCGTAAATGCCACCAATTAGAAACTATAATGAGTAGATCAAAATTCGATTCTTCTATAAATGACTTCATAAATCTTATCTGCTCAGCCGTATGAGTTGACTCTTCCTCACCAAGAATAATAGCTTTTTCCATCTCCACAGTAACCTTATGAGGGAATGCCAGTCTTTCTATCCGACGCCACAAAATATTTTTCATATTTTTAGCTAAACTAATACCTTTTGAGTCTTGCAGACCACCGGCACATAAAATTTGAGGGGACTTAAAATCTATTCGGTACCATAGTTGCAGTGCCTTCTTTAACCTGGCATTTTGTTCAAAACAGAATTCACTGCCAAACATTGCCGCCGGAAAGGGGATTATTAATGGTTTATTTGATTTTTCAAGTGCGCTTATCAGCTGTCTACCAGGAGCCATTCTTAATTCATTCGTTTCGTCCATTTTCGCCCTCCATTCAACACTCAATAAGACATTTGATTATATAAGTAATCTTAGCAAAAATCAACTATTTCGCATCAACTACTATATATAGAGTATATCTATCAATTCTAAATCCACAGAAAAACAAGAACTTTAAAACTTGCAGACTTTTTGATTTAAGATATACTAAAAATAAGAGAGGAGGTGAGGAAATTGGCTAAAGAAGGTAAACTTATAGGTGAAATTACTCACTATTACTCAAACATTGGCGTCGGTATTGTCGATCTCAAAGATTCTCTTAAAGTTGGTGAAAAAATCGAAATTAAGGGACATTTGACCGACATTGAACAAGATATTAATTCAATCCAAATTGATCACAAAGAAGTCGCAGAAGCTAAAAAAGGCGATGTTGTTGGGTTAAAAGTTACTGATAAAGTTCGTGAAGGCGATAAGGTTTACAAAGTAGAGTAAAAATTACTATCCACAAGAAATTACTTTTCTTGTTGGCAAGATGATTTTTTGATATGTTTAAAATCCGAAAGGATTTTTTTTAAAATGCAAAATAAAGATCTCTTTGATAAAAATTTAGAAAATACCAGTTTCCAGCCGTTGGCAGAAAAAATGCGCCCTAAAAATTTGGAAGAATACGTTGGTCAAGAACATATTTTAGGCAAGGGAAAACCATTAAGAATGATGGTTGAAAAGGGGAATATGCAATCAATTATTCTTTGGGGACCTCCAGGATCAGGCAAAACTTCTTTGGCTCAACTTGTTGCTCACTACACCAAATCACATTTTGAACAGTTTAGTGCGGTTACTGCCGGTGTCGCTGACGTCCGTCGTGTAACTAAGCAGGCAGCTGACAGACTAAAGTTTAACAGCGCAAGAACAATTCTTTTTGTTGATGAAATTCATCGTTTCAATAAGGCCCAGCAAGATGCATTTTTACCGTACGTTGAAAACGGAACAATTATTTTAATTGGCGCAACAACGGAAAATCCTTCCTTTGAAGTTAACGCTCCTTTAATTTCTCGCTTACAAGTTTTTGTTCTTAACGCTCTAAAAAACAAAGATCTTGAAAAACTAATCCGACGGGCGTTACTTTACTTCCCAAAGCATAAATTTGAAGATAATGCTCTTGAATATATTGTTCAAAAATCCAATGGCGATGCTCGTACAGCTTTAAATGCAATCGAGTTAGCAACCAATTTAAATAAAAAAGTTACTTTAAAAATAGCTGAAGAAGCTGTTCAGCAAAAAGCAATTTATTACGACAAAAAAGGCGATTGGCACTACGACGTAATTTCCGCTTTTATTAAATCGATGCGCGGCTCTAATCCCGATGCTTCACTTTATTGGTTAGCGCGAATGATTAAGGCTGGTGAAGATCCTGTCTTTATTGCTCGCAGAATGGTAATTTTTGCTTCCGAAGATGTTAGCAATGCTGCCCCGACTGCTTTGGTTTTGGCAACTGCAACTATGCAAGCAGTTCATATGGTAGGTATGCCCGAAGCCGGCATTATTTTAGCTCAATGCGCAACTTATTTGGCCACCGCCCCAAAATCTCGAGCAAGTTATAACGGTTTAGTCACCGCTTTAAAAGATATTGATGAAAAAACTTTAGAACCCGTGCCCTTACAACTTAGAAATGCGGCTACTGATTTAATGAAAGATTTAGGTTATGGAAAAGACTACAAGTGGACTGACGATAAAGAATTCCAGGAAACAATCGAGTTTATGCCTGAAAATTTAAAAGGCAAAAAGTACTATTTTCCCCCAAAAAAAGATTGACAGTAATAAGAGGGAATGTTAAGATGTTTTGTTCGGTACTGATACGAAAAAGGAGAAACTGAAATGCCGAAATTCACAATGAGTATTGATATTCCTGAAAATATCTTGAAACGTATTCTTTTATCTGCCAGTGAAGGAAAAGACGATACTGCACACACGTGGGTAAAGCTTACCATTCAAGCTCCTCAAATCAACAACCAACCTTCAAAGATTGGCCTGAAACAAATCTCACCAGCTTGGCCGATTAAAGTCCTGGATTTCTCTGCCCGAACACACAATTGCCTTGAAAAGGCAGGAATAACAGCCCTTGGACATTTAGACTTGTCTTCAGAAGAAGAATTGCTGCTACTTCGTAATTTCGGTGAAAGAAGCTTGCAAGAAGTCAAAGACAAAATGGCCAAGTTTGGC
Source organism: Patescibacteria group bacterium (assembly GCA_041666185.1). Taxonomy (GTDB): domain Bacteria; phylum Patescibacteriota; class UBA1384; order UBA12157; family JAENIV01; genus JAMCZU01. The sequence goes on along the minus strand of JBAYHL010000011.1, from coordinate 20,626 downwards.
CTTCGCTTACTAACTAAGGAAGATGTCGACAGATTTAATGAAAAAACGGCCAGACTGAAAAAAATCTTAAGCCCACTTAGAGAAGAGAGCGAAGACGAAGAATCTTGCGATCTTACAGACTTTGACCCTGATGAAGAGGATCTCGAACCAGACGAAACAGTTGACGAGGGCGAAATCCTTGAACCAGACGAAGCCGTCGAAGAGGAAGATCTTCTTGAAAAAGGGTAAAAAACCCAAAAGAGCAACATGACTTTATTATTCAAACCACTGGCACTCCAGTGGTTTTTTTGTAATCTGATTTGTAATTTTGTATTGTAAGCTTATGCAACGAGATCACAAATGGCTAAAAAATAGGCTAGAATCAATTTGGCAAAAGTATTTTCCAGACGTTAAGTTAGTTAATAATGTATTAGTAAAATTCGGCCGACCAGCCACCACAAGACTTGGTTCAATTAAATTCGGGCGTAAAAAGGAAAATCCTATTACTATTATTACTATTAATGGTCATTTTCAAAATCCAGAAATTCCCGAATTTGTCATAGACGCCGTTTTAGTCCACGAATTAACTCATTATGCTCACGGATTTTGCTCTCCTCACCAACAAGCGTATCGCCATCCTCATAAAAACGGTGTTGTTAAAAACGAGATGATTGGTCGTGGTTTAGAAAATTTGTTAAAATTAGAAAAGAAGTGGATTAAAGAAAATTGGCGAGAGTTTATAAGGAGAAATCATGAATGAATGTCTTTTTTGTAAAATTTCAAACAAAGAAATTCCATCGAAAATCGAGTACGAAGATGAAGAAATTGTTGCTTTTGATGATATTAACCCAAAAGCACCAGTTCATATCTTAATTGTTCCCAAAAAACACATTCCTTCAGTAGCTGAAAGCACCAAAGAAGATACTGAACTTTTGGGCAAAATGATAATAGTGGCAAAAAAGCTCGCTGAAGAAAAAGGAATTAATGAATCTGGTTATCGATTAGTATTTAATACCCGAAAAAATGCCGGTCAAATTGTTGACCACATTCATTTACATCTTTTGGGTGGACAAAAGTTTGGTGGGATGGTATGATAGTCATAGAATGAAAGGCAGGTGATTGAAACTTGGACAACCAAAAACCAATTGAAGCCCCTAGACAAAATCAAGGGGATTCAAGAAATTACCAAAGAAATAATAATTCGCGCCGTAGAGAACGCGGAAACGAACCTTTTGAAGTCATGCTTCGAAGGTTTTTTCGTGATGTTCAACAAAGTGGTATTTTAACTGAAATCAAAAAACGACGCTTTCGAGAAAAAGATTTATCACGAAAAATCTTACGCGAATCAGCTCGAAGAAAAGCGGCTCGAAGAAAAATAAAACGTGGCTATTAAGGAATATTTATGTCACTTTTAGACCAAATTGAGCAAGATATCATAAGCGCTATGAAAGAAAAACAAGAGATCAAAGTCTCTACTTTAAGGATGCTTAAAAGTGCTTTAAAAAATAAAGAAATTCAAAATAAAGAAGAATTGTCTGACGAAAACGTTATTCAAGTACTCCAAGGTCAAATAAAAGCCCGCAAAGACTCAATTGAAATGTATGAAAAAGGCGGGCGCGCAGAACTTGCTCAAAAAGAAGAAGAAGAAATTGAAATTTTAAAAAAATATTTGCCAGAACAATTATCGCAGGAAGAAATTAAAATAAAAGTTGATCAAATTATTCAAGAAATTGGCGCCCAATCAATCCAAGACATGGGCAAAGTAATGGGTAAGGCATCAGCTGAATTTAAAGGCAAAGCTGACATGTCGGAGGTTTCCCAAATCGTGAAGACAAGTTTAACAAAATGAAAGTTGAGATTAAATTTCTTAAAAATGAAGATAGGGAAAATCTTCGCGAAATTATTGAAAACGAAACGGATACATTTTTAAAAGAAAAGGGGATCAACCATGAAGCTGTCGTTAGCTTTATTTTTGTATCTGAAAGTGAAATTAAAGATTTAAATCAAAAATACCGAAAAATCGATCAACCAACCGACGTTTTAAGTTTTCCAATTTGGGAAAATGAAGCGGCTATCCCTAAGAAGGGAATTGTTAATTTAGGCGATGTTTTTATTTTTGAAAATAGAGTTTTAGAAAATGCTAAGCAATCGAACAAAAGTTTTGAGGAAGAATTAAGATTTATTGTTCATCATTGCCTTAATCACCTCATTGGCAAACATCATTAATTTTTGTTATTATAGATACAAGGCCCAAAAAAAAAACTTCTTTTTTAATTGTTTTGTGTTGAATTTAAAGTTAAACGGAGGGAATCTAACCAATGGCAAAAGATAATCTATTAGTTGGACTAGATATTGGTTCCACAAAAGTCGCCGCTACTTGTGGGGAAATTGTTGAAGGAATGATAAATGTTAAAGGTTTTGTCAAAGTTCCCAATAATGGTGTTCGCCGAGGAGTGGTAGTTGATATTGAAGATACAGTTTCAGCGATTTCCGATACTTTAGAACAATTAGAAAGAACTTGTGGCACGCGAATTAGTTCAGCTGTCGTTGGAATTTCTGGTTCTCATATTTCAACAAGCATTTCCAAAGGAGTTGTTGCCATTGCCAGAGCTGATGGCGAAATTGGTTCTAATGATGTCGAGAGAGTTCTAGCAGCGGCTAGAACTGTTGCGTTGCCGCCAAATCGTGAAATTATTCACGTTATTCCGCGCTCTTATACCGTTGATGGTCAACAAGCAATCGTTGATCCAATTGGCATGACTGGTATTCGCCTAGAAGTTGAGGCCTTAGTAATTTCCGGTTCAACTTCGGCGATTAGAAATTTAACTAAATGTGTCTACCAGGCAGGATTAGAAATTCAAGGATTAGTTTTTACACCAATTGCTTGCGCTCATAAAATAATGACCAAAAAACAAAAAGAAGTTGGTTCAATGCTTTTAGATATGGGTGGCGGAACAACCTCTCTAGCTGTTTTCGAAGAAGGTGATATTCTTCACGCAGCGGTTATTCCAATTGGCTCTTCACACATAACCAATGATTTAGCAATTGGGCTACGAACTTCAGTTGAAACTGCGGAAAAGATTAAAACTAAATACGGTTCAGCCATTCCTGACAAAATTCGTGAATCAGAAATAATTTCTCTTTCCCAATTTGACTCAGGTGAAAATCAAAGAATTGAAAGAAAATACGTTTCAGAAATTATCCAAGCACGGCTCGGGGAAATCTTTGCTTTAATAAATTCTGAACTTAAAAAAATCGGTAAAGAAGGCATGTTGCCAGCCGGCGTGGTCTTGACAGGCGGTGGTTCAAAGTTAGAAGATTTAATTGAAGCCACAAAAGAAGAATTAAGACTACCGGCAATGATTGGCACTAGAAATATAGATATGGGTGGTTTTGTTGACAAGCTAGCTGACCCTGTGTATGCTGCAAGTGTAGGTTTAATGCTTTATGCAATAGAAGAATCTACCAAAGGTAGCTTTGCTGGTTTTGATTTAGGAAGTGGCGTACTTGGCAAAGCCAAAAACTTTTTTAAACAATTTTTACCATAATTTATTACAACAAGAAGGAAAAAAGTAATATGGAAAAAGGTTCTGAGATAGAAACATTTGCAACAATTCGAGTTGTTGGTTGTGGCGGATCAGGTGGTAACGCCGTTAACCGAATGATCGCTCAAAAATTAAAAGGCGTAGAGTTTATCGTCATTAATACTGACGCCCAAGCTCTGGTTCACAACCAAGCGCCAATTAAAATTCAAATTGGTAAAGAAACTACCAGAGGCTTAGGTGCTGGTTCAGATGTTGAACTTGGCCGTAAGTCAATTGAAGAAAATAAGGATGAAGTTTACGAAGCCCTAAAGGGTTCCGACATGGTTTTTGTAACTTATGGCGCTGGCGGTGGCACAGGCACAGGCGCAGGCCCATTGGCCGCTTCGATTGCTAAAGAACTTGGCGCCCTAACAGTTGGGGTTGTTACCAAACCTTTCTCTTTTGAAGGTCAACGCCGAATGAAAGTTGCTGAACTCGGAATCGACGAACTAAGAGACAAAGTTGACACTTTAATTGTTATTCCAAACGATAGATTACTTCAAATTATTGATAAAAAAACTTCTTTATTCGATGCCTTCGGTATTGTTGACGATGTCTTGCGTCAAGGCGTTCAAGGCATTTCCGATCTTATTACTTTGCACGGAATTATTAACGTTGACTTTGCTGACGTTAGAACAATTATGTCTGATGCCGGCTCAGCTTTAATGGGTATTGGCCGTGCTTCCGGTGATAATCGAGCAATTGAAGCCGCCCGTGCAGCGATTGATTCGCCACTTTTAGAGCTTTCAATTGATGGCGCTAAAGGTATACTTTTCAACATTACTGGCGGACCAGACATGGGCATGTACGAAATCGACGAAGCAGCTAAAGCCATTACTGAAGCCGCCGACCCGGATGCTAACGTGATTTTTGGTTCAATTATTGACGAAGCAATGTCTGGCGAGATTAAAATTACGGTTATTGCTACTGGCTTCGATGTTGATAGACGCCCACGACCAGGATTCGAGAAAATGTCCGCTCCTATTCAACAAGGTGGTATGCCTTCTTCTTACCCTCAACCACAGCAACGACAGCCACAACCCGTAGAACCACAAGAATTTGAGGCTGAAGAAAACCTTGAAGACGAATTGGAAGTCCCTGCTTTTATACGACGCAAATTAAAGTAAGAATAAAATAAGAACCTGCTTACTATACATTTGCAGAACCTTGTTTTAAAATTAAAATAGACAGATAACAAGCATTAAGAGAAATCCCTTCCTCTCTTGGTGTTTGCTATTTGTTCTCAATAGTTTTTTAAATTAGAATTATTTTTAAGGAGGTTTTAATGTCCCAAAAAGCCCTCTTGCCTGATGAGAAAAATTTAGTTGAATTAAATATTTCCGAAAATGCTCTCCGAGTAATTACTAAACGTTATTTACTCAAAGATCGCAGCCTTCAACCAACCGAAACACCGGAAGAAATGTTTCATCGCGTCGCCAGACACTTAGCTAAAGCTGACAGTTTATACGGTGCTACAGAAGATGAAATCAATCAAACTGAAATAGAGTTCTACAATGCCATGGCAAGTTTGGAATTTTTGCCTAATAGCCCAACCTTTACCGGTGCGGGTACAAAATTAGGTCAACTTTCAGCTTGTTTTGTCTTACCAATTGAAGACGACATGAAAAGCATCCTTAAAACTCAAATGGATATGGGATTAATTCACAAGTCTGGTGGTGGAACAGGTTTTTCGTTTTCCAGGCTTCGACCTAAAAATGATGTTGTTGGCTCAACTGGCGGAATTTCTTCAGGCCCAATTGGCTTTTTACAAATGTATAACGACACGACTGAGTGCATTAAACAAGGTGGCACTCGCCGCGGCGCTAATATGGGCATTTTGCGCATCGATCACCCTGATATTTTAGATTTTATAAATTACAAAGAACAAGAAGGCACTTTAAACAACTTCAATATTTCTGTTGCTTTAACTAAAGACTTCATGAAAGCTCTAGAAAAAGATAAAGAATATGATTTAATTAACCCTCGAGATAAAAAACCAGCCGGTAAGCTCAAGGCCTCCGAGGTATTTGAAAAAATTGTTGACGGCGCTTGGCGAAATGGTGAACCTGGAATTATTTTCTTAGACAAAATTAACGAAAAAAATCCTACACCCCAAGTGGCGGAAATTGAAGCTACTAACCCTTGTGGAGAACAACCGCTTTTACCATACGAATCTTGCAACTTAGGGGCTATTAATCTTAAAAAATTCACCAAAATTGAAAATAATAAAGTTGATGTTGATTGGGAAAAACTTGCTGACACGATTGCCATTGCTGTTCATTTTATGGACAATACGATCGATATTAATAACTATCCTGTTACTGAAATTGAAAAAATGACCAAGCTTAATCGCAAGATTGGTATTACAATCATGGGATTTGCTGACATGCTTTACGATTTAGGTATCCCTTATGATTCCGACAAAGGCCTTGAAATGGGCGAAAAAATAATGGGCTTTATTGAGAAAAAATCTCATGAGGAGTCGCGTAAGCTAGCCAAAGAAAGAGGCGAGTTTCCTAATTTTAAAGGCAGTGTTTGGGATAAACCAGGAGCTCAAAAAATGCGTAATGCCGCCACAACTTCTTGCAACCCAACTGGAACTTTGAGTATTATTGGCACTTGTTCGTCAGGAATTGAACCATTTTTTGCCCTTGCTTACACAAAAACCGTTATGGACGGCACTGCTTTGCCAGAAGTTAATGAACACTTTTTGCGTGTTGCTAAGGAACGCGGATTTTATAGCGAAGAACTTCTTAAAGAAATTTTAGAAAAAGGTACTATTCAAGAAATTGAAGCTATCCCAGAAGATGTCAAAAAAGTTTTTAAAGTTTCAAGTGATATTGCCCCTGATTGGCATGTTAAAATGCAAGCCGCTTTCCAAAGACACACTGACGGAGCTATTTCTAAAACCATTAACTTTCCAAATAGTGCCACCAAAGAAGATGTCAAAAAAGCTTATCTTTTAGCTTATAAACTAAGTTGCAAAGGTTTAACCGTCTATCGCGACGGTTCGCGCAACGTTCAAGTATTAACGGTTGGCAGCACCGAAAAGAAAAAAGATGGCGAAAACCAAATGACAGAAGCTCAAATCATTGAAGCAACCGCCATGACAAAAATTACTCCCCGCGAAAGACCGGACATTATTCACGGATCTACATATCACATTAAAACCGCTTATGGTAAACTTTTTATTACTATAAATGATGATGAGTACGGTTCACCATTTGAAGTTTTCTCTCATCTGGGCAAGGCTGGTGGTTTTTTTGCTGCCAAAGCCGAAGCGATTTGTCGATTAATTTCTTTGTCGCTACGTTCCGGCATTAATCCAGAAGAAATCATTGATCAGTTAAAAGGCATTCGTGGGCCAACGCCAACATGGGCTGAGGATGGCAAGATGATTCTTTCTTTGCCAGATGCCGTTGCTCAAATCTTGGAAAAACATATGAGCAAACCACAAGCACATTTAGATTTAGATTTTAAACCAAATAAAGAAGAACCTGTCTTGAAAGAAGATGCGGCTCAAATGTCAAACGGCTTTTCAAAGACCGAAGACAAGCCTCTTTCGTTAGCCGATTTAGGTGAGGCGCCAGCTTGTCCGGAATGTGGAGCAATGCTGGAAATTTCTGAAGGTTGTCTAAAATGCAATCTTTGTGGCTACTCAAGGTGTGGTTAAAATAAAATATGATTCATATTTATACTGGCGAAGGTAAGGGAAAAACAACAGCTGCTTTAGGGCTAGCACTTCGAGCGATTGGCGCCAAAAAAAAAGTAGTAATTTTACAGTTTATGAAAAAAGCCGGTTTTTCTGAGCATAAAGCAATTGAGGAATTCAACCTTCCGATTTCAATAAAATCTTTTGGCATTGGTTTTTACAAAATTTTAGGTGATAAAAAACCCGAGTCTGAGCATAAAAAAGCCGCTCAAAAAGCACTTGAAAAAACACGACAAATAGTTAAAGACAAAGAGTTTGATTTAATTATTTTGGACGAAATTAATGTTGCTATCGATAATAAGCTCATCGATGTGCAAGAGGTTATTGAGATTATCGGTCTTAATAAAAAAGCTGAACTTGTCCTAACTGGCAGAAACGCTCACTCAAAACTAAAGAAAATTGCTGACTTGGTAACTGTAATGAAAAAAGATAAACATTATTTCGATACTGGCACAAAAGCCAGAAAGGGGATTGAGTATTAATTTTTATCCACACTTGACCCCTCACTACCGAACAAGTTTGGTGTGGGGGTTGACAGAAAATTTAATTAATTCTAATTTGAAAGTGAAGTAAAAATAATTTCCGCCAGCTGGCGGATAAGGCGGGAACGGTAAGGAGCAAAATGGACAAAACGAACAAAGAGAATTCATCTTGGGGTGTTGGTAATTTTATTGCCATCATTATTCTTGCAGGAATCTTGATTATCGGCGGATCATTCTTGGGAAACAGTGTCTTAAAAAAACAAGCTCAACAATCTGTTGCTGGCACACAATTTGAGTTCCAGCCAGTAGTTGAAAAAACCATCACTTATGATGGCCAAAACGGTAAAAATGCTTTGGAAATTTTAAAAGCATCACACAAAGTCGAGTCTCAAGATTCTTCGATTGGTGTTTTTGTTATCGGCATTGACGAAACGCAATCACAAGATAATAAATACTGGATGCTCTATTCTGACGGTAAATTAGTTACTGTTGGCGCTGACCAATATCAAACCAAAGACGGTGAAAAACTCGAATGGCGCTACGAATCATTACAATAGAAAACATTTTTACGGGTTTGCTGCTGTTAAGGTTTTAACAGTAATAATTTTAATTTTAAGGAGAGGAGCGTTTACTTTGCAAGAGTTCAAAGATAAGGAATTCAACGAATTTTTACAATCAAAAAAGAATGGTCTAGTTTTGTTTAGTGCTCCGTGGTGCACTGCTTGCAAAGTCGTGACCCCAATTATTGAAAAAATCGTTCAAGCCAATGACAAACTAACATTTGCTAAAATTGATGTTTCTAAAAATCCTGGACTAGCATCGCGCATGAATGTCATGAGCTTACCAAATATTATTATTTTTAATAAAGGTAGAGTTGCTGAACAAGTTATTGGTTCCACTAACCAAAAAAACATTGAAGATAAATTGAAAAAGATTTCGTAAAACTAAGAGTTCTAGATACAAAAAAAAACAGGCACCTAAGCGGGCGATGTAGGCAAGGAGGGGAAAACCTACATCAGCCCACTTGGAAGCCTGTTTTGCATTTCCATAGTGAGACTACATATTAGCATACTTTGCTTTTTTTGTCAAGTACTTTACTGTACTATGAGCTAAAGGATAATTATGAGTTTAGAAAAAATTAAATGCCCAAAATGCGGAACAGATATTCCTAACAGCGCTATTATTATTCAACGAATTCAAGAACAAATCAAAGAGAAGTCACGTCAAGAATTCGAAAAAGAATTTACTGAAAAAGAATCGATTTCAATCGAACAACTCCGTAATCAACTTTCAGAAGAAAAACGTAAAAGAGAAGAATCGCAAAAAAAAGAATTGGAGATTTTAAAACTCAAAGAAGATTTGGACGATAGAGGCAAGTCACTTGACTTAGAAGTTCAAAAAAAATTAATAGAAGAAAAACATGCTATTGAGGAAAAAGCGACTAAAGATGCTCAAGTTTTATACGAATTAAAATTTGCCGAAAAAGAAAAACAATTAGAAGACCAGAAAAAATTAATTGCTGAAATGCAAAGAAAAGCTCATCAAGGATCAATGCAAATGCAAGGCGAAGTAATGGAATTGGCCTTAGAGGAGATACTCAAGTCAAACTTTCCCCACGATGAAATAAAACCCGTCCCAAAAGGTATCAATGGTGCTGATATCATCCAAATTGTTTACACTACCATAGGTCAGAAATGCGGTTCAATTGTTTGGGAATCAAAACAAACCAAAGCCTGGACTGAAGATTGGGTACAAAAATTAAAAGATGATGGCCGCAATATCAAAGGCAGCATTTTGGTTTTGGTGTCCGAAGCCTTACCAAAGGACATGAAAAATTTTGGTTTATATAAAGGCATCTGGGTCTCTAATTTTTCGTCAATATTAGGATTGACAATGGCTCTACGGAACCATTTAATTGCTGTTTCGTCGGTAATTACTTCCGAAACAGGTAAAGAAGAAAAAGCTTCCCAAATTTATAAATATATCTGCTCAGATCAATTTGCCCAAAAAATTCAATCTACAGTTGAGACATTTGACCAGATGAAAAAAACAATTGAAATTGAAAAACGAGCAATGATCAAACTTTGGGCTCAGCGTGAAACACAAATCTTACGATTAAATGAAAATGTAGCAAAAATGTACGGCACCATTCAAGGAATCGCCCAATTACCAAACATTGAGCTTTTAGAACTTGAATCTGGACTCAATGAAGCAGAGAGTGTTCATAAAAAAATCAGTTCTAAAAATACAACACCAAGTGAAGATCAGTCGAGTTTATTTACTTAAATGAATGAAAAAATATCTTTCGATGCTGAATACAAAAAATTAAACGCCAAGCAAAAAGAAGCTGTTGACGAGATTGAAGGCCCAGTAATGGTTATTGCTGGGCCCGGTACTGGTAAAACGCAAATTATTGCTATGAGAATTGCTAATATTTTGCGCAAAACTCAAACAGAACCATCGAATATTTTGTGTTTAACTTTTACTAATTCTGGCGTTCAGGCCATGAAAGAAAGGCTGTTGGAAATTATTGGCCCAGCCGCTTATCAAATTCAAGTTTATACCTTTCATGCTTTTTGTAATGAAGTTATCAGCCAAACCCCGGAAAAATTTTTAATTGCTAAAAAAATTAATCAGCTTGATGATTTAGAACAAATCTTTCTGATTCAAAATATTTTAAAAAATCATCAATTCCAATACCTGAAACCCCTTAAAAGCCCTTACTATTACCAAAAAGCAATTTTAGGTAAGATTGGTCAGTTAAAACAAGAAAATATTACTCCTAAAATTTTTGCTTCTATTATAAAAAACGAGGAAGACTTTTTTGAAAAAGAAAAAAAAGATTTAACTAAAGCAAAAATTCAAACACGAGAAAACCAAATTAATAAAAATAAAGAGTTGGGAAAAATCTATGAACTCTATCAAAAAAACCTATTAAATACTGGTAAATACGACTATAACGACATGATTCTTTTCGTTTTAGATGCTTTTAAAAAAGATGATGAACTTTTAAGTTACTATCAAGAAAAGTTTCAGTATATTTTGGTTGACGAATATCAAGATACAAACTCGGCTCAAAATGAAATTGTAAAACTACTAGCAAGTTTTTACGAACTACCAAATATTTTTGCTGTTGGTGACGATGAGCAATCCATTTTCCGTTTTCAAGGTGCTTCAATGGAAAATATTTTAGCTTTCAAACAAGTTTACCCGGCAACAAAAATTATTGTTTTAGAGGCAAATTACAGGTCTGGTCAAAATATTTTAGACGCTTCAAGAGCAGTTATTAGTCAAAACAAAGATCAAATTTTTAATCGTTTGGAAATTAACAAAAATTTGAAAAGCCAAATTAAAAATAATCCGGGCATTATTAAAATTGCTAAATTTTCTAACGGCTCAATAGAAAACTTTTTTATTGCCAAAGAGATATTAGACTTAATAAAAATTAAAAAAATATCGCCTTCTAAAATTGCTGTTTTATACAAAGAACATCGCGACGCAGAAGAATTAATTGATTTTCTATCGAAATTAAATGTTCCTTATAAAATAGAAGTTGGTGAGAATATTTTAGACGACATAGAAATCAATAAGTTAATTACTTTTTTCAAAGTCTTAAATAGTGATAACAAATTAGAAGATAACCAATTTTTGTTAGAAGTGATGCATTATCCATTTTTCAAGCTAGCGCCATTAGATATTTATAAAATTGTAAGTGAAGCATCACGCAGTAAAAAAAGTATTTTTACAATTTTATCTTCTGACCTCAAATTGCTAAACTTGGAAAATAAAAAAACTGTTAAGAAGTTTTTAAAACTAATTTTAGAGTGCCAACAAATTATTTACAATAATACTTTTTCTACAAGCTTTGAACTCATAATTAACCAAACTGGTTACTTAGATTATCTACTTTCGCTGAAAGGCGATGTTCGTCATTTAAATCGTTTACAAACATTATTTAAACACATTCAACTCTTAAACGTGAAACAAAAAAACCTTAATTTAGCTAAATTTTTAGAGCATCTTGAGCTTTTACAAGAAAATCAATTAGCAATTAAAGAAGAGGTAATTGCGGCTGAATTTGAAGGTGTTAATTTAATGACAGCCCATAAATCAAAGGGGCTGGAATTTGATGTTGTCTTCTTAATTCACCTAACCGACAAACATTGGGGTAACAAACAAATAAGAGAACTAATCAAATTGCCGGATAATTTGCTTAAAATCCAAACTAAAACTCAAGAAAATGATGAGGAAGAACGACGTCTTTTTTACGTAACAATTACTAGAGCAAAAACAAATATTTATCTAACTTACTCGGAAAGTTACGGTGAAATAGAAAGCGAAACTTTTACCATTCCTTCGAAATTTATTGGCGAGCTTCCTGGAAAATATTTAAAAGAAATTAAAACAAAAACTTTTGAACAAAAATTTGACGAAAAATTAAAGTTAAGATTTCAAGATAGAAAATGGCATCAATCTAAAAAAATGGCCGAATTCATAAAAGCAATTTTGGTTAAGTTTCAATTAAGCCCAACTGCATTAAATACTTTTTTACAATGTCCGCAAAGATTTTTTTACGATAATATTTTACGCGTACCTAAAGCTAAAGATTTTAATCAAAGTTACGGCACCGCTATTCACTTTGCACTGGATAGATTTTTCAAAACATATAAAAAAGATTTAATACTTCCAACAAAAATTAAACTAGTTGATTGGTTTAAAGAAGGTTTGGAAGACGAAATAATGCCCGAAAAAGATTATGAACGTGCCCTAAATACTGGCAGCGAAGTTTTAAAAACTTATTACGATACATATCTAGAAATTTGGCAGAAGAGGGGAGTGCCAATAGCGACTGAATTTAATTTTGGTTTTCACGATGTCCATTTTGACAACGTTCCAATTACTGGTCGAATTGATAAAATTGAACTCATTGATTCGATTTCTAACAAAGTACGCATTATTGATTACAAAACTTCGTCGCCAAAATCTTTAAACCAAATGTTAGGACTTACCAAGGAAAAAGATTTAAGTCTTTTTTATCAAGCCTATTTTTACAAATTACTAACAGAAGTTGATCCACTTTTTCGCTGGCAAGTGGGGGAAATTGTTTTTGACTTTATTTCCGACCACGGTTTTAAACAAGTTTCCTTACCAATAGAAGAAAAAAAATATAAAGAATTTAAAAAACTGGTTCAAGAAACTTATAAAAACATGATTGATCTAAAATTTGAAAAAGAATTCAAAAACTGTAAAAAACGCGATAGGGTTTGCGACTATTCGCATATTTGTAAAGAATAATTAGGAAAAACTTGACAAATATTATTAATAAAAATAATATTAAGTCATGCAGTAGGGCAGCTTGTTTTGAAAACTAAAATGAGCTCCCTAAAGGGGCTGGCATCTTCCTGAAATAAGGAAGATAGCGTTACGTAACATCGGCAGTGCCTTCTTGGTCACATATCAACCAGACTGCCACCCAACCGAAAACGCCTTTGAGCGTCAGGTAAACGCTTACCCAGCCCCTCTTACCTTCCGATCCGGGGCATTTTTGCCCGTCGAGACCCATTTCTCCCATCTGTCAGAGGTCTCACGTTTCACCTCTTAGAGGGTTCGCCCTCACCGACAGTAGCCCAAGATTTGGGTACCTCCTGCGATCCCCCCGTCGTTTTTTGGCGGGGGTTTTATTTTTGTGATAAAATCAAGAAGATGGAATTTAGAAAAAAACGAAAAAAAACTTTTATTTTATTTTTAACTTTTTTAACACTGGGCATTTTAGGTGGCAGTTTTTTATTTTGGAAAAACCAACAAGACCCGTCACCCGCAAACAAATCTAATGAAACGGCCTCAACTTCTACTCCTACCTCCAGCCCAACGCCTCAATACCCTAAAGTAACTAACTGGCAAGTACCAATTTTAATGTATCATTATATTCGCGACGCCTCTGGTGAATCACAGTTGGGTAAAAATTTATCAGTTAATCCGACTAACTTTGACTTACATTTAAAATGGTTGCAAGATAATGATTACGAGAGTCTAACAGTTGCTGATCTGTCAGATCCAGACAAAAAAATTCTTTCACAAATTATTGGCGAAGGCAAAAAACCAGTCATTATTACTTTTGATGATGGTTACGAAGATGCTTACACTAACGCCTTGCCAGTTTTGGAAAAATATAAAATGACGGCAACTTTTTATGTTATTCGCGATTATGTCGGCCGGCCAGAATACATGAATCAAAAACAAATTGATAGCTTAGAAAAAGCCGGTTTCGAAATTGGTTCACATACTCTCTCGCACCCAGATTTAACAAAAATCAGCCTAGAAGATGGGCAAAAACAAATTTCTGATTCCAAAGAAGACTCAACAACATTTTGTTATCCAGCTGGTAGATATAACGATACAACCGTTGATTTAATTAAAAAAGCAGGCTATAAAGCCGCCGTAACAACTCACTTTGGTATTGCTGACCAAGATTCTTTAGATTTAGAATTACCACGTGTACGTGTTGAAGAAAGTTCCGGTCAAGCTTTGGGTAACAAAATTAACGCTGCTTATAAATAAAATCTCTATTTACAAAGTTGATTTAGAACTAAAAATATGATATGCTTGATATTCGTCTCAAGTACCTTTTCAAGGAGGATACGTTTTTGCCAGAAGTGAAAGTGAGATTCGATGCTAATGCTCTACAAGGAGCAGGAGGTGGACTTATATCAGCCTCTGAAGCAATTTCCAAGATTATCGCTAAAGAACTTGACTGTTCGGACGTTGGTGGTGAGCTTTTGCCGGAACATATTGATGTCGCCTTTGAAAGATTTGGCAACAGAGATAAAACTAATGGCTTTTCGGCCATAGTGACAATAGCGGCTAATTATTTTCCAAACCGCGAAGAACGCTTATCAACAAAGAACAGTCAAGCCGCTAATAGCATTAGACGTCTTTTCAAACCCCTTTTTAAAAAGGGGAGTAAGATTGCCATTTGGACACGGCTTTCACCAGGCGCTTTTACTGAATTCGAAATCTGAATTCAAAACTACTTTTTGATCCTTCGACCCAACCTTTCAACCCTGTCATTCGACGGGGTTTTTTCTTTGTTTAAGATACAAAATAAACTACCTTGCTAGCCAAGCTGACGAGGTATTCCCTACGGGAAAAGTTTGTTTCCAAGCAGGTTTTCGTCCCTGTGGCAAGCCACACGGTATTCAACCTGTTGAAAATAAGGTATAATTTTAGTATGGAAGATATCAAAGAGATTAAAATAATTTACGAAGATGAAAGTTTGCTAGTGGTTGACAAGCCCGCGGGTATTTTAGTGCACGAAACACAAGCTAAAGAAAAAAACACTTTGGCTAATTGGCTAGTAAATAAATATCCTGAAATTAAAAATTTAAATTGGCCGGATGCTACAAGACAGGGGATTGTCCACAGAATAGACAAAGACACTTCCGGACTTATAATACTTGCTAAACACCCAGAGATTTTGGAAAAATTACAACAACAATTTAAACAAAGAAAAGTTCAAAAAACTTACACGGCTTTGGTTTTGGGAAAAGTAGAGCCTGCTGAAGGAAAAATTGAGGCAGCGATCATTCGCGGAAAAGCGGGAGTTCAACAAGTTCGTGAATTTAATTTTTCAGTTGGAAACGAAAAATTACGCCCAGCGATAACTTTTTACGAAACCACCAATCAATATAAATTTAATGACAATGATTTGACCTTGGTTCTAGCCATGCCTAGAACCGGTCGTATGCATCAAATAAGAACTCATCTAAAACATATCGGTCATCCAATTATTGGCGATCAATTATACAATAATAAACAATCAAAAAGGATATCTAAAGAATTTGGCCTTTCCAGACAATTTTTACACGCAACTAAATTGGAATTTTCGCACCCTACAAGCGGAAAACTCTTAATTTTTCGGTCAGATTTGCCAAAAGATCTTAAAAATATTATGGTGAAATTATGAAAGGTAAACTTTATATTATTTCCGGACAATCAGGCGTTGGTAAAAATACAATCTTAAAACAAATTTTAGCCAACCATCCAGAACTTCACAGGGTGGTAACTTTTACGACTCGTGATCCGCGACCGGAAGAAATTCCAGGCGAAGATCACTTTTTCGTTTATCGCGAAAAGTTTGACGAGATGATTAAGAACAACGAGTTTATTGAATATGCACAAGTCCATAATGAAATGTACGGCACGCTTAAAAAACAAGTTGAAGAAGTTTTAGAAAGTGGGCGAGACGCGATTATGGAAATTGATGTTTGCGGAACTATGCAAGTTAAAAAAATAATGCCTGCCGCTATTTTAATTTTTATAAAATACGAGGAAGGCGATTTAGAAAAATCAATTCGCAAAAGAATTGAAAATGATAAAGAAAGAGGGGAGACCTCCGAAGAAGAAATCCTTCGTCGTATAGAAAGCGCTCACAAAGAAGCTGAATACGAAAAATATTACGATTATTCGATTACAAATCCCGAAGGTAAATCAGAAGAAGCCGTTAAAGAAACGGAAAAAATCATTCAAAAAGCGGCTAAATGGGTTGCCAAAGACGCCTTAAAAGAGTTAGAATAGCACTATACAAATCAGAGCAGGGGGTAAGCTACATTGCCAAGAGGACAGCGACAAAAGTTTTACAAGAAAAATCTTGTCTTTCTTTCTCATGGTAACCCATATCTTCAAATGACCAAGAGTCCACCAGAAGGCTTGGCTTTAGATTTAGTCAATGGCACTTGGGATTTTGAAAGAGATGCCCAATTTGGTAAAGGACCATTTAAGATTGGTCGGGACACACGTTACTATAGCCCAAATCATAAGTGGGGACCAATTGGTGTTTATGATATAACCAACTTCGACCATATCAAAGCTATGGCTCATCAAATCCAAAACGCCTGTCGTTGTTGCAACGATAGTTACTAAAACTCATGAATTTATTTTTACTAATCCCAGAAACCGTTCTGGGATTTTTTGTTAGTATAAAAAGATTGACATTTTTTAAAAAAAGATTACAATGTAGGCAAATTCAATAGTTCATTGAAAATTTATTAAAAAATTCTTGTAGTGGCCTACGTACCTTGCAAATAAACTAGGAAGCAAGGTAAGTAAGACCGCTACAAGGAGGAATACTATGAAGCGGAGAAGGTCTGGGTTCACATTAATCGAATTGGCAATTGTGTTGGGAGTGATAGCAATTATTGCTGTCACAATCGCCGGTTGTGGCGGAGGTGGAGGAGACAAGATTTCAAATACTCCACAGTTTGCTACCGTCAACATGACTTTCCAGAGCACAACTCGTGCTCCAATAACCGATATAAAAACTATGACAGTCACAATATCGGGAAGCTATATGAACGACATCGTTGATACCTTTGATTTTGACACCTTGGCGACATTTACAAAGTCTTACCAAGTTTCTGTTGGAGTAAATCGCAAGTTTCACATTGATGCTAAGAACGAAGCCGGCGAGATTATTTACAAAGGTGAAACGATAAAAGACGTCATTGCTGGGGTAAACAATGTCGCGGTCGACTTGTACACAACTGAAGAGTTTGGAAAAGTTAACGTCGACATTAACATCCCCAACGTCCCATCGTCAATTGGACCAATATATGGCATGTGTTTTTCGCCATATATGGACGGGCAAGACCCAAATTTTCTATCACAGATCGGCGAGCAACAAATTGTTGATCGCCTAAATATTATCGCACCTTGGTGTCAAGCAGTTAGAAGCTTTGGGTGCGGTGATGGTCTGGAAAGAATTGGGGCACTTGCCAAAACTAAAGGCATGTATGTGATTATTGGCGTCTGGCTAAGCGATGACAAACCAGTCAATGATCAACAAATCAGTAGAGCCATTGCTGTGGCAAGTGCTGGTGGTTGCGACGCTATTAGTGTTGGCTCTGAAGTTCTTGAACGAGGAGATTTATCAGCGGCTGAACTGATCGGCTATATCAAGCAAGTCAAAGATGCCGTCAGTGTGCCCGTAACTACCGCCGATACTGCCAAGGCCCTCCAAGTCAACCCAACGGTTTGCGCAGAGTGCGAAGAATTCATCCTCGCTAATGCTTATCCGTATTGGGAAGGCGTACCAATCGATCAAGCTCTTAATAGTCTCAAGTCTGGCTACGAAAGCCTGGCAGCCTCTAACCCTGGTAAAGAGATTATTATCGGCGAGACTGGTTGGCCAACTTCTGGTGATACGATTATTCAAGCAGTCGCAAATCCTGAAAATGCTCGCCGTTACTTTACGGAAGTTACCGAGTGGGCAAGAACCAATAACATTAAAGTTTATTGGTTCGAAGCCTTCGACGAAAGTTGGAAGGCTGCTTACGAAGGACCACAGGGAAGTGCCTGGGGTATCTTTGACAAGAACGGCATTATGAAGCAAACGTATCGCGAATTGATGTTTTAAGGAGGTAACCGCGATGAAGACTCTTGGTTTCTACGTTTTAACGTTTGTTTTACTTCTTGCTATTACTGGTTGCGGTGGTGGCGGTGGTAACAACAACCCTAACCCAATCGTAAATAATGGGGAAGTCAAACTCACCATTAACCTTCCGCAACCTGCAACGCGGGGCATTGCCGATGTCGCTAAAATCAGGATCACAGTAAAAGCTAATTTGGCAACGCTACTTACTGACGAGTTTGATTATACTGCTGGTAGCAGCGTAACTCGGATGCTACTTTTAAATCCTGGCACAGTTGTTCTTACGGTTGAGGCATTACGCTCAAACGGTGAAGTTGAATTTACTGGCACAAGCGAGCCAATAATAATTGTTGCCAATCAGACAACGGAATTGTCAATTACTTTGCAACCGCCGGCGGCGGATGTGAATGTTGACGTCAATATTCACGGTGATCTTGGGGTGCCAAAAATCGAATTCACCTATGTTCCACCCTACGGTGTTCCAAGTGATACTGTCCTAAAAGGCAAGGTCAGCGGAATACTGCCCGGAACTGCCAAGGTGATGATTTGGATAAAGGTTTCTGGCTCGTGGTGGGTAAAACCATACTGGAATAACATGTTTACCCAAATTGCTTCCAATGGAACGTGGGCCTGTCAGACCTACACCGGTGGTTACGATTACAACGCCACCGAGATGAGAGCATATCTTGTTACCAACGACTACAATAGTGGCAATATGCCACCAGATCCGCCAACAGATCAAGTACTGGCAATGGTTAGTGTTACCAGATAATTCCAAGGAGGAGCAAAGAAATGAAACGGAAAAAGTACGGCTTCACATTGATTGAATTAGTCATCGCGATAAGTGCATTGGCAATTATCGCCGGTTGTGGCGGAGGCGGAGGCGGTAGTAGTTTGAATCTTCCAGAGATCAACTACACACCAATTTCCGGTGTTCCTCAGCCAGTCAACGACCTTGGCAAAATGATCTGCCAAGAACAAAGAAGCGTTGTCACCCCTGGAGGCAACCAATGGGCACCGGGATTTTCATGGTTGGATAAAACCAACTTTGATGAATCCAACCAACTCCAAGAAATTGTTGCCGAAGTAAAAGGCAGCAGTGTCTTTAGTAACGGTGTTGCCAGTATTCGTACCTTGTCTACCAATGACCAATCACGAGTCCTTACAGCATATTCGAAGCCACTTTACCCAACCTGGGCAATGAACGGCTATATCGGATCCGATGGCACAACTGACGCTGGTTATGCTGTAGAACAACAAATTGCGACAGCACTAACTAACGCTGTTGAAGCAGCTCTATAACCATCAATTACAAGCCCTGTGTTTTTACACAGGGCTTTTTTTAAATCACTTTGGTGTATAATAAAGAAAAAGGAGGATAAATGTCATCATCAACAAAATGGTTTCTAGTAATTTTGTTGATCCTATCGTTGGCTGGTCTCTTATTTATTGGCCGGCGTTTTTTTTACAATCCTAATCCTTCACCAATTATTAGCCCATTATCATCGAGTATTTTAATTAGCCCTAGCCCATCACCAACAACTTCGAGCGATGATTGGTTAACATATATCAACAACGATATTGGTTATTCGTTAAAATATCCTAAAGACTGGACAGTTGTAGAAGTGGACGAAACCAGCCAGCTTGATGGTAAAAAAGTTAAATATGTAAACCTTTATTCAGCAGATAAAAAATACGGCCTAGCTTTTGGAATAAAAAAAGTAGGCGATGACTCATTTAGACCTTTTGAGCGATCCGGAATTGGCAATGGAGACATGATCCCAGTTACGAGTAAACCAACGACAATTTTAGAAACTAATTTTATTCCAGACGCTTTAACTTCTGAAGATAAAATTAAAGAATTTTTCTATCGCTCGTCAACTAACAAAGAAGCTGAAAGCCAATGCCAATGTAGCTTTGAATCGTATTACGGTTTAGTTGATAGCAGTGACTACAATTCAATTAATCTTTCTATCAACTTGCTAGATACTTCAAATAAAATTCTTCAATCTGTTCAATGGCTTTAGTAGGGAAGGATAAATGAAAAAAGTATCCTATATTATTTTATGGATTTTTTTAGGATTAATTTTAAGCTTTGGTTTGCATGCAATTATCGAAGTAATTTATTTAGGCTGGGCCCAAAAACACAACGTAATAGTTAGTTGGGCATTAAGCGGCTCCTGCGCATTGCCATTGTGGCTAATAATTTTATTACCAGTTCTAGGAATGATATTTGGCATATATTGTGGTCTAAAAGCTTGGCAAAAAATCTACGTCGAAAAAGTCCGTGGCGATAAACCAAAATTCTTTCGTAAATAAAAGGTACTCTTTTACTATACCAAAGCCCACCTCGTAGGTGGGCTTTGGGTTATTTATGATAAAATAAAAATATGCCTCAATACAGAAAAGATAAACTCGAAACAAATTATTTTTATCATGTATT
>JBAYHL010000010.1:0-35350 GCA_041666185.1 Patescibacteria group bacterium | reverse complement strand
TAGCTCTTTTGCTTTTTTGGCAAAAAAGTCAATGTGCTCTGGTCTAATTCTTGCGCCCCTTGAGGCGTAAAGATGAAAACTACGGCTAAAGCTCAGGATAGCTGACTGAGAAAGACAAGCAGGCATTAACTGGACGCTTATATTCTTAACAAGGATATTTTTATTAACCCTTTTGTCAACAAGAGCAGTCCCAAAGTGAAAATCTGTCCGACAATGAACGTTTTGACCTGGTAAATAAGTAAGACCACAACGGATTAGTTGAATGTCCAGTCTTTTATCCAAGATTTTTTCATCAAAATCAGGTGGGACAGCGACATCTAAGACAATCGCATCCTTTTTTACCAGGTGAGAATTTTCTTTATTTATTATCGGATTTGGCGCGCTAGTTGAGCAAATTATTACATCAGCTGAAGAGATGTCTTTAATCTCTTGGCTGGTTAAAACATCTGTTAGGCTGCTTAACCCTTCAATTTTTCCTTTGCTTCTAGCAATAGCGATTTGTTTGGCAACTTTGCCTTCAAGGTACTTGACTAAGGCGTAACCAATTAGACCGCTAGCACCGATAGTCGCGACAGTTAAGTCTTCGAGCTTTTTGGGAGCAATACTGGATTTAAGAGCTTCGATAGTGGCGGCAACTGTAAAGGCAGCCCCGTTATCGATAGTTATGGTTAAGCCTCTTTTCTTGGCCCATTCTTGCAGCTCAGTACCACCTCCGGCAGCCGAAGAAAGCAAGGCACCAAGTCCAACAACCGTTGCTCCTCTTCTTTGAGCTTGAACAACCGCACTTTGGAGCAAAGCCGTAAGGATTGGCTTGTACTTCGGATCCATAATCTGGTCAGGTAAAAGCGGGATACCAATGATCAAACCTCTGGCTTTACGGCCGTCAGGAGTTTCAATACCAGTAATCTCATCTGATTCCATAACACCGCCTTTTGTGATTAACCATCGACACATTCTTTCGGTTAAAATCCCTTTTTCGATTACTTTGGGGATCCAACTAGTAAGAACAGTCTGGGAATAATCAGAAAAGGTTAACGGATGAGCAAGGAAACAAAAAACAGCTTCATCATTCGTATCATGAGCGCCTCTCTTGGCATACCATTTTGGTTCAATACCATTTATAAGGCGACCGATGTTGCGATCATGGGCATAGAAAATAATTAAGATAGCTAAGGCAAAAATCCCTTGATAAACAGGATTAAGGTGGTAAGCCCAATGTGATAAACAAAAAGCAAAGACTACTGCCAACATTGAACCTGCAGAAACATATTGACTAATAAGAACTGCTACAATCCAAAAAAGGACCGCCCAACCAGCAATTCTGGGATCAAGAGCAATTGTTGCTCCAAGAAATGTTGCCACAGATTTACCACCACTGAAAGCTCCTTCTGTTACAAACATCCAAAACGAGCGGAAATGACCAAGACCTGGAGCAAGAAAAACCAAAGCAACCCACCAATAACTTAGGTGAAGATAGTTAATGGCTGCAAAAACAGGTAAGAAACCTTTAGCTGTATCAAGAACAAAAACTAATAGGCCTAAACCTACTCCTAAAACCTTGATGGCGTTGGTCGCACCAACGTTACCAGACCCCCAGTCTCTAATATCGATTCCACGAAACCACCAACCGATATAGAAGCCAAAGGGAATGCCACCAATTAACCAACTAATTACAATTGTTAAGATACCAACCCATTCTTCCATTTTCGCATGTCCTCCCTTTCGTGATCAAAATGCAAAATCGTTATATCAGATATATAACATGTTTGGGTATCTTTTTCAATCTTTTAGAGACCTATTTTGATACACCTCGGAGGTGTAACACAGTTTTAGAAACGAGAAATAAGGACGGTAAGAGGGAAAACAATGACGGCTCTAAAGATGCGTCCGGCTCTTTTTGGTTGTTTTACGAGCCTGTAGAGCCATTCAAGACCTATTTGGCGAAGGAAAAGCGGTGCACGGGGGACTGTTTCGGAAATATAGTCAAAAGTGCCGCCAACACCCATAGCTAATTTAACCTTAAGTTTAGTTCTGTTATGATAGATAAATTTGTCCTGTTTGGGGGCGCCAAAGGCAACTAGTAAAATATCGGCTTTAGAATTATTAATTTTTTCAATAATCCCCTTTTCTTCAGGAGTGCCAGCATAAGTGCCGGTAATTTTTAGTGCAGGGTAAAGCAATTTGAGTCGTTTAGCGGTTTTTTCGGCAATGCCAGAAGCAGCACCTAAAAGATAAATCGAATAACCTTTTTGGGAGGCCAGTTTAGCTAATTCCCAGGTTAAGTCAACACCAGTCAGCCTCTCGCCTATTTGTTTACCTAAAATCCAGGCACCAATTTTTAGACCGAAACCATCAGGAACACTTAAGTCTGATTTATTTAAGATGCTTTTGAACTCTTTGTCTTTTTGGGCGGCAAGGACAAATTCTGGATTAACGGTGACAATTTGAGAAAGTTCTTTGGTTTTCAAAAAAGAAGTGATTTTTGCCATCACTTGATTAAAGTTTAATTCGTCAATTTTAACATCTAAAATTTTGCTCATTTCAACGATATTTTACCCTATCTACCTTGACAAAGCAAGGTTTTTGTGGTATAGTAATACAATCGAAAGTCGAGAAATCGGTTTTTGATTTGTACCAGCTCCCAGCGCACCCGGATGATCCGGATTGGGACAATATCAGAGGCAAGGCAGCCTTATCTCGTGAGAGATTTAACTGATTATCGCGAAATGCTGGTTGAGTGGGATTTTGGTAGCGGTCCACTCGTAAAATGCGAGTCATTGACTCGAACGAAACAGCTGTTACCTTGCTAGATGGGGGCGCTTGTAAAACAAGTTCCCCCAAATTATCTTTTGAAAATCTGAACTTCGGAAATGGAGGTGTAATGATGGTGTACGAAATTACAGTAGTATTATTAGCAGCTATTTCGTCCTTTTGTGCTGTTAGGTCTGGATTTGTTTCAGAAGAGAAAAAACCTCGCTTAATGCAGTTGGCTTTTTACGCTCTGCAGATGGCTATCCTCTTGTCAGTGGTCAAGTGATAGAAAATCTGAATCTCGGAAAGGGATGAAAATAATGGTTACACTAGGATACGGACTTTTGTTTTTGGTCTTTGCGTTCATTGGTTGGATAGCAGCAGAGAAAATATCGATCTAGTAGATTACATTCATTATGCCGGCAGGCGGATTTATATCCTCTGCCGGTTTTTTTATAGCATTATATTGACAAACTGAAGTTTTTGTAAGATACTGGTTTGGTCGGTTCGAAATGACATTTACACAAGGAGGACAAAATGTCGGTAGAAGTAAGTAAGGGAGATCTCATTCTCGAGTACGACCAAGGCACCTCGGTCCTGACATCATCTCTTGGTAGGCCGTCGGCCGAAAAGTCTGAAATTGTTCGCGACGTTGCTAAGGAAGTTGAAAGATTAGAACTTCCCGGTGGTCGCGTCATCAAAATCTGCGGAGCAATTTCGGCTCACGCAGCTATGACGGTCGCTCATGCGTTGGGACGCAGATACAGTGCTGTTGCTCTTTACGATCCTGCCACAGGAAAACATGTGGTGACCATGTCTTACAACCCAGAAATCCCTATTGGGACAACACTCTAAACAAGCGAAGCTAACAAGCTTCACGTATTTTCTGCCCCTTGGTGAAAACCTTGGGGTTTTTTAGAACTTATTTTCTTTTTCTATTTCCACGCCCGTTAAACCGTCTTTTGTTTGCCAAACCATGACAGTCATTTTACCAGCTTTGGAAGCAGCTGTGAGAACTTTTGCTTTACCATCTAAAGCGTCACTTTTTTCAATTTCCTTTGCAGAAAGTTCAGCTTTAGGATAGCGATTGCTAATATCTTGAGCATAAATACTTAAAACAGCTCCAGTAGTATCCGGAACATTGAATTGAACCTTATTAGAATTATCACCTTTTATAACTTCAAGTTGCTCAGGGTCGATCCCAGGGAAAACGATTGTTCCAATAGCTTCTTCTTTCTCGTTTTGGAAACCGCTAACATTAATAGGTGTATCATTTTTTACGATCTCTGGTAAAAATTTAATATCACTAAATTTATTCCAAATTAAAAGAGTGAGAACTATTGCTATCACAATTGCCAAAGCTACCAAAAGTCGCTTAGTCGAAGATTCGATATTTTTCATTTTCCTCCTTTTTAGCTAAATTTTTACGTAGACTGCCCAAACTGCCAAAACGGCAGCGATTAATACCCATTGAGTTGAGGCTAACCAAAGATCTACGCCCAAAGCGCCGACAATCGATAAAATCACAGCTAGTAAAGATAAGCCAATAAGAGTGTTGCCATGTTTTTTCATTGGTTCTCCTTTTTTAAGTACTTTTTTTAAAGTATCTTTCTTTTAATATATCACAAAATTTAGAGTCTTTCCAAAATATCAAGGGTTTTCTGAGCGGTTTTTTGCCAGGAGTAAAGCGAAGCCCGAGTTAAACCTTTGGAAATTAGAGCTTTTTGCAAACCTGTATCATTAATCACTCGACTTAAAGCGACGGCCATTTCGAACGGTTTTTTAGGATCGACTAGGACAGCGGCTTTGCCGGTAATTTCCGGAATAGAGGTTCTGTTAGAGGCAACCACAGGCACACCGGAAGCCATGGCTTCAAGAAGCGGAAGTCCAAAACCTTCAAAAAAGCTAGCAAAAAAGAGAATTGAAGCGTTTTTTAAATAAGATACGTAAGTTTCTTGATCGACATAGCCTAGCTCAATAACATCTTTTCTAATATCTTCTGGAAGTGACTGAATGGTTTGAGTAATTTTTTCGTAGCCATAACCTGGGCGGCCGGCTAATACGAATTGATGTTTGACCTTTTTTTCTTTTCTTAAAATCTCGTAAGCCTTAATCATACCAACAATATTTTTCTTTTCTTCTAGTCGGCCAATATAAAGTAAATAAGGTTTTTTAGTAGTTTTTTCTTTCAAGGGTCGATAAGTTTTTTCGTCGTAACCCAGAGGAACAACGCTAATTTTTTGGGGATCAATTGTGTAATGTTCTAAAATGTCAGCTTTGACGAATTTACTATCAACTAAAATATGGCAAGCATTTTTAACCGAGTGATTAGCCGCCCAATTGTGGTACAAAAGTTCGCTTGAAGGGTAAAGTTCTGGATAATGTTTAAAGCCAAGGTCATGAATAGTAACAACCGATTTTTTAGGGAAAATTAAAGGTAAAGTGTGAGCTGGTACAAAAAGGATGTCGGGTTTATGACGAATCATTTCTTTTGTTAGTCTTACTTGCGTCCAAAATTTACCAAAAGGTAAAACTTTAACTTCAAAATTTTTACCTAAATTAGGAAGTTTTTTACTAATTGGTTCTGGAGTATACAAAATATATTGATTTTTATAATCAATTTTTGAAAAACCTTTAATAATTTCTGTTGAATAGGTTTCCGTGCCTGTTTGATAGGTTTTTGCCGTTTTTGAGGCATCAATACCAATTATCATAGCTAATAATCTCCAACCTATATATAACTGACAAGCAACAAACCACAACTTACAACATAAAAGTGAAAAATAGTCGTTGATTGTTAGTTGTAGTTTGTCTAGTTTTACTTAAGCCATAAAACTGATTTTTTAAAGCTTTCTAAATGAGCGATTGCCAGTCCCGTGCCTTTAGCAACACAAAGCATTGGATCTTCGGCTGTCTGGCAAGGTACCCCAATAACTTTAGTAAAAAGAGTATCAATACCAGTTAAAAGTGAACCACCGCCTGTCATAACAACTCCTTTATCCATAATGTCAGATGCAAGTTCGGGTGGTGTTTGCTGTAAAACCGATTTAATAGCAGCAATAATTTCGTTTAATGGTTCGCGAAGAGCAGGAATAATGTCGGTAGAAGAAATTATTACGCTTTCTGGCAAACCAGTGATAGTGTTGCAGCCAGAAACTTCCATTGTTTGCTCTTTTTTAAGCGGTAAAGCCGAACCAATTTTATTTTTAATCATTTCAGCAGTAACTTCACCAATAACAAGATTGTATTTTTTACGAACCTGGGTTGCGACGGCTTCATCGAAACGATTGCCACCAACCCTAACAGAAGAAGAAGCGATAATATCGCCTAAAGCAATCACTGCTACTTCTGAAGTACCACCGCCAATATCAATAATCATATTGCCGGAAGGTGAAGCAATAGGAATACCAGCGCCCAAAGCCGCAGCAACCGGTTCCTTAATCAAGTAAACAGCTTTTGCCCCAGCTTGGGTAGCAGCATCGCTAACAGCTCGACGCTCGGTTGAAGTTGCTCCGGCAGGAATAGAAATCATAATTTCTGGTCTAAAAAGACGAACACGGCCGCTTAAGCGATTAATATAATACTGTAGCATTGACTTAGTAATGCCAAAATTAGCAATTACGCCATCTTTTAACGGATGAGCGGCAATAATACTTTCAGGTGTTCGACCTAACATTTCTTTAGCTTCTTGGCCAATAGCCATAACTTTATTTTGCGAAACTTCTAAAGCAACGACCGATGGCTCGTTAATAACAATTCCTTTTTCAGGGATATAGAACAAAATGTTAGTTGTCCCTAAATCAATACCCAGTCTTTTGAGAATCATTGAATCCTTTTAATCTTAGCCCCAATTTTTTCTAATCTACTTTCAATTCTTTCGTATCCCCTATCAATATTTTCTGCGTTTTTAATTTCCGTTGTTCCAGAGGCGATTAAGCCGGCAATAAGTAAAGTTGCCCCAGCACGCAAATCAAGACTTTCTATTCGCTGGCCGTACAATTTAGTTGGACCATAAATTACAGCGTGATGGTTATCGACAAAATCAACTTTTGCCCCCATTCTAACCAATTCTTTTAAATACCCTAGTCGATTTTCAAATAATTTTTCATAAATACTGCTTTGACCGTTAGCTTGAGTCAAAACTAATCCCATTGGTGCTTGCATGTCGGTTGAAAATCCTGGATGGATACCGGTTTCTAAATCGATTGGTTCTAAGTTATTAATTTTAGTAATCTGAATATAATCTGAACCAATTTTAAAATCAACCCCAATTTTATTTACCATATCTAAGAATGGATACATGTCAGAAGGCCGACAGTTAGTAATTTTAAGTAAACTTTTAGTTACAATTGCCATACAAATGAAGGTAGCAGTTTCAAATGGATCGGGCATTGATCGGTATTTTACACCAACTAAATTATCTACGGGTTTAATTTCAATTGTTCGTGTGCCAGCACCAGTAATTTTAGCCCCAGCAGAATTTAGAAAATTTATTAAATCGGCAATTTGTGGTTCGGTGGCAGCATTATTAATGACAGTCTCTTTATCATTAAGTACCTGTGACATGATAATATTTTCCGTGGCAGTAACCGAGGGTTCGGTTAAGTTAACTACTCCACCTAAATTTTCCTCAAGATCCACTTTAAATAATTTATTTGTGCAAGAGACTTTAGCGCCAATATCTTCAAAAGCTTTAAGGTGGGCATCGATTGATCTGGTACCGATAGCGCAACCACCTGGTTTCGGGAATCGGATATGCTTAAAACGTGCGAGATATGGACCAACCAAGACAATTGAGCCACGCATTTTAGCCACTAATTCAGGGTTTGGATCGGTATCGATTAAATTAGTTGTGTCAATATTTAAAGTATGCCCCTCTCGAGTAATTTCTGCTCCATTTTGTTTTAAAATATCAATAATTACCTGAATATCTAAAATATTAGGGACATTTTCTAAAATAACCTTATCCTTTATTAAAATTGAGGCGGCAATCATTTTCATAGCGGCATTTTTAGCGCCTAAAACTTCGATTCCACCTGATAATTTTTGTTGACCTTCAATTATAAATTTTGCCATTTAATCTCCTTTCTCGAGAATTGAGGGAAACGCTCTTTTATTGTATAATAGAAACAATGAACAAGAAAGGTTTTAAAATCAAGGTTAGCGTTATTATTTTTTGGTTTGTTGTCATTATCTCTTTTGTCTTGGTGGGTAGCGCCGTTCACCTTAAGGCTAACGGTTGGCAATTAAATTATAGAACCTGGCAGCTTGTTAAAACTGGCATGGTTTCTTTAAATGGTGAACCTCGCGGTAGCAAGATTCAAATCAACGGAAAAGATTATTCACAAGCCTTGCCGGCAAAAATAAGATATTTGTTGCCTGATTATTACGATATAACTGTTTCAAATGATAAGTACCAATCTTGGCAACAAACTATTCAAGTGCAATCTGGGAAAGCAAGTATTTACCCATATATTACGCTTTTTTTGGCAAATCCGGAAGATGTAACAGTCCCAGAGTCAGTTTCGAAAGAAAAAATTCAAGAAGATTATTTAAAACAATCACAAGACTTAAAAATTTCTAATGAAGAAATTTATTGGAATGATAAATTTATTACTCGTTTTAGCCAGAAAGTTTTAGGAGCAATTACCTATTCAGATAATAACCATATTGTTTTCCAACAAAACGATGAAATCAGGGTAATTGATATTGACGGATCAAATAATAAATTACTTTTTAAATTAAATAGTTTTCAGCCAACACCTTTTTCAATTACCAGTAATGGTAAAACCATTTACTATTTAGATCAGGATAAGATCTCGGGTAAATCAATTCGTTGAGATCTCTTTGCTCATAATAATTAAACGATTGAGATTAGTACCAATTGGTACGCAGGTCATTAAAGTTAAATTATTTTCTTGTGTTTGTTCTAAAACTGACAAATTTTTTGGGTCAACAACTTTTGTTTCAGTAATTTCATAAGTAAAGCTTTTATTCTGGTATTGAACGTAAATTTTATCGCCAACTTCCAGTTTTTCTAAAAGAGCAAAAACATCTTTATACGGAGAAGTAACCCAAGAATAATAAGAAGAATGGCCGGTGATGAAAACATTGCCTTTTTGACCTGGAAGAGCTGTTCCTTGAAGATGAACAACACCTTCCAAGAGTTTATCTTGTGTTTGACTTTCTGAAACATTCCAAATAATTGGTGCACTGGCGCTAATTTTTGGAATGTTTAATGTTGCCTGAGTTGCTGGGTCAAAATTAGAAGTTGCAACTGGTGTAGGAGTAGCTAAATTTTGTAAACGAGCTTTTCCGAAAACTTGAACGGACCAAAAATAGCCAATATTTTTAGAAATTGCGCTAAAGTTAACTGCGACAAAAGTCAAAATAAAAATACCCACAAAAAGCCCGACAAATTTTAGGTAAAGGTCTCTAGTAGGTGTTTTTTTTACAACAGATTCTTTAGTTGCTGGCTTGAATTCAATTTCAACCGACTCTTCTTCATCTTGGGGTTTTTGGATATCAGAAAATAGCTTCTTTAAATCCTCTTCATTAAAAAAATTGTTTTCCAAAGGAACTCCTATGTTAATTTTACCATTTTTATAAGCGTTAAAAAAGAAAAGCCCCAAGCGAAATACTTTTCGCAAGGGGCGTAAAATCTAGTTTGACCTATCCGATAATTAGTAAAAAGGTTAGCAAGGCAATGAATAGCCAAATGATAGCTCCGTAAGGAGCGAACTTGTTTAATTTCCACACCGTTTGAAGCCCGTAACCAATTGCAGCAATAGTTGCCACAATACACATGGCATAATCGAAAGTCTCTGAATCAAGAGACTTGGTTATGTCCATAAAGGCAAGTAAAGCACCTGATACGGTCGAAATTGTAACAATCACAGCTAGAATTGTGTTACGCAGATTATTCTTATCCGTCATCTTTTTTCTCCTTCTCATCGTCTTTTTCGTTCTTATCTTTACGCGATGATGACGTTATCATGCCACTACCGAACAAGATTCCTGCACCAAGAACAAAACCAAGATTGTACAGATTACCATTATTGTGAACTTCGTAGAAATTCACGTTGGGGTAGAAAAGCGAAGCAACAAATGTAAATGACGCAATCATTCCGTGCCACAAACCCAACCAGAAACCAGCAATATTACCGTTCGAATCACTGGTTTGTGCAACCGTATTTGGACCGGCAGCGCATCCTGTCAAAAACAAGATAGCTAAAAACGTAAGACACAAGAAAAATATTATTCTCATTGTCTTCCCCCTTTTTTTTACAGTATTTAAGGTTGTCAAAAAGCAATTTGTTCTAAAATAACAACACATTACTTTAACATATTAAAATGTAACTGTCAAGATTGGTAACAAAAAAAGCCGAATTGTAAAAACAAAACGGCTTGTGTTTTCCTCCTTAAGCTACACTGTTGAGAATTTAGCTGCTAAGGCTTGGCGTAATTCCCCGTAGGTTTCAACTTCTTTAGGGAAAAGAACGCGCAAATGACATTTTCGACAGACAATGGCATCATGTGTTTTTGTTGCGCGAATACGATCCATCCAACTATTACAATATTTATGAACACCAGCGGTGCAACCAAGCCTGTCATCGTCTCTAGTATGATCAATAGCATATCCTGATGGCAGAATTTCACACAAAAAATCTTCATCCGGTGTTAGCTGAATTGGCTCAAGTGGGATACTCCGTTCAATTTCAACACTAATCGTGTTAATTAATTTATTACGATCCTCTCCATTTCTGGCTACACCAAAAGCCACTCGCCGGAAAGTACGATCAAGCCAACCGGTGGCAAAAAAGTCGCTCTCGCCTTCCTGGTTT
Organism: Patescibacteria group bacterium; assembly: GCA_041666185.1. GTDB lineage: Bacteria > Patescibacteriota > UBA1384 > UBA12157 > JAENIV01 > JAMCZU01. The sequence continues at coordinate 24,755 of JBAYHL010000010.1, read as the reverse complement.
ACTACTTTATACGAACAAAGATCATTGATTGGGTAAGTCTCACCTGTCTTGCTCCCGTCCTGATAGAGATAATGACCAACAAGTTTACCTAAGGCGACTTCTTTTGGCTCAAAACCGGCAGCGCAAACAATTTCGAAAAGCACTTGGATTTCATCTGTCGGAAGTTCTTTGACCTCATCCCATCTTTTGTATTTCAAGGCAAGGTCAACAAATCGCGTAGCAATATCTACTGTTGCATTCATCGTGTTCCTCCTTTTCGAACTTCTAATTTTCAGGGTACAAATTAAGCTAGATATTAGCTTGGCCTACTATAACATAAATTATTATAAAAAAACAGTCTTTTCTTTGGTAAGACTGCTGTAAAAATATACAGGAATTTTTTACTACATTAAAGTGTGATTAAAACTTTGCTTTCTTTTCCAACAAAGTGACACGTTGCTGAAGTTGAGTTAACTCAAAACGATAAGCAACGTTATCCAATCGAAGTTTAATATCTTCTTGACCATTTTCCAGCTTTTTCATCCCATTTTCAATACTTTTAAGTCGCTTCTCAACACCTTCAAATCGTCCATTCATACCATTCATTTCTTTTTGGACAGTATTAAAACCATTATTTATCATTCGCGCCAAGTCGTCAGTTGTTGTAACTTTTTTTGTCATATCAACAATATTATATCACAATTTGTTTTATTGGTGCCGCGGGAGAGAGTCGAACTCTCATGAGCTTGCGCCCACAGGTTTTTGAAACCTGCGTGTCTACCATTCCACCACCGCGGCAATGTACCCTAAAGATACTACAAAACCCCTTTAAATTCAACTCCGTTTAGGTTAAAATATAAATATCGTGGGCCTATAGGTAAGTGGTATACCACAGCATTCGCATTGCTGGGTCGCCAGTTCGATTCTGGCTAGGTCCACCACGAAAATTACAGCTTTCAGAGCTGTTTTTTTTGATTTATCTAAGCAAATTTTGGAACGTATTCTTTTTCCTCTTATGGCTTGACTTTTATGATAAAATATGCTAAAATTATAGCGCATTGCTGGGATGGGCCAAAGGTCCATCGCTCGCCCTGGTGGCGGGTAGAAAAACAACAAAGGAGGATTCAAGCGATGCAGTCTAGATTCTGGGAATATATTAACAACCATGGTGGTGCAAAAGAATTTTGGAAGCACCAGAACTACAGTGCTATTATGCACGAGGTTCACCTACTTCTAATGTCAGAAGTGTCAGATAAACAGTCGTGGGCGAACTTCAAATACGATTCTGTTTCTCTGTTTCTGGCGCTAGCCTCTGGCGCAGCTGATGGTAAGTCTCCAAAGGTGATGCAGTACGACCCCAAAAATGTCACACTGCATGTCGGGGAAGATGAGTTTAAAAAGCTGCTTTTCCAGAAGCCACCTCGCGGGACTGTTCCGTTCGTTTACGATATACTTGGAACTGACTCACTGATTCAGCCTGGACATGGGGAGCGGCTTGTCACCTATCTTAGGGGAATGCACTTCTTCAGTGAGGAAGACGATCAGCCTTTCGAGTTCGAGTGGGTGGTCGTTGGCTTCATTAGGGGAGAAAAGATCGATATGTACCCCTTCCCCAAGAACTGGCCGGAAATCATCGAACAGATTCGCTACGAACTCGACAAGATGACTGCTAAGGAGAAAGCTGTTATTGAGCTCCCGCACGAGCTTAGAGCATTCGTTGAGCTTCTCGGCTACGATGCCGTCAGCGCAGAGCTGCAGAAATTTCGCACTTAGTGTGAACGCGACTGCGCAACCTACATGGAGCCTGGTCTATATGACAGGCTCTTTTTTTATTCTGGACCTTCCACTTTTTAAAAACTTGCTAGCTTAAATATACATTGACTTATGGTGAAAAATGGACTATAATTTCAACAAGACTCTTGAAACGGAGGAACTTTAAAAGTGGATTGGTTAGATCGTTGTGATATTGCTGCCTCGAAAGTTGATCGCATTCTTAAAATAGCCCTTGTCAGCATTGAATCTATTACTTGCTGGCCAATATCTCGTGTCCTGATTGATATATCTCATTCGAGAGAACACTCTAATTGTCGACCGCTATTTGGTTTTCTTCATTTAGCTATTAGCTCATTAGTAGATATTACGATTATTATTACATGGATCGTATTATCTAAATTCATAGGCTCTTTAGCCTTTTGGTTTGTAGTAGCCTATCTGGTAACTGGAATCTTTAAAATCCGCGAGGCAATTTCTTACGCCAACTTATCTGGATTTCTCGAATACCATTTAAAATAACCTATTAATCCCGCCTTCCGCGGGATTTTTTAGTATTATAAAATCTATGTAGTATCATCTTTTTGACATAATACATGTAGCCTGATAATATGTTTTTATCTCACAGAACTAGCAGAGGAGGACAATGAGTTGTTGGTATATGACGAACAAACGTTGTTCATGTTCAAACCTGATGCGATTGAACGTCAAATTTGGCCAGAAATTTTGACAAAAGTTAGTAGCTTGTCAGGAATTTCGATTGTAGCCTTTAAATTGGTGCCTTACGTCACCCCGGAGCTACTAAAAGACCACTATCAAGAACATGTCGAAACCGATCTTTATCCGTATCTTGAATCTGGTATGGTCGGAAAGCCAGTTATACCAATGGTTCTTCGAGGAGAAATGGCAGTTTCTAGAGCTCGTAATTTGCTTGGAGACACTGATCCCGAAAAAGCTGCCAAAGGCACTATTCGTAGAATGTATGCTGATGATAGCTGTGTTCTTGCGAACGAAGAGCACCGAATAGTTAGAAACATTGCCCATGCGACAAAGTTTTTAAGAGAAGCACCGCGAGAAATTGGAGTTTGGTTTAAACTCGAAGAAATTGTTTGCAACCTAAAGGTTTAGGATCATTTATCCCGCAGGAATTTATCTGCGGGTTTTTTAAATTTTATTCTTTAGATTCAAGTTCACTGTCTGGAACAGTGATTTTAATATCACGAGAAACACCAATATTAGTATCCGCATCTTCAACAATTCGAGATTTATCTGCTACAATACAACCTTTTTCATTTAAATCTGATTCTATTGCAAGAGCAATGTTTTGCCCATGAGCCTGTTTGTCATATTTATCAAGCTCATCCTCGCCATCGATATCTTCAATAATATTTAAGTTAACATCTGATTTAGCCGGATTAACTAAATGAAAAGCAAGATCATTACCATTTTTGCTAACACTAACAAGAATTTTTTCAAACTTTTCATTCGGAAAAGCGTGCTTACCAATATCCGAAATTGCCTCACCAACAAAGGTTTTAATATCTTCACCAATTTCTGATTCTGGCGAAAGACCGATGTAAGAAAATATCTCTAACCTTAATTCTCTACTAATTCTTTTTAAGTTTGACGACCTATCTTCATTGCCACAAATCGATACGGGAATCGAAATAGTAATTTTATGCTCATCTTTAAGTTCTTGAAAAACATCTTTTATTTTAGAAATATCATCTATTTCTATAGGATTTTCGAATTGAGATTTTATTTCGTCAAATGAGACTTTTTCTTCTTGATCAATAAGTTCGTTAGAAAACGAAGTTTCTGATTCCATATTTACTCCTTTAACATTATATTAATAAGTTTATCAATTTTAAGCAATAAAAAAAGGGCCGGAAGAACCGGCCCTTTAAGAAACTAATGCCGAACAAAGCAGATTGTTGAGTTAATCACTTCTCGGCAGTCAAGACAGCCACCGTAAATCTTGATCTCACCATCACTACCAGTATAAAGATACTGATACAAACGGTCGATCGAGTTTGGGTGCGTCGCCGCAAGCGACTTTTGGTACTCTTGCTCAGAAAACGAGATCTTAATCAAGCTACTTTTACCACCACATTGGCAGCAAATTTGAAGCTCGAGTGAAGGCCATAGATTCTGATAAATCAATCTTACCTTCTCGCCATTTTCAGCAACTATCGCTTGTTTCGTCTCCATTTCATGTGCCTCCTTAGGAAGTGGACTTTCTCTAAGGCACATCTCAAACTCATCTTTTCCTCATAATCTACAAAACTGATCGTTGCGTGCAGTCTTTTGCCGCACTTTTGGCATTTCCCGTTGATCTTCATCTGGGTACCAAGCCATTCACATGGAACTTGGATCGTTCTTGTCAATCCTTGACAAGAAACACTACACCAGATGTGAACAAAAAGAGAATAGCCTTTCCAGATGCAGAAGTTGAATTTCTCGTCTGCACCGTCAATCACTAGCCAAGACCATCTCGTTCCCCTTTTGTTCAAAATTAATCGCCCCCTTTACAGTTTTTCAAAACCAAAAAAGCCTTTCGCCGAAACGAAAGACATCTTAAAGTCCCTGTTTGCTTCGGCAACCCGGCGATCTTATCCTTCGATTATACTTAGGATTTAGACCCGTGGTTTTGCGTCCCTGCCTTTCGACAGGTTTGCTATTATCGGCTATCTGATTTTGTAAAGTAAGTATACACTAAAAAGAGGCAATTGTCAAGTCTTATTGACTAAATACAGCTTCCTTACTATACTATATTAAAGACAGCTGAAAAGTAGCTACTTTAGTATCCAAAACGACAAAACTTGTTGGAAGTTTTGTCAATCGCGTCTGCCCATTGCAGACTCCGCTCAATCGGGGGCCATTCTAGCTGCCCGTCCGGAGCAGGCTCGTTCGAGGGCCAATCCTCTGGCTGCTCGGAGCCAATCAATTTGCACCACCCTCATCCTCGGGGGTGGTTTTCGTATTAAAAAAGGCGCCTGAAAAATTCCGACGCCTAATTACTTAGAAACTACTTCGTTTCTTTTTTTTGGACAAAGTGAAAATCAAAGAAAACAGTAGAGCAAAAATACATAGTCCAGATATCACATAAGGAATTATTATACCGACAGCTTTGTTGCCAATTATATGTTGGGTTAAAGCCATCAAAATATATCCACCATCTAAGCCTGCAAAAGGTAGCAGATTAGAAACACCAAGAATAATATTTATAGCAGCTAATACACGAAGAAGATTTTTGTATAACGACTGCTCTGGTAATCTTATGGTAAAAAATAAGATCGCGGCACCTATGCAAATATTCGTTAAAGGACCAGCAAGACTAATTACCAACAACTGATCCCAAGGCAAATTTCTTACTGGTGTTTGCGGTCTAACAAAAGCTCCAAAGAAGTAGAAACCTGCTTTAGCTATTTTCATACCATAAAGACGAATCGCTAAATAGTGAGAAAGTTCGTGCGCAACAATAGTTAGCATTAATGCTAAGGTACTTCCAGCTACAATTACGTAACGATATTTCCGTGGAAATTCCGTAATTATTTCTCTTAGAATCGCTCTCATTGCCAAAGTCAACATTAAGACAAAAAAGATAAACGAAGGACCTATGTAAATATTCGCTTCATTAAACAATTGTGTTATCCCCCTACCACACATGATTATTGAAGATATATTACTATACAATAAAAGTTGCCTTCTGTCAAGATTACATTGCGTGATTAACAAATGCATTTTTTAAAAAACCCGCTCACTATAGCGGGTCTTGCCCTTTAAAATGAGTTTGATATATTAAAAGTAAGTTTAAAAAATGTCTAAGGAGGCTTAATTGATAAATCTCGACAATTTAGAGGAAATTCAAAAACTTGATAGTGAAAATATCTTAAAGAATATTCAAGAATTTCCCGAACAATGTGAAAGGTGTTGGGAAGATTTTAAAAAATTTACCTTACCTACTAGTTTTATTCAAGCAAAAAGTGTCTTACTGTGTGGAATGGGCGGTTCAGGAATTGGTGGTGCGTTAGTTGCCAGCTTAGCCAAAAAAGCAGAAATTCCTGTTATGACCTGGTCTGACTACGATCTTCCTGGCTTTGTTAATAAGGATACTTTGGTTATTATCAATAGCTACTCTGGTAATACTGAAGAAACAATTGATTCATACAAAAAAGCTGCAGAAATTACTAATAAAATTGTTGTTATCAGTACTGGCGGAAAAGTCGGTTCACTTTCAACAAACTACCGCAATCCGTACTATAAAATTAACTATGGTTCTGCTCCAAGAGCTGCTTTAGGTTATTCGTTAACAGCAATTTTAGCTGTCTTTGCTAAATTAAAAATTATTGAGCTAAAAGACGACGACTTTCGTGAAGCAATAATACTACTTAAAGGTTTGCAAAAAAAGATCGATGTTGACGTCTCTACTGGTGGCAATAATGCGAAAATTTTAGCCAGGCGACTTCTTAATAAAATCCCTATAATTTATGGTTCAGGAATTTTAACAGAAGTTGCTCGTCGCTACAAAGGGAATTTTAACGAAAATGCAAAATCAGCTTCTTATTATGAAATTATTCCTGAAATGAATCACAATGCTTTGGTTGGTTTGAAATTTCCGGAAAGTTTACGATCAAAAATATCAGTCATTATTTTACAATCTAATTTTGATCACCCACGTAATTTATTGCGTCAAAATATTACTGCTCAAATTTTAGAAAAAAGTAAAATTGATTATGATTTTGTTATGCTTGAACCTTGCCCAACTCCTATCTCGGAAGTTTTGCAAGTAATTCATTTTGGTGATTACGTCTCTTATTATTTGGCAATTTTAAATAATATTGAGCCAAACCCAGTAACAATTATCGAGTTTTTAAAAGATAAATTAGCCGAAGAACCCTTCGACAAGTAAATAAGGAGCAAAATGAGTAAAATTACTGATATTTCTGGCCGAAAAATTATTGATTCAAGAGGAGAACCAACGGTTGAAGTAAAAGTTGTCACCGATGGTGGGTTTGTTGGTATTGATTCCGTCCCTTCTGGTACTTCTACGGGAAAAAAAGAAGCCGCTCTAGTAGATGTTGACGTAGCTTGCGCAAACATTAACCAAGTTATCGCCCCTGCTCTTATTGGTCAAGAAGTTGAGGAACAAGATCTAATCGATAAAAAAATGATCGAACTTGATGGCACGGAAAATAAGTCTCGCTTAGGGGCGAATGCCATTTTAGGTGTTTCTCTAGCTGTTTGCAGAGCTGCTGCCATGCAGACAAAAACACCATTGTATTCATATATAAACAAACTCTTTAACAAAATGTCTGGCTTAGAAATTGAGCCAAAGATTCCTACACCCATGATGGTAATGCTTTGTGGAGGAGCTCATGTTAAAGGTATAGAACATAGTCTTTGTACCCAAGAATTCTCTGTTATTGGCAGCATGGAAGACGGCATTGCCATTTGGCATTCTTTAGAAAAAATCTTAAAAGCAAAAGGTGTTCATTACGTGATGGGCTTAGAAGGCGCTTTTGCCCCTGAACTCGAAAATGATGAAAAAGCTTTGGAAATTTTAAATGAAGCTATTGGCCGAGCAGAAAATTTGAAAGGTGAAATACGAATCGGTTTAGATGTTGCTGGCAACAATTGCCGAATGACAAATATTCAAGTTATTGACCTTTTTAAAAAATACAATCTTTTCTCCATAGAAGATCCTTTTGGCGAAGAAGACTGGGTGCGCTTTGGCCAATTAAAACTAGAGTTAGAAGAATTAAAAAAGCCTTTCTTGTTAATTGGCGATGATTTGTTTGCCACCCACAAGGCTTTGCTTGAAAAAGGCGTCACTCAACTGGTAGGAAATGGCATTATTATCAAACCAAATCAAGTTGGTACTTTAACAGAGACTCTAGAAGTTATAGGCATTGCCACAAAAGCTAATTTCGACTGTGTAGTTTCCCATCGTTCCGGAGAAACAATTGATAGCTTTATTGCTGATTTGGCTGTTGGCGTAAATGCTAAATTTCTTAAATCAGGCGCACCAATTCCAAATGAACGTTTAATGAAATACAAAAGATTAAAAGAAATCGCTCAAAATTTATAAAAATATGCGAAAAGTTATTTTAATAATTTTAGATGGTTGGGGTATTGCTCCTGCTTGGGGTGGTAACGCTGTTGAGTCAGCGGAAACTTTTAATTTTGACCAATACTGGCGTAAATATCCTCACACAACTCTAAGAGCAGCTGAAGAAGCGGTTGGTTTACCTCGTCACGAACCAGGCAATTCTGAAGTCGGTCATCTAAATATTGGCTGCGGTCAAATAGTTAAACAAAACTTACCGGGTATTACCGCAACAATTGGTGATGGTTCGTTTTTCAAAAATCCTGCTCTTTTGGCCGCTATTCAAAAAGCCAAAGATAAAAATAGCAATCTTCATCTAATTGGTTTAGTTTCTGACGGTGGCGTTCATTCGCACACGTCTCAACTTTTCGCTCTTTTGGATTTAATAAAAAAAGAAAATTTCTCTCGTGTGTATATTCATATGATCACTGATGGTCGCGATACTGATCAAATGAAAGCTCTTTCTTATCTCTCTGCTTTAGAAGAAAAATTAAAAGAAATCGGTATTGGTAGAGTCGAATCAGTAATGGGGCGTTTTTACGCTATGGATCGCGATAATCGATGGGACAGAATCAAGGCCGCTTATGACGTTTTAACTTTAGGTGTGGGACATAAATCCGAATCACCAGAGAAAGCAATTTCTGAATCTTATAGGCAAGGTCAGTACGATGAATTCATTATTCCCACAATAATTGAAAGTGATAAAGAAAAATTTGTACCTATAAAAGATTCTGACAGTATTATTTTCTTTAATTTCAGGGCCGATCGAACAAAAGAACTAACCTGGAGTTTTGTCCAGAAACATTTCCGCAACTTTGATCGCCAAAAATTTTTACAAGATATCTTTTTTGCTACTTTTGCTTTTCACGAAGAATACGAAGAGCAGTTACCTGTTCAAGTGGTTTTCCGCAAAACTTCAATTTTAAACCCTTTAGCTAAAATTATTGCTGATAAAGGTTTGAAGCAGTTTCATATTGCCGAAACAGAAAAATATGCTCACGTAACTTACTTTTTCAACGGTGGCCACGGGGAGCCTTTTGCAGGCGAGGATCGTGTTTTAGTTCCTTCACCAAAAGTAGCTACCTATGATTTAAAACCAGAAATGAGTGCAGAAAAAATTACTAATGAGGTTTTAAAAAAACATAATAATTACGACTTCACAATTGTTAATTTTGCTAACCCTGATATGGTTGGACACACTGGTAATAATCGGGCAACTGTTCGAGCCTGTGAATTTGTTGATTTGTGTTTAGGGAAAATTATTAAAGACGCTTTGCCAACAAAAACAATTATTATTACTGCTGATCACGGCAATGCTGAACAAATGATTAATCCTAATACCGGTGAGCCACACACTGAACACACAACAAATCTCGTACCATTTATACTGCTCTCCGCCGATCCAAATTTACAAAATCCTTTAAAACAAAATACTAATGGTAACTATCTTGTTTTGTCAGATATTGCGCCGACTATCTTAAAAATAATGGATTTACCGCTATCGAATGAAATGACTGGCAAAAATCTGATAGAATAGAAGTATAGATTAAAATAAAAAAAAGCGAGGGTATTATCAAAAAATACAAACCAGTTCTAGTAATGATCTTGGACGGTTGGGGCATCTCCCCTTCTTGGGGTGGTAATGCTTTGGCTGTTAATTCACCGCAAAATATGAATCGCCTTTGGCGCGATTACCCTCATAAAGTTTTGCAGGCTTTTAATTTAATTGCCGGAAAATATGGTATGGTTGGCGACTCTAGATTGGGCCATTCAACAATTGCTGCAGGCCGTCGTATTCCCCAATCTTTAGAAATTATTTCCGAAGCTATTGCCGATAGCAGTTTCTATCACAATAAAGCTCTTACCGGAGCAATTGAACATTGTAAAAAATATCGTTCTAATTTGCATTTACTTGGTCTTGTCTCGTCTGGTGGGATTCATGCTCACACCAGTCATTTAAACGCCTTAATTGAGCTTTGTCATCGACAAAATTTCACCAATGTTTATCTTGATCTTATTACCGACGGTGTTGATAGCGGTCAATTTGATGCTTTAACATTAATTGAAAAGGTTAAAGAAAAAATTACCGAAACTGGTGTTGGTAAATTCTCAACCATTGTTGGCCGATTTTACGCTATGGATCGCATTGGTGATCTCAAAAAAACTGAAAGCACTTATTTAATGCTCACTGAAGGCGAAGGAAGAAGGTTTAAATCGATCAATTCGGCAATCGCTAGTTCTTATCGAGAAAAATTTAACGATTTTAATTTACCGCCTTCAGTAATTGAAAACGATGGTAAAGTAACGCTATTAAAAAACGATGATGCTGTTATTTTTTTTAATTTTCGCTCCGATCGTTCTTTACAATTAACAGAAATGATCGCTGACACTGGTTTGAAAAAATTCTTTAGCACTAAACGTCTTAAAAATATTTGGTTTACGACTCTTACGGAATACGGGAAAAAATTACCAGTTAAAGTCGCTTTTGCTAAAAATAATGTTATTGGTACTTTGGGTGAAATACTTTCTTCTCGTAATGAAAAACAATTACGAATTGCCGAAAGTGAAAAAGAAGCTCACGTAACTAGTTTTTTCAATTGCGGAAGCCCATATCCATTCCAAGGTGAGGAAAGAAAAATTATCCCTTCCAAAAGGAATAGTAACCCAGTTAAAGATCCTGTAATGGCGGCGCCAAAAATTACCAAGACGGTTATTAAAGCAATTGAAAGTAAAAATTACGATTTTATATTAGTAAATTTTGCTAATGTTGATATGCTTTCTCACACCGGCAATATGATTGCTGCTGGAAAAGCTATTAAAGTTGTTGATGATGCCGTTGGCAAAATAGTTGAAGTAAACCTTCGAGTTGGTGGGGCAACTATTATTACTGCCGATCACGGTAATATTGAGGAAATGGTTAAAATTAACCCCGAACAAGACCCGGAGACAAAACATACCTTTAACCCAGTGCCTTTTATTTATATTACCAAAGAAAATAAGAAAAATTTGTTTAAAAGCGCTGTTGGTTCGTCATATTTTTCATTGTCTAAAATCATTGATGCCAAAGACACTTTGGCTGATGTTGCCCCCACTGTTTTAGAAATTATGGGATTACCAAAAAGTAACGAAATGACAGGACACTCTTTATTAAATAAATTAGAATGAAAAATTTATTTGATCTTAATAACATCGCAATTATTGGATCGTCTTCAAATAAAGAAAAACTTGGTTACCAAATTACCAAAAATCTTATTGACGGCGAGTTTGACGGAAAAATATATCCCGTTAATCTTAAAGAAAAAATTATCTTAGGTCTTAAAACTTACGAAACGGTTCTAGACATTGACGCAATGGTAGACATGGCGGTTATTGTTATACCTCGCGAGGCAGTTTTGTCAGTTGTTAAGCAATGTGTACATAAAGAAATACCATACATTTTAATAATCACGGCCGGATTTGCTGAAAAAGACAAAATTGGAAAAGACTTACAAGAAAAATTGATTGCCACTATTCATGGAACAAAATCTAAAATTATTGGGCCAAATTGTCTTGGGTTGATGAACACTGCTAAAAATATTAATCTAAATTTTGCTTCCACCAGAGCTAAAAATGGAAAAATTAGCTTAATTTTACAATCAGGTTCAATTGGTGCAGCAATTTTTGATTGGGCAAAAGAAAACGATATTGGTATTGATAAGTTTATTTCTCTTGGTAATAAGATTAGCGTAAACGAAATTGACGTTTTAAGAGAGCTCCAGGACGACCCAACAACAAAAGTTATTGCCTTTTACTTAGAAGACATCACTGATCCATCAAAATTATTAAGACTATTAAAAACAGTTGCCAAAGTTAAACCAGTTGTAATTTTAAAAGGTGGTATGACTAAGGAAGGCGCTAAAGCAGCGTCGTCGCATACCGCTGCTTTAACAACTGACGAAAGTTTAAACTTAGCTCTTTTTAAACAAGCTAATATTATTTATGCTGACGATTTGGAAGAATTTTTAAATATTTTAGAAGTCTTTTCTACAAAAGAAATTGATCCTTCTTCGGGTTCACTGGCAATTGTTGCTAATGCAGGAGGCCCCGCAATTCTAGCTACTGACGCAGCAAGTCAAAATGAATTTTTACTTAAAAGCGTAAATCCTTACGAGGAAGAAAATATTAAAACTTTATTGCCAAATATAGCCTCATTTCGTAATCCCTTCGATTTGGGCGGTGACGCTAAAGCAGCGGACTACGAAAAACTTATTAAATATTTGATAGAACTAAAAACTTACTCTTTGATTATGGTAATTGTCACACCGCAATCGGCAACAGAAATAGAAAAAACAGCAGAAATTTTAGGAAAAATCAAAAATGACGAAAAGATTGTTGTTGCTTCTTTTCTTGGTGGTGAAAAAATTAAAAAAGCTCTGCCAATTTTAAAAAAGATGCATGTTCCAAGCTTAGAAGACCCAAGTTTGGGAGTTAAATTATTAGCAAAAATTTATAATTATTTTGAAAGTAGAAAAAAACAAATTGAGTATTTAGATTTTTCTCCTATTTTAAATACTAAAAAAACTGAACAAGAATTAATCAAAAAATATAACATACCTTATGTAAAATCGTTTGATATTGCTACTAAAAAAGATTTGTTAAATTACAAAAAACGCTTAACCTACCCGGTTGTTTACAAATCAGCCCTATCGGTTCACAGGGGAAAAGAAAATCAAATCGCTCTAAACATTCAAGATTTTACCGAATTAGAAGAAAAGGTTTCAGTAATTGGTTGTCCCGGTATCTTGCAAAATATGATTGAATCACCATACGAAATGATTATGGGAGCAAAAAGAGATCCTAAATTTGGTATTATTATTGGTTTTGGCCATGGTGGCATCTTTACGGAAGAAGAAAAAGATATGAATTTTAAGATTATGCCGTTGACAGTTACCGACATTAACGACATGATAGAAGAGACGAGGATTTGGTCCGTAATTGAAAGTTTACGTGTTAAACCACTCTTAGTCGCCTTAAGCAAAAATATTTTAAAACTAATGATTGAAAATCCTGATATTACCTCTTTCGAACTAAACCCTGTTAAGGCATTCTTAGGAAAAATAATTGCCGTAGACATTAATATTAAAAGAGTAAAAAATGAATAAAAAAATGTTATCTGGAAGCGAAGCTATTGTTAAAGGAGCTATTGCTTCTGGAGCACAAATGATGACAGGCTACCCTATTACTCCGACAACGGAAATTATGGAAAATTGGGCCAATGAAGCCGCCAAAAACCCTGTATTAAAATTTTTACAAACAGAAGATGAAATGTCTGCTGGCTTTGCCATGATGGGAGCAATTTTAGCTGGCAAAAAAGCTTTTACTGCTTCGGCAGGCCCTGGCAACGTTTTAATGCAAGATGCTTTTGCTATGGCAGAAAATATGCGTTTACCAACAGTGGCTTTTATTGGTCAACGTGGTGGTCCTTCAACTGGTACAGTTATTTATTCTCAACAAGAGCTTAATTTGACCTGCTTTGGTGGTAATGGTGAAGGGTTACGAATTGTTTATTCAACTTCTGGCGGACAAGAATTATACGATTACGCAATTAAAGCTTTTAATACTGCTTGGAAATATCGTTTTCCAACTTTCGTTTTGACTGATGGCTACCAAAACAAAACTCAAAGTGCAATTGAAATTTACAACGTCCAAGAAAAACAAATTGAAATTATTCCTTCAACACCATACTTACTAAATCCTCAAAAAGAAAAAGACGCTTTTGTTAATTTTCGTAATACTTACAATCTTGAACAAGAATTATCAGACGTTTTACTTGATCACAAAAAACATTTTACAGAAATTACTCCAGAAGTTGTTGAGTTCGAAGATTATCATACACTTGATGCTGAAATTGTGATTTTTGCTCATGGAATTGTTGCTGCGGCAGCTAAATTGGCGGTTGACAGTTTAAGAAATGAAGGCAAGAAAGTTGGACTATTTAGACCAATTACTTTGAATCCATTTCCTAAAGAATCAGCTATTAATGCTGCTTCAAAGAAAAAAAGTATTCTTGTTGCCGAGTCATCTTTAGGACAATTCGAAAGAATGGTAAAGTCTAATATTTATCCAATAGATACTCAAATTTTCACTTTGGAAAAACCGGCTGTCGGTATTATGCCTGAAGAAATTATTGAAAAAATTAACATAATTCTTTCAGAGAAAGGAAATAATGCCTGAAACCGCTTTGCCAAAATCTTGGAACAAAGAATCCAAACCACATAAATTTTGTCCTGGTTGTGGCCAAGCATTAGCTTTAAAAATTTTAGGGGCGGCAATTGATGAACTACAAATTCAAGAAAAAATGATTTACGCTACCGATATTGGTTGTTCGTTACTTTCTTGGAGCATGTTTGATGTTGATACTATTCAGACACACCACGGTCGAACACTTCCTCTTTCCGTGGGTTTCAAAAAAGCAAAGCCAGAAGCAATTGTCCTTAGTTTCACTGGTGATGGTGGTGGATATGCTATTGGTGCCCAACATTTGCTAAACACCGCTATGCGCAACGATCCGATTACGGTTATTTTAATCAATAACGCAAATTATGCTATGACGGGCGGGCAATTAGCACCGACAACTCTTATGGGTCAAAAAACAACTACAGCACCTGGAGGCCGAGGGGTTGTTCAAGGTAAACCTTTCAAAGGACCTGAGATGTTAGCTCAAATTACTAACGAAGATGCTTATATTGCTCGGGGTATCTCTAGCAACTACAAGCAATTATTAGAAATGTATAAAAAAGCTATTAATAACCAAATTGAGGGTCGTGGATTTAGTTTTGTTGAAGTAATTGCCATGTGTCCTGTTAATTGGCACACTAACGCCCAAGAATCTTTGGATTTTTCAGAAAAAGAGATGACAAAGATTTATCCTATCGGAGAAATAAAATGCCCACAAAAATAATTTTAGCCGGTGAAGGCGGACAAGGTGTTCAGACAGTTGCCAAAATAATTACAATTACCGCCCAAAGATCTGGCAGAAATTCATCGTACTTACCAGGATTTGGCGTTGAACAACGCGGCGGTGTCTCGCTTGCTTATTTACAAATCAGCTCGAAACCAATTACCTATCCTCGTTTTACTAAGGCTGATATAGTTGTTGCTTTTTGCGATCGAGCAATTCCAACTATTAAAGATTTTTTAAGTAGAGATACCTTATTTATTTACGATAGTTCAGCAATTAGTGACAAAAGTTTAGAGAAAATAAAAAATCTTGTTAGTAATTACTTAGCTATACCAGCTTTAGCGCTTGCTAAAGAAAAACTTTCAAGCAAGGTTGCTAATGTTGTTCTTTTAGGGGGTATTATCACTCACTTGAAAGAAATAAATTATCAAGAATTTGAAAAAACACTTTTAGAAGAATTTGCTACTAAAATTGAGAAAAACCCGGAGATTAAAGACTTAAATTTAGGGGCCCTAAAAGCCGGCATAGAAATTGCTGAGAAATTCAATAAAGAAGAAACGCCTTTTTCCGGTATTGAACCGCCTGAAATAAAAACTAATTTCACTAAAGAAGGAATTTCTTGGACTAGATTTCCTGAATACTGTAAAGGGTGCGGTCTTTGCATTGTTCGTTGTCCAACAAAAGCCTTACAATTTTCTAAAGATTCTGGCTTTTTAGGCAATCCAATGCCAATTGTTGATATGGAAAAATGTCTTGGTTGTAAAACATGTGAGCTCATTTGTCCAGACGCAGCAATTAAAGTTGAAAAAACACCATAAATTAAGATCTATTGTAAAAAGTTATATTTAGGACTATATTTTATTTAATCAATCCACTTGGGAGGTATCAGCAAGATGAGAGCAATTTTAGCTGAAGTTCCGATCGTGGAGATAGACAATGCTTTGAAAGCGATTGTCTATGCGGGAGTTTCAGTCGAGTCGCTTGATTGGCTTATTTGTCGCACCAATCAAACTCGAACTGACGCTTACCAAACTGCTGTTGATTGTGTTGTTTATGAAATTCTGGAGGCAATCAAAGAGGATGCTATTGCTAGATGGGATTTTGATGTCAAAGACACTACTCATCTTCAAAAGTCTGTCCAAAGAAAAACAACACTACCGACCAACTGGAATCCTCCGAGAAATTGGCTAGATCATGAGAAACGGGAAATCCTCTATGGTATTATTGGCTGTTACAGGGTTATGTGTCATCGAATGATTGAAAGTTTTGTTTACAGGTTTAGTCAAGCAGGGAATTGTCATGAAACGCAAATGCTTAAAGAAGAGGCCTTTGCCTGCAGCATCTTACTTGACACAGACGCTGGCATTCAAAACAACCACAGTATTATTGACTCGCAAAAAGTTCTGTTTGCCTATTGGCAAACATTAAGCCGTCTTAAAAGAGTCGAGCGCCATGTCTTTTGGCCAATATTCGAGGAAGGCACGGAAAGCATATTTCAATTTACAGGTAATTAACGTTTTAAGAGACTCGGTATTCGGGTCTCTTTTTAAAAAAACCTCTCCTTTAGATTATAAGAGAGGTTGTGTTCGATCACTCATAGATTGTTGCTAATAAACATTTCGTACTGCTCGATAGTATCGATATCGGAAGCGATTGAAGGATCGGCCCATATTGCTCGTACTGGTATGCCAAGCATTTGGCTGGCCCTTTTTTCAAGTGTCTCCAGACTCAGCAACCGAATGCCAGTTTTTATTGAAATAAGTGTTAGTAAGCTGATAACAAGACCAAATTGCCAGGCAAGTTTAATTTTACTTTTCTTGTTTTCTAGCAATGGACGAATTTTCCATAGCTTGCCAAGAAACAAATCTTTGGGGACCAAGAAGATGTTACCAGCTGTGACTGTACCCTCACGCAAACCAAGTGACGTGCGTTTCATTTCAGGAAATTTAAGCTCGCAATCAAAGATTAAAGAAATTGGAAAATAAACCGCTGAAGTTATAGAAGCTTTTTTCAAAAAATCCTGAATTACTTCAACCGTAATTGCCGGTATATCACCTGCTAAGATAAGAACGGTTTTTTCTTTTGCTGCTCTGAGTCCTACCTCAACATTATCAACGTGTCGTTCGAATCCTTTCAGTGTCCGACAACCTTGATATTCACCACTTTCAGGTGTCCATTCGCCTACAATAATAATATCTTCAATCCCAGAACCCTTTGTAGCCTCAATAACGTATTGGATCATTGGCTTATCTTTTATTGGTGCTAGCGCCCAATAAGAAATACCAAGAAGAGTTTGAAGAGTGTCATCTTTCCCACCAGCCAAAATTACAGCGCTAATCTTCTTTGTTTCCATTTCGCCCTCCACTGATTACAGCATTGTAATATGCCATTATTTTAGTACAAAATAAGGTTTTTGTCCATAACAAAGACTGCGATCTGACTTTTAATGAATATCTTGACGAGTCTTGACTTTTTACCTATTTTTATTCATAATGGCAATAACTTGAAAAGGGGGCGTACATTAAAAATGGATATTAACAAGATTCTTAAATATTGCAGAAGATACAATGCTTTAAAAAACTCTTACGCAATACTTTTTTGGGCTTTTTTCCTAACTTTTCTTTGTAACGTATTTTCTCGCGTATTACCACCTAGCAAGCTAACAATAATGCTAAGCACTGCAACATTTTTTATATTCGTCATTGGCGTTCTTGTCAGCATATTCTATCTCATATCCTCTGATGAGATAAAAATCACCAAAGACGGTCGATTTATAATAGCCAAGTTCAAAAAAGAAAGCTACTGTTTTTATTACCCCGCTGATGGCCCTGACTACCTTTCTCGAGGTGTTATACTTGACGATTGTAATTGTAAATTTGTTGAAAACAACGGGGAAGACTTTGCTATTTTGTCAACAACAATCGATCTTTCAGATCGTTACAGGAAAGATTATCAGTTAGAAGATAATGAATCCCTTTCAATTATTTTTGAGATAATTGGTCAATTTAGATCTGCAATTCAGGCGATCATTACCGAATCAAGAACTTATCACATCAATACCTATAGTGAAGCTTTCGATAAATACACTGAAAGAATCTTTAGAAAATGTAAAGACTCTTCTAGCTCGAAGCTTTCCGAGATCGACTTTTCTGACATTGCCCAAGATCTCAGCAAGTTCCATTGTCTTGCAACAATTACAAAGACAGGACAAAAAGTTCTTGACGACGAAAACTGCACAACAATAGATACAAAAGAAACAATCTCTTTTTAACACATCTCCCCGGGTTCACGCCCGGGTTTTTATTAAAAAATACCACCAACTTTAACCAGCAACTATCATTAGAATAATTTGACTTCTAACGAATATATTGATAAAAATTAACAGACGAATGTTCTTTAGAGTACCTTGAAAAGGAGATGGCAAAATTGGAACCAGAAATTGTCAGAACACTTTATAATGTTTTGCCTGTTTGCTTTCGCGTTAAAGAGCAATCTGTTGGCGCTTGGGGAATTAGCTGGCAACCACCAAAAGACCTTCAAGATTTTTTCCCCAAAATCGCTAGTTGCCCAAAAATGCAAGAACTGATTGCAAAACGATGCCAAGAAGTGCTTAATACTGGCATATTTAACATTGAAGAGGTGGAACTGAAATTTTATAAACATGGATTTGGTATCTCGGTTTCGCCTGGCAATGCTTGTGATATTTTTGTTTTGAAATCACGTTTTTCAACCCACAATATCGATAACGCTTCGCAATGCTATGCTCTTCATGGGTTCTTTATTATAATGTTACGTGAGATTTTCGAGATGATCGTGCTTTGGACAGACAACCCAATGATCTGTATAGAAGGAGAGCCAAAAGATAGAAGCTGTCGAATTAAGCGCTCGATGAGCTCAAAACCTTTCAGGCTTTGGAAAGTAGACTCTTTTTGTGACGATCTTGTTACTGAGCTTGTTTGGGCACGAGATGCAAAAGAGGCAGGAAAATTACTCAATCTTAGCACTATCACAATCTCGCCTTTAACTAAAGATGATGGTCTTAATCTTTCCTGTCTTAAAATCTTTGAGATTGAAGTTAATTATCAAGACCCAGAACTTTGCCCGCCAAAAAAATACAATGTTTTAGCTGATAATACCACTGATGCTGAATTAGAAGTCGAGATTATGATTCTTCGTCAACCAGCTTTTTCACCATTAAAAAGTGTTAAAGCTATTAATAAAGGCGAAAGTCCAGGACGAATGATATTTACAAGAGTAGGTAACTAACCATCCTTTCAGCGGCCATGCTAAATCACAGCATGGCTTTTTTATTTTTAGAGTTTGAATACCTCATGGCTTACTACAAGGTAGTTTATTTTAAAAAAAGGCCAAGATATCTTGGCCTTTGTCATTGCTAGGTTGTTTCGTTTGTTTTGTTCTTATTGAACTCTGTGAGAAGTGTCTCCCTTTTCCTTTTTCCTTCTCTTAGCTCGAAGTCCAAGAATTTACATTTCTTAGAAAGTTCAAGCATAGCTTCACGTAAATCTTTTCTAAAAGATGTGCCTTCTTCAAATGACTTCGAGGCAAATATTCCTGACCAAATGTCACCTTCCCAATACCCAAGAAGCCATTCCGTTATGTCCGTCAAGGAAAAGAACGCTCTTGTAACGCAAAGTTCTTCCATATCTCCACCAATAACATGCATTGTGGAGGCATTTATTATAAACGACACACTAAGTTTATCTTCACCGATTTCATTAGAAGCTTCCTCTAACCCTAGCCCGAAATGAAACAATGTAACAGCAATATTTAAATCAACTTTTACTGATTCTCTCTCAGCATGGTATTGCACCGTTGCACATTCAGGGTCTTGTTTGACAACGCCTTTTTCGTCCAAATAAAAAGTACGTTCCATAGTTGTCCTCCTTGCATACCAGAATTAGTGTCATTATACCCTTTTAGCTTCAAAACGTCAATCTGTTTTATAAGAAAAAATCGCCAGCATAATTTACGCCGACGATTAATTAAGTTTTTTCAATTTCCGAAGGCAAAAATCCTTCCAGATTCTTATCAGCTCGCATTAAAGCGGCCAAGTACTTCATGCCCCACGAGATAGATTGTCGTATTGCATTTGTTGAAACATTAAACATTGTTGCGATTTCTTGACACGAAAGTTTTTCGTAGCCACAAAGTCCATTACTCATCATAATGACTCTCGCCCAACGCTTGTTTTTTTCCGCAAGTTCCAACAAATTATTTTCGACAGCAATCCGCAATGCCTCGTTTTCTAAATTAGACAACACATTAAACGGTTGGCCTTGGACAAAATCGCCTTCCGTACTCCCATTATTGTCGTAATCTACCAGTTCGTCTAAAGATGCGTCATCCTTAAGTAAGGACAGCAACATAAGCAGTTCGCAAGAAGAAACATTGAATTCAGAGACTATTCTTTCTTGCGACGGTTCTTCGCCTGTCATCATTGAATGCAGGTCACAAAATTTTCTAATAGCGATGGCCAAATCTATTTTGGCCTCAGGAGTTTTAAGCATATTGTCCTGACGCTTAATCGCCTTAATCATTGAGCCCTTAATAAGAATTATAGCGTAAGAACTAAACTTAAAACCTCTCTCCGGATCAAATTTATTCGCTGCTTCGCATAAAGCAAGTAATCCCTCGCCCCGCAAATCCTCAAGAGATAATTTACCAACTTTACTTCTAGCTTCACTTTCTACCAAGAGAAGATTGGATCTAATAAATTGATCTCTAGCTTCTTTCTCGCCTTTTTTTACCCGGCGAGCCAAAGCCAGTTCTTCTTCAGCAGAAAGCAAAATAGATTTGTCCAATTCTTTTGCCCACCACTGACCAAAATCAGAAACCGATCTATCTTTAGACAAGTTAATCACCCCCTTGCGTAAACAAAATAACCCACTTTCTCTTAAAAGTCAACTACCGGTACGACTTGCTGGCGGTTGACAAATATAACGATTCAAGATATAGTTACTCTTAATGAAAGGAGGTGCTTAAGACATTGATCAGACACAGGAAATTTAGCCCAATAACTCAAAGTCTTGGACACATTCCTGAGGGTAAAGAAAAGAGTATTTTGTCAGTCGGGATTATGGAGCCAGGACGCCATGAATTTGACACCGTGATGCGCAATGAGGTAATCAAGGTCACTTCGGGCCATATAAATATCAATGGCACGATGTACTACCCTGGTAGTATAGGCTGCATTATTAAGCCAGGCACGAAGGTAGTGTTTGAAACCAACACTCATAGTAGTTACCTCTGTACCTTCCCTGGCGAAACCAGATAGCAAATAAAAACCCAAGATCATCTATTCTGCTTTGTTCCCGTCTATTCTGACGGGAACTTTTTTTAAAAAAGTGGAGAAGCCTATAAGCTTCTCCATGGAAAATTTTGCTATGTCGAACGAACAATGTGTGCTGTCGCAGAACCGACCACAAGACAAATTCGTGGACGGGTGTCTATAAAGTTTGGTGTGATCAAATAGCAGAACTGACTGCGCTCAATCCTGGCCTGCCATACCATCCCCTCGCTGTCCGTGTAAGTATCGGACCACTTCCTGAGTATTTCTTCAATGGCTGGCAAGCTGGAGGGATCAACATCATACAGACCAATGTGACCTCTATCGCAAACATATCCCACGTTTTTAATCCAGGTGTCGCCACCACCGTCACCAAGCCAATGGAACGGAACCATTCTGATTGACAGATCCTCAAAGCACTTAATTACCTGCGGGTCTTCAGTTAAGGCAGTATTCAGATGCTGATAAAGCTCCTTGGCGCCATCATATTCAAACTCATCGTTCAGCTCCTTTACTTTGAACGTCGGAATAATGTCCGGCGGCGAGCCCTCTTTGAACTCGAAGATCAATTCGGGATGCTGCTGACACAGATATTCCTGATCATTCAGACAAAGATTATACAATGTTGCGTAACACTTGCTTTCCTCAATCTTCGTCCGTAAACATACCGGTAAATCTGGGGAGAGTTTGCCAGCCAGTTGCTTGACATGCCAACGAATCTGCGGGAAATGCGAGATTGCTATGAGATGTGCCATATTTACAGCTTTTATCAATCGCTTGCTCCTTTCCAGTATTCCTGAACTAGCACGTACTAACGAATCCTTTCATTATTGTGATTAATAATACCAGAACATCTGAACAAAATCTACTTTTCGCAAACCACTTCAAGAAGGCACGGAACCTTTAGGCAAGTTAATCACCCCCTTGTGCAAACAAAATAACTCACTTATTGCTAAAGGTCAATGACAAGCGATAAGTTTTATATCTTTTTTAACAATACTTCAAGTTGCTAATAGTTTGTCAGGTCTTAAATTTCTTAATTTCTTTCAAGTTTTTTCATCACATCACGATTCAGCCCCTCGCGCCAATTTTCCGTATATGTTTTAGCATTTCTTAGAAGCTCGTCACAGAATGCCGCCACATCGTTACCAGTGATTTCCAAAACACGCTTACCGTCTGCCGCACCTTCTTCAAACAGACCAAGCAAATCTTTTAAGATCGCAACAATGTCCATTCCTCCACCAGAGGAAAACTTCCACATATATTTTTGAATTTCATGATAAACAATCTTGTAGTCACTAGGTAACGCTTTGGCACGCGCCTCCATTTTTTGCCACTCCCTTTTATCCTCAATAATTTTCTTTAAAAAGTTATTCATTTACTTCTCCTTTAATTTATTAATTTTTAACGAGACAAAGTCCCATTTTGCCCAAAATATTGCGAGCTCTTTACGTCCAGCACTATTAAGCGTATAGAATTTTCGCGATGGACCAATGGTGGATGGTTTTTTCTCAATATTCACAAGATTGTTTTTCTCGATTCGTAGAAGAATGGTATAAACCGTACCTTCTACAATATCCGTAAAACCAAGCTGGCGTAGCGATGACGCGATTTCGTAACCATAGGTTTCACCACGGTCGATGATTTCAAGCACACAACCTTCGAGTGCACCTTTTAACATTTCTGTAAGATTTTCCAAGCAATTTCTCCTTTCTTATTATTATGATTTAATATGTAGTAATACATACTACCAGCTATATCGTATCAAAGAGTAGTGCGGCTGTCAATAGAACAAATAAAAAAATCCACAGGCACTGAAAGTCCTGTGGAATAAGTCGTAAATACGTAAAAAACTATTTTTTACCCCCTTAATATCAAATACAGACCTCTCTACTAGTTGTAATCTGTCGTTATCATCATCCTAGACTGATTAAGTTCCCTTCCAAGACGAGACAAAACTTCTTTTATCATTGTCTCAAGTTTTGGCTCACGAAGATGCACTTCGGAATGATTACGTTCAATAGTAGCAACGTGTACATAGTCATTTTTCCACCACTCCCATCTACCAAAACGTAATGCCACATACGGACGAACAATTGATATACTCCACCAAATAGTGCTTAGATCATCACCCTCGCCACTCAAAACAGCGAGTCGTTCACCAAGAATCTCACTTGCTCTCTCCTGTATTTCACTAACAGCCTGCTTCCATAATCGCATCTCTTTACCAGATTCTTCAACGACTACTTGCGACATAGTTGCTCCCCCTTTCGTTTCAATAACCATCTTAACGAACCATACTCCAGTCGCTACTTTTCTTTTTCAACAATTTTGGAATCTTCTTCCTCAGCTGATGGCTCAGGAAGAACGTTGAGTAAATCATTGAGAGCACGCTGAAGCTCACAATTAGCTGTTTTAACAAGCTTGTTTACCACTTCCCGCATCTCGACTATAGCCAATGAGTAATTTATGTCTTCAAAATCATCAACAAAATCAAATGTGGCTTCAACGATTTTGATCATGATTTTGTCTTCGTCCGGATCGTCACCCTTTTCTTTAAGGATTTCTGTGATCATCCGAACTACTTTGGTCTGCACTTCACAGTCACCATCTTGCTTAATGCCAAAGTAGAGGTTATTGTCAGTATTTAATACTGAATAGACCACTGCCTTGACTGCCAACAGGTTACCCTCACGCAGAATAGTGCCTAGTAAAGCAGTGTCACCATCACATATCGCCTCGCCTATACAGCTAGCGAGATCTGCCTTGGCATCACCGTCAAGACCTTCCAAAACCTTATCCCGTTGTTTCGAAGTAAGGAGAGAAAACAGATCTTTTTTTTCGGTCTTTTCAGCCACTTTGTCTTAGCCCTCCTCGGCCACAATATCTACCATCAACCTAAAGTTCCAGTGCAAATTTGTAGAACCTCGGAATTCCTGACAGTAGAAATTCATATGCATTATACCCAAAAACTCACTCAAGGTCAAGAAATATACTTTTTGTTTAAAAAAATCCACAGGCACTGAAAGTCCTGTGGAGTAAGTATGAACGGAAAAAGTTATTTTTTCTTGTCCTTGCCTTCATTCTCTTGTTGTAAACGGAAATATTTGGTATGTTCTTCACAAAGACGAGGTGGTGGGTAATGAGCTGCTACACCAGGGATAGCATAATAGCTTCTCTTGTATTTCTTTGGTTTTGCTGCTTTCAATGGCCCTAAATTCTTCAAATCTTCGTTAAGGTAGTCAAGATTCATTGGCAATTTGTTCACCTCCTTGAATATTTAGTATTTTTAATCAATTCATTATGGTGGACCGACGGGGACTCGAACCCCGGACCTCCTCCATGCCATGGAGGCATTCTACCACTGAACTATCGGCCCATAAAAAGTTTTTTAAAAAAAGAGATAAGAAACAAGAAAGCCACCTAATGTTAACAGAATTCCTTACTTGTTTCAAGAATTTTTTCTGGTAAAATTAAGGTATGGAAAAGTATGATCCAAAATTAATTGAAAGTAAGTGGCAAAAGGTTTGGGAAGAAAAGCAATCTGGTAAAGCAAATGATTTTTCTGACAAACCTAAACATTATCACTTGATTGAATTCCCCTATCCTTCCGGTGAAGGCCTTCATGTTGGCCACTGTATGGGTTATGG
>JBAYHL010000009.1:0-39770 GCA_041666185.1 Patescibacteria group bacterium | reverse complement strand
TGTATGGGTTATGGCGCTTCTGATGCCTACTGTCGCAGGAAAAGAATGCAGGGTTTCGAAGTTCTCTTTCCTGTTGGTTGGGACGCCTTTGGACTACCAACTGAAAATTACGCTATTAAAACCGGCCGAAAGCCTCAAGAAGTAACTAAAGAAAATACTAATAATTTTCGAAATCAAATGAAGAAAATGGGTTTTTCTTTTGATTGGTCGCGTGAGATTAACACTACTGACCCTGATTATTACAAATGGACACAATGGATATTTTTACAATTTTATCGCCATGCGATTGTGGATGGAAAATTAGTTGAAGTTGCTGATGATGATAAAAATACTCCACGGTTAGCTTATCAAGCTGAAATACCAATTAATTGGTGTCCTTCTTGTAAAATTGGTTTAGCCAACGAAGAAGTGATTGCAGACAAATGTGAACGCTGCGGTACAGAAGTGGTAAAGAGACTTCAAAAACAATGGATGCTTAGAATCACTGCTTACGCTGATAGGTTAATTAAAGATTTAGATACCGTTGATTACTTAGAAAAAATTAAAACTCAACAAATAAATTGGATTGGAAAATCTGAAGGGACTAATATTGCTTTTCCAATTTCTGACACAGAGCTTCAAATTGAGGTTTTTACTACACGGGCCGACACTCTTTTTGGATGTACTTATGTCGTTCTTTCACCAGAGCATTCTTTAGTTGAAGAATTAAAAGAAAAAATTGAAAATTGGAATGAAGTCCAAAATTATATTGATAATGCCAGAAATAAGTCAGATCTTGAGAGGGAATCAATTGAAAAAGAAAAAACGGGCGTCAAGTTAGAGGGCGTCAAGGCTATAAATCCAATAAATAATGAAAAAGTTGATGTTTGGATTGCCGATTATGTTTTGTCAAATTATGGCACTGGTGCGGTTATGGCCGTCCCTGCTCATGACGAACGCGACTTTGAATTTGCTAAAAAATATAATATTCCAATCAAAGAAGTTATTATTCCTGAAAGAATTGACAAAAGAAACCCACCTGTTGCCAGAAAAGAAAAATTTGAAAGAAAAAATGTCCAAGCAATTGTTAAAGATACTAAAACAGGAAAATTTCTTTGCCTGCATTCAAAAAAACACAATTGGAATACTTTCCCTATGGGTGGAATCAATGACGGTGAGGATTTAATTCAAGCAGCTAAAAGAGAAGTGACAGAAGAAACCGGCTATGTGAATTTAATCAATGAGAAAATTCTCGGTGGGCAAGTTCGAGCGGAATATTTTGCTAAACACAAAGATCAAAATAGAATATCTTTTACTAATTTAATTTGTTTTGAATTGGCCGACGATAAACAAATTGAAGTTTCTTCTGAAGAAAAAGAAGAAAATAATATTTTGTGGATTGATAAAAAAGATTTAAATACTACTTTTATGGTCCATGCGGAAATGGACATTTGGCTTGATCGACTCAATAACCCAAATCATGCTTTTACGAATTATGGAGCTTTAATTAATTCTCAAGAATTTGATGGTTTAACTTCCGAGCAAGCAAAGGTTAAAATTACCGAAAAATTAAAATCAATCGGTGCTGGCGACTTTGTAGTTAATTATAAACTTCGCGATTGGGTATTTTCTAGACAGCATTATTGGGGCGAACCAATCCCAATAATTCATTGCGAGAAATGCGGCATCGTTCCTTTGGATGAAAAAGATTTACCACTCACTTTACCCGAAGTTGAGCGTTACGAACCAACTAACACTGGCGAATCACCATTAGCAAAAATTCTTGAATGGGTCAATGTTAAATGTCCGAAATGCGGTGGTGATGCTAAACGTGAAACTGATACAATGCCCAACTGGGCCGGCTCATCGTGGTACTTTTTACGTTATACTGATCCTAAAAATAGTGAGCAATTAGCAAATATTGATAAATTAAAATATTGGTTACCAATTGATTTATATAATGGTGGTGCTGAGCACACAACTTTACATCTTTTATACTCTAGATTTTGGCACAAGTTCTTATACGATTTAGGACAAGTTCCTACTTTAGAACCGTACCAAAAAAGAATTTCTCACGGTATTATTTTAGGGCCAGACCATCAAAAGATGAGCAAATCGCGTGGAAACGTAATTAATCCTGACGATATTGCCGAAAAGTTTGGTGCCGATACTTTACGTGCCTATATTATGTTTATTGGCCCTTATGACCAAGAATCCGCCTGGAACACAACCGGTATTCAAGGTGTTTATCGTTTTTTGGTTCGCCTATGGAATAACTTCGAAAAAATTAGTGAAAAACCAGATTCAGAAACTTTACTTATTAAACTTCATCAAACAATTGATGGTATTAGTCAAGACATAGAAACATTTTCTTTTAACACAGTTGTTTCTAAATTAATGGAATTTAATAATTTAGTTGAAAAAGAAGGTGCGATTTCTAAAAGTTCATTTAAAATATTTTTGCAACTCTTATTTCCAGTTACTCCTCATTTAGCTAGCGAACTTTGGCAAAAAGCTGGTTTTACTGATTTAATCGAAGACTCAAATTGGCCTAAAGCCGATCAAAAGTACCTTGAGAACAAGAAAGTCGTCGTAGCCGTCCAAATAAACGGCAAAACTAAAGGTGTAATTGAAACTAATCCTAACGCTTCACAAGAAGAAGTAGCGGAAATTATTAAACAAGATGAAAGATTAAATAAAGCAACCGAAAATCAAAAAGTTAAAAAAATTGTTTATCTCTCTGGTAAAATTTACAATCTTGTGTTAGAATAATAACAAGTTTATATAAATTTAAATCAAATATCGAGTTTACATTGAGCTACTGAAAGGAGCGAAATGGCTGAACCAAAAAAGAGGTTAACATCCACTAGATCCGGCAACAGACGAAGTCACTTAAAATTAAAGAAAATAAATTTATCAAAGTGTCCTAAGTGCCAAGCGCCGACTCTCCCCCATCAAGTATGTAAAAATTGCGGTTTTTGGCAAGGAAAAGATGTTTTAAAGTTGGCTGAGAAAGCGAAAAACAAAGAAGAACGAAGGAAAGCTCGCCAAGAAGAAGAGGAAAAGTGAACAGACACTTATCACGCGTAATTATTATGCAAACTCTTTACGAATGGGATTTTCGTCCTCAAACTGATGTAATGGAAATAAAACAAAGAAACATTGAAAACTACCACGAAGAAGTTGACAACGATTACATCAATCAATCCATTGAAGGCGTAATAAAAAATATTGGAAAAATTGACGAACAGATAATTAAAGCCGCACCTGAATGGCCTTTAGAACAAATTGCTGGCATCGATAAAACAATTTTAAGAATTGCTATTTATGAAATTATTAATCGTGACGATATTCCACCTAAAGTAGCCATTAACGAAGCGGTTGAACTCGGCAAAACTTTTGGTGGGGAAAATTCATCAAAATTTATTAACGGCGTACTAGGAACTGTTTATCGTCAAAGTTCTCGTTACAACCCTGAAGAAGATGAAGCCTCAAACGCTAAAAAGGAAGGAACTGATGCCAACAAATAATAATATTGAAGAATTTGCTAAAAAAATAGACGTTAATTTTAAAGATGTTAATCTTTTACGTCAGGTTTTTGTCCATCGTTCTTATTTAAATGAAAATATTGGTTTTGATTTAGATCATAATGAACGATTAGAATTTTTAGGTGATGCTGTTTTAGAATTAGTTGTTACCCAATATCTTTATTTAAATTTTAAAAATCCTGAAGGAGAACTCACAAATTTACGCTCCGCACTGGTAAAAGGAGCGATGCTCTCGATGATTGCCAACGAGCTAGAAATTGAAAAATACTTATATCTTTCACGCGGAGAAGCAAAGTCTGAAGGTAAATCCAGACAATTAATTTTGGCTAATGCTTTAGAAGCTTTAATTGGCGCAATTTATTTAGACCAAGGATATGCTGTTAGTCAAAAATTTATTAGCAAATATCTGATTAATCATCTGCAACAAATTATTGACAAAAAGCTTTTCTTAGATCCCAAAAGCCATTTGCAAGAACTTGCTCAAGAGCAAACAAGTACAACTCCAACATATCGAGTAATTTCAGAACACGGCCCAGATCACGCTAAAAGTTTTACCGTTGGTTGTTTTATAAAAAACGATTTAATTGGTGAAGGTTCTGGCAGTTCAAAACAAGCCGCCGAGAGCGCAGCCGCCTCTTCTGCCCTAGAGCACTGGACAGAAGTAAAATCACAAGAAAAAAATCTTAATCACTTAGACTAAATATTTTTTTATAGCTAAATAGTTCTCATGAGCGGTTTTTCTTAAATCGTCTTTTTCACGAAATTCAAAAGGTAATATTGGGTCTTTTTGTAAAATTAGAGCGTATTCAAAAATTAATTTTTTTATGGCAAAGTTTGGATTAGATGTTTTGTCGATCATTTTCAAAACACGACTAACTTCAAGATTAAATTGCCTATAAAGATCTACAAGTTCTGGTAAATTCCAAGACTTTTCAATAATTGTTTTGTCCAATGTTTTATTTCTTGTAACTTCAAAAAATTTTAAAGAAGTTTGTAAATCTAATTTTTTGCCAATTTCGGCAACTTCGTCTTTAATATTATTAGGCGAAATCCAAACACTGGCCTGCAAAATACCAAGACCAAGTTTATTTAAAGCTCTTCTTAAACGATCTCTAACATCTCTTTTACTTTCAGGGATATCAAACATTACTAAACGCCAGCGACCATCCCAAGTGCCGGTAGCCTTAAGAGACTTTAAAGTTTTATCAAATTCTTTTTCGCCCTTTTGAGTAATTTGATAATAAACTTCGTCATTTTCAGAAACTTTTTCCACCCAATCCATTTTTTTCAATTTCGCCAAAACACCTCTTGTTTTTCTTCCCCAACGGTTTAAGCGAAAAAGAGGAACTTTTTTTTCATCCTCAAGTAAAATAAAAATTTCTTGCATTGGTGATAGTGGCATTTTTAACTCCAGAATTACAGAATATCATACTAAACTGACGCCCGTCAAGTATATTAAAGCTAGAACAGTTAATCTTGATGACAAGGTAAAAATATGATAAGATTACTGCGTGCTAAAGGTACGCCTAAGGCAAATACAAACAAAGGTAGGTACGCCTAAAATGCAACTTAAAAAAGAGGATTTGTTCTTTCTACAACTCCTAGCAGGCAAACAACTTAACGTTAGTGAATGGGTCGAAGTTATTGATCGAAGAGTGAAAATGATTAAACCACACCTTAATCGTTTCACACTTCAAACCATTGGGGATATAGAAATCCCTGGGCCCAGCCAACGCGATGATTTCACCTGGCAAAGACGCGCTACTCACAACATAAACACAGACCAACCAACAGTTTTGTTTGGAGCTTATTCACTACTTTCAACTCAAGGTATATTCTTTGTTAGCAAGCTACCTGATCTGCTTCTAACACCAGAACAACCTATATGTCATGCTTACGGTTTAACAAGACAAGGACGTTGGGTTATCATTGAAATAAAATGTGATTTTAAAGGCGAACGAATAATTAAGGCAAATAAACAGGTAATTAGCTTTGAGGCTACAAAGATTCGCGTTACTGAAATCAACACTATACTATTAGTGATAAATAGCCTTGATACTTGTTTTAACATTCTCGACAACTTAAGCAAAACTGTTAATGGTTGGCTTGAACGTCTGGAAGAATCTCAACAAGAGCTAAAAAATTTGTCTGAGGTTCTTTATATTCAAGATTCAGTACTTGGTGTTAACGAGTTACTGTAAACAAACATCTGCCCTCCGGAAACTCTCCGGAGGTTTTTTTATTAGTCCCTTATTTTACTACCACGTCCAATTGCTAAAACCCCAATCCAAAAGTTTTCTGCTTTCTTTAGCAGAAGCTGTAAGAGTATTTTCATTAGTATTTAAAATGACAGCAATTAAACGGTGGCCATCTTTTTGAGCAGAAGAAACCAAACAATGACCAGCATCTAGCGTAAAACCAGTTTTTACACCAATTGCAAAAGGATAATAAAATTGCTCCTCGTCTCTTAGCATACGGTTAGAATTTTTAAATTCGTGCAAAACTAATCCATCCTCAGAAATAATATTTATCTCTGGAGTACTCACAATTTTAGCAAAAGCCTCGTTACGCATAGCGTAACTTGCCAAAATTGCTAAATCCCGAGCCGTAGAATAACCTTCATCGTCAAGTCCCGCGGGATCTTTATAAAAAGTATTATTTAAACCCAAAAAAACCGCTTTTTCATTCATTTCCTCAACAAATTTATCTTTTCCACCCAAATAGCTTGCTAAAGAATAAGCCGCATCATTGCCAGAAACTATCAACAAACCTTTAAGCAAACTCTCAACTGATATTTTTTCACCAATACGAAGCTGTGCCCCAGAACCCTCAACATTAGCCATCTCGCGAGTAATTGTTACCACATCTTTCATCTTGTCCGGATAGTCTTCTAAAACAACTGTCGCGGTCATAATTTTTGTTGTTGAAGCAATAGGAACTTTAATTTCGGAATCTTTTTGATATAAAGTTTTAAAGCTTGTTTCGTCAATTAAAATTGCGCTTTTTGCATAAACCTTAGGATCTTGAGCGTTTGCTTTTTCCTGCGGTGGTTTTTGCAAACTATTACTATCAAGATCAGGCAAATCTGTTTTAACTCCAGAAACCACCTTTTTGGTTTGTCCAGACGAAATAACTCCCTGGCCAATAACAACCACCAAGACAAACATAAGAAGAAAACAAATTGTCCAAATAGCTTTTGTCATTTTTTATGGCGTTAATCTTTTAACATCTCTTGGGAATAAACTTGCTTCTTTAACCGTTGAAAGCCCCAAAATAAGTTGAATAAGTCTTTCGGAGCCAATTGCCCAACCACCGTGTGGTGGCATACCGGACTTAAAAGTTTCCAAATAAAATTCCATACCTTTGGGATTAACTTTTTTCAATTCCATATTCTTTACAAGTTCCGAGTATGAATGAATTCTTTGACCACCAGTAACAATTTCCATTTGCTTGTATAAAAGATCAAACCCTAAAGTTTCTTCTTGCTTACTATCTGCTGGCATGGTATAAAATGGTCTATCTTTCCAAGGATAATGTGTTACAAAAACAAAATCAGAACCCCATTTTTCTTTAGCATAACGACAAATTAGTCTTTCCCCTTCTGGATCAATATCGGTACTTTCTGGCACACTGTAACCATATTTTTCTTTAATTTTTTGTTTTGCTTCAGACAGCTTTATTTCTGGAATCTCATCAGGTACTTTGTCCAAAGTTACATCTAAGAACTTAAGATGATCCTTTCCCTCTTCACTAATAATTTCAAACATTTTTTTAAAAACAATATTAAGCTGCCGCCTGACGTCTTTGTCGTTTTTAATAAAGCCCATTTCCGCATCAAAACTAATGTATTCATTAATATGACGAGTGGTAAAATGAGGTTCAGCTCTAAAAACCGGCCCAATTTCGAACACTCTCTCAAATGCTCCCACCATAATTTGTTTGTAAAATTGAGGTGATTGAGCTAGATAGGCCTCTCTATCAAAATACTTAACTTTAAAAAAGTTAGCTCCACCCTCAGTTAAAGAACCTAAAAGCTTGGGAGTTTTAATTTCTGTAAAATCTTCTTCGCGCATTACTTGTTCGTAAGCTTTTAGCAAAATATTATAAAGAGCGAAAATTGCTTTAACACGTGGATGCCTAACAGTCACAACACGATTATCTAAAAGTGTTGTAAGATGTAAATTTAACTCTTTGACCGACGGATCGTATGGTAGATCAATTTCCGATGAAGAAATAACGGTTAATTTTTGACCTTGAATTTCCGAACCACCAGCAGCCCGATCGTCTTTTTTAGCCACACCTTCAATTTCGACAATATCCCCTACTTTCGTATCCGCCTCTTTTTCCCAGACAGTTTGAATTATTCCATTCCTATCTTCAATTAAAATAAAGGAAATGCCGCCAAGTTTTCGAATATTAAAAACACGGCCACTAACTAAAACATTTTTGCCATCAAATTTTTCAACATCTTTAGAGAGAATCCTTGCCCCATCTTCGTTTTGCATTTTAGCTCCTTAATTTAGCTTGAAATTTTTCTGTTACTTTTTCAATAATATTTTTAATAATTAAATTAGTTTTATTTTCGTCCATTGGCGAGCTTAAATCCTGTAACCAAATATGATATGCCACATTTTTTTTATTTTGACCAAATTTGTCAGAAGAAAATTCATCAAAAAGTTCAACAAATAAAATATTTTCAGAAATTTCTTTAATTACGCTACTGATATCATCGGCTTTAATTTCAGTATTAACAATAAAAGCCAGATCTCTAACAGTTGGCGGAAATTTAGAAACTTCTTTGTATTGTCCCTTTTTCAACGTTGGTAAAATATCTTGCGTAGCAACTTTCAAATCATTTAGATCACAAATAACCGCTTTGATTTTTCGACGGATTTTGTAAAAATCTAATACTTTTTGGTCAACATTAATAACTTCACTTTGACAAGAAATTTTTTCAAGAGCATCCTTAACAACCTTTTCCGAATTATTTGTGACGACTATTCCCACTTGCCATTTCTCTTCATTTTTAATAAAAACTTTGCCTACTTCAAAAATTAATATTTCCGGGCTCCAAGGGTTACGAGACGCTTGGCCCAAAAGTGACGGCAAAAGCGATGGCCGTAAAAACTGAGTTTCGCGAGACATTGGGTTGGCAATTTCCACACAATCATTAAGATTTATTCCAAGAAGTTCGATCTGATTTTTATCAATCAAAGAATATGAATAAACTTCTGTTAAACCAAGTTTTTCAAGCTCATTTTTAACTACTTCTTTTTTTTGCCATTCTTGATTCATTAATGCAGCACTATAAGTAGCTAATTGACTTTCGGAAATTTTATCATAACCATAAATTCTAATAATTTCTTCGGCGACATCTTGCCAAATTTTAACATCATAAATTCTGTAACTAGGAACTTCAACTTTAACTTTTTGCTCATTAATAGACGCTTTAAAATTTAATCTTTGTAAATATTCTTGTAATTTTTCGAAGCTAATTTCAATGCCAAGTAGAGAGCTTACTTTGTCTAAATCTAAAATAATTTCTTTAACTTCTTTTTTTTGTTCAATATCTATTAGCTTACTTATCTGAACTTCTGGACAAGATTTTTTAATTAAATCCACCGCTAAATCAATACCAACAGTAGTGCCATTAGGATCAACACCTCTTTCGTATCTATAAGAAGCATCTGTCATGTGATTCAATTTCTTTGACGCCCGTCTGATTAGTTTTGAATCAAATATTGCACCTTCCAAAACGATAGTTTTCGTTTTGTCATCAATTTCTGATTTTATCCCCCCCATAATGCCAGCTAAGTCATATATTTTTTCATCATCTTCAATAACGATTGCACCTTCAGGAAGTTTATGATTTTTACCGTCGAGGGTCGTTAGTTCTTCGTCTTTTTTTGATAAACGAATATTCATTTGACCGTCTTTGATTTTATTATAATCAAAAGCATGTAAAGGTTGGCCCATAGCCACCATTACGTAGTTTGTAATATCAACAATATTATTGATTGGTCTAAATCCGTAAGCAATTAAACGTTTCTGTAACCATTCTGGCGATGGCTTAATTTCAATCCTGTCAATAATCCGAGCGGTAAAACGTGGACAAATTTTTGTATCAGAAATTGTCACTTTGATATTTTTACCAAAATCTTCTTCAACTATTTTTGGTTGTAAGTTATTAGTTATAAGTTGAAGATTATATAACGCCGCAGTTTCACGAGCAATTCCTAAAATTGATAAACAATCCCCACGGTTCGGATTGATTTCCAAATCCAAAACAAAATCAGAGTCGACTTTTGTTATTGACTCAACCGTAAAACCAAATGAACTTAAATCATTTGCCAACCCTTCCGGACTTTTGGAAATTTCTACGTAATCTTTTAACCAATTATAAGGAATTTTCATATTACTTCTTTCTAAAATACAACTCTACCATTAAAACAGCTAAAATAAATAAACCAGCCATCCACCAACTCAAAACCTTAATCTGAAAAAGAAACAAAAGACCAGTTAAGGCAAGGCTTATAAAAGCCGATTGACGAAGGGTTGGTAAAATATGGGCAAAAATCACCTCTCTGTTTGTTGCCCAAACCTTTAGGTAAAATCCTACAAGACCAAAGAATGACATCCAAAGCAAGAAAAAAGTAAAATAGAAAAGCATTATCATCCAAACTGGACTTGTGTAAGGATTAACATTGAAAAAAATTAAACTTAAAAGTCCGAAAGACAAAAACAAGGTTAAATAAAGACTAAAAAGATAGACTCTTAAAACCATTAATTTTCTCCGTCTTTAATATCTTTACCTACTACGTCAAGTAGTTCTTCTACTTTAATAACATTTTCTAAACTACGATCAAGTAAAAAAGTAAGTTTTGGGGTAAATTTCATTCGCATGCGTTTACCTAAAACATGCTGGAGTCCCTTGGCTCTTTTTTCTAAAACTTTAAGAACCGGCTTTCCAACACTTTTATCTAGACAAGAAATGTAAACTTTTGCTTCCTTTAAATCGGGTTGAATAATTACATCAACTAAAGTAACGATCCCAAATTGTTGACCTAAAATTTCATCAACTAAAGGAGCAAGCTCTTTTCTAAGAACTGCTGCGACTTGTTGTGTCCTTCTCATATCTTAAATTTACCATAAATAGGCACTTTTTGCAAAAGAAAAACGCCACCCTTTATCGGGTGGCGTCAAAATTGAAAGAATGTTTCTACCTGCTATTTCTTTTCGAGCAGGCTGATGTGGGTGTAGATGTGCGTTGCGTTGTTAACAACGCGACACTCTTCCCTATCTTCTCGACTGAAGGGACCTTGAGCAAGGATCAACTCGCCACGACCAACGATATCCGTCTTCGGATCGTCAACGTCGACAAGAGAAAGGTATTGACCTCTGCCTCTTCTCATTGTCCCCAGACAGGGAACATGATTAAAGACGCCATCAACACTTCCCTCGCTCTTGAAGACCTCGATCGTCTTCTTACGATGATCATGAATGGGCAGATAGAAGCCGGTTTCATTATCCCGAAAGATAAAAAGTACCGCTTCTGCCTCTTGCCCGTTTAATCTGACCTCCGTAGCTTGAGCAGGATCAAGCCAGATTTGCGTAACAACACCTTCCGCCAAAATTTGCGGCGGAACTTTGTTTACCGATCCATCACAAAGGACAGTTACCATTACCGAGCCTCCTTGAATTACTGAGTTACAATCGTCTCGTCAATATGATATATATTAGCACAAAATAAGGCAAATGTCAAGATATGAACACCAAAAACTCTTGACAATTAACCATATTTTTGCTATTCTTCTGTGTAAGGCTACTTCTTCCTAAGGAGGGATTCAAATGATAGATGAAGAAAAGTTGCCTTCGAAACCTGGGCCACGTAGAGGTTCAACTGGCGCCAAAAAAATCTCCCAAGCCCACAGCGGACCACACGCACACGACAAAGCTGGCGGATTTGCCAGCAACCCGGAACTTGCCAAGAGAGCTGGTATGAAAGGTGGCCATACCGTCAAAGAGAAATACGGCGCAGATTTTTACCGAGAAATCGGTAAAAGAGGTGGTGACACTGTCAAACGAGAACGCGGATCTGGATTTTATGCAAAAATCGGCCATATGGGAGGCAAAAATCGCGCCGCCAAAGCCGCCGAACGAAAAACACAAAACAATGAGTCGTAATTGGACGTACCACACTTGTATTACCGCGAGGAAAGCAATTTTTCCCCGCGGTTTTTTAATACTTAAGGCTATTGACTTTTTGACCATTTTACTGGTATAATGCAATCTGCAAATACACACCTAGGCGGTAAAACAAATGACGGCAGTAGATGACGAAAAATCTTTAGCAGAGACAGACAATTACAAAAAGGCAAAGGCAATTGCCCTTCTAAAAGCTACTGAATACGTTGAGGATTACGCTTCAACGGAACACATTTTATTAGGACTTTTGGCAATTAGAGGTTGTGCGGCAATAAAAGTGTTACGAAGAATAGGTATTAGTAAAACAGCGGTTTACAAAGATTTGCGGCGCTATATTACTAAAGGCTACAAGCGTCGAAAAGAAGAAGTTGGCTGGACGCCAAGGGCCTTACGTATTTTCTACCTTGCCGAACACGAAGCAGAACAACTCGGCAATAATTACTTAGGCACCGAACATCTCCTGTTATCCCTTATTAGAGAACAAGATGGCCTAGCCGGACGAACATTGACCAGATTAGGTGTTAAGCTCGAAGCTGCCCGCAAGGTAACCACCGTCGCCCAAGGCCACAAACCTATTGACAACCCGAGGTAATCTTACCTCGGGTTTTTATATTGACAATATGGTAAAAATTTAGTATAATTTTTAGGATTTCCTGAAGTTTTATTACAAACAAAGGAGGCACGTTAAAAATGAGAAAGTCCCAGTTTTCTGATGGTGGCATTAAACATGCCACTATCAACGGGCATCGTTTCCATCTACGTCTCAACGATCCAACAGAAGACAACTTCTTATGGATCGATGGGCAACAACCACCTCTAGTACTTGACGAAACAGCTGCTAACTTTATGAGCACCATTATTGAAGCTATGTGGCAATTTCAGCAAGGAGAGGGCAACGAATCAAATCAAGTAATTAGCTATGTAACGAACAAGATGTACGAGAAATATGGCAAGCCTCTTGCTTTTAACAGTAACCGCGTCACTAAAGGACGTATTAAAGCCGACCTCCATCGCCTGTTCGGCACTATCTTTGAAATTGCCGAAGGTAATTGTCCAGTGATAATGGGCCTGGAAAGTAAAGGTATTAATTACGGTCAGTGGCTATCGCCAGCTCGAATGGATCTTGCAGTAACTTATCGTTGCAACCTTAATTGCGGCAAGTGCTACCTTGGCAGCAGTAAAATACCGGAACTTAGTCTTAACCAGTGGAAAAAAGTCTACACTACTCTTTGGAATATAGGTATACCGCAAGTAGTTTTCACCGGCGGAGAGCCAACCCTTAGAGACGATATTGTAGACCTGGTCTACGAAGCAGACGAATTTGTTACCGGCATGGTCACTAATGGTACCAAACTGGTATGCCTTGCTCAAAGACTTAAAGATGCAAGTTTAGACTATGTTCAAATCACTATTGAGAGCCACGATGCAGCAATTCACGATCAAATGACAAGATATCCTGGTTCACATGGTTCCACAACTGACGGGATTCGAGCAGCACTTAAAGCGGGTCTTCAAGTGGTCACTAATACCACTTTAACTAAAGAAAATGCTGCCACTTTTACGGAAACAATAAAATGGCTTAAAAACCTTGGTGTTTCCAATATTGCCTGCAATACACTTATTTGCAGCGGTCGTGGAACAAGTTGTAAAGCAGAAAACGGTCTAAGCGACTATGAGTTAGCCGAGATTCTAGACAGTGCCTGCGATATAGCCGAAACAAACGAGATAAACCTACAATGGTATTCTCCTTCGTGCTACAACAAAGGGCTGGATCCAGTAAAATTCGGTTTCGGGGTAAAAAGTTGCTCAGCGGCTGCTCATAACATGACCATCCAACCAGATGGAAGCATATTACCATGCCAATCGTGGCCTAAAGATGTAGGTAATATCTTAAAAGATGATTGGGAAAAGATTTGGAATCACCCTACTTGTCTTGATCTGCGTAGCCATCGTTTAGCAGATTTGGAATGCAAAACTTGCACCCTCTTTAATGAGTGTGGTGGCGGTTGTCCACTCGATAAGAGCGAGCGCCGGAAGGAGAACTAAAATGAAAAAGGTATTAGTAATTCTGTTGCTTCTCTTTTTGGCAGCTTCAAGCTATGCGGGCGACACTGGTACGTACAATATCGATGATTACCGTATAAATCTTGAACCACAATCTGATGGTAAAGTTTTAATTGATTACTATCAAAAATGGTCTGTTACTGGTGGACACATACCATGGATTACTATCGGTATGCCAAATGACAACTTTGCAATCACCAAGTCGAGCGGCGCTATCTCTAAAATTGCCTCGGCCAATGAAGGTGGTTGGAGCGGAGTTCGCATTGATCTTGATCGAGATTACAAACCAGGTGAAAGTTTTGAGGTCAACTTTTCTACCATTCAAAACAAACTGTTTTACGCGGATGAAAAGAATTACAAACTCGACTTTACACCAGGATGGTACGATCGAGCATTCACAGATCAACTAACTGTCTCGATTCATTTTTTCGCTCAAATTAAGAGCGTTAGAGCAAATCCTGCTCCAAGCTCAATTGACGACGAAACAATGACGTGGCAACGTTCAAAATTGGGAAAAGGAGAGAAGCTCAGTGTTTCAATTTCTTTCCCAAAAAAGACCATAAAAGCTGCGATTCCTGAAGACAACCTTAAAAGTGAAGGACTGCCCGGCTGGGCAATTTTCCTCATTGTTGTCGTGATTATTGTAGTCGTTGTCTTTATCCTCGGCTATCTGTCAAGTGATGGCAGTGACGGCTATTCCGGCGGAGGAATTTTCTTTGGCGGTGCAGGAGGCAGTAGTGGTCGTGGAAGCGGAGGCGGAGGAGGTTTTGGCGGCCGATCTAGTGGATGTGCATGTGCTTGTGTATCTTGCGCCTGTGCCTGTGCTTGTGCTGGTGGTGGAGGAGCAGGATGCAGTCGTAAAACCAAACACTCTTGCCCAATTTGCAAAGAAAAAGGTGGTAAATGAAACTATTTCTGTTTCTCTTGACCCTTCCTTTTCTTCTATGTGGCTGTTCGAGTCAGGAAGAAGGATCATCAATTGACCAGAATGTATCTGTACCAAATAAAGATCCTAGTTTCCCAAGCCTGGGCAGTTACTGGGTAATCGACAAAACAAACACTGTTGCTAATAAAACCATTTATTCAGCCGACGCAATCTGCCAGAAACTTCAAGATGACGGTGTCGCTGAAGTTGTAGTGGTGGTTATCAATGGGGTTAAGCACCCCCAAGACTGGACCACTCATTACGGACGATGGTTAAAATTAGGCAAGAAGGGCAGAAGTACCCAAGGTGGTAATAATGGTATCGTCTGGCTTATTAGACCAGATGCTACAGAAAAGCTCTTCATTTCGGTCGGACGCGGTCTACCCAAATTCACCTCAACTGATTACAGAAGAATAATGGGTAAGGCTATTAATTACATCAACTTCGGTAACCTTGATCAAGGAATCAAAAGCCTTGTTCAAGAAACGGATCGCGAACTGCGTTCCAAATACAGTAAAGGAGCAAAAAAATGACTGATGGTGTAGAGAAAA
The DNA here is from genome assembly GCA_041666185.1 of Patescibacteria group bacterium. Lineage (GTDB taxonomy): Bacteria > Patescibacteriota > UBA1384 > UBA12157 > JAENIV01 > JAMCZU01. Next base: position 24,498 of record JBAYHL010000009.1, on the reverse strand, counting down.
AAATAATGGGTGGATGCGGAATAGTTGGTGTGTTGTTTGTTCTGTTCTTGATCATTGTGATTGGCTCTTTTATCGGAGTCTGGAACACACTAAACACCAAGTATCAGGATGCCTCCGAAGGCAAATCCCTCTATTCTTCGGCCCTGAACAATTGCACACCGAAGATTGAAGGTGTTTGGACTATCTATTCTCAGTATCTCGACCACGAATCTCAAACATTTCAAAACGTGGCTGAAGCGCGATCGGGATACAAAAAAGCATTTGAAGCTTATATGCAAGCCAAGAAAGAGGGTAAAAACACTGCCGAACTAACAAAGCTTGGTGGTCAGGCTGTTAATGCAGCATTGGCATTCAATGTTCAAATCGAAGCTAACCCTAACCTAAAGGCCGCTGAAGTTGCCCAAAGCAATATCTCGAATATGCAAGAAGCAATCAACGAGATTAAAACAGCTTTGGACGACTGGATTGGAAATATTAAAGGATATAACACTTACCGGGGTTCAGCTTGGCCATCTATTGCTGGTGCCTTTATGAGTAAGTACCCCTCCGAATTACCTTACTACGAAGGACCAGTTAAAGAGCTGGACATAAAAAAGCTCAATCCTCGTAAATAACCAAGAAACAATAAACATGATTTACACCCGTCGTTTTACACGACGGGTTTTTAAGTACCAAAAAACCCCTGCTGCAACAAGTACAAACAGGGGCCTTTTTAAAGAAACTAATGTAAAGTTATCGTTTTGCCCATTGAGGAGCGCGACGAGCACCTTTAAGACCAGGTTTCTTTCGTTCTTTCATTCTTGGATCGCGAGTTAAGAAACCTTCTAATTTGAGGGTTTTCTTGAGTTCTGGTTCCATTTTAATGATTGCTCGGGCAATTCCTAGCCGAATAGCCTCTAATTGACCCATGAGACCGCCACCAGAGACTTTTACAAAGCAATCAAGCTTTTTATCCATATTAGCTTTTTTAATTGGTTCAGTGTAAATACGATTAGGATTAGCAATTTCTTTATCATTAATCGTAAAAGCACCTGTACCAGGAACAACTTTTACTCTAGCAATAGCAGTTTTTCTGCGACCAATCGCTAAAACAAATTTAGCTTTTGATTTTGTCGAAGTTTCTTTAACTTCTTTCTCAGCGCTTTCTTCTGTTTCAACTACTTTTTCTATTTTTTCTTCTTTTTTAGTTGTTTTTTTGGTTACTTTTCCAATTTCAGCCATTTTACTCCCCGTTTCTAATTTCTAAATTCTTAATCCAAATTTGTCTTAATTTATTTTTTGGCAACATTCCCCAAACTGCTCGTTTCAAAACTTCTCCTGGGTTTTTTTGGAAAATATCACCATAAGTAGTAGTTTTTAAGTTTCCAAGGTATCCAGTGTGATGATAATACATCTTCTTTGTTTCTTTATCACCAGTAACTTTTATTTTCGAAGCATTAATAACCAAAACATTATCACCCATTACAAGGTTTGGCCTAAATGATGGTTTATCTTTACCACGAAGAATGACGGCAATTTCTGTCGCAAGACGACCCAATATTTTACCAGAAGCGTCAATTGTCTTGACTACTGGTTTAACTATTGGTTTATTTACTGGTTTTTGCAATTTTTTCTGAACCTTTGGCTGGCTTTTTGGCGCTGGCTTTTGGTTCGCTATTGTCTTTGGCATCTTTTTCCTTTTCTTTTAGTTCTTCCAACTTGCCTTCCTTTAACTTTAAAATCATAAGGGAAGCAGAATCACCTAAACGTTTGCCGATTCTATATGATAAAACATATCCAGAATTTAAATCTTTATATCTTGGTACTAAAACTTCAAAAACTTTTTTAACGGCTTTTTTATCAAAAAGATAAGAAAGCAATTTTCGACGAGCGGCTAAATCATTCTTTCTGGCAATAAAAATCAAATGTTCAACAATCGGCTTTACTTCTTTAGCTTTAGCTTCAGTGGTTTTTATTTCTTCATACAAAACCAAGGAGGTAACTAAATTCCTCAAAAGAGATTTCCGACTATCTTTTTTTCTTGAAAGTGAATTAGCCATTTTTATTTCTTAGCCTTTGTGGTTTTTTTAACTTTTTTTTCTGGGTTTTCTGGGTTTTCTTTCTTTTCGGCTTTAGCAGCTTTCTTTTTAGGTGCGCTTTCAGCAGCTTTAACTTCTGTAACAGCGCAAGCATTTTCAATTAAAGAAAAGTGCTCAACTAAAATTTTTGCTGATTTACCTAAAGCTTTTTCCGGGTCAATCGAACCATCGGTGGTAATTTCCATTACCAATTTATCAAAGTTGGTCATTCCTCCAACACGGGTATTTTCAACTTCATAATGAACTTTTTTAACTGGTGTAAAGATTGAATCAATAGAAATTGTTCCAATAGGAAGTTTTTCTTCTTTTCTTCGTTCTACCGGTACATAACCTCTACCATGAGCAACCGTTACTTCCATTTTCAAAGTACCACCTTTGGCAACGGAGGCAATATAAGCATCTTCGTTAACAATTTTGCAATTAGCATTGTCGGCAAAATCAACGGCGGTTACATCTTTAGGCCCCTTAACCTGCATTTTTAAAACAACGGGTTCTTCAGAAGCCATTTGAAATCTTAACATTTTAAGATTCAAAATGATTTCGACAATATCTTCTTTGACTTTTGGTAAAGTCGCAAATTGATGAGTTGCCCCTTCAATTTTGACTGAAGTAATTGCCGAGCCTTCTAACGAAGAAAGTAAAACCCTTCTTAGGGAATTACCAAGCGTAACACCATAACCTGGTGAAAGTGGCTCGATTTCAAAGATTCCTTTGTTGTCGACTTGCTCAAGAGTTTTGATCTTAAGAAGTTCGATTTCTGGTAATGTATAATTCATATATGCTCCCTTTTTCCGCTAAAAGGCGGATATTTAAGTTTACCTACTATAGAATTCGGTAATTAATTGTTCATCAATGTCTGATTCTATTTCTTCCCGTTCTGGCATTTTTGCAACTTCAGCCTTTAAAGCTTTTTCATCTAATTTTAGCCATTTAGGAATAACGGCTTTTTGCGGGTTTATGCTTGCTTTATCTTTTGGTGAAATAGTATCTGCTGGTTTTAATATAATTGAAGGAATATTAGCAATTTTATCGTTTAACTTAATTTTTCTGTGCAACACTAACTGTCTTGCTTGTGCACGTGAGACTGCCCAACCTAAACGGTAAACAACATTATCCATTCTTAATTCTAAAAGTTTCAACATTTCTGAGCCAGTCGCGGTTTTTGACCTGCTAGCAACTTTAAAGTTTCGAGCAAAGCTTTTCTCGCGCAAACCATATTCTACCTTAGCTTTTTGTTTTTCTAAAAGTTGAAGACCATACTCAGTTTTGCGAGGAGCTCTTGCTTTTGCGCCTTTACTACCTGGAGCATAATTGCGACGGGTAAGAGCACATTTTGGTGAAAGACAACGCTCACCTTTCAAAAACAATTTTGTACCAAATTTTCTACATTGTCGGCATTGATTATTATCCATTAGACTCTCCTAGCTTTCTTTTGGCGAGTGCCATTATGAGGAACTGGTGTAACATCTTTAATTTGGGTAATTTTGATTCCTTGACCACCTAAAGCGCGTGCAGCGGCCTCTCGGCCTGAACCAACACCAGAAATTCTTACTTGAGCTTCTTCAATTTCGTAAGATTTAGCCTTGTCTAAAGCATTTCTAACAGCTGTTTGGGCGGCAAAAGGAGTGGTTTTTTTAGTTCCCCTAAAACCAGACGAACCAGCAGTTGACCAAGACAAAACATTACCATTACTATCCGTAATTGTAATAATTGAATTATTAAAAGAAGACTGGATATAAATTATCGCTTTTTGAACCTTACGGATAGTTTTCTTTTTTTTGATTTGTTTAGCCATTTTCCCTTAAGCTCCTCAATGTAAACTTAAATTAATTATTTTTACGTTTTTTCAGCTGATTTTTTACGGCCTGAACCAACAGTCATCTTTTTACCTCTTTTGGTTCTGGCATTTGTTTTGGTTCTTTGTCCCCTAACTGGCAAATTTTTCATATGCCTTGTGCCACGGAAACTGCTAATTTCTTGAAGACGCTTAATATTTGACTGAATTTCCATTTTCAAATCGCCTTCAACTTTATAATTCTTACTGATAATTTCTCGAATTCTTTCCAATTCTTGAGCTGTCAAATCGGCAGTTTTAGTGCCAGCCTTAACATTGGCTTGTTTAACAATCTTTTTCGACAAAGGTAAACCAATCCCTTTAATATAAGGTAGTGAATATTCAATATGTTTATTGTCTGGGACATTGACTCCAGCAATTCTGGCCATTATTTACTCCTTAACCTTGTCTTTGTTTATGTTTCGGGTTATCGCAGATAACCCTAATTACGCCTTTTCGGCGAATAACTTTACATTTTTGACAAATTTTTTTAACAGATGGTCTAACTTTCATAATATATCCTATTTATATAAAAACGAAAATAAAAAGCTTTAAATCACTTTTTTCTTATTTCTATTTTCTTTTTTCTACAGTCGTCTGGTAATTCTACCTTTTGTAAGATCGTAAGGTGAAACCTCAACCTGTACCTTGTCTCCTGGCAAAATTTTAATGTAATGCATTCTAATTTTGCCGGAAATGTGAGCAAAAATTGTTTCGCCATTTTCTAAAGTAACATTAAAAGTAGCGTTTGGCAGCGCCTCGGTAACTGTACCCTCTAAAACAATTTTTTCTTTATCCATTAACAACTTCTACACAATTGATACTACAAATTATTAGTAGTAATATGACTCTTTTAATTTAACATATATCTTTTATTTTGTCAATATCTCAGCGCCAGTTTTGCCAATGGCGATCGTATGTTCAAAATGAGCTGAAAGCGAGCCATCACGAGTTACAACTGTCCAACCATCATCTAAAACATTAACATGCCAATCACCGGCAGAAACCATTGGTTCAATTGCTAAAGTCATCCCCTCTTTTAATATCGGCCCAGTACCTGGTTTTCCATAATTAGGAATTGGTGGGTCTTCCTGTAAATTACGACCAACTCCATGTCCGACTAAGTCCCTAATAACTCCGAAACCTTCTTTTTCAACTGTTTTTTGAATAACTGAAGAAATATCTCCAAGAAAAACACCTTCTTTGCACATTTTTATAGCTTTTTCTAAAGATTGACGAGTAATTTCTAATAATTTTTTTGACTGTACAGAAGCCTCACCAACAATTGTTGTCAAAGCGGTATCGGTATGAAATCCTTGATAATAAACACCAATATCTAGCCCAACAACATCACCATTTTTCAAAACTCTACTTCCCGGAATACCGTGAACAACCTCATCATTCACAGAGACACAAACCGAATTAGGATAATTAGCAAAACCTTTAAAAGAAGGCTTGGCGCCTGCTTCTAAAATTAAAGTTTCACCAAGCTTATCTAGCTCATTTGTCGTTACGCCCTCTTTGGTAGAACTTTCCAAAGTTTTTAAAATACGACTGGCAATTTTCCCTCCCAGCCGCATTTTGGCAATTTCTTGCTCTGTTTTTAGTTCAATCTTCATTTCAAAATCTCTTTTAGTTTTTCGCTAATTTCTTTGCTAACTTCATCAATTGACGGGTTGCCATTAATATTTACCAATGTTCCATGAGTTTTATAAAACTCCACTAATGGCTTGGTTTGTTGCTCGTAGACTTCAATTCTTTTACTTATTACTCCGGAACTATCTTCTTGTCTTTGGATTAACTTTCCACCACATTCATTACATTCTTTGATGCCATTTTCTTCTGGACGAAAGAAAACTTTATCACATTTCGAGCAAACTCGACGGGTTTCCATTCTTTCAATTAGCAAACCCGCAGAAACCTCGATATTTAAAACGATCAAGTTTTCCGGGATAACTTTTAAAATTTTTTCTAAATTTTCTGCCTGCCTAATAGTCCTCGGGTAACCATCAAACATAATTCCTTTTGAAAGACCAATTTCTTTAACTTTTTTCACAACAAAATCGTCAACTAAATCATTGGAGATTAACTCACCTTTCCCACGATCCCAAACAGCTTGAAATTTTTGACCAATTTCGCTACCACTTTCAGCTTCTTGTCGCAGTAAATCACCTGTGCCAAAAAAGAAAAAACCAAATTCTTCTTCTATCATTCTTGCCTGCGTGCCTTTACCTGAACCAGGAGGCCCTAAAATAATCAAATGTTTTAATGTTTGCATAAGTTTATTGTAGACTAAAATATACTCTAACTTCAAGTAAATTTTTTCTATATGTTAATACATAAAGTTTATTTAGACCGGTTTGATTGAATCAATTGCCCAGATGCCTTTTTCACCTTTAGTAATTGGTTGAGTAAGCTTAATAAGATAATTTTTACCTTCACGAGTTGCTTGAACTTGAGCCGTGCCACTATCACCAGACTTTAAAGTAAAAGTATCGGTAACTTTTAAACCATAACAGCTAGGAGCATCTGATCTGGCAGTTTCTACTGGATCAAGACGAAATTGATACTTACCCGCATCGGCATCTTTTTGAATAGTTGTTGCTAAAGTATTATCCGTTACAAAACTTACTTGGCCACCTTTAGGGATAATTAAAACTTTACCAGCTTGAATTTTGTCAGCATCAGACATACCATTGGCCTCGGCGATATCTTGCCAATTAGCCCCTTGAGATTGAGCAACAACAAAAAGCGTTTCACCTTTTTGAACAGTATAAGTATCCGCCGGTTTGGAGGGCTTTTCTGTTGAAGCGGCGGCTTTAGTCACAAGCGACGAAGAAGCTGATATTGGCGTAGAAGATACATCGCTTCCACCATCAATGAAAGCTGAGGAAGTTGCCTCTGGTGAAGCATTTTTAGAACCACCCATTTTATAAGTCTTAGCAGCAAAAAAAGAAGTACTACCAGCTAAAATAACTAGCAGGATTAATAAAAAGAAAAAAACCGCCCGTGTTTTTTTGTTCATATGACAAATCCTACGGTAGCCAACCCAAAACCTGATTACCTTTTTGGACTGGTATGGCTTTATCGGATAAATTTTTAATATAAATTTGACCAGTGACTGAATCATCAATATTGCCTTGATATTGGCCAATTAAGTACCCCAGCCAAGAAGAACTATCAAGAAAAACAAAATTAGCTACCCCACCCGAATAATCAGTCACTTTTTCTAAATTTTTACCATTTAAATTAATAATTTCAATCATTCCTTCTTTGGTGTTATCTAAACTACGAACGCTTAAGATCAGTTTGTCGCCCGACCAAGATACTGAATCAATAATTTGATTTTCGAAACTCTTGACTTCTTCCACCTCGGTAGAGTCAACGTTAACAACACTTAATTTAGAGTTAACCCCAGAATTTTGGACAAAGGCAATTTTTGTTGAATCCTTATTCCACGCCGGCAGCCTAATTTCCGAATCATTTCTGGTTAGTTCTCGTAAATTTAAACCATCACGATTTTCTAGATATAAGGTATAGCCATAACTTTCTTCTATATTAGAAAACTTTGTGTAAACAATTTTTTGACCATCTTGCGATACCGCCCAAGAAAGCGGAACAGTAAAAGTTTTTCGCAAAACATTTTCTTTAGCCGTCACAAGATCTATTGATACTAATTTACCGGAAAGAGAACTTCCTTCAGCCGAAGTGATGACAAAAATTTCTTTTGAGTACGGTGCTAAATTTGATACTTTAATAAATTTTTCTGCTTCGTCAGCATCGGTAAAAAGCTTTTTACTTTCTTTTTGAACATCTACTTGCCAAATTTCTCGAGCAGCCCCTTTTGTTGTGTAAATAAGTTTACCCTCAAAATTCTCACCATTCGAAGGTGAGTTTTTAAATTGAGGGAGTTTTTCCAAAGAATGGCCCGTGGAAGGCTGGAGGTAAGTTTTATTAAAATACCAAGCCAGCCCTCCGATGATTATTAAAACCAAAATAACCGTAATTGTTTTTTGAGCCATTTTGTTTCAAATATATTTTACTCTATTGGTGACGTTACTGGTGAAACAGTCGGTGTCACAGTTGGCGTTGTCGTTGGTGATGTCGTCGCCACTGGCGATGTTGTTGGCGATGTCGTCGCTGTAGGTGAGACACTTGTGCTTGCCTTTGGCGTTGGCGACTTAGACGACTTAGCCGTTGGTGTGACTGTTGGTGACGCGGTTGTTGTGACCGATGACTTCTGGTAGTACTTAGTGTAGTAATAATAACCACCAGCTGCCAAAATGACAACTACCAAAATGATCAAAAGCCATTTTAGCGAACCACTACCTTGTTGCGGCGCACCTGTTGGTACAGATGAACCGGCTTGCGGTTGATCCATAAAACCTCCTTTTGGGTTAACTTATATTATTTCATTCTATCCTATTATAATATAAACTTTTTTGATATCCAAATGAAATATGCCTCTATCCCTAGTATAACTTATATTCAGACATTATCAACTAGGTTTAAAGCTACTTACTTTAGTAATTCTCGTACTCCCGCATTAATAACTGTGCCTGTAATTGCCTCATTGTTTCAATTATATCTTGCTGACGCAAGATTCGGAAATTGAAACAACACTCTTGAAACTGTTTAAACTTTAATAATTTTCGTATTCTCTCATTAGCAACTGTGCCTGTAATTGCCTCATTGTTTCAATTATAACAGACACCATAATTAAAACACCAGTCCCACCAATTGCTAAAGTATTGATTTTAGTCGCTGCCTGAACAATAAACGGCAAAACCGCGATTAAACCAAGGAAAACTGCTCCTGTTAAGTTTATTCTGGAAATAACTCGGCCAATAAAACTAGCCGTTTCTTTACCTGGCCTGACGCCCGGAATAAAACCACCTTGCTTCTGAAGATTTTCCGCAATTTGGTCTGGCTTTAAAACCATACCGGTATAGAAAAAAGTAAAGAATAAAACCAAAACAAAATAAACAATCCCGTAGTACAAATTATTATTCAAAACATTTGAAACCCATGTCGCTGCCGTTGCTAACCAATCAGAGCGAGCTTGAGCTAAGTATTTTGCTATAACACCCGGAAAAACCATAATTGACATGGCAAAGATAATTGGAATTACCCCGGCTGTATTTACCCTAATAGGTAGATGAGTATCAACTCCACCATAATTTGACGTTCCCCTAGCCCGCCTGGCATAAGAAACCGGTAATTGTCTTTGGCCTTCGTTGGCATAAATTATTAGAATAATTACCCCAATAAAAATTAAACCAAAGATAATTAAACTAACTATTTTTGTTGCATCTAAAACTGATAAAGTGTTGCGAATTGTTGCCGGAATACCAGCGACAATTCCTAAAGCAATAATCAAAGAAACACCATTACCAATACCGTTTTCAGAAATAAGCTCACCAATCCACATTAAAAGAATTGAGCCAGCGGTAATAGAAATAAGCATTGTTATTAATTGAAGCGTATCCCAAGAAACAACAAGACCTTGGCTTTTTAGAATCATTAACATAGCATATGACTGAACAAGGCCAAGTGGAACTGCTAAAATTCTTGTCCAATAATTAATTTTTTGTTGCCCAGACTCACCTTCTTTTTGAAGATCTTCAAGAGAAGGAATAACCATTGTTAGAAGCTGAACAATAATTGAGGACGTAATATAAGGACCTACACCCATCATAATAATTGAAAAGTTTGACATCGCTCCACCAGAAAACATATTCAAAAGTCCAAAAATCTGATTACGGCTAAAAAAACTTCGTAGTGCTTCTGGGTCAACACCCGGTAAAGGAACATGGGCTAAAATTCGAGCAAGAAAAAGAAGGGCAACAGCATACAAAATCCGTTTCCTTAAATCTGGTAATGTAAAAATTTGCTTAGCGGTTTGAATAAAACGCATCTTAAAATCATTTTAACACTTAAGACATATTCGTCAACATTCCTATTGATTAAAATGGTATTTTTTACTATAATTAGCGTATCATCAATCACATTTCGGAGGTGAAGTAAATTGACAAACGAAGAAAAACAGCTCAAGGAAAAAAAACGACGTTTTCTTTTAAGAAGTGTTGTGCTGTCTCTTTTGCCCATGTGGACACAACCCAGGGCGCAACCTCTCAGTGATCTTGAAAAATACAAAATCAGTCTTCATGAAGCTTTGTACGTAATAGAAGTGCTTATTCACCACGGATTAGTTAAAGAAGAAATCAGGTGGCAAAATAGAAAAATCAAAACAACAGAAATCCTCAAACACCCTCAGCAATTTCGTGAAGCGATTGTTCTTACCTCTACAGGAGATGAAACAAACCGAGAAATTAACATTCAATCACTGTTTAAACTTTGGGACGAAGTACAATGAGAAAACGGTCACTCCCTCGTTGGAGCCCACATTTACTCGCTATCGCTCGATGTTCACGCCGTCTTTGGCTCTATTGGCCACCAAACCACTTGAGCCCTCCGCCATCTCCTTTCGAACTTCTTGGCAACGCTATCCATTCAAATATTGTCTTAGCCGCAAAACAAGAGAAGCCACTTTCAGAAATAATCTCGGATTTTCTTAAACCTTGGCTAAATCGAGACGATATTGATCCACTTGAACGAAGCAGGCTCGCTAATTACGGCCAAAATGCCATGCAAAACTTCTACCAGCGATATTTTGACAAACAAGAGCTTATTAATACTATCTCTCTTGAAAAAGATGTAGCCACTTGTTTTTCTTGGGACGGCCAACTAGCTCTGAATTGGCAATCTAAAAGGCCTCCAGGTTATCAACTTTTTGGTAGAGTAGATGAAATTCACCGCTTAGAAAAAACCCTAGTGATTCGCGACTTTAAACTGAAGGTTTCAAAACTAATTAACGAAGAAACAGATTTTTCCCAAAAACTACAATTGGGTATTTATCGCTCTTGTCTTGAACCTCACCTTGAAAAATATAATTGCGAAGAAATTGTTTGCGAGATTTTTGATCTAACAAACAATCGAATTATTCCAATTGAACCTTTTTCAACAGGTGAAATACACGCCATTGTTAAAAAAACACGATTTAGAATTAAAGGGCGCAGCCAAAGTCGTAACTTAGAGCTTTGCCCCACTTGCCCCTATAAACAGGTTTGCTCAGATCCTTACCATTCACCGCCAGAATGGATCAAAACTAAGGAAGCTCCAAGTCAATTAGGGCTCTCCTTTACCACATAGACAACCTCACCCAAGAAAAAGGTGAGGTTTTTTTATTTAAATTTGGTATAATCAAAACAGTATGAGACAAAATAAACAAAAAATAACTTTAAAAGGTTTTACTATAGTTGAGCTTTTAATAGTTGTCGCTATTATTGGTATTTTGGCAGGATCTGTGATTATTAGCACTACCGACTCTAGATCAAAAGGAAAATATACTAAAGTAGCCGCCGAAATGGAATCTGTCGCCAAAGCTGCCAATTTATATGCTTCTGAACATAACGACACTTACCCTACTGATGCTGGAGCAGGCTCTGCCCCAAACGGTCTTATTCCTCAATATCTCTCGCATTGGCCAACTTCACCTTGTGACCCCGCTCAAATTCAATACGACTGGGAAAATTGGCAAGCTCGTCATGCTGATACGTGGACACCGGTCGTTCGTATCAGTTTAAGACGTATTTAATTAGCTAATGGCGCACCTGACGACACAACAATTTATTATAAATGCATTGAAGCAGGTAAAAATGGCCGATGCGACTGTAATGACCCAGCCTCCTGGACAATTGACCAACCAGACCCAGGCACTTTTTGTAAGGCCTATTACCCAATCGACGATGTAACCGATATGTCACTAAGTTGCGATGATCTTTTAGATACCACCCTATTTCCACCAGTCGCAACAAATCCAGCGCCATATTAAACTTAAAAAAATTGAACAGTAAAAGGAGGTTGTGTGAGCAAGACCACAAAAGTACTAATTATTACTATCGCCTTTCTAGTTTTGATTATTGGCGGTTTTTTTATTTATCAAAAATACTTTAAATCTAATAATTCTTCTGGTACTTCTGTTATACCCACTAATAACGCCAATAAAACCGTTTCTATCCCTGACACCGTCTTGTCTAATAAATTTGGTTTTCTTTCCGGCGGACCAGAGTCATATTCACAAATTAAAGACTATGGCGCTACTTGGGTTCGACCTCACCCCGGACCATTTCTTTGGGACGCTATGCAACAAAATATCACTTCAGATGTTTCCTTTGAAAATAGTGATGATATAGTAAAAACTGCTCAAGAAAACCAACTTGGAACTCTCGCGACTCTTTGGCCATTCGCCGAATGGGACCAAAAAGATCAAACCAATTCCAGTAACTGCGCTGTTTCGGAAAATGATGAATTTTTACCGAAAAATGATCAAAAAGGTCGTGGAGATTATTTACCAGCTCATCGCTGCGCACCTTTTGATTGGAATAAGTACTATGAATGGTTAAGAAAAACAGTTGAAAGATACGATGGCGACGGTATTTCTGACATGCCGGGTTTAAAAATACCTATCAAATACTGGGAAATTATGAATGAACCGGATTTACAAGACAACCTGGACGGTAGATTAACGTTTTGGCGCGACACCCCAGAACAATACGCCAAGTTATTGATCGAATCCTACAAAATAATTAAGCAAGCCGACCCAGATGCTCAAATTTTAATTGCCGGAGCGGCGGGTGGCAATCAAACATTCCTCGACTTTTACCGTAAAGTTTTTGCCGATAAAGAAGCTTTAACTTCCTTTGATTTAGGTAATATCCATTGTATTTCTAACGATGAAAATAACGATTTCAATGTCTCAACTTACAAAAAAATGCTTTCCGAGTTTGGTATTAATAAAGATGTTTGGGTAACAGAAGCAGAAAACATGAAAGGCAAAAACTTACAAGAAAATTTCGAACTAACAAAAAAGAGCACCGAGGGAGCAATCTTGGCTGGTGCTAAAAGAATTTTCTATACTCGTTACGACTTTGCCGACACCCGCAAAGACATGTCGGAAAAAAACGAGCCAACTAATGAACAAATAAAAGAAAACCAAAATCTATATAAAAGCATTACTAAAGAATTTAAATAAACTACCCTCTTTTTTACTTATTGACAATTAGTCGCTTTTAGTGTAAAATATACCATAGACTGATAAGCTTTTTCGTTATCGTCGAAATCCAAACAGGAGGCAGTTTAGACAATGGACGGAAGAAAACTAAAGGGGTTTGCTAGAATGGATCCAGAAAAGCAGAAGGAGATCGCCCGAAAGGGTGGCCGTGCCGCTCACGCGTACGGAGGAGCGCACGAATTCACTTCAGAAGAAGCCAGGATCGCTGGCAGACGCGGTGGGCTCGCCTCTCACGGCGGTGGCCGAAAGAAAGCTATCACCTAACCATTTCCCTACCCTCACGACAACCCGTTGACAAGTTCAACGGGTTTTTAAAAACTTAATTTTAATCAAAGAATATGGTAAGATTAATATATGAAAATTTTCGTTAAGGCAAAACCTTTGGCAAGGGAGAACTGTATTGAAAAAATTGACGAAAACCATTTCACAGTCTTCGTAACCGATGCGCCAATTAAAAACCGAGCTAATTTGGCAATTATAAAATTACTAGCTAAATATTTCAATGTTGCGCCTACTTGTGTAACAATTATTTCCGGCAGGACTTCAAGACAAAAAGTGATTGAAATACAACAAATTTAAAAAATAGAAATAGAAGAAAGGGGACACGATGGAAGAAAAAAACAATTCAAAAAAAATTCTTTGGATAATTTTAGCCATTTTAATCCTAACCGGATTATCTATTGGTGGTTATTTTATCTATAAAAAACAAGTCAACGTAACCGAAAAAGCTTCGCTTTCCCCTTCTCCAGACTCAAGCAGTTCTTCTGCACCTAAAGTTTCTAGTAAAAATAATCCAAATGGCCCATATTACCATCAAATTTATTCAGCAACTTCAGCTGATGGATTAACTTGGACAAAACAAAACAAAATGCTTTTTGACCATGCTTCCGTTCCAGGAGCTGTTATAAAAAATGATAAAATTTATCTCTATTTCGTTGATGCCTCAGGCGATGAAGACCAACTTTCGGTTGTTATGAGCACTGACAATGGCAAAACTTTTAGCGAGAAACAAAAAGTGAAAGTTCAAGATACACCAACTTATTCTGTTATTGACCCTCACCCACAACTAATAGACGGCAAAATTCGTCTTTATTATTTTAGCAACCCAATGAGTCCTAATGGCATAGAAGCCAAAACTTTTAAAATGTATTCAGCTACTTCTAATGACGGTGTTAATTTCGATGATCCTAAAGTTGCTTTTGAGTCTTCGGAAATTATTACTGATCCTGACGTTTTCCAAACTGACACAGATTGGCGAATGTTTATTTCCAAAGGACAAAAACTTGTTTTGTCTATTTCTACTGATGGTGGCATTACTTTTAGAGAAGATGAAAATTTTTCATGGAATAAAGGTGGTGTTTGCGACACAATTAAAATGGGGGAAGATTACCGAACCTATTTTTGCGGTCAAGGTGGTATTAGTAGCGCCTTAGGCGCAGAATCTGGCAAACTTTTAGTTGAAGAAAGTACAAGAATTGAAAGTGATAAGGATCAAATTATTTGTGACCCATCGGTTATAAAACTTCAAGATGGCACATATTTAATGTTCTATAAAGTTAATAAACCAAATCAACAAAGTAATCCATCTTAATAATTATGAATAAAGAATTAGAGCTAATTTTAAAAAAACCTTTTTTTGTGATTGCCGGTCCTTGCGCGATTGAAAGCAAAAAACAATTAGAACAAACGGCTGAAAAAATAATTTCTCATACCGACATTTTACGCGGCGGAGCTTTTAAGCCTCGAACTTTTCCAGGATCTTTTGAAGGACTAGGTGAAGAAGGTTTAAAAATCTTAAAAGAAATAGGAGAAAAATTTCAAATACCTACCATTACCGAGGTTATGGATACTCGCGATATTGAACTTGTTGCAAAATACACTGATATTTTGCAAATCGGTGCTCGTAATATGCAAAATTATCCTCTATTAAAAGAAGCTGGAAAACTCAAAAAACCAATTCTATTAAAAAGAGGACTGGGAGCGAAAATCAAAGAATGGTTAGCTGCCGCCGAATATATTAAAAAAGAAGGAAATTTACAAATAATACTTTGCGAAAGAGGTATTAGAACTTTTGAAAACGAAACTCGTTTTACCTTAGATTTTGCTGGAGCAATTTTAGCTAAACAAATATCTAATCTGCCAGTGATTATCGATCCATCACATGCTACCGGTAAAAAAGAACTTATAAAACCTTTGGTATTAGCAAGTAAGGCTGCTGGTCTTTCTGGAGTAATGATTGAGGCTCATATCAAGCCAAAAGAGGCTCTTTGTGATGCTGATCAAGCCTTAACACCAGAAGAATTCAACGAGATTTTTAGCTAACAAAAACCCGGCCATAAGACCGGGATTGAATTTACTTAAAAATTATTTAATTTTTAGATGTTCGGGATCTATAACACAATATCCCTTTAATTTAACTTTCCCATCTTCTCGTGGGACAATTTTGACCTGTTCATCATGAGAAGTACGCAGTTCCTTAAGCTCTTGGCAATCAATATAATCACAAGTTTTGCTACCAACAAAAGCATCGTCGTCCTTAATAAAACTAAGAAGTTTTTTGGTTTTCACTCGGTAAACTGTGCAGGAAGTTCCGTACTCATGATGCAAAAAATAAACCCACTTGCCATCGCGAGAAAATGTTGGATTGTGGTCGTAGTTACCACTGCTAGTTTGTAAAAGAAGTTTGGGTTTACCTACAACAGGCACAAAATAAATCCCAATATGATAGATTCCTACCAAAATTCCACTCGAGTCAGGAAGCCAAGAAAAAGCGCTATTATACTCATTAAGAGAATTTACCACTGTTCCATTTCGAGTAATTTCTATTCTGGGATTGTTCCAAGACCCAAGGGCCTCAGCGACATACTTACCATTTGGTGATTTTTTACCACCACAACCAGTAAGAAAAACAGCAAGAAGCACAAACAAAACACAGCCCATCAACCTTTTCATCTTCTTCTCCTTTTGCCAACATTCGCTAGAAATTGAAATCAACACTATTAAATTATTAATGTCCTCAAATCGCCTAAAGTATAATCTGTTTTTTACAAAAAATCAAGACCTAAAACTAAGTTTTGTCTTTAAGGTTAAAAGAGTCCTAATAATTACTGTCCTAGAAATTTGAAGGCTTCGTAGACTAAAAAGGCCGGCCAAACAATTGCTTTAAGAAGTCCGAGCAATCCAAGCCAAAACGTTGCTGCTTGACCAATGTAGTAAACAGCTGCGCCAATGAAACCTAAACCGTAGATAGCCCCCGACCCACCTTGGTGAAAATTTTTCATTTTTACTCCTTGTTTACTTTTATTTCTATATCTATATTAACAAATTTTTTAGGATAAAAAAACGACGGGTAAAAACCCGTCGTTGAGATCGAAAAACAATGTAAATTTATCGCCTGCGCTGGCGGTTGTTACGGTTCTCCTTACGGTCATCGCGATCGTGATTACGATTTTGATCACGAGAAATCACTATCACTGGCCAATTGACACGAACTGAATCTTTGTTATATCGAGGGTTCGAACATCTGTCATCTGACCGTTGGTCATTGTTCCATCGACGAGGAGGTTCTACTCGATCGCGCTCATGCTGGCGCTCGTGTTCATGTCTTTGGCGAGCCAATTCGCGCTCGCGATTTCGCTGACGTTCAAGCTCAAGTTGACGCTCTCGATTTAAACGCTCAATTTCTGCCCGACGACAAGCATCTTCTCTCCTTAATCGCTCTTGCTCATAGTAATCATGGTCAAATCGCCTATCGCGATCACATGATGGCCTGTAATCATAATCTCTATCGCGATTACACCGCTGATCACGATAACGGTAATCCTCGCGATTATTGTCTTTATCTCGTAGGTTTATTTCCGCAAGAACTGTACCCACGACACCAACGGTTTTGGCCGTGTCATTGTCCTTAATAAGGCCATAAGCAAGAACGCCCAGAGCTAAGTTACGCGTGTTTCGACGGCCTTCTTTACTAGCCGTTGCAGCAGTCAGACTCATGCAAAAAAGCAAAACAACCAGTAAAACAGAACTAAGCTTTTTCATTTCGTTCACCCCTTATTGTTAATGTCCTTGAAGCGAGATAACCGCTCGAAGATGGCTTAATTATGCACCAAACATTAAATAATATCAATACTAAAACACTAGATATGTAAAATATCTAGTGTTTTTTTTAGATCCTAATAAAAAAATTTAATTATCTGTCGTGTTTTTCAACAAATTTTTTGATTTCTTCAATATTTTCTAAAACCAATTTTGCTTTTTTGACACCAAACTGAAAAGGAAACTTATCCTCTTCATCGTTTTTAATAACAATCATTGGGTTACCCTTAAATTCTGACTCGGATACAATTGACATAATCGGTTTCTCCTCTAGTTTCTTAATACATTAAATCTATTTTACCAAAAATAGTTTTTAAATTATAGTCCTTTTGATTTTAAAAAAAATCCCTAGATTACTCCAGGGATTAATTAAAACTAGCTTTGTTAATGACTAGTCTTCAGATTCGTTATAGCTTTGCTGCATAGCCTTGTTATGCGCACGAATACATTCGTTGCGCTGATCTTCGGGAAGTAGATCCCAATTACAGTCGGCAGCTCTAAAAGCCTTTGCTGTACTTTCGGATATAGTCCCCCAGAAAGTCTTACCATAACCTTCTGGCCTTACACCGGGAATTGGCGTTGCCATCATAACCACCTCCTCTTTTTAGCCAGTTATTTATTCGTGATTAAACATAAGCGCAGCTATGTATTTTTCCAGGACTCTCACGATCTCTTCAAATTCTTTTGTTTCAGGAAATCGTCGAACATTAGACAGTTGCCTATCACGTCTTTCCTTAACTCTTAAGATTTCCTTTTCCCTATTATCAATACCTTCTTCCATCATTTATAGCTTCTTTTTGAAGTTGTAAATAATGGCAAGATTGGCTTACCAAGTTTTTTAAGTGATTCACTGTGGAGATTAAAATCTTCCACAACATCTTCAAATGCAAAACCATCTTTCATTCTTTGGCTAAATTTCAAAAAAATTAATAGCTCATACAAAGCCGTAAAATCTTTGGGAAAGTCATAATCGTAACCTGCTTGACGCGGTGAGCTACAATCATTACAAGGTGGGTCTTGACTTCCATAATAACTGGAAAATCTAAATATTCCTTTAATCCCTAGGAGCGAGTTATTATCATTTAGCTCAGTGACGACATATTCACTTACAGGGGTCTGGCCAGCAACAACTAAATCATATCCTACCGGACCATTAATAATATATTTGGCTACTTGTTCACCACAGCCAAAAAGAAAATCAACTGTTGGACCACCATCAGGTACAAAATCCTTATACCCATGAAAACCTAAATCGATTATTTCCACCAAATTACCATCAAAATTATCAACCACATGACCTATTCGCCCTTCATTTTCCACCATAAGGTTTAGACCCTTCCATTTTGACGGAACCGGTACTTCGCCAGCAGCAACATACAAAAACAAGGTTTTCATTATTTTCCCTCCGCATTGTTCATGTTCGTCTATTACCAACAGAATGTGCCTATAATATACCACATAACAGGTATAAAATCAAGAGTTAGGGCTAAACCAAAAAATACACCTCAAAGATGTATTTTTTGTAATTCATTAAATTAAGATTTAATTATTTTTTAAGTACCGGTTTAGCCTTAACTGATTTGGGTTTAGTTTCTTTAACTACTGCTGTAGACTGTTTTTGAGCTGGTACTGCTGGCTTAGTTGGAGTCGCTTCTTTGGTTTTTTCAAACTCAGCTTGAAGCCTTTTGTTAAAAATTACGTCGCGAAATTTAAGCTTTTTTTGAAACTTGGAACCTAAAATTTTAACCGGTAGGTTCTTGTTTAAAATCAACTTTTTCTCAATCAAGGTCTTGTAATTAACAGTTTCGCCATCTTTAAAGTAATTCTCAATTTTTTCAATATTAATTACTTGAGGTTTAATTCTTCTTGATTTAAAACCCTTGTTTTTTGGCAATCTTTGAATTAAAGGAGTCTGTCCTCCCTCAAAACTTCGGGGAATATTGTAACCTGAACGAGATTTTTGACCTTTAGTTCCGCGACCGGCAGTTTTTCCTTTACCAGAAGCTATACCTCTTCCGACGCGTTTACCAGGTTTTATATTTTTAACAGAAGTTAATTTATTAAGCATTTTTTTCCTTTGTCAATTGTTTAAAAGCTTCAATCGTTGCCTTAGAATTATTAATCTTATTAGCAGTTCCTAAAATTTTACCAACAATATTTTTAATTCCCGCTAAATCACAAATGGCTCTAATTGTTCCACCAGCAACAATTGATGTTCCCTTACGCGCTGGTTTCAATAAAATATGAGCCGAACCTAAACGGAATTCAATTTCATGAGGAATTGTCTCGTGAACAATTGGTGCATCGATTAAATTCTTTCTGGCAATACGTGTACCTTTTTCAACAGCATCAACAACTTCAGCCGCTTTACCAACACCAATACCAACTTTACCAGCACGATTACCTAAAATCACTAAGGCACGAAAACGAATTCGCTTGCCACCTTTAACCGTTCTGGAAATTCTATCAACTTGCAAAACATTTTTATCAAATCCGTCATTTGCTTCTTCTCTTGGATTTCGACGATCAAATCTATTTCGTCTGTCATTAGAAGCATTATTAGGAGCTTGAACTGCCTTTTCTGGGGTTGCTTGAGCTTGGATTTTTTCTTCTTTATTCAAATTATTTTTTTCTTCGTTCACTTAAAACTCCAATCCGTTCTTTCTTAAATCTTCGGCAACGGCTTTAACTTTACCGTGATACTTATAACCAGCTCTGTCAAAGACGACTTTTTTTATCTTTTTTTCATTCAAATTTTTAACGAAATTTTTAACGAAATCATTATCTGAAGAATTTCCCGCTGCTAACGTTTGACCTTTTGTGTCGTCAATTGCTTGAATATACAAAAACTTGTTAGAACGAAAAACTACCACTCTTGGAGTTGTTTCGTCCCCGGAAATTTTTGCTCTGATTCGTCTTTTTCTTGCTAAATTTATCATCTTAATCCTTTATTTCGCCCCACCGATAGCTGCTTTAGCAGCTTTACCCGGTTTCCGACGAGGGATTTCATCAACGTATTTAATACCCTTACCTTTATATGGTTCAACTGGCTTAATAGCCCTAATTTCGGCAGCTACTTGACCGACTTTTTGTCGATCAATTCCAGAAACAGAAATAACATTTTTTTCAACTTTAACTTCAATACCTTCTCGAATGGGATATTCAACTTGATGCGAAAAACCAACATTTAAAATTAATTTATCACCTTGGACTTCTGCTCTAAAACCAACACCTTTAAAATCAAGTTTTTTCGTAAAACCAACCGACACCCCTTCAACCATATTGGCAATTAATTTTCTAAAAAGTCCGTGAAAAGCTTTTGCGTGACGATCATTACCAGATCTTGAGACTTGAAGTAAACCTTCTTCTTGCTTAAAACTTATCCTTGAAGGTAATTCTAAGCTAAGCTCGCCCTTAGGGCCAGTTACCTTTAAAATTCTGTCTTCCTTAACAAGTTTTACGCTATCTGGAATATTGATTTGTCTTTGACCTATTTTTGACATTTTTACCTTACCTCTGCTACTAATTCCCCACCTAAACCTTTTTTACGAGCCTCTTCGCCATCCAAAACACCTTTGGAAGTTGAGATAATAACCATCGCTCGAGGTCTTTTTGGCCGAGGAATGTTTACGGAAGTCGTATAGACTCTTCTACCAGGACGACTAACTCTTCTTATATCAATGGCATTTTCTGAAAGATCAATTTCGATTCTTTTCCACTCTAAAGTCGCTTGTTTTTTAGTTGCATTTTCTTTAACAGAATTGTCATTATCAGAAACATTTTGTTTTTTCTCAACAACACGATAATCAACTATATAACGACGAATTTTCAAGACTTCTAAAATAGCCAATTTAACTTTGGAATAAGAAATCGTCAAACTTTCATGACGCGCCCCGTGGGCATTTTTAATTTGTGAAAACATATCAGCGATTGGATCCATTATACTCCTTTACCAGGATGACTTCGTCACCCCTGGAATTTGGCCATTACTTGCTAATTCACGAAAACAAATTCGACAAATACCAAATTTTCTTAAATATCCATGTCTACGACCACATCTGCCACAACGGCTAACCTGACGAGTAGGAAATTTTGGTTTACGTTTCGCTCTTTCAATTTGTGATACTTTTGCCATTTTAATCCTTTAATCTTTTTTATTAAACGGAAACCCTAAAGCTTCCATTAAAGCTTTGCCTTGGGAAAAATCTTTCGCAGTCGTTACAAAAGTAATCGACATACCATGAACAATTTCCGATTTCTCGTGAGAAATTTCTGGGAATATTAATTGTTCTTGTATCGCTAAAGTAAAATTACCAGCTTTATCAAAACCTTCATCTTTTAAACCTCTAAAATCTCGCATTCGAGGCAGGACAATGCTAGCTAACTTATTGGCAAAATCATACATTTTCTCATCACGCAAAGTTACTACCAAACCAATTTCATCATTTTGCCTAATTTTAAAACCAGCAATAGCTTTTTTTGCCCTAGTAATTTTTGGTTTTTGACCAGTAATACTTTTAAGGCTTTCTATAGCAGAATCTTTAAATTTTGGATTTTCTCGCGTTTTACCAATACCAACATTTATAACAATTTTTTCTAACTTAGGCACAGCCATTAGATTTTTAATTTCTAATTTCTGACCTAATTCTTTAACAATATTTTCTTTAAAAACTTTTTTTGCTGTAGACATCTTAACTCAAATCTCCTTGGCAACTTTTACAAATCCTTGATTTTTGATTCTTACCTTCTTGTGTTTTACTAACTTTATAGCCAACACGAGCAGGTTTGCTGCAATGTGGGCAGAAAATTACCGCATTTGATACATTAATTGGCGCTAATTTATCCATAATTCCACCATGTGGATTTTTACGCGTTGGTTTTAAATGATGTTTGGCAATATTAACACCAGTAACAACAATTTTGTTTTTACTTGGAATTGCTTTTTCAATCGTTCCTTGCTTACCTTTATCTTTACCGGAAATTATTAAAACTGTATCACCTTTTTTTAACTTCATATAACCTCCGTTGCCATCGAAATGATTTTACTAAACCCTTTTTCTCTTAACTCTCTGGCAACTGGACCAAAAATACGACTGCCGCGAGGAGTTTTGTCAGGGTTAATTAAAACAACTGCGTTATCATCAAATCTAATACTGGTGCCGTCTTTTCTTCCCGCAGGAAATCTTTGACGAACAATTACCGCTTTAACAACTTCTTTCTTTTTCGTAGCAGCATGTGGCACAGCAGACTTAACCGAACCAACAATAATATCACCGACTTGAGCCGCATTTGGTTTGGCTTTTCCAACTACTTTAATACACATTACAATCTTGGCACCGCTATTGTCGGCAACTTTTAATCTTGTTTGTGGCTGAATCATTTTAACACCTCCACAACCTTCCAAGCTTTTTTGCGACTAATCGGTCGGCATTCTTCAATTATGACAATTTGTCCTTCTTTTACGTCAGTTTCAGCATGAACAAGCATTTTTCGATTAGAAAAATATCTTTTCTTATAAAGCGGGTGAATCTTTAAAAATTCTACTTCAACTAAAACAGACTTGTCTTTTGCATCTCGCAAGACTTTTACTTTAAACTGCCTTAATTTTTTCTGTTTTGTATTTTTTGCTTCCATATTATTCCTTATTTACCTTAGAAATTTCTTCAATTAATATTTTTTCGCTTAAAATTGTCCAAATTCGCGCAATTTTCTTTCTTGTATTAGAAATCTCTTTATAATTTTTCAATTTTCGAAAAGATTGACTAATCCGAAGCTCGGTTAATTTCTTTTGCGATTCTTTCAATTCTTTGTATAAATCTTTCTTATCTTTGCTATTTAAATTAGAAACTTCTGTTGTTTTCTTCATTATGATTCCTTTTTAATAAAACGTGTCTCAACCTGTAGTTTGTGAGAAGCAAGTCTTAAAGCTTCTTTAGCAGTGTCTTCTGGAATACCACCAATTTCAAAAATAATTCTGCCTGGTCTTACAACGGCGACAAAGTGATCAAGGCTTCCTTTTCCGCCACCCATACCGGTTTCAGCGGCAGTTTGAGTTACTGGTTTGTCAGGAAAAATACGAATCCAAACTTTTCCACCTCGACGAATGTAATGGGTAATGGCACGACGAGCAGCTTCAATTTGACGGGCGCTTACCCAACCGCAACTCAATGCCTTTAAGCCAAAATTACCAAACGAAAGCTCACTTCCACGAATGGAGTTACCTCTCATGGTACCTCTCGAAACTTTTCTATGTTTTAATTTCTTTGGAACTAGCATGCTTATGCCTCTTCCTTCTCGATTTTATCACCCTTATAAATCCAAACTTTAATACCAACGATTCCATAAGTAGTTAAAGCATCTTTCTTAGCGAAATCAACATCGGCTCGAAGTCTGCCTAAAGGAACTGAACCGGCACCATATTGCTCACGTCGAGCAATTTCTGCGCCACCAAGACGACCAGCAATGGCAATTTTTGCACCAAGAGCTTTAGCATCCATAATCTTAGCTAAAACTTGCTTAATCGCTCTTTTGTAAGCCCCTCTTCTTTGAATTTGAAAAGCAACTTGCTGGGAAGCTAATTCAGCGGAAAGATAAGGTTCTTTAACTTCCATAATTTCCAATTCAAGCTTATTAATCGCTGTACCTGTTGCAGAATTTCTTAAAGTTGGACAGGTCTTTAATAAATGTGTTTTTAATTCACTAATACCCTGACCGCTGCGACCAATCAAAACCCCTGGTTTAGAAGTATAAATAATGATTTTGACTGTGTCTTGTGAGCGATCAATTTCTACTCTAGCTACACCTGCTGAAAGACCGAATCTTTTATCCAATGATTTTCTGATCTCAATATCACTCAAAAGTTTTTCTCGAAAATTAGTTTTCGAAAACCATTTTGATTGCCAATTTTTTGTGATTTGTAATCTGAATGCTATTGGATTAACTTTATGACCCACAGGTGCTCCTATCCATTTTTACTTTATCTTTTTAACCTTGGATTTAATATTTGGTTTATCTGTTAAAACAACTGTTATATGTGACATTCGCTTTAAAATAGCTGTTGCTCTACCCTGATGAACAATTCTTCGACGCTTCAACTTTGGCCCCTCATCAACACGAATTATAGAAACCTGTAAATCATCTTCTTTTAAATCTCTGTCTTTAGCAATCGAAATAGCATTTTTTAAAGTTAAAATTAATGGCTTAGCGGCAGCTAAAGAAGAAAAATCTAGAATCCCTAAAGCAACAACTGCATTTTTGCCTTTAACCAAAGCCGCGGCAGTTCTAACTTTATCTGGGGTAACTTTAACAAAACGTCTCTTAGAAGTTACTTCTGCTACTTTATCAGTCTTTTCTTT
>JBAYHL010000008.1:0-47296 GCA_041666185.1 Patescibacteria group bacterium | reverse complement strand
TCGGTTTTGCACCTTAACAAAATAGACATGAGTACAAGAAGAACACCTCAAACAAAAAAAGTTTCTTTACTTTCATTGCTTGACCTGCCCTACTTGCACCATGTGTTTATTTATTTATTTTTTTAAACCTAAGTCTTTAATCAATTTTTCGTAAGATTTTTGATCATTCTTGCGCAAATAATTGAGTAGTCTTCGACGTTTGCCAACCATTATTAAAAGGCCACGACGTGAATCGGCATCTTTAGGATATTTCTTCAAATGTTTGGCTAAATCAATAACCCTATCAGTTAAAAGAACTACCTGGACTTCGGTTGAGCCAGTGTCTTTAGCGTGAGATTGATACTTTTTGACTAAATCATTTTTCATAATTTTTTACTCGAAAAAAATTTCTTGGCAAAACTATTGCTTTGCTATATTTTTAGTTTAACAAATTTTTTTAGAAAGTTCAAGTTAAATTAAACTTCCGGCTCTTTTACCCTGATAATTCCTAATTTTTTCTAAAATTTCGTTTTCTTTTTCAGCTAAATTTTCGCCATACATTTGGAAAGCGGCAGCGGCTTCGTGACCTCCACCACCAAACAACTTGGCCATTGCTGAAACATCGACTCCGGGAGAAACTGCTCTAAATGATCCATGAATACCGTCTTGGCGTTCAGTAATTAAAAGAGCGAAATCAATTCCTGGCGCACTTTTCAAAAGTTCATCAATAATCCCAGTTGTTTCCGCTTCTTCAGCCCCTAACTCTTCAAAATCATTTTTAGTAATTTTTGACCAAACGAAACGAAGTTCTGGCTCTGCTTTAACCGAAGCCAAAATTCTTCCCCAAAGCTTCAAAGTTGATAAAGGTTTAGTCTTGAAAATATGACGGATAATTTCTTGTTGACGACCGCCAGCCGCAACTAGTTGAGCGGCGACCGTTAAAGATTTTGGTGTCGTATTAACATTTTGAAAACTACCAGTATCGGTAATAATACCTGTCAAAAGAGCCGTCGCAACATCTTCATTGAGTAAAGATTTTTCCCTGGAAAGTGATTCAACTAACGAAACAAGAATTTCTGCTGTTGAAGTTGCTGTTAAATCTACCCAGTTAATTTTACCAAAAAAGTCATTACCGGCATGATGGTCAATATTTACCACTGGTGTTTCGTAAAAGAGAGCGCTTTGACTTTCGTAAAGTGGTCCTAAGCGTTCTAAATCAGGAGCATCTAAAACAATTATAAGATCAAATTTGCAAGAACCTTGAGAAAAAGAAATATCACTTTCAGCAAAAGTTCCACCAAGAGGCGTAATAACAATATTTAATTTATTTTCTTGCGGAACTTGTTTATAACCTAATTTATCAACCTTAACTTTTGAAGTATCGATTGTAATAACAAAATCTTTCACCGAAGAGAAATTTTTAACAATTTCATTGACACTCGGTAAAAATCTTAAGGATGCCGAAACTTGATCTGGCACAACCGCCGTTACTTCTTTACCCAAACTCTTCAAAACCATGTATAAAGCTAAAAGAGACCCTAGAGCATCACCGTCTGGGTTGACATGAGTTAAAAGTAAAACTTTCTGTGCAGATTTGATTTGTTCAGTTGTTTGTTGTTTGCTTGTTAATTCCATAGCTTTCAAGAATATCAAATGGTTCGTCACTTGTCAAGGGTAAGAAGATGTGGTAAAGTTGATATGAATTAAAAAATATCAATAGTAATTTCAAATTAGAAATTGGAGTTCCCTTGCCTATCACTAAATCTGCTAAAAAATCTTTAGCCGTCTCAGAGACCAAACGCGCTCATAATTTAATTTTGGAAAAAAAGTTTAAAAAAGCTTTAAAAACAGTTACAAAAGAAAATGTCAGCGAGGTCATCTCTCTAGTCGACAAAACCGCTAAAACTAACATTATTCATAAAAACAAAGCTGCCAGAATAAAATCAAGGCTTACAAAAAAATTTGGTACAGATAAAGTTACAAAAAAAGCTGCCCCTAAAGTGGCTACAAAAGAAACTGTCAAAAAGCCAACCACTAAGACTACCAAACCAAAAACAAGTTCTAAAAAGTAAGCTAAACATTTCAAAAGGAAGGGAATGGATAAAGGTACTAGTATTAATCCGTCAGAAGCTGTTACTTCTCCGCCACCAAAGTTATCTACTTGGCAGAAGTTTTTTTATGGTACGGGCTGTGTTTTTGAACTCACAAAATGGCTAATTGTCTTGATTGTTCTTGGCACTTTAGTTCATTTTTATATTGGAACAATTTCTATTGTTGATGGTCAAAGTATGGAACCAAATTTTCATTCCGGTGAATACCTTATAGTTAATCGCTGGACTTATCTTTTCGGGACCCCGAGTCGTGGCGATCCAGTGGTTTTACGATTCCCAGGTGATCCAGAGCACGTAAAATATATTAAAAGAATTATTGGTCTTCCTGGCGAAAAAGTTTCTATCCAGAGCGGTAGTGTTTATATTAACGATCAAAAATTACCTGAGTCATACCTTGCTCCCGGCACACAAACTTATCCTAATATGACAAAGCAATTAGGTAGTGAAGATTATTTTTTAATGGGCGATAATCGTCTTAACTCTTCTGACTCGCGTATATGGGGCGTTTGCCCGAAACGAGATCTTATTGGTAAACCTTGGTATGCTCTTTGGCCATTAGAAGTTTTTGGTAAAGTAAATCATACCGCAGCAAATTAAAAAATATTTTTTAATACCAAGCTTGACTTTCCTTGGTACTGGTTTTATAATACAATGTCGGTTTGAGATAAACATTAGGGGGTAAGATAATGAGAAAACAGAAATTGCCGGCCGATATCGAATCCGATAAACACTCGATTTGCTTTACCCTAGAAGATCTACCTGACAATAACCATCTGATCCGTGTTTCTCTAAAGGGCGACCTTGAGAATGTCAGTGACAAGAGGCTTAAAACAGCCGTCGACAAGATTTTTGACAAGATTGCCAAACAAGAAGATCGTGTTATTGTCGACATGACTCCTGGTGTCGATTTCGTTGACACCAATGTTATCGCCTACCTGATCGCTCGCAGCGCGAAAAAAGCCTTTGATCGTAAAATCTTTTTTGGCGTCATCTGTAATTCAGGAACAATCTTTCGAATCTTTCAGATCACTGGACTTGATAGGATTTTCAATGTTTACACCGACGACAGCCTAACAACAAAAGCAAGCTATGAACATTTTCATCAGGCTAAACTCTAAATTTCTGCCCCGTCTCCGGGGCATTTTTTTGTTTTAAAAAACCCGGGAGGCAATCCCGGGCAGCAATCAAGCAAACATTAATGCGTTCATTCGAACAAATTTTATGGATACTGGCAGTAAATCGTCGATATCCTGAATAGCTGCTTCGTAGGCAGAGCGATTAAATTCCTGCAAATGCTCCGAAAGCACTCTTGAATATTGACGGTCAGCTCGTGTTAGCTCGCGAAAAATATTTTTGACTTTCAAGTCAACATATCTCGGATAAACTTCGCAAACATTCGAAGAGCTATCGTCTTCCAGCTTTCCACCCAGACAAGATGCAACTTTACGAGCTACATGTACTGCCGAATTCATCATCTTCGACAAACCTAAGTAATACACATACTCAGGAATTGATTGTTTTTCAATCTGAAACTTTTCAAGCTGACGCAGTTTAAAACGCAAATAACATCTAGTATCTTCCTTCGGGTCAAGCCCGTCCAAACCAAGAAATGGCAAAGGGTTAGCCTTTATTACCGCCCCATCACAACACAAGACTTTCGACATATGATCAGCAAATCCTTGCCCAATATGGTGCATTTTTGTCGAGGCAATATCGTCTGAAAGCCGAATAATCCCGATGGGAATGTGCATTCTTTTAGCCACACGATACAAATCAGTTAAAATATGGACTACAAGCTCCTCATTCCCATGAGCATGTAGCACCAAGCAATCAATATCGCTACGAATGTTGTGGCAACCTCGAGCAACCGATCCGCAAATCAGACCACCAATGACTCCTTCACAAACCGCTAAGTCTCGTTTGAGTAAATTTACAAAAACTGCAAAATCACTCAGATTGGGCACTAGCTTTAGCTCTACTTCCTCTGGTGTAAATATTCGTCCCACTTACGTTACCCCCTTTGCTTTAATAAGCACATTTAATCTTACTAAACAATTAAAAAAATGCAACAAACAATTTTTCGGTTAATTCAAAAAGTTCATTGGCTTGCTGCCAAGTCCGTAGAGTTCGGTAGCCCAAGGGATTTCGACGAGATAGTATTTTTTACTCCACCGTTGGTTCGTGAGAACGAGCTAAGTTTTGAGCGACAAAACCCAGAAATGGTAAAAATTCACCCATAAAACTGTCTAAAGTTACAACATCTTCAGCTGATTCGTACCACTCTGGTGTAGCAAAACGCTCTTTAAAGAAACGCTTCGCCCAATCAACCTCTACTCCCAAAACTATCGCTAAAGGCAAATATTGTTCAAAACCACTTTGTAAAACATCTTTAGCTAAAAGTGGTTTTTTACTCACTAAATATTTTCTAAAAGCTAACCACTTTCTCAACTCAATTGTTCCCAATTTAGACCGAGCGGGCATAAAAGGTGAAAGCCTAATGATAAAGTAAGCCGCCACCATTCCACCAACCCAGAAGATAAGACTAAATTTCGGATCAGCGCCAGTTAAAGCGTTCAAAGCAAATCCTACAAGTGATAAAAACAAAAAAGCAAAACCGGTATATTTGTAAGCTAAATGAACTTTGGCCGGGTTTTTGACAAAATAACCTTTTTGAGTAGCAAAATTGTAAACCCCTAGGTAGAATTGGGCAATTTTACGAGAAAAAATATGTCGGCCAATTCGCATCTCAACATCGCCTAAACTACTCTTATACGCCGGTGTCAAAAAGATTTTGTCAAGCAAAACTTTTTCAAAGGGCATAAGGGTAGCCAGTTTTTTTAAATCGCCCGCCCGCCTTTTACCAAAACTAAATTCCCCATTACCTTTGTTAACAATTAAAATAAACCCGCGACGAGCTAAATCAACTAGAGTAGCGGCAATTTCACGAGCATCAACTGCTCCAGAGACAACCACTCCTGCGACTGCCGGTGGATCGTTTGACGGCGGTTCAGAAAGAGTTTCTCTAACAAAAAGTAATTGGGCTGAACGACGTTTAAAAATCATAACAGTCATTAAAATAATTGCCACCAGTGGTAAAATCATCCCTACATAGAACCAATTTTTAAGAGGTAACTGCCTAATTTTAAATAATAATTCTTGACTCTTGTTAGGGTTCACCATTCCTTTAGGCAAATCGGCAACAATTGTTACCACTGCTTGAGGAGAGATTTCTCTAACTTCATAAAAAAGCGTTTGCGGATTAGGAGCTGAGGTCTCGTACGAACCTACGCCGTGAACAGCATAAACGATTTGGCGAACATCTTTAGCATTACCGGACGGTAAATTAATCATCCCTTGAAAATTTTCAATAAAATAACCCGGTTCGCTAAAAACAATGATCTTAATTTCATCATAATTATCGTAAAAAGTTATCGCTTTATTATTTTTTTTGCCTTCAATAAAAACATCACCATTTTCTTTAACGGTCACGTCCATACTAATTTCGTTAAAATATCCTCCGGAGGGAGGTGTAAACTCAACAGAAGCCTCAACTCCTCGTGATTTTTGCCAAGTATAACCAACTGTTATGCCAACAACAGCAAATATCAAAAAAAGAAGGAGTTTTCTTTTATATAACCCCGCATTAGAAAAGAGTGCTTTTAAAATATCCCAAGATTTCAAATTCCCCTCCGTTCCGTGTTTTGCACTCCTCAAACGGAAGCAAAACCGGAAGTCCGCCAAAGTGAAATCTATTTGCAGATTCCTGCAATCAGGATACTGCAAGAGATTGAACGCCGGCGGGCATTACATTTATTACCATCTCTCTACCTTGTCAACTGAAAAACTAACAGCTCTAAGGCAAGCCTACTTTCTATTTTACCAACTTTAAGAGCGCTTTCAAAATCTAATAACTTTTCGTAAATCTTTTTTAGGGTTTCTAATTGATATTTTCCAGATACAGTTAAAATTTTTCCCAAAACAAAAGGATGCAACCGAGCTTTTTTAGCTAATTCAAAACGGGAAATTTGAGGCATTTTTTCTTGAATATCTTTGACAATTAAAAGATTGCGATACTGATAAACAATCATTGTTAAAATATATATTTCTGCCGCACCTTCGTGAAATAACTTGTATAATTCCCGTAAGGCAACTGCTGGGTTACGGCTAGCCGTTGCTTCGATTAAGTTAAAAATATTAGATTGAACCCGGGATTGAACTAAAAGTTCTATATTTTCAATTGTTAGTTGTGAGCTATAAGTTACCAATTTATTTATTTCATTTTCCATCCGCCAAAGATCACTACCAACATATTCAATTAACTTTGTACAAGCAGCAGCTTCGATTTCGCCACCTTTATCAACAACCTCTTTAATTACAAATTGACGCAAAGCTTCATTTTCCAAAAGTTTGAATTCCTGAGAAACTTTGGGCAAATTAAGTTTTTTAAAAAGAGAGGTTCGTTTGTCTGGTAAGTTTTCTTCTACAAAAACCAAAACGGTTGATTCGGGGATTTTTTTGAGAAAATCAACAACTTTTTCTTGGGTCTCTTTTCTACCTTCTTTTAAAAGATTTTCAATAATTACCAATCTTTTTTTTGATAAAAATGGCAAGGCTAAAATTTGACGAACAATTTCATCAAAACTGGCTGTTTTACCATTCAAAGTCGTTAAATTAGTATCACCCAAAGAAGAAGAAATAAATTTCTCTTTCAATTGCCTTACTTTTTGCCAAAGGCGATACGAATCTTGACCGTAGAAAAAAAGAATCATTTTTTTAGCTTTCACTTGACCCCCACACCTATTATCGACAAACTTTGTTTTGTGACCCAAGATAGCCAAGCCAATGATAGGTGTGGGGGTTGACTTTTACCTGTTTTAATAATAATATATACCTGTTCACGCACCCTGACAATTAAATCAAATTCCTAAGAGGAGGCAGGACAATGATCCGCCAAGGACCTAGTTCGAATAAAAGATTCCTGGGACGAAGTAGCATTGTCATCGCCAGCTTTGGTTTTTTCGAAAAAATCTTCAATCCTCCTGATTTGCTTGACGCTCTTCGTCAAACAACCAAGAGCGCTGGTATTTCTTTGGAAGAAATTAATATTACCGCTTTGGCGGAATCGTTATCTTCTTCCACATCTTTAGCGGAAATGTTTGATCGGCCAAATCACGAGATGAATGTTTTGGCTCCTAGCAATCTTATTGAGGCAATTGTTAATGTTAGGAGAGCTCTCTTGACTGAAAGTGATTACAACTTTGGTTTAGCAATCTACGTTCAGCCAAAAAGCACTTTTGGGCCAACTTCTATTAGTCTTATGATTTTAAAGAAAACCGATTATTTTCAAGCAACTCAATGGCTGCCAGAAAATATTATTTGTTCGGTTATAAATTCAAATGAAACAAATATCTCCGAGACTACCATCAAAAAAGCTAATAAGGATCTTGAAAAATACCAAGAGCCCGCGATTACTAATTTCAACGCTATTGTAAAAGTTACGGAGGACAATGCCCACTCGACACTTGAAACTTTTTTTAGCGAATTGACTAAAAAAGATCAGTTAGTAATGCTCGTATGGGACCACGGTCACACAGAAAGCTCGATTCTGATCAGGACGTAAAAGGAGGACACAAAAATGCCAAACCAAACAGTAGCTCAAGAAACATTAAAGATTGCTCTGCCCCACGGATCAGGGTTCAGGCTCCTGTCACGAGTCAATGAAATTACCGAGAACACAGTAAAGGCTGAGTTTGACTATACTGGCAAAGAAAAACTGGATCTTTCAGATCATTTCCCAGGACACCCTATCTTTCCAGGAGGACTTCTGCTGGAATCAATGGCTGAAGCCGCTATTCAACTTGCTCAAAATAATCCTAACTTTCAAGACAAGCTATTCGTTCTGAAAGATATTGAGAGCTGTAGTTTCCGTCAACAAATTACCCCCGGCTCAACCATTACTTTTTCTATCAAATTAATGGAGTACCGCCATCACCTTGGTAAAGTCTTTTGTCTTGCTCAAGCAAACGACCAGGATGTTGCTGATGCCATAATTAGTTTTTTCGTGATAGATGACGAGAATAAGAAATATCACAAACAAATAGAAGTTATGCTCAACAATGCCATCCGTTTTCACGAAGGCGATTTCAACCTCCACCAGGTCGACACTATTTCAACAATTCGTCATCGGCTAATGAGTGAGCCAAACCTCTTCAACGAATCAACAGCCAAAGCAGTTGATCGTCTCTTACTGCAAGTCGGTCTCAATTCTATACCCAGCGGTGAATAACCATTACCACCCCGTTACTCAACGGGGTTTTTTAGTTCAAAGCAATTTACCCTGCTCAAGCTTTTTCTTTTCCTCAGGTAAACGAACAATCAAAGATTTAAAACCAAAGTGATTGAACAACTTTATAACATCTTGCTTATTATATTCGTGAATTTTAGCGTCCTCTAGCTTAAATTCCAACTCGACATCATTTTGAATTGTTGATAATTTTTGACTTAAATACGCTTGTTCTTTATTATCTTTAAGTAAGGTTTGAACTTTTCCATGAATTTTTTCTAAATTTTCATAAATTTTTTCTAAATTTCCATACTCAACAATTAATTTGGCGGCAGTTTTTTCCCCTATCCCTGGCACTCCTGGAATATTATCGGAGGTATCTCCCTTTAGGGCTTTGAAATCAACAAATTGTGCCGGCGTGAGACCATACCTAGCCACCACCTTCTTTTCGTCGTATATCGCCGCCTGATTGATGCCACGAGCCATTGAATAGACCTTTGTCTGCTCGTCAATCAACTGTAATAAATCCATATCTCCAGTAACAATGATATATTCCATATTTTTAACTTTTTCATTCTGTTTTTTAGCCTTTGTTATAATGCTTGCGACAACATCTTCACCCTCATATCCTTCAACCGCATAAGTCGGAATATTCATTACTTTTAAAAGCTCCTTAACATAAGGAATCTGTGGACCTAAATCTTCTGGCATGGGTGCCCGATGAGCTTTATATTCAACATATTCCTTATGCCTATGAGTTGGTGCAGGTAAATCCATCCCCACAGCCAGATATTCCGGCCCTAATGTTTTGATTGCTCCAAGTAACGCCGAGGCAAACCCGTAAACCGCATTAACCGAATGACCATCTTTAGTTAAACTTGGCGGCAGTGCATAATAGGCTCGAAATATTAGAGCAAAAGCATCAATTAGAACAAATCTATTTTTTATCATCTCAATAACCCCAAATATTCTAACCCTCGATAGGCCGTTTCACCATCAGTAAGTTCTCCTTTATGAAGATGTTTCATAAAATCTTCAAGCGTTAATTCGACTCCTTCAGTAAATTCTGTCTCTTCATACTTTGGTTCTTGGATTTTAACACAATCAGTTGCCACAAAATGACTTCTAACTCGTTTCATGTAGGCATCTGAAAAAGATGTTCCGATAAAATTTAAATTGCCTTTATAACCAGTTTCCTCTAAAAGCTCTCTTGTCATCGCTTCTTCTGGATTTTCCTTTTCTAATAAGCCTCCTCCCGGCAATTCTAAAAGAACTTTTTCTTGACCTTGACGAAACTGTTTGGCCAAAATAATCTTTTTCTCTTTAGTTAAAGCCAAAACACAAACGACATCACCGCCATCAACAATATCAAAATCCGCTGTTTTGCCCGTCGGCAATTCAAACGTCTTTTTAATTATCTTGCGATAACCAGCATTGTATTTTTCTTCTTTAAGTTTTTTCCAAGGTTTAATTTCCATAACCTTATCTTATCATTTCACAGGTATTTAAAAAACCCTGCATCTTAAGGATACAGGGAGTCTGGGTGAATTCTGTTATTGAGCCAATAAATATAATCGTGTTTTTTAAACCACGACTTAGCACTAGTACGGACTCCAAGTCCAGCGACCGCCGCAAGAATTGAATTCTTAGTAAATCCTCTTGTCCGCAAACGCGAATAAATCTCTGACAAGCTGTAACATTCTCTGTAAAATCTCTCCAGTGATTTAATCAGGACCTCTGAACGCATGTTTGGATGCCTCACTTGAGGCCACGCCCCATCAGTGTGTTCCGGATTAATATCGATCAAAGTTCCTTCTTTAATTGCTTTCTCCCAAAGAACCGAAGATTCCAATGCTGATATTAGCGAACCTTGAACATCAACCTTATTATCACGAACCCACTCAATAGTCCGATCGACATCTTCCAACACAGCATTAGGCGCAGCACCAATCATAAGTGCGCATACCGGAACAATTCCTTCTCCTCGAGCCACTCTAACAAATTCTTCATTATCCGAAATATCTGCTTGCTTTGACGTGAACTTATTGAAGAGATCTTCAACCCCGGCAAAAATAACAATATTACCTGCTTTGGCCATTGCCTTCAGTAGTGACCACTTACCATCTTTGCCTTTAAGGATCTTGATTTTGGCTTCCGTCATCCATCCACCAGAATAATCGGCCAATCTAGGTAAAACAACCTCGTAAGTATGATTTATGTCCTCTCCAAAGGAGTCAGCGGCATCAAAAATCCGGCCGCTACCATGAGCAGCAAACATCTCCAACTGCTTATCAATTACATTAGGCGGAACACAATAAATTTTGCATCGTTTTCCACCAGGTAAGCAACGATGGACAACACAGTAATTGCAACTTGACAAACAACCACCAGACGTCTGGAAAACGTTATTGAACAAGTACCTTCCTCTAAACAAATCATGACGAGGCACAATAAAAGATACTGGTTCGTCTGGCTGCTCAACATACATTGGTCTAAGTTTGTCAGATACGTGATCTTCAATTATTTCAGCAATAATTCTGGGAGTTGCTCTACCAACACAAACAGCGTCGTAGTGCCCCAACAATTCAGGCAGATTTACTTCAGGATTACCAAAATACTTACAAGTAACCCCACTACCTCCAGCAATGACAGGTACACCCAACTCTTTAGCCATTTTGGCAATTCGCTGCATGCCATAAGTTGCCGTTGTTAGACCGCTTAAAAACACAAGATCAACCTTTTTCAGAAATCTTTTGCTGATTTCTCCCTGTAAAAGCTCATCCCACCCAAGATGTTGCACAGAAGGTGCCACCTCGGTTACCATTGCTGCCAACGTCCTAAGTACTAATGGTGCAGTAAAAGGCAAGGCAAATATTCGCTTTGCCAGCGACCTGGAAGCATTTTTCCTTCCGGCCAAAACATATCCAATTGTTAAGTTCCTGTCCAAGGATAACACCCCCTTTTCGACTCATTACAAATAAGCCAGCTCTACCGTAAACCAATCTTAAACTTTCTGCAATATTGCCTACATTTAAAAAAACCTGCAACGTAATTTTATCGCAGGTTTTGTTAGATATTTTAATCCTCTTGTTTAAGATTCTCCGACTTTCGCCGCGCCGGATTACCTTTTGGATCAAGACCAATTTGTTCTAGTAGCTCGTTATCCAAAACGAAATCTGGATGGTCATCGCCAATCAGCTTTAATATTTGCTCGGTTTGAGGGTACCAACTTATCTCCCACGTTCCCGGGTTATCGTCACTTCCACCAAACAAATTATGAAATCTTCTTGCTTCGCTCTGCTTGGCAAACAAACCAGCAATTGGTGCTGTTGTCATTTCTCTCTTACGCAGACTACAACAACCAGCTGGCCGATACTTACCCTTAACTGGCTTACCCGGTTGATAAAGAACTATGCCGTCATGCAAAGTAATTCCTATTCGATGATCAAGCTCTTCCTCACGTTGTCCACTTAAATGAAACACAGATGTTCGTAACTTATGTGACGATACCGGCCCTACCAACATTATCATGTTACCAATAATTCGATAAAGTTTTCCATCGACCGTTACTGCCCAAAATTCCCTAAGAGGGCCTTCAAAAACATACGGTTCATATTCTTTTACCGACAGACCGCGAATCATCTTTTGCAAGAATTCTTCGGTCGAAAGCTTGCCCGCCAATCCATAGCAAAACTGTTTTATGATAACATCACTGATTGGCGACAATCTCTCGAAAGAACTCATGTAATCCAAACGCTCGCAAATACGTCTAGAAAACCGGTTGAGTCGTTCACATCGTCCTTCACACCTCTCGAAAGATGATTTGTTCGTATAAGACTTGATCACCGAAGACAATCGGCTTTCAAACGCGCGCCAATCTTCTGATCGCGCCTGTTCAACTTTTCGTTGATAATCCTCTCGAAACGGATAATCGCAACCACTTAGATCAGCCTCAATACCTTCACAGAATATCAACTTTTCAAGAGTTGATAGTAAATCTACCTCTAAAGACGAATCTCGACAACCCAACTCGTCTAACTTGTCAGCTGCCTCAAACAAACCAAGAACTACTCCCTGTACATAATCCATAGACGGATCTTTTTCGTGACCAAAAATCGATTCACTGTCTTTGCGCTCGACTGCCAAAATAGGCGTCGTAAGACACATGAGTAAATTTCCTGATTCTTCTGGATTGTAAATGTTCAAAGCAGTAATAACCTTTGCAATATCCTGCCAATTAGCGTTTAGTTTTAATACAAACTGATGGTCGTTTTCCGTCTCTCGTAAAAAATCCAAAACACGGACTACAAGATCTTGACGAACTTTTTCTTGCAACAAAAAAGTCGCTGCGGCCCTAAAACCGAAATTACTCTCAATCATTTGTCAAATCCCCCTTCGCATATAGCGATTTTTCTACTTTCTCTCGAAAATAGCTAGACGTTCTCACGTCAGCTTGATAATAGTGCTATAAACCATATAAGTCAAGATAGCGAAAGCTATTCTTCCCGTCTTTTCATTAAGAGTTCTTTGACGACTTTCCTGTCAGACCAAGGAATTTTCTTGTCACCAACAACCATACATTCCTCGGCGCCTTTGCCAGTGATTAAAACCACATCATCACTTTGAGCAAGCTCAAAGGCTTTTTCGATTGCATCGCGTCGATCTAAAATTTTATAAAAATTCTCTCCCGGAACTTTTCGATTGCTTTTCGTTTCGCCTCTATTAACTCCTGAGGCGACTTCTTCAATAATTTTTACTGGTTCTTCAGAGTAAGGGTCTTCATTGGTAACAATCACAATATCAGCAAAGCGTCCTGCCAACGCTCCCATAATCGGTCTTTTACTTCTATCCCTGTCGCCACAAGCACCAAAAACGGAAATGATTCGACCTCTTTTGGAAAGTTCCAAAGTCTCGTAAATTTTTTCTAAAGCATCAGGGGTATGCGCGTAATCAATAATCACCGCGAAAGGTTGACCCAAATTAATCGATTCCATTCTTCCAGGGATCGACGTTACTTTTTCCAAAGCCATCTTAATAAGTTCTAAATTTAATTTAAATTCCACTCCCACTGACAAAGCAGCCAAAGCGTTGTAAATATTAAATTTTCCAGGTAATCCTAAATTAATTGCAACCTGACTTTCTGGCGTAATAACCGTAAAAAGACTGCCTGTCGGCTCAAGAATAATTTTTTTAGCAAAAATATCTGGTTTGGTTGGTCTTTTTTCAGGTTTGTCCAAACCATAAGTAACAATTTTCTTTAAATCAGTTCCAAGAAAATAACTCGCCGATTTGTCATCCATATTGATAATTGAGGTTTCTGCCATCTCAAAAATTTTCGCCTTAGTATTGCGATATTCTTCATAAGTATTGTGATAATCTAAGTGGTCGTGAGTAATATTTGTTAAAACTGCAATTTTTGGTTTAATCCCCCAAATCCTGTGCTGGGCAATTGCATGAGAAGTTGTTTCCAAAACCAACCAATGGCAACTAGCATTTACCGCTTCACGAATAAATTTTTGCAAAGCAAACGGTGAAAGAGTTGTCATTTTGCTCAAATTTTTGGTTTTTTTACCATTAATTTCAAAATCAATTGTCGTTGCCATTGCTACTCTATAATTGGCCGCTTTCAAGATTTCTTTAATCATGTGACAGGTTGTCGTTTTACCATTTGTTCCAGTAACCATAATTACTCGAATATTTTTTGCTGGCATTCGAAAAATTGTTGCCGCCAAAAACCCACGAACTTTATGAGTCCAAATAATAACAGATTGGGGTAAAATTTTTCTTAAATAATTTTTCATAATTATTTTCTTCTAACTTTTTCAGCAAATTTAAACATCTTGTACCAAACAGGTTTGTAAACTAAATCATAACTACCAATAATTTGCACCTTTTCTCCCCCAAATTGCTCCTTAAATCTTGTGATACCAATGTATTTATGAGACTCAACACCTTCTGGCGCCACAGCTAATAAATCGTAAAATTTACATCCTTTTTCCTTAGCTCTTTTCATTACCTGCCAATGCAACAAATAAGGCGCCATCACATTGCGATACTCGTCTGATGAAGCACCATATAAATAACTAGCAACGCCATCGTAAAATGTCGCAATAATTGCCGCTACCGTTTTATTATTATAGCGGGCAACCCACAATTCGGCAACGCCATCCGATGAAAAAAATTCCATTAATTTTTGAAAATATTTAAGCGGCCTAATCTCGAATCCATCTCTTTTAGAAGTTTCGAGAAAAATTTGATAAAAATCTTCAATTTTTTCTGATTTTTCCACCACTACATTATGCTTTTGCGCCACTCTAATATTGTAACGCCCCTTTTGCTTCATTCCCGCCAAAATTTCTTCTTCTACCCCTGAAATATTAACAATTTGTCGCCACTCTGGTTGGACTTCTTCAAAAGCTTTAATAAAACCATTTTTCTTTAATTTTTCAACAACTTCTACATCATTTTTATCAAGAATTTCCAACCTAAAAAATATGGTCTTATTTTCTTTAGCAATTTTTTTAATATTTTTTAAAAAATCTTCAAAGTTTTCAACAGCACCATACTCAACTTCCGGAGCATATAAAAAACTTTTACCCAAAGGTAACTTTTTTTCCAAAACCGAAATATCTTCAATATCGTGAGCCTGCCAACCAAGATCTTTTCTAAAGCTTGCCCACTCACTTGTTTGTAATAATGATTTCACAACTTGATTATAACGCAATTTTCTCATATAATCTATGAAGAAAATTAATTTAATAATTTAAACTATGAAAATTTTAGCAATCGAGACTTCTTGTGACCCCACTTCGCCCTGCGGGCTTCGAGGGGCGAGACTCAAAATTCAGAGGTTTAATGTCTGTTAGTAAGAAAAAAATTAAAATATTGGCTATCGAGACTAGTTGTGACGAAACATCTGCTTCAGTAATTGAAAAAATTGGATCGAAAACCAAAATTTTATCAAACACTGTTTCTTCTCAAATCAACATTCACAAAAAGTTTGGTGGCGTTTTTCCAGAGCACGCCTCACGAGCTCACAGTGAAAGGATTGTTTCTGTTGTAGAAAATTCTCTAAGCGAGGCACTTGCCACTCAAAGTAACTCGCGCAGGTCAAATTTGCATGGTTCACCATCAGGTGAAAATTTGACCGAGCGTGTAGGTAGTGTCGAGTCGCTGGACGAGACAACTACCGGTATCTTTGATGTGGCAGCGCTGAGCGATAATTTTGACCTCATCGCCGTCACCACCGGCCCGGGTCTTATCGGCTCTCTTTTAGTTGGCGTAAATTTCGCCAAAACTCTGGCTTATACAACAAATAAACCAATTATCGGCATTAATCACTGGCTTGGACATATTTATTCAAACTTTGTTGAAGAAATTCCTCAATTTCCCGCTTTAATACTGATTGTTTCTGGAGGACACACTGGACTGGTTCTAATGAAAAGCCATACTGACATTCAAACCTTAGGCGAAACTTTGGACGATGCCGCTGGCGAGGCTTTCGATAAAGTCGCCAAACTTTTAGGACTAGATTATCCCGGTGGCCCCGCTATTTCAAAAATTGCCCAAAAAGGCAACTCAACTGCTTATAAATTCCCTCGTTCAATGCTCGATCGAAAAAATTACGATTTTTCATTTTCTGGACTAAAAACTGCGGTTTTATATGAATCTAAAAAACACCGGAAGCTTTCTTTACAAAAAAAAGCCGATTTTGCAGCATCTTTTCAGCAAGCTGTGATTGATATTTTAGTCGGCAAAACTATTCAAGCAGCTTATGAATTTAGGCCAAAATCAATTTGTCTTTGCGGCGGTGTGAGTGCAAACAAGGAATTAAGGCAACAACTAAAAATGGCCGTTGAAAAACTTCCTACGAAAACATCATACCACACTCCACCAATGGAACTTACGACCGACAACGCCGCCATGGTGGCAATCGCCGCCGCTTACCAACTGGCAACAGACGAACGACAACTAACAACATGGGATAAAATCAATGCCGACTCGAACGCAAAATTGGATTAGACCAAAAAATTTGATAGAATATTAAGTATGGAAGAATTACCAAAAACCTATAATCCCCAGGAAACTGAGGGACGAATTTATGATTTGTGGCTTGAAAATAATGCTTTTCAGCCTAAAATCGACCCAAATCAAAAACCATTTACTATTGTTATTCCCCCGCCAAATGTAACTGGTTCTCTTCATATGGGGCACGCTTTAAATAATACTATTCAAGACATTTTAATTAGACGCTCTCGAATGAAAGGTATCCCCACTCTTTGGATACCAGGCACAGACCATGCAGGTATTGCCACTCAAAATGTTGTTGAAAAAAAATTAGCCAAAGAAGGCAAAAATAAAAAAGATCTAGGCCGAGACGAATTCGAGAAAGAAATCTGGCAATGGGTAGATGAATATGGTCATATTATTATCGATCAACTTAAAAAACTTGGTTGTTCTTGTGACTGGTCAAGACAACGCTTTACCATGGATGAAGGTTACACCGAAGCGGTTAAAACCGCTTTTGAGCATTACTATAAAAAAGGCTGGATCTACCAAGGTGAACGGGTAATTAACTGGTGTGTTCGCTGCCAAACAGCTCTGTCCGATATTGAAGTTGAACATCTTGAACAACCCGCCAAACTATACTATTTCAAATACGATAAAAATTTTCCGATCACGATTGCCACAACTCGCCCAGAGACAAAACTAGGCGACACGGCTGTCGCGGTTAATCCTGACGATAAAAGATATTCTCAATACGTTAACCAAACTTTTGAAGTTGATTTTGCCGGTGTTAAAAGAAAAATTAAAATTGTTGCCGACAAGTCAATTGATCCTAAATTTGGTACCGGCGCCGTTGGCGTTACTCCTTCTCATTCTTTAATTGATGCTGAATTAGCTCAAAAACATAATTTAGAACAGATAACGGTTATTGATAAATACGGCAAAATGACTTCTAATGCTGGGATCTACGAAGGCTTAAAAGTTAAAGAAGCCCGTGAAAAAGTTCTAGAATGGCTCAAATATGAAAATCTTTTAGAAAAGCAGGAAGACATTACCCATAATTTGAGTGTTTGTTACAGGTGCGGTCGAGAAATTGAGCCCCAACCTTCCAAACAATGGTTTTTGAAAATGTCTGAACTGGCAAAACCGGCAATTGAAGCTGTGGAATCTGGCGAAATTGAATTTTACCCAGAGCGATGGAAAAAAGTTTATCTCGATTGGATGAAAAATCTTAAAGACTGGTGTATTTCTCGTCAAATCTGGTGGGGACACAAAATTCCAATTGAAGGCTCTGAAGATGTTTTAGATACCTGGTTTTCCTCCGCTCTTT
The DNA here is from genome assembly GCA_041666185.1 of Patescibacteria group bacterium. GTDB lineage: Bacteria > Patescibacteriota > UBA1384 > UBA12157 > JAENIV01 > JAMCZU01. The sequence continues at coordinate 29,586 of JBAYHL010000008.1, read as the reverse complement.
GGCCATTTGCTACTTTAGGTTGGCCCAAAGAAACCGAAGATTTAAAATATTTTTATCCGACAACAACCCTTTCAACCGCTCGTGATATTATTTACCTTTGGGTTTCGCGGATGATTTTTTCCGGGATTGAATTTACGAACGAAAAACCTTTTTCTAATGTTTATATCCACCCAACAGTTTTTAATAAAGAAGGCAAAAGAATGTCAAAATCTTTGGGCACCGGCGTTGATCCTTTAGGGTTAATTGAAAAATATGGCGCCGACGCTACTCGTTTTGGCTTAAGTTTTATCAACACTGGCACTCAAGATATAAAATTTGACGAAAATGCCATTTTAGCCGGGCAAAAATTTGCTAATAAGGTTTGGAATATTAGTCGGTTTGTGATAATAAATCTTAATGAAAAGGGCTCAGAAATTCAAAGCTCAAATGAAATTCCAAATCCAAAGACAGAAAATGACAAAAAAATTCTTAGCTCTCTTAACTCTTTAGTTACGTCAATTAACTCTGATCTGGATAATTTCAGATTCGGTCAAGCAGCACACTCTCTTTATGACTTTATTTGGCATGATTTTGCTGATATTTACATTGAAGAATCAAAAAAACAGGAAGACAAAGAGACAACTAATCAAGTTCTTCTTTATGTTTTAACAAATTCCTTAAAACTTCTTCATCCTTTTATGCCATTTTTAACTGAAAATATCTGGCAAATGCTAAAAGAACAAAATTTAGTAACCGAGAAAATGCTAATTTCTGCCAAATGGCCAGAATAAATTAAAATTATTTATGCAAGACTCAAGAGGGTTAGAAAACAATATTGTCAGAGTTATTGCCGCGGTGGCTTTTTTATTGGTCGCCTATTTTGCAATTCAAGTTTTTTCTGGTGTTTACACTAATAAATTAACTCAAAATCTTTCTGGACCAGCCAACGCAATGAAAGAGCAATTCCGCCAAGAAATTGCCTCACAAACTGACGCTTATGCCGCCTGTAAACTAGGTATTAATTTCATTCAAGCTCAAAATGACGATTTAGCCTTGCTTGCTTTTCAAAAGGCAACTGATTTAGATAATGGCTATCGCGATGCTTGGGTCTGGCGAGGTTATAGTGAACTTAAAAATAATCAGCCACAGGAAGCTGTTAATTCTTTGAAAAAAGCTGAAAATATTGACCCAATTAATGCTCGCACCTACGAATTGCTTTCCGTCGCTTACAGTCAAACGGGTGATGATGATAATGCTAAAAAAGCACAAGAAAAATACGATTATCTTGCAAAGTAAAAATAGCATGATTGTGGTACAATTGAATTAAAGCTTCTTTCTGAGGAGGGATATTGTTTTTAAAATTACGAAAGCTTCTAATTTGGACTTTTGCAGTCGCTATTTTTAGTGGTGGGTTTTTGACGATACCATCCCCTCAAAAAGCAAAAGCGGCCGAAGACTTTAAAAGCATGCTAGCGACTTGCAGCATACTACCAAAGACATCAGCAGACACAGCTGCTGCTAAATTTGGCGCAATTATTATAGATAGCGACAAAATCAAAATTAATGCGACAGTTGACCCAAATCATTCCTCAAAAGCTTATAGTTTCACCTCTAAAAGCGTTACTGGTCCAGATGCAGGGAATTACGTTAAATTTCTTTTCAAAAGTGACGATTATTCTGCTGCCGAATTATCAGTCACCACCCTTTATTCAGGAGTAACCCTGCTTATTAAATCAATGGCTATAATTCCCGCTGTCCCTCCAGGCACTCCAATTGATAGTTGGACGAATGAAGAAATAAAAAATCTTGCCAAAGCATTTAATGAAAAAGCTGGTGGCGACCATCTCTCTAGTAATTTTGATGTCACTTGCTTATTTTCTACTGATTTTGGAGCAGGCGACTTTCCTTCTAAAATACAATTTCATGGAGACAGCGCACCTACCATAAGAATAGGTCCTAAGGACGAAATTGGTCGACCAGCAACTATTTTCACCCTGAAGTACGTTTTACATAAAAAAGGCATTGCTCTTAATGACGACCTTTTTCTCTTTCAATATAGTAAAAATGAAGACGGCACTATAAAAAATAAGTATGCTAATATTTTTATAAAACTTTTCAACGTTGGAGGGAACGCCTTTATTACCCAATGCGGAGACGGTGGTAATTACAAAACCTGTCGTGAAGGCGCTAGTTCTAATGTTGTCCTTAACCCTGATTCTTTACAACTTTTTTGGAACCATGTTTATAATTCAAAGTCAACGGGTAATAGTTCGGTTTGTGGCACAGTCACTACCTACCAAAGCAGCGATCCAAGTGACCCAAAAAAAGACAAAAATCTGGCAGCATGGACATCAAAACCAGACATCCAATGTATAAATGGTGATGCTAACGGCTGGTTAGCGAAATGGGGAGTGACCTTTAATGAAGTTAGTTTTACCAATCCGGCTGGTGAAGGAGACGACAGTGCTTGCGGTATTACTGGCTGGAGTTTCACTTCTTTAATCGGTCGAGCTCTTTGTTCTCTTTTAGAAGTTCTTGCTGGTCTAGCCGAATGGATTACCAACACTCTTTTTAAAAGTGTTTTCAATGCTTTTCAACCACCTTCTATTCATTTAAAAGACGTTGCTAACACTATTAACCCGCTGGCAATTCAGCAGGCTCATGCCGCCGACGAAGTATCTAGCCTAACCAAAGCTTTGACTGCTGGCTCAAGCACTTGGGTATGGGTTATTCCTGCTTGGAAATTTGTCCTTACTTTAACTGATCTTTTTTTAGTAGTAATTCTATTATTCTTGGGCATCGTCAATATTTTACACATTCAATACGACACTTACGCAATCAAAAAAATGCTTCCTTTATTGATTGTTGGTGTAATTTTAGCTAACTTCTCTCTATTAATCATGCGAATGCTTATTGATGCTTCCAACATCTTGACCCAATCTTTTATGGGTGATAAAAACCCTGGAACTATGGTCAGCGATCTTATCACGGCTGCTAACGTTGGTTCGCCTACCGGTTTTTGGGGTGGACAAGCCAAGGTTTGGGGTCTACTAGTTGCTGTTATCTTCTCTTTCTTTGCTATTGCCGCCTTTGTCATTTTAGGGGTAATGTTTTATGTCCGTTATGCAGTTATCCTTCTTTTAGCTATTGCTGCTCCTTTAGCTTTTGTTGCCATGGCTTTTCCACCAACCCAAAGTCTTTTCAAACAATGGTGGAGCATAACAACAAAATTTGTTTTTATGAAGCCAATCGCTCTTTTCTTTATTTATATTGCTATTCAAGTTAAAGGCGGTGAAACAACTATCAACAGCTTAACTGGGTGGATGATTGTAACTGCCTTAGTTTATTTTGCCATTATCGTTCCTTGGAAACTTGGCGGGGCAGTGATGAGTATGTGGGGTGGCGCCATGGGCTCGCTTTTCGGCACTAAACAGGGTGGCTGGGCAAGAAAACCAGTCGATGACTGGTGGCAAAGAAGAAAAGACCAAGCTGGCGCTTTAGCAAAAGTGCGTTTTCCTAAACTTTTCGCCGGCTCTGAAGCAGACAGAATAAAAAATGAAGCTATGAAAAAAGCCGCTGATTCGACTTTGAAACAAGAAGCTTGGAAAAGAAATGATGTCACTGCCTGGGAAGGAAAAGCCGCTGGCGAAGAAACCAAACTTAAAGACCTTATCAATAAAAGGACTTTGGCCCTTGAAGAAGGAAAGTTAGATTTAAATTGGTGGCTAAGACTTAACTTAGTTGGCGTTAAAAATTCCGGTCAAATGGCTCAAGAAATGTTCAAAAACGCCGCTTCTTTAGAAATTTCCACTAAAAATTTGGAAGCGCACAGAAAAGATGCCACCTGGGATTCTATTATCCAAATGGGAAGAGACAACACCGAACTTTCTCAACAAATCGATGGTCTAAAAGGAGAAGGCATAGGTTTAGATACAATTGAAGTTGATAGTGAAGGAAAAATTAAACAAACCACACTTTACAAATTAGATAAAAACGGCGAGGTAGAACGAGACGATCAGGGCAATCCAGTTAAAGACGTCGCTACCTATCGAGATTATTTAGAAGGCGCCGCTTTTGCCAGAATGAGCGGTCTAGCTGCCAAAGATCCAAAAATCGCTCAAAATTATTTTAACTCAGCCGCTGAGATGGAAAAAAAGGCCGCCGAATTTGCCAGAGTTCATACCGAATTTAATGGTAAACCGGTTCTTTATAATGCTTTTATGGATAAAAATAAAGCTGGCCGAATCTTTTCGGTTACGACCAGTTGGATACTTGACGAAATTAGCACCAACACTTTAAACGAAAATGCCGAAACTATGCCCGTGAGGTTTAAAGAGGGTGGTTATGGTTGGCGTAATAATCGTGGCACCCACAACGACTTAGTTAATTTAGGCAGAGGTCAATATTCTAAAGTAAGTCCGACAGCGATTGGACCGGCAGTTGCCGAATACCGAACTTGGTTAGAATTCATTGGTAGAAAGGGTGGTAAAGATCGCGGCCGATTTGCGGCTGATTTTTTCGATCTAGTCGACACGGGTGAGATATACGGAGAGGAAAACAAAGGACGGCTGCTGAGATCTGTTTTGGAAAAAGAAAATTCTATCCGCTTAGGAGCTACTGACGAATTTCTTGCAGAAGCAATTTTAAGCGCTAAAAGAAGGGGGTTAGACAATTTCAGTGGGATTAATATTGGAGAACTCAAAACAGATAGCACTCAGGAAGTTATTGCCAGCTTAAAAAGTAAAGGGATTGAATCTGTTGACGCCATTTCAGCTCATCCGGAAATTTTCCGACAATTAGATTTAACTCCTTCAAACAGCACTCGTGCTCAACGTAATATGCTTGATGGTATTTCCGATCTTTTAGAAGAATCTTCTAACTTCTGTGGTGCCGGTAATCCTGTAGGTTACACTGTTAGAACTAAGGATCGAAAAGAAAACGATTTATTTAAAGATTTTCAACCTGTTAAAAAAAGCGAGGACATTGATACTATTCAAAAAAGACGGGCAGACAAAGCGGCTAAAGCCCAACAAGTTAGTTCTCAAGAACAAGTTTTAGCTTCAAGCACACCCGAACAAGTTGTCGCCTCAAGCGGCAGTGCCCAAAAAGCAATTGGAGAATACGAAGATGCTGCTACAAACTTAATAGCTTCTGAAAATCAAATAATCGGAGATATCAAAATCAACAATAATCCTATTGACGCTTCTGCCTTCCGCGGACAAATCGCTCAAGCTATTCAACAATCAGTAGCCGCCAGTTTTGCAGAACTCCAAAACGAGCTCCAGCAACAATTCGCTGGTCTTACAATTAACATCCCTCAAGTTGACACGCCTGAGGCAATTATTGAATACAAAAGAAAAGTTGCCGAAAACCAAGCAGGAATTTCAACTCTTACTGAGGTTGACGAAACCGCTCGAGCGGAAAACATTAAAGAATACTCCCCTATACAACCAAACGAAAGCCTTGAAAACCTTCAAAAAAGTTTAGGTCAACTAGAGGAAGCCTCACAAGCATTAAAAGAAGCCGCGGATTTTATCAGTAAATCAAAGAATCCCGCCACTCCTTTACCAGAATCAGTTGTTAACAAAGCTCTTGACGCCCTTGCTAACCGCGGAGGAATGGTTGATTTAACAAAAACTGCCTTTAAGGAAGATGAAACGAAAATGGGTGACGCTTTAGACAAAATAACAATTAGCTTAAGAGCAGCTATTAACGCTAAACAAGAAAGTGGAACCTTAAACGATCAAGTCCTCTTAAAAGCAATTAAGGCAGAACTCAAAAGAACAAATGAAGCCATGATTAATACCTCTCAAGGTGGTCAAGCTCAAGGAACCCCAATACAACCTCAACCACCATCTCAAACCCCACCGACGACTCCACCGGGCAGCACGACAGCACCTGACGATCTTGGCGGAGGTAATGTTCCCGAATAAATAAAAGTTCTCTAAAATCCCCTTGACACCATTGACACCAAGGGGATTTTTTAGTATCATCAACTATCTGAAATATAAGTAGGGGGGTTCTGACATGTGGGAACATAAAGTTGTTACTATCAATAGTGGCAAGGAACAATTACAAAAAGAATTAGACAATGCTAGCCTAGATGGATGGCAATTAGTTTCCGTCACTACCACTGATGATGGTTTCGCCTCTAGTTTTTACCTCTTCTTCAAGCGCCCGAAACAATAAATCATTATCTGGGATCTAACCCGCTGAAAATAGCGGGTTTTTTAAACAGTAGACCTTGACAAATGGACTATTTTGTGCTATTATTAACTGTCTTCGAAACGAAGACAAATTTAATTGAAATATTGACAACCTAAGAACCATATTTTCCCTCCATGAGGAGGCCTATTTCGGTTCTGGTACAACATTCGTTGTCTCAGGCCGAAAAGGCCTGTTCAGATATATATCACTTCTCGCAATTCAAATACCTCAAGGAGGAATCACAATGTATCAGGTTAAACTGGCGGTTATTATAACCGCAATCGTCGTCGTTTTCGCTTCCGTTACCTTGGCCGACACACCTGTTGGCTCTGGTACAATCGGAAGTGTCCAGTCAACTGGCGTTCCCGAACAACAGGTTGGAACAGTTGGTAAGGTGGAAGCTCCACCTGAACAACCAGTAGTCAAGGAGAAACCAACGATTAAACCTGTTAAACCTCTTGTTACCACCCCCCGGTGGCAAACAAGAGAAGGCGTCGAGGAGGCAACCAAGCGCGTTCTACGTGGTGATTTTTCTCCTCGTAAATACGCTGCTCGCAAAAGCTTCCAGACTAAAGGTAAGCAAGTTAACTACCAAAAGATCTACAATGAAATACATTCATGGAATTCGGCTAGTGTCGGGTATGTTAACAAGCACGATCAGTTAATACTTGAGCGCATCCACAGACTAGAAAAGCGTCTTGGTGGAAAAACCGTTAAACCGGAACCTACCAACATGATGCATCTAGCACCCGCTTCACAAGTAGTCTACGGTTCAGAATCGCCTTATCCCGTCAGCTACAACGCAGGTATGGGATTTGACGGTCAGTCAGCGAAAAATAGTATTTTTATGCTTATTATCGCTGGCATTTTGTACGCGCTTTGGAAATGGGGTTACCCATATTACCTAAAGCACAAACGAGTAGCAAAATCCTCTCCAGATGCTACCAATACAGCTACCGGAAAATTCCGCAAGCGAGAACTACCTTCGTCAACAATTGAATGTTTCGAAGGTTCAGGCAAGCTTGTGGAGGTCCAAAAAGCTGTTAAAGATCTGGATGGACCAAACACTAAATGGCAATGGGCGCCATCCGATGGTAAGCTCGACATTTCACACACACCAGGCGGCAGATTGAGATTTCTTGTCTCGTTTGTCAATTGGAGTGGCCGAGAAATTCCCACTACTGCCAGCATGGTAGTTGCTGATCTTTTTGAATCAGTGAACTACAAAGCTGTTCCAGGAAGTGGCCGAATTTACATCGGTGAGAAAGAGTTGGGTAAACTGGACGACGAGTTCGTCCATCGCCTAATCTCGGGCAATTACATAAGTTTGTCTGAGATAATCGACAAGCTACCAGCTCGTAACGAAAAAGGTGTTGGTCGATTAAACTTCGTCTACGAAGTTGATGAGGCTGACGACGCAATCGTGTTTGGTGGTGGTAATGTACCGGACGAAGACTTGCCAAACGGTTCGATGTTCAGACTCCATCCAGAGGAAGAAGAGGAAGTTCAAGTGATCGTTGCAACTGAAGCTGAGCCAACCACAGCCGAGCCTGAGGTTCAGCCTGAGGAAACAAAGACTGAAGAAGAGACACTGGAAGAACGTCAAGAGCGAATGCGCAAAGCATTAGGCTTATAAGGAGGAACGCGAAATGGAAGAAGCTCTGAAAATGAGTGATTTACCGATGATCGCCGAGTTAGTTGCGGAGAAAATCCTCCTTAACCCTGCGATTGAAGTCAAAATCCAGGCAGCAGTTGAGGCGGCGACAAATCACCTTACCACTGGTTCAGCACCAGCAATTGACATTGCTACACTGACCAGTCAGGTGACCGAACGGTTGATATCTGATCAGCGCTTCCTTAGAAGCCTTGGTGCAGAAATCAGCAAGGGCCGGCGATCGGCAGCCGACAATAAGAAGCAAGCGATTGCGGAAATTGTCGCTGAAATTCGCGGCGGAGAAATGACGGCAAACGATGTTAGCACAGAGTTGGTAGAGGATCTCTACCGACAACGTGTAACCACCGATCGTCAGGACACATGGCCAAGCAAGATCAAAGCTGCTCTCGAAGAAAGACAGCAGAAGACCACCGAGACTATTCAGTCTTTGTTGCTGAAAAAGCACAAAAACACTAATGTTTCGAAATTTGCTTGGCGATTGGTGGACATGGCTGTCCCACCCGATAACGTAAATGCCGTAAGAGAGGCCTTGACCGAGGAAGATGAGGACAACGAGATTGTCCCAATGCTGCGCCAATCGTAGCATTCTTCACACCTATTATCCCCTCCCAAATTCGCAAGAAGGGAGGGGATCTTGATTTCAGGCACGGAGGACACAGAAATGAAACTCACAGAATTGGTTAAAAATCTTTTTAGCGAAGAAGCATTTACATTGAAAGCCGTCCACTTGAAACCCCGGGACGGCATAGGATTCCCAAAAGCCTTTCAGCTCGTTCCTCAATCAGAAGAGGACGACTGGCGAATCATGGAAGTTTTGGGGATAGAAGCCGATAGACTGCCGATAGTATTCCCTGTCACAGGTCTTTTGCTCGAAGACGGTGACATTCTTAATTACCATCTTAGAGTAAAAGGAAACGTCGTCTTTGGCTTTCCAGCCAATCGATGGACTCTTATCGCCGACAAAAAGTGGCGACCAAGTAAAGAGTTCATCAAAGGTACTGTCACCCTAGCAAAGAATGGCGGCGGATACGTCTCCGGACACCATTCACTTACTGGACAACGGATAGTCCCAGGTAACAACCTGGAGCTACCTGAGCCAGACAGTGACGGCAAGATCGTCATCGATATGACCGGCAAAGCCCTTCGACCAACCCTTGTTGGTGGTTGTTGGGTTGTTGACACTGTTTCTCGTTTAGAGGAACTGTCAGCCAACGCTCTTGCTGCTTATGACGATGTTGTTGCCGAAGAACAAAAGAAACATCAGAAAGAGGATTTTCGATCAGCCAAGGAATTCTATTTCCCAAACGGACCTCTGACTGTTTTTGAGCTTTTCGGAGCACCTCTAGGCAAAACCGGCCAAGCAGCTAAATCAATAACCGAGTTTGACGTTAATGGTCAACACTGGTTGGACAGAGCCCGAACATGGGAAAGACGAGCCTTGCTCAGTGCTCTTCACCCCGACAATTGGCCAAAAGACTTGAGCTCAGACGAAAAGCAGCGAGCGAAGATGGTCGCTAACAAAACAAAGGAAAGTGTCGAGGAGGCTATCGATTGGGCAACAAAATGGCTTTTGTACAGCGTTGCTCGTCGCAAGAGTCGTGAGGCTAGCGGACTTTCCGTAAGGTTGAAACTGCCAAGCCCGAAAGGGCGAGAGCACCGCCAAGAGCAAGCAGTGATCAGCCTTGAGATCGAAGAGTTACGCCAGAGATTTATGACAGTTGTCGTTCGTATCGACAAGCCTGCCACTCCGGCTGAAGTACCTACTACAGAGACTGTCACCACAGGCAAGACGAATGTGGAGAAACCTTCCAACAAACCGGCTGGCAAGGCAAAAGCCAAAAGACAAACAAAGGCTGAGCCACACATCAAGCCGCAAGAAAGAACCGTTGCCACTTCCGGTGAAGATACGCCGAATTCGATTGGTGATCTTCTCAAACCAGATGTTACCGAAAAGCTCAAGAAGCTTAACGGCAACAATGACCAGCCAAAAGAGACCAAACCTTTTGAAGGTGCTGGCCTCAAAGCCGAAGAGATCGAGAAGTTCCATAGTATCGGCGTTCGAGCTAACGAAGAGTTAGCAAGATTCATCGACGGAAACGTCGAAAACCTGTCCAAAGAGACAGGAATTTCCAAACGCCGGCTTAAGGCGATTGGGAAAAAACTACCGCAGTCCTAAGGGATTGCACAACTAGCATTACCCCCGTTACTACAACGGGGGATTTTTTTATACCAAAAATTACCCCACCTCTTGATTATCTTGGTTATCTTATGTTATTATTGCCTGCTATGACCATTAAACAAATCTACAATTTAGCAATTGAGTTAGGCATTAACGCCGACCTTCGCGGTAAACGCAATGTTGAGAAATATTTAAGCGCTCAAAAGAAAAAATATCAAAAGCTTTCAAAAGATGAGCGCGAATTTTTTGATCGTGAAAATCTTACTAACCCATACGCCGACAGCCGTCTTCATTTCGGCGACCCAAATGAAAAAGTGAAAACCATTTTAACAGGCATTGATGTCGAGGAAGCAGAGATTGCTCTCATTAAAGCATTAAATAAAGATATTGATCTTATTATTACCCATCACCCTATTGGTAAAGCATACGCCGCTTTAGATGAAGTAATGCACATGCAAGCCGACTTAATCGCCGCTCACGGAGTACCAATAAATATTGCTGAAGGTGTGACAAGAAACAGAATAGAACAAGTTGGCCGGTCAATAAACGGCCTTAATCACATGAAAGTAGTTGATGCCGCCAGTCTTGCCAATATTCCTATAATGAATATTCACACACCAGCCGACAATTTAGTCTGCCAGTTTTTGAAAAAAATTATGGACCGCAAAAAGCCTGAAACTATTAGTGAAGTAATAGAAATTTTAAGAAATATTCCTGAGTACAAAACCGCTACTTTAAATAATGCTGGGCCAAAGATTTTCGCCGGAAGCCCAGAAAATCGCACGGGTAAAATTATTATCGATATGACTGGAGGAACTTCCGGTGGAAAAGAAATTTACCCAGAGTTGGCTAAAGCTGGCGTTGGCACAATTATTGATATGCACATGAAAGAAGAAAGCCGTGAAGAAGCTATTAAAAATCATATTAACGTTATTGTTGCCGGCCATATTTCTTCAGATTCTTTAGGCATGAATTTATTCTTAGATAAACTCGCCGCCAAAAATATCAAAATTATTCCCTGTAGTGGTCTCACAAGAGTAAGACGAAAATAATTTAATCTATTTTAAGATTTTTTTAAGCTCTCCGACCTTGTCTATCTTCTCCCATGGTAAATCAAGTTCTGGTCTTCCAAAATGACCGTATGCCGCTACTTGTCTATATAGTGGCCTTCGTAAATCAAGCTCTTTTATAATCATTCCTGGTCTCAAATCAAACACGCTAGTAATTGCTTCGGCAATTTTTTCGTCCTCAAATTTACCAGTCCCAAAAGTGTCAACCCTTACCGACATTGGTTCTGGTCGGCCAATAGCATAAGCAATCTGAACTTCACATTTTTGTGCTAATCCTGCGGCAACAACATTTTTTGCCACATAGCGAGCAGCATAAGACCCTGAGCGATCAACTTTTGTCGCATCCTTACCACTGAACGCTCCACCACCATGTCGTGCATAACCACCGTAGGTGTCAACAATAATCTTGCGACCCGTCAAACCCGTATCACCTTGTGGTCCGCCAACAACAAATCTGCCAGTGGTATTAACATAAAATTTAGTATTTTTGTCTATTAGTTTTGCTGGAACAACTTTTTTAATAACTTTTTCAATGACTTCTTTTTTAACTTTGGCAAGTGTTAATTCTGGATCATGCTGAGTAGCAATTAAAACTGAAAAAATTCTTACCGGTTTGTCGCCATCGTACTCAACTGTTACTTGAGACTTTCCGTCTGGTCGCAAACCTTTTATAATTTTTTTCTTACGCACTTCGGCCAATCTTTGACACAACTTATGAGCCAAAACAATTGGTAAAGGCATTAGTTCTTTGGTTTCCGTGCAAGCATAGCCAAACATTAACCCTTGATCACCAGCCCCTAGATTTTCTAAATCTTCGGCAATAATTTCGCCAGTTGAATCCTTCTCTTTGTAGGAGTCGACACCGCGAGCAATATCTGATGATTGTTCTTTAATCGCTACCGCAACGCCAGAAGTTTCCCAGTGAAAACCATATTCAGAGTTGGTATAGCCAATATCTTTAATAACATTGCGAGCAATCTTAGAAATGTCGACATAAGTCTTGGTTGTAATTTCACCAGCAATCATACAGATCCCATTAGTCAAAAGTGTTTCGCAAGCTACTCGCCCACGCGGGTCTTCTGACATAATGGCATCTAAAATGGCGTCTGAAATCTGGTCAGCCATTTTGTCTGGATGGCCTTCGGTCACCGATTCGGAAGTAAAAAGTTTAAGCATTTAGCTCCTTTCTTTAAAAAATCTCACCACTATATGATGAGAAAAGAAGGCAATATCTTTCCCGACCATAAGGTGGGCCTGGATTTGGCACCTTATCTCGCAAATAACGAAACAGGTTGTCGGCAAGCAATGGGCCAGTTCCCTTCTTGCTCTCTTAATATTTTAATTAAATTGTATTTTCAACATAAATTGAAGGCACATTTTTGTCAAGGCCTGTTTTTCACCCATTGCTAGGGTGCTTAAAATTGCCAGCCGTGATATAATAAAATTAATGCGAAATCCAAAAATCAAAATGCAAAATAATAGAGAATAAATTTAAAAATTCTTTAGTTCATTTTACGTTTTAATTTGTCATTTTGGTTTTTAATTTTTGATTTATTAGGAGGGTTTATGCAATACCAAGTTCCACAAGGTATTGATATTGAAGATAAAATCGTCGGACCTCTAACGCTTATACAGTTTTTATATGTATTAGTTGGTGGAATAATTGATTATTTACTTTTTTTAACATTTGGCGGAAATATCATTTTTTGGATCCTTGGCATACCAATTGCCTTGGTTGCTTTAGCGCTAGCGTTTCTAAAAATTCAAGATCAGTCATTATCATATTTTGCCAAAGCTGGCCTTTCTTACTTCTCGAGACCAAAAACTCGGCTTTGGCAAAGACAGGGGTTTAACCCATCAATTATTAAAATGACTGTCAAGAAAAAAGTTGAAGCAAAACCAGCCCCAAAACGTAAAATTGAAAAATCAGAATTAGAAAAATTAGCTTACGCCTTAGACACAAGAGGGAAGAAATAAACAAATTTACAAGGAGGGTTCTTGGCCTTATTTGGACCAAAACAACAAGTCGGCAGTACGCAAGACGCTTTAAGATTTGCGGAAATTCGTAATGACACAATTATTTTAAAGGATGGCAATTTAAGACAAGTACTTCTTTGTTCTTCTATTAACTTTGCCCTCAAAAGTGAGCAAGAGCAAAACGCAATTGTTTATGCTTATCAAAATTTCTTAAACTCTTTGAATTTTCCAATTCAAATTTTAATGCAATCCAAAAAACTTGATTTAAGTAGTTACTTAGCCAAACTCCAAGAAAAAGCCAATGGCCAAACAAACGAATTACTTCGTGGGCAAACCTTGGATTATATTGATTTTATTAAAAGGCTTATTAATTTAGCCAACATTATGGACAAAAGATTCTACGTTGTTATTCCTTTTGTCATTCCCCCTAAAATCGGCCCCACCAACCCATTGAGTAAAAAAAACCAAGTTCAAACCCTTCTTTCAAACGAAGAATTTCAAAATTATAAAAAAGAATTAGAGCAACGTATTCAAGTGATAGAATCCGGTTTAGGTTCTATTGGTATTAGAACCGCCAAACTGAACACTCAACAATTAATTGAGTTGCTTTACGGTGTCTACAACCCAGAAGAAGCTCATAAAGAAAAACTAATCGACGTTGAAAATTTAACCGGTGAAATTGTTAAATCCGAGATAGAAAGATAAGAATGCCGCCACAAATGGATACATTACAACCAAATACAAATCCAAAAGATACTGGCGGAAAAACTCCAGCTAATTTTTGGAACGAAAAAGCCGATACTGGTTTGGGTGTTTTTTCAAACAAGGGTGCAGCGCCAATTCCAGAATTTTACAAACAAGGCATGGCATCTGTTTTGGATTTAATTGCCCCAGCCGCTTTCAAAGTTGAACCTAATTATTTACAACTAGGCAATATGTTTATTCGAACCTTGTTTGTTTTTACTTACCCTCGTTACGTTCAAACCAATTGGTTAGCCCCGATTATCAATTACGATATTACCCTCGACATTTCAATGTTTATTTACCCAATCTCTACCAAAGAAACCATGACCCAACTTAAGAAAAAAGCCGGCCAATTAGAGTCATCGCTAGCAATTGAACAAGAAAAAGGCATGGTTCGTAATCCGGAACTCGAAACAGCTGTTTCCAACATTGAATCTTTACGTGATGTTTTACAAAAAGGTGAGATTAGACTTTTCCAATACGCTCTTTATTTTACAATTTATGGTAAAAATGTTGATGAACTTAACACTATCACTGAGCAATTAGAATCTACCTTGGGAGGAATGCTAATTTATACCAAACAAGGACTTTTGCAAATGGAGCAAGGTTTTAACTCATCTCTGCCGCTTGGAATTGACGATTTGAAAATAGTTCGTAACCTTGACACGGCTTCGCTTTCAACCACTTTTCCTTTTACCTCCGCCACACTTTCTTCTAATGACGGTATTCTTTACGGACTCAATCGTCACAACAATTCTTTAATTCTCTTCGACCGCTTTAATCTAGAAAACGCTAACTCGGTTGTTTTTGCCAAAGCCGGTGCCGGTAAGTCTTACGCGGTTAAACTTGAGGCTTTACGTTCTTTAATGCTTGGAACTGATGTAATTATTATCGATCCAGAAAATGAATACAAAACTCTTTGTGAGGCTGTTGGAGGAAATTATTTAAATATTTCTCTAAACTCCGACAAACGAATTAATCCTTTCGATCTACCAAAAGCTGGCGCAAGCGCTCAAGCTGGTGCCTCCGGTGAAGACATTCTGCGCTCTAATATAACCATGCTTCATGGCCTTATCTCACTAATGGTTTCCGGACTAACACCTGAGGAAGACGCGATTTTAGAAAAAGCTTTATACGAAACTTATTCTCTCCGCGATATTACCGCCGACAGAGAAAGTCAGAAAAATACCCCACCGTTACTCGCCGATCTTCAGTCTGTTTTGGGCAACATGACCGGCGGCGAGAGTTTGGTTAAAAGGCTCTCGAAATACACCGAAGGCACTTTTAAAGACCTTTTCGACAAACCAACTAACTTTGATCTTTCTTCTGGCTTTATTGTCTTTTCTGTTCGCGACCTAGAAGAAGCTTTACGACCAATTGCCATGTATATGATTTTGAATTATGTTTGGCAGAGAGTCCGCTTCGACGCTAAAAAAAGAATTATGATTATTGATGAGGCCTGGTGGATGATGCAACACGAAGATTCTGGTAAATTCCTTTATGCTTTAGCCAAGCGTTGTCGTAAATATTATTTAGGGCTGACAATTATCTCTCAAGATGTTGAGGACTTTATTGATTCCAAATACGGCCGATCAGTAGTCAATAACTCTTCAATGCAAATTTTAATGAAACAATCGACAGCCTCGATCGAGAAAGTTGCTCAAGTCTTTGGTTTAACCGAGGGTGAAAAATTTCTACTTTTAGAGTGCGAAGTTGGTGAAGGTTTATTCTTTGCTGGCCTAAACCACGTGGCTATTAAAGTTATTGCTTCTTATATCGAAGACCAACTTATCACCACTAACCCACAAGAAATTTTAGAAATGCAAGTCGAAATGACGCCAGAGGAAGGCGTTCCTGAACCGCAAGCACCAGCGTTTGCCCCAGCTACAGTTACGCCTACCACTACTCCTGCTCCTGCCCCTCAAGAGACAACTTCTGCTCAAACAGTAAGTCCTGCACAAGCGGCTCCAGCTCCAACGCCATCTCCTACTCCTACACCAGTAATAGCCACTCCGATTAAGACTGCTCCATCACCCGCCGCTCCTCCACCAGTAGAAATTCCAACTGCTCCATCGGAAGACACTATTACCACTCAAAATAGTTTTCCTCAACCTACACCTCTAGAAACGCCACCGGAATAGATTTTCAATTTTAATTGAATTTTAAAATTGATTTGAAATTTATAATTTAAAATTTTTTTATGGGTGACTTAAAAAAAATATTAGGATATGTTGGTTGCGCTGCCGTAGTAGTTATTATGGTTGTTTTTGCTGCCGTCTGGACCGGCTTTCATAGAGGAGACCAGTCGAAGTTTGCCACAGGGTCAGTTAATCTATGCTCGAATGTACCAGAACCTTATAGAACTATTTTCGACCAGGCTGGTCAAAAATGGAAAGTTCAACCAGCTTTTATTGCGGCAATTTTCTATGGTGGTGAACATAATAGCTCTTGGCCAAAAAGCGCTGATGGGCCATGGGCGAACTCTCCTAAAGGTGCCCAAGGACCTTTTCAGTTTATGCCCGCTACCTGGGAAAGTAACAAACAAGATGGTAATGGTGATGGTAATATGGATGTTCAAAATTTGCGAGACTCCGCTTTTGGTGCCGCTCACCTATTAGCAAATATCGGTGCAGGGGGTAATACCACTGATGTTGATAAATTAAAAGATGCTGCTTCTAAATATAATTCTGGACGCCCTTGGTCTATTGGACAAGGATTTACCGAAACTGCCAAATATGTCCCACGAGTCATTGAAGCATATCAACAATTTTACTGTGCCAGTTTGGCTGGTAGTGGAGACATTGTAAGAGTTGCTGAAGCAGAAATAGGCACTAAAGAAAACTACGATAATTGTGACTGTGGAGCAATGGAAAAATATGGTGGAAGAACGGGAGACGCTTGGTGCGCCTTTTTCTCCAGCTGGGTTTACAAAAGAGCTGGTTATAATATTCCTTCTATCGGTGGAGCAAAAGCTCTGTATGAGTGGTTTGGTAAAAATCAACTTTCATTTACAAAAGAATCTGGCACTCCTCAACCAGGCGACGTTGTTTACTTCAACCATAGTCACGTAGGCATCGTGGAATCGCTAGACAGCAATGGGACATTGCGCACAATCGAAGGTAATGCTGGTAGTATTGGTAGTGTAAAAAGAGAATCTTATCCTAATTATAAAAATAATAACGATATTGAAGGCTTCGGCCGGTGGAAAAAATAAAATATGAAAAAAATTAACATTTATTTAATCTTAGGAATCATTGCGTTTATCGGTCTTATCATTTTTATTCTTTTTTCGTTCGGTGTTATTAAAACCAACCGTGCAACTAAAACTGCTTTCAATGAAATTAAAATTAAAGAAAAAGTATTCTTTCCACACTTAAGCCAGGACAATAAGTCTTTATATTATTTCGGAGATCAAGGTGTTAAATTTAAAAAATTCGATTTTTCAACCCAAAAAACAGAAAATTTATATCCTAATGATGTTCTTTATATTAACGATGTACTTTGGTCACCCGATGAAAGCAAAATAATTATTAAAAATACTCAACCTTACACTAACACTTCGACACAATTGCTGAACCTAAAAGATAGAAAAATTACCGATTTAAATAAAAACATTCAATCAGTAATTTGGTCAGACGACAATCAAAATATTTATTATCAATACCAAGACATGGAAAAGAATTTAAACTATTTAGCATCAGCTAAATACGATGGAAGTAACGAACAAAAAGTTATTGACTTAGATCTTGATAATTACAGTTTTGCTTGGCTAGATAATTTTCAAAAAATCGGTTTTTGGCGACCACCAAGTGATATTAGTGGCGTTGGTCTAAAACAAGTAGACCTTAAAACAAAAAATATATCGGATATTTTCACTGATAACCGTCTCAATAAGATCCTTGCTGCGCCTAACGGTAGTCATTTTATCTACAACCATTTTTACGAAAAAGACAATCTTTATAAATTATCCCTATCAAAATCTGATGGTACAGAGGATAAAAATTTAGATCTTGAAACATCTATAAATAAAATTGCCTGGGCGCCAGATAGCAGCTTTTTAATTGCCGCTGTACCAGAAAAAACTGACCAAAATAATACGTTTTATAAGATCGATGTTAAAAATAACAAAAAAACAACTCTTGAATACTCTATCGAAAAAAACCAAGACATAATTAAAGCCGAAAACTTAATAATTTCTTCTGACAACAAAACTCTATACTTCATCTCTAACGATCTCTTGTACAGTTTACAATTTCTTTAAACTAAAAAAAACGCCCTAGAGAATAGGACGTTTGACACAAAATTAAATCGATCTTGTTAAGTAGTGGCATCAAGTGTGTAACTACCATCTGATAAAAGCATCACCCCAACCAAAACACTTCTTTTTTCTGACCCAAGAGACACATAAAAGTAATGAATACAGTTAGGATACAAGTCGCTAATCCATACACTGTTTTCTTCCCTGATGCTTCGAACTTGTAATCCTTTGCCGAACTTCTTGACGGCTAAAACGACAGCATCTTCAATAAAAGTCGCTTTCTTACTCCAGATAATACTTTTATTAGACTTCTTAACCAACGTTGGTATTATCTTAGTTGCCTGTTTGTAAGAATAGGCTTTTTTAGTAAAACCCTCTTTCTCAATAACAAACTTTCCAATCTTTTTATTCCATTGATACCATCGGAAATCATAAACATGAGGGTCCCACTTTGAACCATGATTCCAATTACCAAACCAAACAACAATTTGGTTTCCAACAACTTTATAACCATCGGCTGTGTCACCAGAAAAACTCGGCAAAGTTAAAATTATTTTGCCACCAGACTGAATCTCTACATCCTCAGAGCAAGAAGAAGCTCCCCACGCTTTTTTCTCAATAGCAAACTCGTCTTTACCGTCACTGTTGATATCGCCCAAATTCCTTTTAGTAACATTCACATCACCGGCTGCTTGACCAGCAAAAGAAGACACTGGAAACAATGTCATTATGGTTAGCAAAACTATAAGCACTAGTCTTACCATCTTAAGGTACACCTCCCCTTTGAATTAGCTATATTATAGTCCAAATGTTAGCAATTGTCAATCAGTATTTAGCATTCATAGTTCCATTTTAAAATTTGGAGTATAATGTGATTGAAATCGAAAAATTAAAGTTGCTAGGACATTATGTCTTAGAAATTTTCGTTATGAACTAACAAGGAGAGGGAATGCCTGACGGTTCAAATAAACAGGATCAAAATAAATATATCGGCAAGAAAAAAATCTTAGGCCGGGCGGAATTTGAAAAAGCTCAAATATCAGAATTTAAAAATGAACCTCTTGAAGTTAGCCGCATGCCACTTGGAAAAGAAGAACTGACAGAGAAACAACCTTCTCCATCTGCTACCAGTGAAGAAGAAAAACCGCAATCAGTTGAAGATTTTAAACCTAAAATGGATGAACCGCCTAAAGAAAGCCAAGGCAGTCAAGAAAACCAAAATAATGACGATGTTTCAGATAAAGAATACGACGATTATTTTGATCAACAAAGCGCCAGAATGCAAGGTAAAGAAAATCAGCCAAGTGAAGAAAAAGGTGCAGAAGCCCAAGAGCCAACCCAGCAAGAAGGTGTTCGTAAAAAATTAACCGATCGCGCCAAAGAGTTTTATATCCAAAAGAAAAAAGCTCTTTTTGAAGGTATTAAAAAAAGATTTTCTAAAGCTGGTGCGCAAGCGGCTGGCAAAGCCATCTGGGCCTTTGTTGTTGCTTTTTGGCCTTATATTTTAGCTGCCATTGTGATTATTTTTATCCTCATAATGATCAGTTCGGGCTGTTCAAAGCAAAGCGGCAAAACCCCCTATCAATCTCTTAGTAAAACTCAAGACAAAAAGCTAGTTTTGAAAACTATGGCTGTTGCCGGTGATAAAGCTTCTCAGCGACAATTAATCATTGATGAATCTGCTATTGCTAAAATTAATGTCCAAAAATTACCTACCAGCAACGCAGAAGCTAAAAAAAAGACAGACCAAATCAACCAACTTCTTAACGAAACGATTACTTTGTCTGATAATGAAACGGCTATTAATGAAAGAATTAATCAAATTTTAGCTTTATTAGATCAACTAAAAACTATTCTTGCAGATCAAGCATCTCTTATAGATGAAATTAAAGCTCAAATTTTAAGTATCCGGCAAATGCTTGTTCTCTACCAAAACACTCGCTTGATTTTAAATCCAAAAGATATGGATTACTTGAGAAATTTCGACATTGATAAACGAACCGTCCAAATGCTACTTTATCTTGTAACCCCCACTGACCAAGGTGGAGCGGGTCACGAAAGAATCAGAGTTAAAAGAATTAAATTTTCTTATGATACGGAAAATAAATCTGTTTCTAAAGAAACTGACTATTCCGATCAAGATGAACCAAATATCTCCGCTCACTATACTGGCCAAGCAGCCGATATTTCCGAAGTTGATTGTATTAAATGCACTCAAATTAAACGTCGACGAATTGGTCGTTCTAACAAAAGTGCCCAGCCACCTACACCAATTAAGCTTGCCTGGCAATCAGAAGAAGGTTACGCCAAAGCCGGCGGCCCAGAGGCCTATGGGGCCAACATGCATCAAGTTTTCAATAACTTAGCCAGTGGCGCCACCAGCGATATGCTGATTACCGAAGTATCTGACATTTTAGGAATCGATTTAGACCCTGAAAAAATTAAAGGTAGAACTTTACCAGAAATCAGCCGATATATCGGCAACGCTGTTGTCAAAGAAACTTTCGACATTCCGGGTGATTATGAACTGGGCAATAATCTTGGTGAGGTTGCTGGCAGCGTTGGCCGCGCTTATTTAGCCCAAGCAATGAATGTCCCCTTTGAAGGTATTCAAGGCTCCAACATAGACGAGATCGAAGAAAATGTCGGCCGAGCTACCATTGAGAAAACAATGGTCTTGCCAGCCGGTTCTTTAGCCGGTAACAGCTCTAATGAAATCTTCTCATCGGTTGGCAGACGTTTCCTGGAAGATTCCTTAAATCTTTCGCGCGATAGTTTAGCCACACCATTTAACGACGCCAATTCTTTCAAACGTGTTATAGGACAAGGTAAAACCGAGTCTTCTTTAGATATTCAAGCGCATAGTTTCTATGGTTCATCGATTAATGAGGCTAAAACAAGAATGGGCCAAGAGGCCTTTGAAACAACTTTTGCCAACCCAGAGACAATTGATAACTGGTTAGGACTTTCTACGGGGACAACTGAAAAATTAATCAATGGTCAACTTTCACCTGATAGCTACAACCAGGCTGTTGGTGATAAAGTTTATAATGATCAATTTGCTATTTATCAAAACGACGGTAAGAGAGCTGAAGTTTTCGGTGTTAATACTGACGATTTGAATGCTCTAATTGCTGGCAATCAAACTGTTTTCGTCTCTATCGGCAAAACGGCTATAGCTAATACCACCACCGTTACAGACGAAGAAAAAGGAATGTTGCGTCAATGGTTTGATGGTGGCGCAAAATCTCCCGAGCTAGATGATGATTACATTGGCGGTAAATATGCTTTAGAAGAAGGCGATTTTGACAAAATTTTCACTGGTAATCTAAGCCGACAAGTCTTCCAAAGAATCGGCCAAACAGAAATTTTAAGCAATCTTTCCAATAACCCTAAAATCGGTGCTTACGCCCAAGATGTCCAAGCGTTTGTTTTTTACACCGACCGCCTACATCTGATTAAGGATAATTTTGAATATATGGAGAAGAATTCGCCAAATCCTGAAATAAAAGCTAAAGCTGGTCAAACAAAAAATCTGATCAACGACATGTTAAACCTAGTTTCTATCACAGACATTCAAAAAAATACTAAGCAAATCCAAGAAAACATTAAATTTATTGAAGAAAAAGGGGCTGAATCCGATCCTGAATCAGCTAGAAAGATAAAATCGAGCAAAAAAGCGGTTAATG
Organism: Patescibacteria group bacterium; assembly: GCA_041666185.1. Taxonomy (GTDB): domain Bacteria; phylum Patescibacteriota; class UBA1384; order UBA12157; family JAENIV01; genus JAMCZU01. The sequence continues at coordinate 7,808 of JBAYHL010000008.1, read as the reverse complement.
AAATTATCACCGGCAAAGAAATTGAAGACTTTGATACTCTTTCGGCTGATTCTATCACCGCCAAAACCGACCCCCAAACAAAACTAACTAAAAAAGATATTCTAGGGCTTTTAACTGGTAAAAAAACCATTGACGATTTAATTTACCCTATCGGTCTCAGGAAGTGGGAAATTGAATTAGACCTACCGGATAATTCACTCAATGACGCTTACAACGAGCTTAAAAAAACTGACTACAAAAATCCTGACACAACGATGTTAATCAGTATCGGCAAAACCCGGTTGAAAGAATATGGCAGCCTTTTCGGCCAAGAGTCTCAACAAATTGATAGTGATTTAGGTTTACCACAAGGCACAACTGAGGGTTATCGCGATGGCAAAATTACTGAGAACGCTTATCACGAAAAAATTGGCATGGGGGTCACAAACAACGTTGCTTCAAAACTACTTAACCGCCAGTTAAATCTAACAAACAGTCCTTACTACTCACTCACCGGCAGTGATGTTTCGAAAATGCTTAATGGCGGATGGTTTGTGGTGGCTCTAAAAGTTGGCGGACAATCGGTTGACCAAGCTCTTGGTTTTCCTGAAGGCGGCACCCTTGATATTGTTCAACAAACCAATAGACCGGGCGACGCCTTGGCAATGTTGGCAGAAAAGAAACTAGGAATCATTGCCGGACTTGACCGAGCGGTTTCTCTTTCTGGCGACATCCCTTACAACCTCGGTCGTGTCAAAATCGAACAAGAACTTGGTCTTAAAGCCAACGAGATAAACGACAGTAATTTGGTTGCTAAAATTAAGGAATATACTAATTCAAACGCTGACCAATTAAGCCAATTAGACATGGCTTTCGGCCTACAGCCTTGGACATCTATGTCTATAGTTGAAGGCGGTGGGAATTCTCATGAATACATTGTTGACACCGGTAATTACGTTAAAAATAATGTTTTTTACGGTCAAATTGAAAAATATGCCCCCTCTTTAAAGAACAAGGATGTCAAAAATATTGTCATGTCTTTAGCCGAGCAAACTGGCACTCCTCAAGACATTTTAAGCGAATCCGCCGCTGGCCAAATCGGTGACATCTTAGGACTAAATTATCCGGTTTCTATTCGTGGCAACTTCAAAGATAATCTAGGTCAAGGCAAAGTCGAAGACCGTTTAGGCCTTTTACACGGTAGTTTTGAAGATAATATTGACATTGCTATCGGTTTGAATGGCCAAGAAAAATTTGCCAGCGCTTTTTATATCGACAGGGACGAGCTTGATAACGCTCGCAAATCAAACTCTGGCTATTGGAATACCGATCGCGAAAACCAAGCAAAATTAGTTGATGCAATTTTAAATATTCCTTCCGGCAATACTAAAGACTTCTTAACTGGTTCTATAAGTTTGGCTGCTTATGTCGACAAGGTCGGCCAAAATTCACTTAAAGAAGTTGCTGTTGATAAACTTGCCGACCTAACTGGTTTGGAAGATAAATACCAAACTGCCGCCCAAACACTGATTGATGTTTTTAATGAAGATCCTACTTTCAGCAACGCCCAAAGCCAACAAAAACTTTATGAAGCTTTAATGGGTGTTGGTGGTTGGGACTTAGACAATAAAACTAAATTTGACCCCGGTACTTGGCAAAAACTTCTTATCCAAGACCCGACTGATCCAGAACATACAGGCTTAAAAAATGCTGACGTAACCTTATTGGAACAAGGTAAAAAATGGTTGCCAAGATGGTTGGGAATGGATGAAAAATACGATTCCGCCATGGACGCTATTTACGAATTGGGGGCTAAGCAATGGGGACCTCTTGGCGTATACAATGAAGAAGTTTTCACGACCGCTGTCCAAGATATTACCGGCATACCTGATGAAAATGACGCTCGTCGTTTTGTAACCGGTGATATCAAAGGTGGCTTAACTTCCTGGGGCGCAGCTCAAATTGTTAAAGCTTATAATAATGAATTTGGCGATCAAGCAACTGAAGGTTTTGCCCTTGATTACGCCACCGCTAAAAAAGCTTATTTTAACGATGTTCAAGGCGAAACAATCATCGGCGATGCGGCCGTTGCTAAAGCCCGCGAAGAAGTTGGTGGCGCGCCAATAGATGCCACCGCCGAAGCAACTATCCGTCAAGAAGCTATTCGCGATTCACGTGATAATTCCAGGAAAAATCTTCAATATAGAACAGTTGATATTCAACTTCATAAAGCCGATAAAAATATCCCTGCTGGCTTCACTCAAGCAATGCGCGAAGGAACTGCTGATCAAAAATGGCAAATGGGCCTAAATTATATTGGTAACAAAGTTCACAGCCAAAACGCAGACATTCCTGCCGATCTTTTACCAAATTTGCAACAATACTTTGACCCTAATTCTCCCAACTTCCATAATTCCGAGGCCCTTTCTGGTAGCACCCTTTCTTTCCTTGACGACAAAATGACTAATTGGTTTGGTGATTTTGTCCAACCAGGAACGGCTAAAGCCTTAATGGAATACGGCAAAACAGGTAAACTTGGCTCTCCTACAGATCAAGGCAGTATTACCCAAATTTACGCTGATTATGGTGCCAGTATTGTTACTAATTGGGCCGACAAACAATCTGGATTGCCTTCCGGTACAACCAAATTAGTTTATGATTATTACACTAAATACCAAGTCGCTACCGCAACTTATCAAAAAGCTCAAGCTGCCTATGGAGCGGCTAAACTGGCTGGTGATGCTGCTAAAACTGCTGAAGCCGCTAAACAAATTCAAAGCAGCCAAGCTGCCGTCAACGGTCTCAAGGCTGAAGCGATTTCAACCGTTATTACTTTTGCTTTTCAAAAACAATTACTGGCTACTGATCAAAAATTAGGCTTAGTGCCTGGCTCATCGTCGATGTTAGTTGGTATGGGAGTCCAAATGTGGTTAACGGGTGCCATTAGCCCTTGGACAATTGGTTTATTTGTTGTCACTAACTTATTCGGTGTTTACAGAGTTGATGTTACTTGTACGGCTTGTGGATATTATCCCGAAATGACAGCTGCCAGCACCACTCAATCTTGTCCTTTGGGTGAATTCGACGGTAAATCAGCGGATGAATTTAAAACTAATGCTTTAGCGGCCGCTCAATGGAAAACTAACCAATTAGTTAATGATCTTTTACAAATGCCGAAAGCCTTAAATGATGAGAACTTAGTTCCAACCCAAATCATGACTTACAACCAAACGGATGTTGATAGTTTTGGTAACACTCTTAACGATCTCTATGGGTCTTCTGGTGCAAGAGGTAATTCCGGCCTTTGGGCCAATGAGCTCATGTGGGATCACGTTCATGTTGGATTCTAAATAATTTTCAATTTCAAATTAGGCTATCTTAAACCTCACCTTCTCCACCTTATTTTCCCCTAATTTCTCATTGATTTCACTTATAAGCTGAGTGCTTTCAAAACTTAAATTAGCCGCCGCTGCCGACGACGAAACAGAAAGCGTCAAAAGCCCGCTGCGAAAAGAAACAACTTCAAAACGACCATGGGCTAGCAAACGCACGGTGTCGCAAACATTAGCCGCCTCCAGCGGCTTTTTGTAACGACTGTAACGTGGATTGTCGCGGAAATAATCACTTACTTTTTTCATTTGTTCAAATTATAGCATAATGAAAGTTTTCTAAAATAATCTTTATTTCAAAAACCGTTTTCAACATTGACTAAAAACTAAATCAATGCCATAATCAGACCCGAGTCTCACTAAAGGAGGAAACAGCTATGTCACTAGTGTGTTGTGAGTGTGGTAGAGATATGGGACCAAGTGATAGTCTACCAGGCCGAGAGGGTACAATGGTCTCTCCCAGTCCCATTGTTATGGTGTGGAGTATTAATGAAGCAGGTGATATTAATTGGCATTTTATCCATGGCCAATTAATTAACCACCGTTCTCTTTGCTTTCGATGTATAGAGACGTGCTTACCTGATACGCATCACAATAATCTTAAATCGGTTTATGATGCCTATGAAGCCGAAACAAATTATCACGAGATAGAAAAATCGCATCGAGGCAAATTGATTGGTGGGGAAGAAATGCACCAAAGTGCTGAAGCTGGAAGCAAAATGATTTCTTTATGCGAAGCTTTAGATAGCACGCATTGCCTTTATTGCAACAAAGAGATTGAAAACGATCGCGAACCTTATTTTATTAGTTTAGGTATTGACCGTGTCTACTCTCGTCGACATCTAAGTGGTTTTCCAGGCGAGAGCAATTATTCCTGGAGTAATATGAAAACTGGCAGAACCTTCACGCAAATCTGTTTTAGTTGTTTTAAGGAAGCATTCCCTAAAACCTTCAAGCAACTAAGTCATGACCTTTTAGGCACCAGCAATCCGGACTTTGTCCCAAATAATGAATTTTTGATTAGCCCCGACGTTGTAAAAGCTATGGAAGAGTACTATGGTTTTGAAGAAGCTCATCGCATGATCGAAAATATAAACAAACCTTAAACTTATACCCACACCATCCCGTGTGGGTCTTTTTATTTTCAACAGGTTGAATACCCTGTAGCTTGCTACGGGGATGAAAACCTGCTTGGAAACAAACTTTTCCGTAGGAATACCTCGTCAGCTTGACTAACGAGGTAGTTTATTTTAGCTCCACAATCTTCGCCTTATTGCGAAGGCCTTTCTCAATATGATCCAAATCGGTTGTTGTTATAATTGTTTGTTGATTATCTATAATTTTAGCCAAGTGTAATCGCCTATCTTCATCTAATTCGGAAAAAATGTCATCTAAAAGTAAAATTGGCTTATGTTCTGTAGCCGTTTTTAGGTATTCTAACTCCCCCATTTTAACGGCTAAAATTACGCTTCTATACTCGCCTCTTGAGCCAAAAGTGCTTACATCCCGTGAGTTGAGCATAAACATTAAATCGTCGCGATGAGGGCCAAACAAAGTCACCGCGCTTTCAATTTCTCTAGTTTGATTGGCCACCAGCATTTCTTCAAATTTTTCGGGCTCGACCGTCGGCTTATATTTAATTACTAAATTATCATCCTTAAACCCGGAGAGTGTTTGATAAATCCTCGTTAAATCGTCATTTAGTTTTGTAATTAACTGCTGGCGTTTTTTAACAACAAAACTACCCAATGTCACTAATCTTTCGTCCCAGAAAACTAATTCATCAACTTTCGATCGACCAATTTTTACAAAATAGAGCAATTTATTTCGTCCACGAATAACTTTTGCCAAATCTAAAAGGGCTAGAGTGTATTTTTTATCTATCTGACAAAGTAAAACATCTAAGAATCGCCTTCTACTTGCCGGGCTTCCAGAAATCATTTGTAATTCTTCTGGTGAAAAAAGAACTGTTGGTAACCTTCCTAAAAGTTCGGTTAATCTTTTTTTAACCCCATTAACTTTAACCAGTTTTAAATAGGGGTAATCTTTACTTGGCACGCGCTGCAAAATCATTTCTAAATTAGTTTCTTTGTCATTTGATACTTTAGCGGTAATTTTTGCTAAATCTTTTTGCCATAAAACTGTTTCGTTATCGTGTTTAGTTCGCCACGAACGCCCAGTTGAAAGCAAATAAATGGCTTCTAAAATATTAGTTTTACCAATACCATTAGAACCAATCAGAATTGTTGTTTTAGAAAAATCTAAATGATATTTTTCGTAACTACGAAAATTTTCTAAAGAAAGCTGTTTTAACATTTAAGCTATTTTTACTCATCCATCCTAAGTGGCATAATAATGTATAAATAATTTTTATCATTTTTTGGCCGGACAATCCCTGGAGAAAGGGGACCAGCCAATTCAAGAGAAATTTCATCCGAAGAAACAACACTCAAACAATCTAAAATAAATTTCGCATTAAAAGCAATTTCTAACTCTTCACCGGTGGCCACTACTTCTAACTCGGATGTGTTATCACCCATCTGGGGAGAAACAGCAATAATGTTAAATGTTTTTGGTTTTTTAAAATTGAGCTTGATGTTATTGGCGCTATCGCGAGCAAAAAAACTGGCCATTTTAATCGCGCTTTGAAATTGACGCGACAAAAGATTAATTTTTGTTTTTATATTAGTTGGAATAATTTGTTCGTAATCTGGAAAACTACCTTCAACTAAACGAGAAACTAGCATTGTTGGTCCTAATTTAAACTCAACTTGATTCTCACCAACATTAATTTCCACTTTCTCAATTGAATCATCAATTAATCTACCAACTTCACCCAATGTTCTTCCAGGAACAATAAAACTAATCGGTTTTTCGTTTCCCGAAACTAAATTAATCGTTTTTTCCGCTAATCGATAACTATCTGTAGCAACCATTTTTAGACTATTTTGAATAGTTTTTAGACAAACTCCGGCTAATACTGGCCTTGTTTCATCAAGAGCGCAAGCAAAAACTGTTTTAGAAATTCCATCTTTAAAATCAGCCGCACTTATTTCCATACCAGAACCGTTTTTAACTTCAGGAATTAAAGGAAATTCAGAAGCTTCTATTCCCTTAATATTAGCTTTAAAATGTTCTGATGATAAATGAAGTGTAATATCTTTTAATTCTAAATCAATTGTTTTATCAGTATTAGTTGTTACATATTCTAAAAGTAACCTTGCTGGAATAGTAATCGCTCCTTCAACATCGGCTTTTGCACCAATCCAAGTATTAATACCAATCTCCAAATCAGTCGCTGAAAGGTTAAGCCTACCTTTTTCAACTTTTAATAAAATATTATTTAGGACAGGTAAAGTAGTCCTAGAACTAATCATGTGGCTAGTTATCCCCAGGCCTCTGGCTAAGTTTTCTTGTGTACAAGATATTTTCATACTTTCCTTTCTAATCTAACTTACAACCTTGTAAAAATATTTCAACTATTAATTATCTATTAAACGATTATTAATGAACAACTTATCCACAGCTCTTATATAATAGTATATTTCTTTTTAAGTATTTATATAAATAATAGTAATAAGTCTTGTGGATTCTGTGGATGAAATACTTGCTAATTGGTTTGGAAAAATTGTGGATAAAGCTGTGTATTACTTCTTAAAACATGTGGACAAGATAACCAGCAACTTATAACTGCCAACTTACAACTGTTAATAATTCTTTTGTTGGTAGTTGTGAGTTAGTAGCTGTGGATTATCTAGAAAGTTATCCACAAGTTATCCACAGCCCACTACGCAATATACAGTTTTTCTTTAATTAAGGTTAATTCTTTTTTTAATTCGTCGTTAACACCAATTTCTTTTTCTATCTTACTCACGCCATGCATAATTGTTGTATGATCTTTCTTGTTTAATTGATGGCCAATTTTTGGGTAAGAAAGATTCATCTCGTGACGCAAAAGATACATAATAATTTGTCTTGGCCAAACAAGCTCTTTATTTCTTTTTTCCGAAACAAGCTCAGTGGGATCAATTTTAAAGAACTCGCCGACAATTTTAATAATTTTCTCAGACGATAAACTTTTACCTTTAGAAACAATTAAATCTTCCAAAACTTTACTAGCAACATCTAGTGATGGAGTGACTTTGTTAAATTGGCAATGTGTCATTACCCGCGTAATTGCGCCTTCGAGTTCACGGATATTGGATTCGACAGCCACGGCAATATAATTAATAATCTCGTCATCAATAAGATAATCTTTTTCTTGAGCTTTACTACGTAAAATTGCTTCACGCATTTCTAAGTTCGGCGGTTGGATATCAGCCACCATTCCCCAACCAAAGCGGGAAGTTAATCTTTCCGCCATTTGGGGAATTGCTTGGGGGATGCGATCAGAGGTCATAACTATTTGACGATTGTCTTGATGAAGGGTGTTAAAAGTAT
>JBAYHL010000007.1:0-52797 GCA_041666185.1 Patescibacteria group bacterium | reverse complement strand
CATTCCTGTCCAACCAGATACACTACTAGGAAGACAATAGCCGTAACCCGAACACGCAGTCCAACCACCAGGGTCAGAAGCAGAAAACGTCATCGGATATTTACCATTTTTATTGCCGTATTGCTCTAACGCTCCCTGAATAGCCTTAAGGTTAGCGATTCTTTTGGAGTCTCTGGCAGTTTTGCGAGAACCATTAACATTAACAATTACCAAAGAAGCCAAAATGGCAATAATAAACATTACTACAAGAAGCTCGATAAGAGTAAATCCTTTTTTCATTTATCCCTCCAAATTATTGATACTTTAATCCTTGTATATACCAACCAGTGTAAACACCATCTGTTACCTCAACAGCTCCTGGTGTAAAAACAGCGATTGTTGGCTGTACACTGCCAACTGTTGCGCCCCTAGTCCACGGTCTAGCCATTTCTTGCATAGAAGTAGGGTTACAAGTAGCATGAGGATCTGGCACATTTAAAGTAGAAGCGTCACCACAAAGAGTTTCCATTGTACCATAAGCCATTAATAAATAATCATTACCATCACTGGCGTAAACATAACCACCAATCCCACCACCTCCACCAAAATCTACGGTCTTAGGATCGCTAGGTAAAACAGAAATATAAGTTGGTGATAAACCAGGTATCCAATCTATTTTGCTCCCAAAAGTCGAAGTTATTCCACACCAACCTTGACCATAATCAACACCACTGTAAACATAGCTTCTGCAACCTGCAATACCCCCATTAAAACGATTACCATTCCAGCTAGTAGCGGTTTTTGGATAACTACCTTTTTGGTTATAATATTGCTCCAAAGAACCCTGAATCGCTTTTAAATTAGCTATTCTTTTGGAATCACGGGCGGTTTTACGAGAACCGTTAACATTAACAATCACCAAAGAAGCCAAAATGGCAATAATAAACATTACCACTAAAAGTTCGATAAGAGTAAAACCCTTTTTCACAAATGCCTCCTTTTAAATAACTTAACTTAAGTATATAACTTTATTAAATAAAAACGCAAATCAACGAATTAGAACTAAATTCCAAGCTATTTACTAATCATTTCTCTTAATCTTTTCACTCTCTCTCCGACCGGTGGATGAGTGTTAAAAAGACCTACTAGCCATCCTTGACCGCGATTTTCACCCTTTTTAAAAGGACTTTCAATATAAAGATGGGCTGTTGCCTTATTGGCCGCTTCCAAAGGCTCAGGATCTTTTGAGATTTTTTCGAGAGCCGATGCCAACCCTTCAGGATAACGAGTCAAAAGTGCTCCGGTGGCATCTGCTAAAAATTCTCGCTTACGAGAAATCGCCAACTGAATCAAAGTTGCTGCAAGCGGCGCTAAAATCGCTAAAACAATCGCTAAAATAAATAATATCATTTGAATTTGGCCGCCTCCTTCACCATCTCGTCTTCGACTGCCAAACCAAGTCCATCGAAGAAAAAAGTCAGAAAGCAAAGCAACAATTCCCACCAAAACAACGACAATTGTCATAAGCCTAATATCGTAATTACCAACATGGGAAAGTTCGTGAGCAATTACTCCTTCAAGCTCAACTTTATTCAATTTCTCCAGGAGTCCTGAGGTAACCGCAATTGATGCATGCTCCGGATCACGACCAGTGGCAAAAGCATTTGGCGACAAATCTTCAATCAAATATATTTTTGGCTTTGGTAGTCCTGCGGTAATACTCAAATTTTCAACCAATCGATGAATTTCTAAAAAAGGTTCTTTGCGCGGCAATTGTTTTGCTCTTGAAATTGCCAAAGTGATCGAATCTGAATAATAATAAGAAATAAAAGCTTGGCTAACAGCAATAATTACCGCTATTACTAAAATAAGTTGGTTGTTGAATACCCAGGAAAACAAATAACCTAAGCTGATAACAAAAACCAAAAACAGCCCCACAAGTAAAGCGGTTTTTCTTTTATTAGAATCTATATCATGATACATAATTAATGGTTAAAATTTTACTTCCGGTGTTGCCTTTTCCCCTTCCGCCATCTGAAATAGTTCGAATGGCTTAGCGCTTACCATACCGGCTACCATAGAGTTTGGGAAAATTTGAATTTTAGTATTGAAGTCTCTAACATTACCATTATAAAATCTTCTCGCAGCCTCAACTTTATTTTCCGTATCAGTCAGTTCGTCTTGTAATTTCTGGAAATTCTCACTCGCCCTAAGCTGTGGATAATTTTCTGCTACAGCAAAAACTGATTTTAGAGCATCGGTTAAAACATTTTCTGCCTTACCTGCTTCAGCAGGTCCTTTGGCCGAAATAGCATCAGCACGAGCTTTTGTAACATTTTCAAAAAGCTCTTTTTCGTGCTTTGCGTAACCTTTAACCGTTTCAACTAAATTTGGTATTAGATCGTGACGACGCTTGAGTTGAACATCGATATCTGACCATGCTTCTTGAGTACGATTACGAAGAGTTACAATTCCATTATAGACAGCCACGAACCAAAAAATTCCAATAACTACGACTCCTAAAAGAATCCATAAAATAATCATAAAAGCTCCTTTCGTTATTATTTGATCATCTACTCTGTTGACGAATCAGTAACCTTATAAATATTATAACCACCCATTCCTACTCCGGACGTATCAGCCATATTTTCCAAACTGGCAGTTAGTTCAAAAGTTTTACCATCTGATTTATAACCATAATAAAACTGAGGAGCAGCTGGATCGTCTGGCAAATTAGTAAGATAAGCCGGTACTAAAGCTTCTGCCAAAACACTTGATGAGTCTGAAGTTTTTGTAGCAGTCGCACTCACCGGATAACTGTTTTGAGAATCATAATACTCTTTTAAAGCATTCTTAATTTTCAACAAATCTGCTTTTCTGGTTTCGTCATTCACATTAGTGGTAGTTGTCGGCGACGAGCTTTCCTCTGGACTAGTAGACGGTAGTATGGAAGAAATTGCTGGTGACACTTTCGGTGAGACGGTTACCTCAGGTGTTGAACCTTTAAACAATCCACCTAAAGTTATCCAACCTTTCCAAGCAGCGAAGAATAAAGCGCCCGTTATTAAAACAACAACCAAAAAAATAATAATTACAAAAGGAAGGATTGGTTTTTTCGGACCCGGCAATGGTTTAAGGTTAGGCGGCGGTGTAGAAGAAGGTATTGATTGAACCGGACTTGGCGCAACATTACCCGTTTGCTCTCCTGGTTTTTGCCCCATTGGTTCTGGCGGCGTGATATTTGGTGGCATTTCTAAAGGTGGTTGCCCTTCTTGTAAAGAAGGATTATTAATAGTTGGTTGATCCATTTTTCCCCTCCGCTCCTGAAGCTGCATTCCGCGGAGCGGAAGCAGAGTTCAGGAAGTCCCGCAAATTACGCTTCTTTGTGTACACTACGTAGTAGGTTGCAAAGAAAGTAATTTTGCGGGGCGCATTTTATTACAATTAAATCTTCTTTTCCATTATATCACTTTTTAATTTTGGTTAATAATTTTGCTTTTTTTTCGTTAATAATTTTTCGTTTCTCTACCTGTTCTTCTTTTTTGGCTTCTTTGACTTTAATAAATTCCGTTTTTTCTTGTTTTCTAACTTTTATTTCAGCCAAAATTTCACGAGCTTCGTCCGAACCCAACAAGGCTGCTTTTTTTTGGGGAATCAAGAAATTCTGAGCATAACCTAATTTTGCTTGAATAATTTCCCCTTTTTCACCAACACTTGGAATTTTTTCCAAAAGAACTACTTGAATACTAGACATTATTGACCTGCTTGTTCTAGGGCCTTATCTAATTGAGGATCTTGGCCACTTTCTTGATTTTTTTCTTCATCAATTTCAATATCAGGTTTAATACCTTCTTTGTCAATTGTTCTATCTTTTGGTGTAAGCCACTGAGCAATTGTTAACCTTAAAGCGGCTGTCGGATCTAGATTTTGGATTTCTTGAACAACACCTTTACCAAAAGTTTTTTTACCAACTATTATAGCTCCTCGAATGTCCTGTAAGGCACCGGCAGTTATTTCAGAAGCCGAAGCTGAGCCTTCATTAACTAAAACTATTATTTTATATTTTTCTAGAATTGGTTCCAAAGTAGACTTCAATTCATCTTTGTGACCATCTTTGTATTGCTCTTTAACTATAACTGAACCGGACGGCACAAAAAGTGAAGAGACATCAACAGCGGCGTCTAAATAACCACCCGGATTATTACGTAAATCTAAAATAATCGCTTTCGGATTTTTTGCCGCTAACTCTCGAGCGGCTTTTTGAGTTAATTCTGCGGTATCGTCACCAAATTGAGAAATTTTAATGTAACCAATATTACCTTTTTCTTCCCACGTAACAGAAGCAACTGTAATTTTATCTCTTGTAATTTTAAATTCTTGAGGTGATTGAAGACCTTCGCGATTAATTAACAAGGCTACTTCCGTTCCTGCTTTACCACGAATAAGACTAACGGCATCATCCAATGTCATGCTTGACGTATCTTTGCCATCAATCGCCAAAATTTGATCTTGCGGTTTAAGACCTATTTTTTTAGCCGGTGAACCATCTAATGGCGTAATAATAATTATCCTGCCATCTTTGTTAGACAACTCGGCGCCAATTCCTTCAAATTCGCCAGAAAGATCCTGATGTAAACGATTGTTTTCATCTTGAGCTAAGAAACTTGAATAAGGGTCATCAAGAGCCTCAACCATACCCTTAATTGCTCCGTAAACTAATTTTTGAGTCGAATAACTCCCAACATAATTTTCTGAAATTGCGTTATAGGCTTTCCAAAAAATACCAAAATCAACTGTTTCGGGTTTTTTGAGTTCTAAGTTAACAAGTTTAGGATGATAATTTTGCTCAAAGACAATATTTTTGTGACCTATTAAATAACCAAAAAAATAGAAAACCGTTAACAACCAAATAGCACCAAAAATAATTAAGATCTTTTTGAATTTTTTCAAATTCCTCCTTAAAATAAACTACTTTTCTATCACTCCGCCCCCTAAAACCTGTTCTTTGTTATAAAAAACAACTGATTGGCCGGGAGTAATAGCTCGTTGCGGTTTTTCAAATACCACCTTTGCTTTCTTGCCTATCAGCGTTACCTTGCATCGATCAATTGGATGTCCATAACGAATACGCGCGCCAATTATTAATTTTTCCAACTGACTTTCAAAATCTATATCAAGCCAATTTAAATCCGAGGCAACAAGTTCTTTTTTATACAAATCTTCTGCGTCGCCCACAATTAAAGTGTTTTTGTGACTATTTAATTCTACCACATAATACGCCCTCGGACCACCTAAACCTAAACGTTCCCTTTGCCCGATAGTGTAGTTAATCAAACCATCATGAACACCCAATTTTTTACCTTTCGTGTCATAAATTTCGCCCGGTTCAACTAATTTTTTAGCATGACGACGTAAAAATCCAGAAACATCACGATCAGGGATAAAACAAATACCTTGTGATTCTCTACGCGTGGCCGTTGGCAATTCCCACTCCTTAGCCATTTTTCGAATATCCGACTTTAAATAATCGCCAACTGGAAAAAGAATTTTCCCAAGCTTTTCTTGAGTTAATGTCCATAAAAAATAGGTTTGGTCTTTAGTCTTATCAACCGCTTGTAATAATTGATACTCTTTTTTCTTAACAATACGAACATAATGTCCGGTGGCTAAAAAATCCGCTTCAAGTTCTAAAGCTTTTTTTAGCAAAACTTCACCTTTAATATCTCGATTGCAAATAACGCACGGATTAGGAGTTCGACCATTGTCATATTCTTTTATATAGTAATCAACAACAGCTTTTTTAAATTCTTTTTCAACGTTTAAAACATAAAAAGGAATATTTAATTTACGCGCGACTGCCCGAGCTGCAGTAGCGGCCTCGACTGAACAACAAATATTTTCTCTAACCAAATCAGTCCTTGGGACATCTTCCGCCCAAAGTTTCATAAAAACACCAATAACTTCGTAGCCTTGTTTTTGAAGCAAAGCCGCCGCGACTGATGAATCCACTCCCCCAGACATAGCGCAAACAACCCGCCCACCACGCAAGCCAGCTTGCTGGCGTTGCGGACAGGCCCGTTTCTTCTTCATTCAGTCTCCATGTCTTTGGCCGCCTCAACTAAATTCTTTATTAAACAAGCAACCGTTACCGGGCCAACACCACCTGGTACTGGCGAGTAAGCGAAAACTTTTTCGTAACACGCTTCGTCTACATCACCGGCCATTTTGCCACCCGCTTCAGCCGTACCAGCATCGATTACCACCATTTTTTCATTTACCATATCAGGAGTTATTAAACCAGGATTTCCTGTGGCAGAAATCAGAATTTCTGCCCTAGAAACCTTTTCACCTAAATTTTTAGTCTCCGAGTCACAAACCTCTGGTCGAAAACCAAGACCCAAAAGCAACTTTTCTAAAGGCTCTCCTACCAAAAATCCTCGGCCAACAATAACGATCTTTTTATTTTTAAGTTCAATTTTATAGAATTTCAAAATTTCCAAAATTGCTTGGGCTGTTGGTGGTGGCAATAAATCCCCGGAAAATCCATCAATATCTTTTTGTGGATCTATCTTTTTCAGAACTCTTTCTTTATCAAAATCTGTAGGCAATGGTAATTGGACAATAATACCATGAATATATTTATTACGATTAAGATCGTCTAACAGCTCTTCTAATTGATTTTGGGAAGCAATTGCTGGTAAATGAAATAGCTTAAAATCAATTCCTAAAGTAATTACTTTCTTTTCTTTAACTTTGACATAAGTGAGACTTGCCGGATCTTCACCTACTAAAACTACTGCCATTGTTGGACAATTGCCCTTTGATTTGAGCTCTTCGATATCTTTTTGTAAATTTTTGTAAATCTTTTCGGCTACTTCTTTACCTTTTAAAATCATTCCTGCCCTTTCTGGTTTAATTAGCAAAATTTTGAGTTACCATTTTACCATAAATACCTAAATCAATAATGCCAATACCAATACGTCCATATTTTGGATCTAAAATATTATCCCGATGTTTAGGCGAATTCATAAAACCAATTTCTGCTAATTCGTAGCTTGGCGCTAAAGCAATATTTTCCCCAGCTAACCAAAAACTAACATTACCGTCAGTCATTCTATCAGCCGGAGTTTTACTAGCCAAGTTAACGTGAGAAAAATAACCATTTTTAGCCATATCAATTGAATGCCCTCTAGCAACTGGACGAATAGTATAATCTAATTTCAATGGAGCAAGACTATTTTTTGCCCGTTCTTCGTTAACCAAAACTAACATGGCATTTTCTGAATTTTCATCAATGCTATATTTATCAACTTTGAAATTAAGTTGAGTCGTTTCGCCGTTTTGATTCAAAGTAGTAAAGAAGTTCAAAGAGTTCATGTCACCAAAAATTTTTTCCATTTGTAGTTCTGCTTTTGCTGAATATTTGATTAAAAGTCCTGATAAAGAATCTTTGACAAGATTATTTTTGAAAGTTTGCGAAATTGGCGAAATAAAGAAAATCATTAAAATAATAGCAACAATTACAATCCCTTTCACAAACCCGGGAATAATACCAAGAAAACGATTAGTTTTACTAGAATCGACTTCTTTGGGAACATAACGAAAAATTAAAAGAGTAATCAAGTAAAAAATAATTTGCAAAAAAATCCATAAAGTGAAAAAACCAACTGGTTTTGCTAAATTCTGATTTAAACCCCAACTCCCGAAAAGATTGGCTAGAAAACTAAAATAGCGTAAAGCTATAACAAAAGAAACAACTAGGCCAAACAAATCAAAAAATTGACTTAAAAAACCGCGTCGGTAGCCCATCCAACTATAAACAATAACAATTAAAATAATTAATATTTCAATATAAACCATATTTATATCATACCAAACTAGTTATTTTTGCGATAGTCGGCGATTGCTGCATCTAGAGCTTGCTCAGCCAAAACAGAACAATGCCTCTTGGCTGGCGGTAAACCATCTAAAGAATCGACAATTGTCCGATTGCTAACTTTTTCAGCTTCCTCTAAACTTTTGCCAACAATCATATCTGTTAGCATCGAGGAAGTCGCAATCGCTGCCCCACAACCAAAAGTCTGAAATTTAGCTTCTTTAATATATTCTTTACCTTCTTTTTTGGCAATCTTAATTTGCAACTCCATTAAATCACCGCAAACTGCATTGCCAACTCGACCGATCCCGGAAGGATCTTTAATTGTTCCCATATTGTGCGGATGGGAGAAATGCTCCATGACCTTCTTAGAATAAAGAGTCGAAATATCTTTTTTCATTATTGCCTTTCTAACCTCACCAAATGGCGAGTCTTTTTATGCCAATGGACTAATTTCTCGCAATCTTTTAATAATCTTTTTTAAATTTACCAAAGTATAATCAATTTCTTCTTTGGTTGTTTTTTCACCTATTGAAAAACGAACTGAGCCGTGAGCACGCTCAGCGTCATCGTAAAGAGCCATTAAAACATGTGAAGGTTGCAAAGATTGTGAAGTACAAGCCGAACCGGACGAAGCAGCAATACCCACTAAATCAAGGCTTAAAAGGATAGATTCTCCTTCAACATATTTAAAATAAAAATTAATATTATTAGGACTACGAAGCTCTTTTGAGCCATTTAATTTAACATCGGGAATTTCTTTTAAAATTTCATTAATAAAATAATCTCTTAATCTCGAGGTCTTTTCGGCTCTTATTTCATATTTCTCATTTCTTAAAACTTCCACCGCTTTGCCTAAAGCAACGATCCCAATAACATTTTCTGTTCCTGCGCGTCTATTTATTTCTTGTTCACCACCGAAAATCATTTTTTCCAAAGGAATATTCTGACGAATAAAAAGAGCCCCAATTCCCTTAGGTGCACCAATTTTATGACCGGAAATAGTTAACAAGTCAGCATGCAAAAAATCAACATTCATTGGTTGATATTCAGCAGCCTGAACCGCATCAGTGTGAAAATAAATTTGTTTCCCGTCTCTTTTCCTATTTTCTTTTTCAATCATTTTACCAATTTCACGGATCGGTTGAAGAGTACCAATTTCGTTATTAACATACATAACCGATACCAAAACAGTGTTTTTCTTGAGAGCTTTTTTAACCTGTTCAGCACTAACAAGACCATCTTGGTTTGGTTTTAAATAAGTCACTTCTGCCAAACCTTCTTTTTCTAAATGTTCACAAGTGTTTAAAACTGCATGATGTTCAATTTGAGTCGTAACAATGTGAGGTCGCGATGCTTTAAATGATAAAGCTAACCCTCGAATTGCCAAATTATCTGCTTCCGTACCTCCAGATGTAAAAATAATTTCTGCTGGCGTACAATTTAAAAATTCTGCCACTTCTTCTCGAGCACTATCGACTGCCTGACGAGCAATTTGACCCCAACTATGAATACTTGAAGGATTACCAAATTTTTCATCTAAATATGGCAAGATTGCAGCTCTTATTTCTTTTTTAATTGGGCTTGTAGCCGAGTAGTCTAAATAAACCCCCACACCAATATTAACATCACTTTGTTTCGGTAGAGAATTTGTTTTTGATATATTATTTTTTTTCATATTTGATAATAATTTCCTATTGGTGTGGGGGTAAACTTTCATTATTTTGCTTTCTTAAAAATTTTTCTTAAATCTTCCACGCATCGTTTGCATTCACCACGTAACTTTAAATAGTCTTCGTACGATAAAACAACTGCGATTGGTTTTGAATAACGCATAACTTCAAAAATTTCCCCATCTTGAGTTTTCTGCAAAACTTCAGAAATATTCGCTTGTAATTCGTTAACGTTAATGGTTTTACTCATTTTTTACCTCTAGAAACAATATAACAATATATATAAGAACCTGCTTCGCAGAACCTTGTATTTTAATTAACGCAAAGCATTAATTAAAATATAACATTCTATATAACATATTGTCAAGAATAAATGTATTAAATTATAGAGTCGAGGGGAGCCATCGAGCGAAGCCGGTTGAGGTTGTGCTCCGAATTTCCGCAGCCAGGCGCGAGGAAATACGGAAACAACCGAGTAGGTTGGCTAGGGCGGCTGGATGCGAGTATGGTGACCCAAGGACCTGTTCTTAATTAACTTTGAGCACTTATCAATTCATTAATGGCGTATTTTGAGAACTTGCCTTTTTAGCCGAGTCGGAAAAACTTTTGACGATTCTTTCAACTTTTCGATAAAATAAACCACCTGCAACAGCTAGAACAATTAAAATAACTAATATTATTATTAAAATAATCTTTTTCTTTTTCATTTCAAATCTAATTTAAATAACTCTATAGCGTTTTTTGAAGTTTGCTCAGCAACTTCTCCTAAAGAGATTTTTTTTATTTCAGCAATTTTTTTTGCGACTTCAATAACATGAGTTGGATCGTTACGCTGCCCACGATATGGTTCCGGTGTAAGATACGGACAGTCAGTTTCGATCAAAATCTTTTCTAATGGTATTTTTTCGATTACTTCAAAAGTTTGTTGATTTTTAGTAAAAGTAATAATTCCTGTAAAAGAAATATAAAACCCCATTGATAAAACCATTTGAGCAAATTGCCAATTTCCTCCAAAACAATGCAACACTCCTTTTGGCAAAGTTGACTCCCCCATTAAAAGAGATAGCAAATCTTCATCCGCTTCTCGCAAGTGCAAAATTATTGGCTTAGAAACAATTTGAGCCAATTTAATCGATTTAACTAAAACTTCTTTTTGCAATGCCATATTGGATTTATCATAGTAATAGTCCAGTCCCGTCTCACCAATAGCAACAACTTTTTTATTTTTAGCTAATTTAAAAAAATTTTCTTCATCAAATTCCTCATCTTTTACATGGATTGGATGAAGGCCAACAGCGGCAAAAACATTTTCTTGTTTTTCAGCAATCTCAATAGCCTTTTTCGACGTTTCAAAATTCGAGCCGGCATTAATAATCGCTTTAATATTTGCTTTTTTTGCTCTCTCGATTACTTGTTGCCAATCAAGTTTAAAAGCTTGAAAATTAAGATGAGCGTGAGTGTCTATATACATTTATTCTCCTGCTAGTGTGGCATACAAAATGCAACCTAAAATAACTATTGCTGAAAGAACGGTTCGAAATTTTAATTTTTCATGAAGAAGAACAGTCGAAATAATATAAACCAAAATAGGTGAAAGAATTAAAATTAAAGAAGTATAAACAACACCATATTGCTGAAAACCATAAAATTTACTTATCATTTGGACTGTCCCCAACGTCGCACTGCTTAGAATCAGCCCAATATTTTGATTGGCAACTTTATTAATTTGCGGATGGTAAAGAAGAAAGAAAAAAACAAAAAGTATACCAGTTCTCACACAATATATAGCCACTGGCGAGAAAATTTCTAATAGCAACTTAATTAAAATAAGTTCTATTGACATAAAAATAACTGCCAAAACCAATTTGTAACCACCCAAGGTCATCTCTAAATGATCTTTTTTAATATGAGCAATGATTAAAAAGATTGCTGCAACTGTTGCAGCAATTTCAATATGCAAATTTCGTTCGCCTTTAAGAAAAATTGTTGCCAATAAAATTGTCAGTAGCGGTTGAAACATAACAATTAGTTCAAATTCATGAACTTTTTCCGCCTGAACTCCTTGATAATAAAAAATATTCCAAATAGTAGCCGCTAAAATCATACCCACAAAAAGTAATAAATAACGAGTTTCAAAAATTTGTGTTGAGATTTCACCCAAAAAAGGAAAAAGCAAAGCTGTCAGCAAAAAGAGGAATAAAAATAAAATCGGCACAAAAACACGAACGGAAACTTGCCGACGCGTAAGAGTAATTTTATCAATAATAATGCCACCAACTTGGGCAAAAGCAGAAATAAATGGAAACATAATTTTTTATTTATTTTGTCTTGGGAAAAGCAAATTCGGTTTTAAACATTTAAGCTGATCAAGAATTAACCAAGAAGTCTCTGGCAAAAACGGATCTATTTGATAAGCAATTTGAGTGATTGCGTCTAAAAGTTGGCCAATGACTCTTTGTAATTCTTCTGGATTTGTTTTTGCTAACTCCCACGGTTTTTCAGAATCAACCTTTTTGTTAGCTTCAATAATAATATCCCAAATCAAATTTAAAGCTTTATGAAATTCTAAATTTTCAATTGCCCGATCAATTTGATAATAAGATTTCGTAACAATGCGACATTGCCAACAAATTTTATAGCGATTAGCCATTGTAATAACGCGTTGGACTAAATTACCCAAATCGTTAGCTAAATCCGCTCTATAACGCTGTTCAAAACGATCGATTGTAAAATCACCATCTTGACCAAAAGTAATTTCTCGAAAAAGAAAATAGCGAAGAGCATCAACACCATAAATTCTAGCAATCTGTAAAGGATCAATAACATTACCCCGGCTTTTAGAAATTTTTTCACCATTAACAGTTAGAAATCCATGAATAAATATTTTTCGAGGAAGTTCTAAACCTGCCGCCATAAGCATTGCCGGCCAAATAACACAATGGAAACGAAAAATATCTTTACCAATAATTTGCAAAGAGGGCGGCCAATGACCACGAGAACCAGTAATATAATTCAAAAGAGCATCAACCCAAACATAAATCGTCTGTTCTTTGTCCCAAGGAACAGGAATTCCCCAGCTGACTTTGCTACGAGAAATGGCCAAATCACGTAAAGGCTCTTTTTTAAGAAAGCTCAAGATTTCATTTTTTCTTTCAATTGGCCTAATTTCAATTTTGTCATTTTCAATAACATCAATTAATTGTTTTTGAAATCTAGAAAGTTTGAAAAAATAAATGTCCTCAAAAACTCCTTGACATTTTTTTTGATGAATTGGACAAACTTCTCCTTTTCCTAATTCACTTTTGGTTTTATATTCTTCACAACCAACACAATACAATCCTTCGTAACGATCTTTGTAAATTTCACCTAAATCATAAAGTTTTTGAACAAATTCTTGAACATATTTTTCGTGCGCCGGATCGGTAGTACGAATAAAATTGTCATGACGAATTTCTAAAGCCGACCAAGACGCCCTATATTTTAAAGAAATTTCATCAACAAATAATTTAGGAGAAATTTTTCTTTCGTTTGCTGCTTGAAGAATTTTTAGCCCATGTTCATCTGTACCGGTTAAATAAAAAGTTTCTCTGCCACGACGAGCCCAGTAGCGAGTAACAATGTCAGCAGCGATTTTTTCATAAGCATGGCCAACATGCGGAAGGCCAGAAGCGTAATCAATTGCCGTCGTAACAAAAAACGGCTCTTCTTTTGGCTCTTCTTTTTCTTTAATTTTGTTTTTTAATGTTTGCATAATTTTAGTTCTTAATTAAAATAACAAATTCACCCCGAGGTTTAATTTTAGGTAAAATTTCTGAAATTTGCCCACGATAAATTTCTTCAAATTTCTTTGTTAATTCTCGGCCAACGATTAGCGGTCGATCACCCACAAACTGTTTAAGCTCTTCAAGAGTTTTTAAAATTCTGTGCGGTGATTCAAAAAAAATAACTGGTAATTTACTTTCTGAAATAGACTCTAAAAGTGTCTTACGACCTTTTTTCTTTGGCAAAAATCCTAAAAACAAAAATTTATCCACAGATTGATCAGTAACTGACAAAAGTGTCGTTACAGCTGAGACCCCAGGAATCGGAACTACTTCTATATTAGCTTTTAATGCTTCGGCTATCAAGACACCCGCCGGATCAGAAATACCAGGTGTTCCCGCATCAGTAACCACAGCAATGTTTTTACCATCTTTAATTTCCGAAATAAGAAAATCTATTTTAGAAAGCCGAGAATGTTGATGATATGAAATTAAGTTTTTCTTAATACTAAAACGATCTAATAAAATTTTTGTTTTTCGTGTATCTTCACAAGCAATTGAATCAACTTCTTTTAAGATTCTAAGAGCTCGTAAAGTTATATCTTCTAAATTACCAATTGGCGTCGCAACAATATATAGAGTTCCCATCTTAAAAACCTTTCTTTATAAAAACTTTCAAAAAAACGAAATTAGAGTCGCGGCCCCCGCAACAATCATTAGGCCAACAATTGCCCAACCAATAAATTTAAGAGTCGGAGAATTATGGTGAGAATTCATAATTTTTTCATTGTTAGCGATAATAACAATCAAAACCAGAATTAACGGTGCTACCAAACCATTAGCGACAGCAGCATAAATCAATGCCTTTATTGGGTTAATGCCAACAAAATTCATCACCAAACCAATTAACATCGAAAAAATAATAACCCCGTAAAAATAAATACCCTGACGAAAACGAAGATATAAACCTTCTTTCCAACCAAAAGATTCACTAACAGCATACGATGCCGAACCAGCTAAAATTGGAATCGCGAGCAGTCCAGTGCCAATAATACCCAGAGCAAAAAGCAAAAAAGCATAATGACCAGCCAATGGTTTTAAAGCCATTGCCGCATCAGATGCCGTGCCGATATTGTGAATACCACTTTTAAACAGCGTTGCCGCACAAACTGCGACAATGAAAAACATTACTAAATTCGAAAAGAGCATGCCTGTCCAAACATCAATTCTCATTTTACGAATTTCTTTTTTTTGCACTTCTTGACGAGAGGCGATTGTTGTTCGACCAGAAGAAACTTTTTCCTCCACCTCTTGCGAGGTTTCCCAAAAAAATAAATAAGGTGAAATAGTTGTTCCTAAAATTCCACAAATCAAAATAATTTGTTCTTTACTAAAAGTAAGCGAGGGGGTAAATGTGCTTTTCAATACCTCGACCCAAGGAAAACCTTTGATTACAAAAGCACTAAAAATGTAAACTAACAAAATTAAGGCTAGATATTTTAAATACCTGGCATATTTTTGATAAGAAACGAAAATTTGTAAAAACAAACTTATTACCACAAAACCAACCACTAAAAGCCAAAAAGGCATTCCAGGGAAAAGAAGTTGAGTTGATTTCGCCATTGCCCCTAAATCAGCACCAATATTAAACGAATTGGCAAGTAAGACTAAAATTGCTACCACGTAAAGAACTTTTTT
This sequence comes from Patescibacteria group bacterium, assembly GCA_041666185.1. GTDB lineage: Bacteria > Patescibacteriota > UBA1384 > UBA12157 > JAENIV01 > JAMCZU01. The sequence continues at coordinate 37,810 of JBAYHL010000007.1, read as the reverse complement.
TGAAAAATGTTTTTTAATATTAGCCGCTAGCCCTCTACCGGTTACCAAACCAATACGAGCACACATTTCCTGGATAATTGCCATCAAGGGAAAAGTTAAAGGCGCCAACCACAATAGTTGAAAACCATACTGAGCACCAGTTTGGGAATAAGTCCCAACACCAGAAGGATCATCGTCAGCCGCCCCGGTTGTTAACCCTGGACCCAACCCTTGCCAAAAATGTTTTGCCTGCCTTAATGGTGGTACTTCAGAAACTTTATAAACCGCATTTTCGGCAATTTTTACACCACCTTTTTCAACTTCAATAGTTTTTTTAATTGCCTCTTTGGTAGTATCGCCAACAAATTTACCACTATCTTTTAAAATACCCTCTGCTTTTTGAAAAGGGCTTTCTTGATTAAGACTAAAAGATTTTTCCGTATTTTGATTATCGTCTTTATTCATCTACCTTATTATAACTAAAATTTTAAATATTTCCGAGACCTTTTTTAATAATTTCATGTAATTTTATCCACTGTCCCAGGCTTAAATCCTCTGCCCGAAGCTGTGGATCTATTTGAGATTTTTGCAAGATTTCTAAAACAGTATTTTTATCTAAATGGAGTGTTGCCGACAAAGGATTGTGAATTTGCCGTCTCTTAGAAGAAAAACCAGCTTTAATAATTTGAAAAAAAGATTTTGCCTCAATGCTAAACTTCCTTTGTGGAATTATTTTAATAACTGCGGCATCTACTTTAGGTTGTGGTCGAAAACTAGTCTTTGACACCATTATCACGATTTCTGCTTGAGCGTAATATTCAACTGCTAAAGTTAAAATTCCTCTTTCCGAACTTCCTGGTTTAGCAACAATTTTTTCGGCGACTTCTTTTTGTAACATTACTGTCATTGTTTTAGGTTGATTCTGATTTTCTAAAAATTTACGAATTAAAGGCGAGCCAACATTAAACGGCAAATTAGCAACAATTTTGTAATCACCCAATATTGATGGATCAAAAAATAATGCATCTTGATGAATAATTTTAAGATTCTTATTATTACCAAAAGCTTTACGGAGCATCTCAACCAACTCAAAATCTTTTTCAATCGCATAAACTTTTGCGCCAGTATTTAAAAGCGCTCTTGTTAAAATTCCCAAACCAGGACCAATTTCAACAATTGTATCTTTATCAGAGACCTCAGCTGCTTTAACAATTTCTTCAGCAATTTCCGGTTTGATTAAAAAATTTTGTCCTAACGATTTTTTAGCTTTCATTTGTTTGCACAACCTCCCCATGGTGGCCAACGACCACCGTAACCATGAGTTAGAGCATAAGCAGTCGTATAAATTTGGGCCTCACCATTATAAATACTTGCTCCACTGTAACCCGCTTTAGCACTTATATCGGACCAAAAACCATCTGAATATTGAAAAAGTCCCTTATACTGACCATCAGGATAACCTGCGTCAGCCGAACCACCAGATTCTCTAATCATCAAGCATTGTAAAGCCGTACCATTAATCAAGTATTCTCTTGCGGCCGCATTAACCGTATCTTTATAAGGACCGCTTTTAGCGTACTTAGGGCCAATACCAATAATAACAACTTCGCTAACAGGCTTTTTGGTAACATTTTCAGATTTTTTAGTCTTTGAAACCTCGACACCGTCAACACGTTTTATAACATAAAGAACATCTTTTTCACCCCTAACACCTTTTGTTTCAATTTCTGTTTGACCTTTTTCCACGTCAACACTGGTTCTTTTTACAATATTATAATCAATTGGCTCTTTTTCGGTTACTTCAACTTCTGCCACCCGGGTAATTTTAACTTTTGTATCAGGTCTAAGCCAAGTTGAAAGTGATGGCTCAACCGTATCTTGGCCCAAAAGATCAATTTTATTTTCTTTAAGCAATTCTTCGATTGTTTTTTGCCAAGTACGATATGTTTTAGTTATTTTAGCATCGGTTACTTCTACCGCTAGCGCTCTTTGAATTTCAATTCTACTGCCAATCCCTAAATTGGGATCAGGAAAAGTTTGAACTTTATCTTCGGGATAAATATCAATATTTAAATTATCTGCCATATCTTTTAAGGCAAAATATTGAGCTCCGCCGAAATAGACTTCACGTGGGTGACTTGGATCAGCTGTATCCACGACACCAGAAACTAACGGCTCAATTGAACGAGTCGTTAAACTGTGCAAATTAAACCATATGGCTAAAATTAATGGTAAAATAATGACCTCCCCGGGTATCTTTTTTAGTCTATTTAAAATTTTACCTTATCTACCAATAAAATCAAATGGTTTTAGATCCTGTCTAGAAACTCCTCGGAAATTTCAAAAAGAAATCGTGATTGAGCATTAGCCTGAATGGAGCCAAAAATCATTCTGGAAGTAGCGTAAGTAAAATACAATCTTTTTTCGGCTCTAGTGATACCAACGTAACAAAGACGACGTTCTTCTTCTAAATCAGAAGGCTCCATTAAAGAATTGGCATGGGGTAATAAATTTTCTTCCATTCCTACCATAAAAACAATTGGAAATTCCAACCCTTTAGCATTGTGTAAAGTCATTAGTGTCACTGCATCAGCCGATGGGTCAAAATTATCAATATCAGAAACCAGGGTTATTTGCTCTAGAAAACTTTCCAAATCTTCACTTTGCTCAGCAACTGATTTTAGTTCTTCAATGTTTTCCCAGCGTCCCTCCCCTTCTTCGGTACCATCCAAAACCCAATCTTTATAAGCAGATTTTAAAGTAACTAAATCAATCAGTTCTGAAATCTTTAAGTCCCTGAAAACTAGACGAAAATCTTCCATCATTTCTTTAAATTTCAAAACTTTTGGATGATTTTCTAAATTGGCAGTTTTGTCACCAATTCCTCTGGGAGGCACATTGATGATTCTTTTTTGGGCAACTCTATCGGTTGGATTTACGATTAATTTCAAGTAAGCTAAAATATCTTTAACTTCCCGTCTTTCATAAAACCTTAAAGCGCCAATTAAACGATAGGGAATACTTGCCTGCATTAAAGCTTCTTCAAAAATTCTTGACTGAGCATTAGTTCTGTATAAAATTACAAATTGATTATAGCCACCAAAAGATTTTAAAGATTCGACTTCGTCTAAAATAAAATTAGCTTCATCTTTTTCGTTTCTAGCTTCGAAAACTGTTGGCGTAAGTCCTTCTTCGTTATTAGTCCAAAGTTTTTTTTCACTTCGCAAGGTATTTTTTTCGATCACATTTTGAGCAGAAGCAATAATTTTTTTGGTTGACCTGTAATTTTGTTCCATTTTAATTACTTTTGCTTTTGGGTAGTCTCTTTCAAAATCCAAAATATTTTTAAAATTTGCTCCACGAAATCCGTAAATTGCCTGAGCATCATCGCCAACCACGCAAATATTTTTATACTTTTGAGCTAAAAGTTGACTGAAACGATATTGGGCAAAATTAGTATCCTGATACTCATCAATTAAAATATAACGAAATTGATCTTGAAAACGTTCTAAAATAGCTTTATCGCCAAGAAGTTCGACGGTTTTCATTAATAAATCGTCAAAATCTAAAGAGTTAGCTAATTTTAAATCTTTTTGATATTGTTGATAAACTTGAAGAGTTACCTCGCCAAAATGTCCCTTAGCAAAGTTAGCATAATCAGAAGGTGACAAAAGTTCATTTTTGGCACCGGAAATATAATTTTGAATTGTCCGTGGATTATATTGTTTTTTGTCAATTCCCACCTTGTCCATGGCATGTTTTATTGCCACCAAAGAATCAGTTTGGTCATAAATATTAAAAGACCGGGTGTAGCCTAAAACTGTAATCGAGCTTCGTAAAATTTTTGCGCAAATCGAATGAAAAGTTCCAAGCCACGGAAGTTTTGTTGCTGTTATTGCATCATTAGCCATATTGGCACTTAACAATACGTTGACTCGACTTTTCATTTCTTCGGCAGCTTTATTAGTAAAAGTCACTGCCAAGACATTTTCCGGATGAATTTTTTTTACCATCACAAGATAGGCAATTCTATGCGTTAAGGCTTTAGTTTTACCAGAACCAGCACCAGCTAAAATTAAAACTGGCCCTTCGGTAGTTGTGACGGCTTCAATTTGTTCAGGATTAAGACCTGCTAAAATATTTTGACTCATAGTATAAATAGTATAACAAAAAAATTAAAAAAAAGACGCGTTGTAATTAACGCGTCGTTGTATGATTGCATCGGGGATGTTTCACCTTTAGTGCGGATCAAAGCGATCCATTCCCGAGTCCGGGGTTTGCTAGTTCTCCTCACGCTCTATACCTGTTAGCTTTCTTAACAGAACAGCATTTCTTCCACAGAGTTTGCGTAACCGGATGAGGCTGCAGTATGTTTTATTGACTTGCGTTTTTCTGCTTTTATCTTAACAAGCAGTACTACTTACTACACTACCCCCAGGCCTGGCCAACCTGAAGCCAATCGGATAACTTCCCGATTCGACCTATTGTTCTTCTTTTTCGAAATCTTCAGATTCCCTACTTCCCGCACTTGGGAAAAATCAGACTTCTAGCTGGTCGGTCGTTCCCAGCATCATGTTCAGACACCATTACTATATTATAAACCTGCCAACCTGTCAAGTGTTTTTTTGGGTAATTAAAAGGCGCGATCGAAATCGGCCCAAATATATTTTAAATTATTGACCGCTTGTCGCGCCTTTATGGTGTGGGCAAAGTAATTGGCTTTGTCCCTACCATAAGCAATTGCTTAAAGTAAGAACAGCTTAACTCCACCCGTACTAGGGGTTGGTTCCTGCCGCAATTGTTTTTGAAAGAGCTGTTATATTTTATTTTTGTTTTTTTCCTTTCAGTTTATTAAGATTGCTCTTAAATTAAACCTATTAGGATAAAACGGCAGGGGCAAGGTAATGAGAAATCCCCTCCCTTACCTTGCTCTTGCCGACAACCACCCTCTCCTTTTATTAAAGTACAACTATTTTTAGTGATTGTATTATTATATAACAATTTTGGGCAAATGTCAAGGCCACATCTTAAAAGGTTTGACACAAAAATTTATCCCTATATAATAGAAGTATGAGATCTAATTTCGTCACAAATCATGTTTTCCTAATGAGTCTTTTAAAAAAAGATATCTCATTTTATTTGTGGCGGTTAACTTAAACACCTAACAACGAAACAACAAACGAAGCAGACCAAGAGAAAACCGCCGCCAAGGCGGATTTTTTGTTTGAAAGGAGGTCAAGCAGATGCTATCAGATGAATCGAAATTCTACGAAACAGGTGACCAAACATTACCATTTGGCCAAGAAGAACCAGAAAGACACGAATATTCTTCTGACTACGAAATGTTAGAAGGATACAATCTGAGCGACTACGAAGGCTTTGGCAAAACGCCAGACAAAACAATCTAACCCTTTCACTGGAGTCCGCTAGTCGCGGACTCTTTTCTTTATGATTCCTCTAATTTCTTTTCCACCGTGGCAAATTTCATATATTCCGGTTTCCAAAAAAGCTGAACATCTCCTGTTGGGCCATGTCTGTGTTTACGAATTAAAATTTCAGCAATGTTTTTCTTTTCCGTATCCTCTTCGTAAACTTCATCACGATAAATAAACATTACCACATCAGCATCTTGTTCAATTGATCCACTTTCCCTAAGATCCGCTAGCATAGGTCGTTTATCTGGTCTATGCTCGACCGCTCTGGAAAGCTGTGATAAAGCAAGAATTGGCACATTAAGCTCTCTGGCTAAAGCTTTGAGCGCTCGAGAAATTTCCGAAACTTCCTGAACTCGATTATCAGAATTTCTTCTTTCCGTACCGGACATGAGCTGTAAATAGTCAATCACAATTAAACCCAGGTCATTTTCCATCAAAAGTCTTCTAGCTTTAGTTCTAATTTCCATAACATTTAAAAATGGTGAGTCGTCAATAAAAATCGGTGTTTCCGAAAGCATTCCCATAGCATAATTTAATTTGCCAAAATCATCATCGTCTAAATTACCTGTCCTTAACTTCCACGAATCAACTGAACCACGCATACAAAGTAATCTATCAATAATTTGCTCTTTACTCATTTCCAAAGAAAAAATACCAACGGCCAATTTATGATTGCAAGCAACATTATCAGCAAAGTTCAGAGCCAAAGCTGATTTACCAATTGAAGGACGAGCAGCCAAAATAACTAAATCTGATTTTTGAAAGCCGGCTAAAATGTTGTCTAAATCGCGAAAACCAGTTGGTACACCTTTAATTGCTCCTTTGTCTTTATGCAACTTATCAATTCTGTCAAAGGAATCGGCCAAAATATCTTTAATCGGCGTAAAGTATTGTTTAACGTATTGTTGCGAAACACTAAAAAGAGCGCTTTCCGATTTATCTAAAATTGTTTCCAATTCAGCATTTTCATCAAAACCAAGTTCAGTAATTGATGCCGCCGCTGAAATAAGTCGCCTGAGAGTTGCTTTTTGATGAACAATATTAGCATAAGTTATAATATGAGCCGCTGTTGGTACCGAGTTAACCAAAGTGGAGATATAAGAAGCGCCACCAACATCTTTTAACTTTTTCTTTTTTTCCAATTCGTCAGTCAAGGTAACCATGTCGATCGGTTTTCGTTTGCCAAATAATTTCAAAATACAGTCGTAAATTGTTGCATGATCTTCGCGATAAAAATCATCAACTCGTAAAATATCGGCTACTTTAATAACAGCGTCTTTGTCTAAAAGAAGAGCGCCTAAAATTGATTGCTCAGCTTCAATATTTTGAGGGGGAATTTTAATGTTATCAGCCAAAAGGCCTCCTTGTTTCGCGTATTTTGATTTTTGCATTTTGATTTTTTAAATGCAAGCCTGTGGAAACTGTGGATTGTGGGGATAAGTTACTCTTCTACTTCGAAAACTTCTTTAGCCCCAGAGAGCAATTCTTCCTCGGCATCAACTGGAGTGCTAACAACTAAATCTGGATTTACAACACAATCGAGCTTATAGTGCGAACCAGTAATTCTTTCAATGATACCTTCAATGATTTGAGTATTTTTTTTGTTCGAAATCATATTAGCATGAAATTTGAATTTGAAAGACAAAATAATCGTGCTGTCCTCTGCACCGGCCAATTCAGCGTCTTTAAGTAATGCTGACAAAGAACAATTATGAATTTTTACCTCTTTGACGATTTGCGGCCAAAGATTTTTATCTAGTTTTACAGTGCTCTTATTGGTCTCTGATTGCTTCTCGTTTTCAGCCTCCCTAACCAGCCTACTCGTCGCTTCCGGTTTTGCCTCATCGCCAAGCTTCGGCAAATCGGAGTGCTCCTCGACCGGCATTTCACTCGAAGCAACCACTCGACCTTCTTTGTATTCTTCTTTAATATGCAGCTTGTTTATTTTAATTTTATTTTCTGGTGTTTCTAATTTCTTATCTCTTACTTCTTCACTCTTTTTCGTAAATTCATAAATCAACAATTCTAACGGCAATTGTGGCAAATGAGCTGATTTGATTTGATTTGCCGCTGCCGCAAATTTTTCAACCATTTCCATCAATGTTTCTATTTCAAAAAGTTTAGATAAATTTTGCACCTCTTCCTGCTGATCTTTTGTTAAATCAAATAATTGATTTTCTCCTAACTTTAGAAGGGCAATCTTTCGTAAAATCTCTACTAGCTTAATAGTAAAAGTTTCTAAATCAACTCCTTGAAGATGTAAGTGAGCAACTAGTTCAAAAGCTTTTTGACGATCTTTTGTGGCAAGAAATTTAACAAAATCAAAAACACTCTTATCTTGAGCCAACCCTAGAACTTGCTGAATTTGTTCAATAGTAATATTGGAGGCCGAAGTTTTTCTAAGCGAGGCAATTTGGCCAAAAAGAGAAAGTGAGTCTCTGTAAGAGCCGAAAGCAAGCTGAGCTAAAAGCTCTATCCCCTCGTCATCAATTTTAATTTCTTCTAAATTAGCAATTTTTTTGAGTAGTTTTTTAAGTTCCGAAAGTTCCGCCCGACGAAAATCAAAACGCTGAACACGAGATAAAATTGTTGGTAATATTTTTTGTGGTTCGGTCGTCGCCATAATAAAAATAGCATGCTTGGGCGGTTCTTCAAGAGTTTTTAAAAGCGCGTTAAAAGCTTCTTTGGTAAGCATGTGAACTTCATCAATAATATAAATTTTATAATTTGACTTTGTTGGCGCAAAACGAATCTTTTCTCGCAAATCTCTTATCTCATCAATCCCACGATTCGAAGCAGCATCAATTTCAATTAAATCTAAAGACTTGCCAGCTGTAATTTCCTGACAAGAAATACATTTATTGCAAGGTTCGAATGAATCTTTTCCTAATTTTCTGCCAGTACAATTTAAGGCTTTGGCAAAAATTCTGGCAAGAGTAGTTTTACCAGATCCACGAGGCCCGGCAAATAAATAACCATGTGAAAAAGTACCAGCCGATAAAGCATTGGAAAGTGTTTTTGTCACATGATCTTGACCGATAAGATCGGTAAATTTCTGAGGTCTAAATTTTCTATAAAAAACCATAAATTACTCCTACAAAATACAAAAATACAAAAGTTAAATTATCTCTTTGCATTACTACTATATTCTATTAGGACAAAAATACAAATTGTGGATAATGTGTGTTACAATATATTTCAGGAGGGATTAAAATTGACGTCATCTGAACTCAAAAATATAATCACCAAAAAAACACAAATCCAACAAGATAAAGTTTCGAAAACTCTTGATATTATTCAACAAATCATAAGTTCGGAACTATCAGCCGGCCGGAGTGTAAACATCCCTGGTTTTGGAAATTTTGTAATGATTAAATATCCCCCGAGAACTATTAGGGATGTTAGAAATCCAGCAAAAACATATCTTTCACTGGAAAAAAATAAAGCTCGCTTTAGACCAAGTCAAGATTTTAAAAAGCAACTCGGCGAAAAAAAACCTGACGATAATAAAGAAGAGGCGGAGCTTAAAGAATATAAAGAAAAATTTGTCGATCAAACAATTAATGTTTGCTATATTGATCTTTCTAAAGTGACTGTTCCAAAAAGAGTTTTAAATCTACTACCTGAACACATTGCCAGACATTATCAAATTGTACCTTTAGAGATTAAAAATAATAAACTAGTTGTTGCCATGATTGACCCGGAAGACCGGGAAGCAATCGAGTTTGTTAAAAAGAAAACTGGTATGGATTTAAACATTCAACTGTGCACTCAAACTGATATAAGTCATGTTTTAGATCAATACTCTGCCGCTACTGGAGAATTGAAAAAAATTGTCGAATCCGCTGAAGGTGAGGAAGAAATTGAAATAAAAAAGGAGCCATCGAAAGAAAAGATTGAGGAAATTACCGAAACAGCTCCAGCCGCTAAAATCGTCCAATCGCTCATTAAAAGAGCTGTTCGAGAAAAAGCTTCCGATATTCATATTGAGCCACAAGAAGAAGAAGTTATTACTCGTTTTCGAGAAGATGGCATTTTAAAAGAAATTATTAAATTACCTAAAGAAATCCAAAGCGGTATTATTTCTCGTATAAAAATTCTTTCCGAAATGAAAATTGACGAAACAAGACTACCCCAAGACGGTCGTTTCCAAACTATTATTGATGGCGCCGAAGTTGATTTTCGCGTTTCAACACTACCAACTGTTAATGGTGAAAAAGTTGTTATGAGAATTTTGGACAAATCATCTGGGATTTTAACGTTAGAGCAACTTGGAATGCGCGGAAGTGCTTTTACAACTTTGGATGATAATATTCATAAATCGCATGGCATGATATTAGTTACCGGTCCAACAGGTTCTGGTAAAACAACGACTCTTTATGCCGTCATCGACAAAATACAAAGTGTTGGTATTAATATTGTTACTTTAGAAGATCCAGTTGAGTATCGAATGCCTCGTATTAATCAATCTCAAGTTTATTCCAAAATTAATTTCACTTTTGCTAACGGTCTTCGATCAATTGTTCGTCAAGATCCTGACGTAATTATGATTGGTGAAATTCGTGACTATGAAACTGCCGACATGGCTATTCATGCAGCATTAACCGGCCATATAGTTTTATCAACTTTACATACCAATGATTCAGCCGGGGCAATTCCTAGGTTAGAAGATATGAAGATTGAACCATTTTTAATTAATTCATCCGTAAACTGTATTGTTGCTCAACGACTTTGCCGAAAAATTTGTGAAAATTGTAAGGAGACGATGGAAGTTATTGAAGAGGATCAAAAAAAGGTTGTCGAAGAAGAACTTAAAAACCTGCCACCGGGAGAAAAGAAACCAGATAAACTACAATTTTTTCACGGAAAAGGTTGTGATAATTGTAATAACACTGGTTACAAAGGCCGAATTGGCATCTTTGAGGTTTTTGAATTAAAAGAGAATCTAAAAGAATTAGTTGCCAAAAAAGCTTCCGGTTCGTCTTTGGGGCAAGTAGCAGTTCAAAATGGTATGGTTACTATGAAACAAGACGGTATTTTAAAAGTTTTAGACGGTCTCACCACCTTAGAAGAAGTCTGGCGAGTTACTAAAGATTAGAGGAAAAAGTATAAATGAAATATATATATGTAGCAAAAAATCCTAAAGGAGAAATGGAAAACGGCAACTTGGAAGCATTGGACGAAAAAGCTGCCGCAAAAATACTCCATTCTCGAAACTTATTTGTCCTAAATTTAAAACAAGAAGGTTCTAGCATTTTTGCTGGCAAAACATCGAACATAAAAATCCCTTTTCTCTCTAATCGAGTAAGTTTAAAGGACAAAATCATCTTCACTCAACAAATAGCCATGATGATCAAATCAGGGCTTCCGTTAATCGATGCCTTTAGGGCATTACAAGAACAAACAGAAAATAAATATTTTGCCGAAGTTATTGGTCATATTATCGAAGAAGTCAGAGGTGGTAAACCTTTATCAGAAAGTTTAGCCAAATATCCGAAAATATTTACTAATTTTTATATTGCCATGGTTAGTTCAGGTGAGAAAAGCGGTAAATTAGATGAAGTTTTACAAAGATTGGCCGACGAACTCGAAAAAGACTACGAACTTATTAGTAAGGTTAAATCGGCCATGACTTACCCTATACTAATCGTCTTTGCTTTAATTGGTATTATTGTTTTAATGCTTATTTTTGTTGTTCCTCAACTTAAAAAAATATTTACTGATATGGGAGTTGAACTGCCTTTAATTACCAGAATAATCCTTGGCATAAGTGACGCAATGATAAAATACTGGTATTTATTTACTTTTGGCGTTATTGGTCTTGCGGTTGGATTTTATTACTACGGTAAAAGTGACAAGGGCGGTTTAGTAATCGATAGTTTTAAAATAAAAGTGCCTGTCATTGGTAAACTTTTTAAAAAAATCTATATGGCAAGATTTTGCCGAACAGCTGGTTCATTAGTTGTTTCCGGACTACCAATTTTAGACATCATTAAAACCACCTCTCAAGTTTTAAACAACCGTGTTTTTAAAAAAGCCTTGGAACAAACTGGTGAAGATGTAAAAAATGGTTTAACTTTTTCTGATGCTATAAAAAAACAAAAAATCTTCCCGGCAATGATTTATCACCTCGTCTCAATCGGCGAAAAAAGCGGTAAATTAGATGAAATACTTTTAACTATGGCTGTTTTCTTTGACCGTGAAGTTGAAGCTTCCACTAATAGCTTAGCAAGTTTAATCGAGCCACTTTTAATTATCATTGTTGGCGCCGGTGTTGGTTTAGTAGTTGCCTCCGTTATTATGCCAATATACTCACTAGTAAACGTCATTTAAACCAATTGATCACAATATTTAATCAGAAACTTTGTAAGATTATATGAAAAAGAGAAAAGGAATTTCTTTATACGAATTACTAATTGTAATGAGCATTATTACGCTTGTTGCGGCTATCTCTATTCCAACAATTAGAAATTATTTACCTTCCCTTCAACTTTCTTCAACAGTTCGTGAAGTTATTTCTAAACTACGCGAAGCTCAAGAAGAAGCTGTCACAACTCAAGTCCAACATGCTACTCGTTTTAACCCTGCTTCGAATCCGGTGACTATTCAGGTTGTAAAAATAGGAACACCGGAAACCGTTTTGCAAACTATCACTTTGCCAAAAAATATTAGTATTACCCTTGATGCTAGCTTTACCAGTAATCAAGTTATTTTTTCCGCTGATGGTGGGCCAAATACTTCGGGAAATATCACTATCACACAAGATACATCTTCTAAAATAATCAACCTGTCACCTGCCGGAATGATAAAAATGCAATAATTAAATTTAAAAAAATGAAAAAAAAGAAACAATATTACAAGAATAAAGCTTTTACTCTTATCGAAATCCTCTTAGCGATTGTTATTTTAGAGATCGGTCTTTTGGGTATTTCTAGCTTTTATGCTTATTCTCTCAACATTGCCAAGGTTGCTCGCAACGAGACTACCGCTGCTAATTTAGCTCAAGGACTTTTAGACGAACAATCAGCCGTGAGTTTTGATAATCTAGCCGTAGGCGCTGGCGCTAAAACAGCTTATTCGTCAGATGTTGCTAGTCCTTTTGCTAATTTTCAAAAACAAATTGACGTAGCTTATATCGATATGAATCTTGCTACCAGCTACGTTGCTACCGAAGATAATCAAAATATGAAAAAAATTACCGTAACTGTCTTTTGGCCACAAGATTCAACCGAAAAAAACTTTCAGATAGCCACAATTAAGGCTAATCATTAGCCATGAAAAATTTAAAATCCAAAAGCCAAAATTTAAAAAAACACCAAGGATTTACACTCATTGAAATATTAACAGCTCTTTTTTTAGGTACAATAATAATCATTGTTAGTTACACTGTTTTTCTTATGAGTTATAAGGCTTATCAAAAACATATTTCCGCCGCCGAACTCACTCAAAATGCCCGTATTTCCATGGAACGAATGTCGCGCGATATTCGCCAGGCTTCAATGATTATTACTCCTTTACCAATAGATCCTGATGCGGGTACACCTCCTTCAGAAATTGAATTTCAAGATGGACATGTTACCACCCAAATCCAATACGTTCGTTATTATCTTTCAGGAACAGATTTGCATCGAGAAGTAAGCCATTATGCTTTTGTGGCTTCAGCGCCCCCTGAAGACTGGGTGACTCCATCAACTTCAGACGGAGGTGGAAATCTATCAACTAAATATACTGATCTTGATCAGATTAAAGCTGAAAAAATATCTTCTCTTCAATTTTGGGGCAATGCTGTTATTACTATTCATTTAAATGTTTCTGACACAAAATCATCTTACACTTTCGAAACAAAAGTGTTAGCGAGAAATGCGCAATGAAAAATTTAAAAACACAATTAAAAATAAATAATTGTAAAAATGGCTATATCGCAATTACTGTCCTTATATTAATGATGGTGCTAGTGAGCGTTGTCTATCTTTTTAGCAACGCTGTGTTTTCTGAATTAGCAATTGCCAGAAACAATAAGGGAGCCCAAATATCTTTTTCGTTAGCCGAAGCTGGTGTTCAAGAAGCAATTTATCGTGTTCAACATGATAGCACTACGAGAAATAATTTCATTAATACAACTTCCGGTGTTTCAAATTTTTCTCATAACCCAGCATTAGTAAATAATGGAGCTTATAGCGTTACAATTCAAAACACCTCTAGGGGCGTAGCCACTGTTACCTCTGTTGGGACTTACACTATGGGACTTAAAACAGCCCGTCGAGAAATCAAACTTGATATTGCCCAGGCCATTCAACTAATTTATCCATACGATGGCGCTATTTACGCATCAGGTAGTGGAGCCGGTTCCTCGATCGCCGATATTGATATATGGGGCGCCTCACTTAATATTTACGGTGGTTCTCTTTTAGCCAATCGAGATATTAATTTAAAATTTGGCGCTAATGTCAATATTGAAAAAGCAGTCGAGGCAGGTGATGATGTTGTAATGCAAATGGCGTCAAGTCTTGATTGTAATTGTCTTATTAATGATGACGGCGATCCTTTAACTCCCCAGTGTTCTCCTTCACCTGGTTGCACACCTCTAGAAGGGGCTTTACCTAAAACCATGCCTCAAATTGATTTCGAAGCCTATAAAACAGTTGCTAAAAATACGCCCGGTGAAAGTCCAACTGGTAGTCAATATTTCGCAAACGCAAACGACTTTTTAAATTTAGTCCCGATAGGAGGAAGCAAAACTTTCAATGGCGTGGTTTACGTTGACGATAATTTAGACATTAATTTTGGCCGAACTATAAATATGAATGGTGTTTTAGCTGCTAGCCAAACAATTGATATTATTTGGGGACAAGTAAATATGGCTCCACCATCTGGTGGTGGTGCCTCTGGAATTTTTACTCAAAAGAATCTTAAACTATGGGGTTTGGGCAATTTCGACGGAACAGGATTAATCTATGCAGGTGATAGATTAGAAACATTATTCTCTGTTGGCTTAACAACCAATCTCACGGGTGGGATTATTGCCAGGAGAACATGGGTAAATGGTTTTAGGACAATTAATATTTACTTTGATTCCGCCGTAATTAATACTGCTTTAGGCGACCCTACCGATACACCTGTTATAGAATTAAACCATTGGGAAGAAGAATATTAGTATGCTACAATAAAGCAAAGAAGGAGTGGGATGTACGAATCAATCCTAGGTTTTAAAAAACCCATTCTGGGTTTAGATATTGGGTATAAAACTTTAAAAGTAATGCAATTAAAAGGCGACGGCCCTAATGCTAGTCTTTTAGGTGTCTCGGAAATTCAAATTCCACCAAAAAGTTTAAGTAAAGATGGCATAAAAGAACCAAAAAAAATTGCTGACGCGATTTTACAAGCCATGCGCAACGCTAAGCCTCATCCGATTACTGCTAAAATTGTTTCTTCAGCCCTTCCGGAATCATTAGTTTTTACCAAATCCGTTGACTTACCTTCTATGACACCTCAAGAAATTAATAAAAATATTCCTTATCAAGCAGGTGAATTTTTTCCTATTCCCCCAAACGAAACCTATATGGATTGGCAAGTAGTAGGCTCTCTGCCCGGACAAAACACGATTGACGTTTTAGTTGTTGCCGCTCCTAAAAAAATTATCGATTCTTTTGCTGAGACAATTAAAATGGCAAATCTTGAGCTTTCAAGTTTAGAAACCAAGCCAGTCGCTGACGCGAGGGCATTAGTTACTCAAAACGATAGCGGACCTTATTTGATTTTAGACGTTGGTGCTAAAACATCGAGTTTAACTTGTTATGACCAAGGAACCATTAAACTTACTTCAACGGTTTCTGTTGGCGGGGATGATTTAGTAGCTGATTTTCAACCAAATTTGAAAAACATTGCCACGGAAATTACTCATTTTATTAAGTATTATCAAAATCGTATTGGTCGAGCAACAATTTTTCATAAAATTATTTTGGCTGGCGGTGGTGCTAATACCCCAGAAATTGCTAAAGAATTAGAAGCAGCCACCAGGATCAAAACAGAAATTGGTTGGCCAATTATAAAAACTAAAACTTACAATCCTAAATACGCCACAACTATTGGTTTAGCCATGAAAAGAATATAGATATGATTAACATCAATCTTTTACCACCGGAATTAAAATATCAAAGAATTGTTGCCAAAAGAAATGCATCTTTAATGACTGTTTGTATTGTAATTATTTTTATCGCCATAATTATTGGAGTAATTAGCAAATCTTTACAATCAACAGTTGAGACTTACCTTTCGTCAACAAAAAATAATATCCAAAAAAACTCCGAAAGTCTCGATCGGTATCAAGATTTACAAAATTTAGCCGTTTTTATTAACGACCGTTGGCAAACAACTCAAGGAATAGAAAAAAAACATGTTTATTGGTCGCAAGTCCTTCAAGAATTGAGTAATTCAGCTCCTTCCGATGTTCAATTTGAAAGTTTGGTTGCCACAACCGAAAAAACACCTAATTTCGTTTTACAAGGTAACACTACTACAGAAAGAGAAATTATAAAGTTCAAAGAAAAACTAGAAGCTACCTCATTTTTCAAAAATGTTAGCTTCAAAAGTTCAAGTCTTTCTCCTGACGAAACCACCCCCGACACAAAGGTAAATAAGTTAAAATTTACTTTAGAATTTGATTTGGAACAAAATAAAGCCGAAGGATCCGTTTCGGGTATTAAAAATAATCAGAAAAAGAGCCAATAATGAAAAACAAACCGCTTGGAATTTTAATTTTTACTTTTATCGTTGTTATTGCAATTGGCATATTTGTTATTAAACCAGTGGTTTCTTCTATTCTAACCTCATGGAAAGATTACTCTCAGGCAAAAACTAACTTAGAGTTAATTGAAGAAAAAAAACAGGTCTTTGAAACCTTGAAGAATAATCAAGACAATATTACTAAAGTGGCTGAAATCGCTAAACAGTATATTCCAGAAAATCAGGATTCTGGACAGCTAATCATTGAACTCTCAGCAACAGCTCAAGCTAATAAATTAATTGTTGAACAAACATCGATTGATAAAACAAAAGAAGAGACTAAGGCAGCAGAAACAACTCCTACGCCAAAAGCCTCAAGTACTCCGGCAGAAACCCAATTAAAAACTGTTGATTTCACAATGAAACTATCTGGTAGTTTTCAAAACTTTATGAATTTTCTAAAATCCATTGAGACAAGTTCAAGATTAATAGTGATAAATGATATTTCTATGCAAAACAAAATCGAAAGCGATCAAGCTTCGACTTTCGGGGTTGAACTATCTGGATCAGCATACTACAAAGACAAAACCAACACTGAGCCAAACTTAGAAAATATTAAACTTTCCGACGATACTTTAAATAAGTTCTTAAACCTAAAAACCTACGGACAACCAATTGATTTACCGGGCGAATCCGGTTTTGGCAGAACTAATCCGTTTGAGAACTATTAAACACAAATCAGTATAAATTAAAATTTACTATTTATTAGTACTGGTTTGTGTATAAAAATTTATCTAAATGTTGTTATTCGAGAGCTTTTTTAATTTTATCAATTATTTCACCAGGCATTGTCTCTGATTTCACAATATAGTCTGTTGCTCCAAGCTTTTTTCCTTGCGCTCGGTCAACATCTTGAATTAAAGCAGTTAAAATTATTACTGGAGTTTCTTTGAATTCCACATCGGCTCGAAGATTTTTTAAAACATCGAAACCGTTAACTTTTGGCATCATTACATCTAAAATTACCAAGGAAGGCTTTACTTCCCTAACTTTTTTAAGAGCCTCTTCGCCATTTGTCGCTTGAACAATATTAAAACCTTCTGCCTTAAGGCGATCTCCATACATTTCCAATAAAGTTAGATCATCGTCAACTAATAAAATTAATTTTCCTTCAGCCATAAAACCTTTCTAATAAATTTCAATTTTATCATAACGCATAAAACTATAACTAGTCAAATTATCTGATATAGGTACAAAAAAAGAACGCGCTACCAGCTAAAACAATCAATAAAATTAGGACTAAAAAATATAAGGTTGAAGAAGAGTTCTTTTGAGTTACTCCTGGCTCAAATTGAATTTCTGGAGCAGGTGTAGTAGTTTTTGACAGTGCCGGCGGAGCAATAGGAGTTGGGGCTGCTGGTGGCGGTGTAGGCTCTTTGGGAGCAACAGGAGCAACTTTTGGTGTTGGCATTGGTATTGATGATGGCGGCGATACCACGGGATTTTGGACCTTAGCTGGTACACTATCTTTTGGTTCAACTGAAGGTTGCGTAACAACGTCTTTATGATATTTTGCTAGAACATTTTCAACTTTTTTAATAACATCTGCTGGCATCACTTCCGACTTAATAATATAGTCATCGGCGCCCGCTTCAATAGCCCGACTTTTATTAATATCTCTAACTAAGGCAGAGAGAATAATCACCGGCGTATCTTTAGTTTGCGGATCACTTTTAATTGACGCTAGAGTATCGTAGCCATTAACTTTTGGCATCATAATATCTAGCAGTACTATATCGGGTTTTACTTGATGAATTTTAGCCAAGCACTCTTCACCATTACTCGAAGTTTCTACTTGAAAACCGGCCATATCTAAACGCTCCTTGTACATATCAAGAAGCATCTTGTCATCGTCAACCATTAAAACTTTAGTAGTTTTAGGCATATTTCCCCTCCGCTTCTGAAGATGCGCTCCGCAAAAGCGGAAGCATAATTCAGAAAGTCCTCCGAAATCCGCACTGTCAGTAGAGGGTGTAACCACTTTGACAGTAAGGATGTAGGACGGACGCGATCTGTTATTAATTTCTTCTGTAACTTAATTATATAATGTTTTTTTCTGTCAAGCAAATAAATATAAATAAATTAATTTTAGGCTTAAAATTGCTTTAAAAATCGCATATCACCCGAGTAAAGAATCCTAATATCATTAATATTGTATTTCATCATCACTAACCTGTCCAAACCAACACCAAAAGCAAAACCTTGTACTTCTTCTGGATTGTAACCGGCAGCTTTAAAAACATTTGGGTGAACCATTCCTGCGCCAAGCAATTCCACCCAACCAGTTCTTTTACAGGTAGGACAACCTTTACCACCACAAATAGTACAGCTTACGTCAACTTCCATTCCCGGTTCAACAAAGGGAAAATAACCAGGCCGCCAACGAATTTTTGTATTTTCGCCAAAGAATTCTTTTATAAATTGGGCTAGAGTTCCTTTGAGATTAGCCATACTCACCTTTTTATCAACTACCAAACCTTCAATTTGATAAAAGTTTGGCGAATGAGAGGCGTCAGCTTCATCACGACGAAAAACTTCTCCAGGAATAATAATTCTAAATGGAGGCTTGTGGTTTTCCATATAAGCTACTTGACCCGCTGATGTTTGAGTTCTAAGCACCATGTTTGACTGATCTTTAATTGCAAAAGTATCCTGCATATCACGTGCCGGATGATCTTTTGGCATATTTAAAGCATCGAAATTATACCATTCGCTTTCAATATCTGGCCCTTCGATAACTTCGAAGCCTAATTTAGAAAAAATTGAAACGAGTTCTCTTTCCACTTGAGTTAGTGGATGTAAATGACCTTTAATCATAACCTTATCTTACCAAGAGTTATTAGCTTTGACAAGATTTTGCTCTTTTTTCTTATTTCTAATTTCTTAAAACTTTACAAATCTTCAGCTTCTTTGGCTGGCCTGGCAAGAGGTTTAAGTTGCTCTTTGGTTTGAGGCACTTGGGCTTCTAAATCTTGAATTTCTTTTTGAACTTTGGCCTCGGGAAGAGAAAAGGTAAAAGTTGAACCTTTGCCAGAACCTTCGGAGTCTGCCCAAACGCGACCATGGTGAAGTTCGACCAAGGCACGGGTGATATAAAGTCCTAGCCCTGTCCCCTGGGATTCGGCCGTTGAGAAATCACCTACACGATGAAATTTCTTGAATAATCTTGGCAGCTCTTCTTTAGGAATACCAATACCCTGATCTTTAATATGAATTAAAATTTGACTCTCACCCACTAAACGCTTTAATTTTTCATCAACGGCTGATTTAATTGCTTCTTGATCGTCTAGAGGACCATTTTTAATCTGATTTTCAATTTTGCCCCAAATTTCTTGAACTTTAGCCGTTGGAGCTATTTCGGCAATAATTTGAATTTCGCCAGGATTTCTAGAATATTTAATTGAATTACCAATTAAATTAATCAAAATTTGCTTAATTTTATCCGGATCACCAAAAGTCTCCCAATGATTAGCATCAACAAAAGTAAGTTTTTGCTTTCCTTCTTCGGACTTAAATTTAAGCTCATCAATTGTTTGCTCAATTATTCCCGTAAGACTGACTTCTTTCTTTTCGACTAACAGTCTTCCCTCTTCAATACGAGAAACATTTAACATGTCTGTTACGAGTCTGGCTAAACGTTTAGCCGAAACATAAACCCTGTCCATATAATGAGCCGCTTTCGGATCGTCAACCCTAGCTAATTTTTCGTCCAAAAGCATTGAAAGATAACCTTCAATCGCTGAAACCGGTGTTAACAACTCATGCGAAGCAAGTGAGACGAATTCTGTTTTCATTTTATCGAGTTCTTTCAAATGGGCATTGGCATGACCAAGTTGTTCGGCCATAGTCTGCAACTGCTTACGAAACTCAATTTCCCGCTGGACAGACTGAACAAGAATATAGCTTCCGTAAAAAACAACTATCGCAAATAAAAATCTTAATAACCCTTCTGTAAGAGAATTAGATGTAAAAATAGAAACAACCGAAATGACGTTTAAAATTACAACACCAATTTCTGTTAAAATAATCTGTAGATTAAAAGCTTTGGTCTTTAAAATCGCGTAAGCCGTAAAACCAACGAACAAAACAGATGAATACGACCCAAACCGACCATATTCAAAATTTTTAGTTATCATTGGAATAAATAAATTGAATAATAAATTTAATAATGTTAACGCAGCTATCCCATAAAGAATATATTTAATTTGCTGTTTTTCTACAGAACGGAACTTAACAACTTTTACTATTAAAACAACTACTGAATAAATAGCTAAAATTGAAGCGTAAATAGCAAAAATATAAAATAGTTTGCCAGAAATAATATTCGATCCCCAACTCTCAACACTTACATCTTTAACTACCAAATTCGTAAACAAAGACAAAAATGTTGTCATAAAAGCAAGCAAAAATACTAAATATTTTACAATTTTTGGTATATTGAAGACTTTTCTAGGAAAAATATCAACAAACCATGCCAGCATCAAGATCATGACGCATATAGCCGCGAAAACAATTCTGTTTATTAATAGCTGATAATCTGCTAAATTTATTTGATAAGCTAAAAAATCAAATACTATCCATACCGCAGACACTGCTACAAACAAAGCAAAAGATTGATTAACTCTATTATATCTATCTTCTAAAAAAACCTTGGCACCAAAAATTAAATCCACCAAAGCAATAATTCCGACAAGACTGATATGCACAATACCCATACCCCTCCAAAAATATTACTACATAAAAATTAAAGCATAACTATAATTTTATTAAACCATATTCTAATCTTTTTTTCTAATTAATCAAAGAAAGACTCTATTTCTCCCTTTCTCCTAATATCTACTGTAGCACAATGAAAAGAGCCACCAAAAGTATTGAAGTTTCTAAAATTACATAGAATAGGTTTAAAACCCCATTTTTTAAGAGCACTTATCATACTTTCTTCTTTTTTTTCAACAATAACTCTTTTTTCATCTAAACTTAATAGATTCATATTGATCCATTTGCTAGTCATATAAAGACAATGATTGTCTGGCATACATGGCTCAGGCGATTCAAGGATGTCCCAATTCTTAAACATTTCAGGAATTTTCACTAATCTTTTCTTATTCACTAATAATTTGCCAGGCGCAAGAGGAACAAAAGTTGCATCTATATGCATGGGGTGCGCATCATTCACTTCTAAGATATGAATTTTATATTTCTCCCCTAAATGACTCTGAAGCCAATTAATCCCAAACTGATTCGTGCAATTACTTTTTTGCACAAAAATATCTTTACCACATCTTACAAAATCAGCAGCATCGAAAGTTGGTTCGAATTCTGTGATTGAGTATTTTTTTTCTCCATTTTTAGCTTCTTGGTATTCATAATCATACAATTCGTCACTCATTCTAGGTTTAGGAGCAGCCGACCATTTCGCCCCCTTGGTAAAATAATCCTTTATCAACGATCTAAACGCTATCGGTTCAAAGTATCTTGACCGCCAAGCCATCGGAGCTTCGATAATTTCATTACCAACAACTAGCAAAACATCTCTCGGCATTGCTGCATATAAACCACCTTTACAGAACCAATCTAAAGTCGAGTAGGATTTAGTAAAATTAATATAATCAGGTCGTTTTACCGTTACCCCTTCTGCCTTAAGAATATGTACAAATTCTTCTAAATCTTTTTTTCCTGCTTCTATTTGATCTTCTGGAAACAGTTTTCCACCATTTTGTTTATAAAAATCCCAAAAATTTTCTGGCATCGTAGATCGCAGTTGAACATGCCATTCAGGAATTGTTGCTCCATCAAGAATACCAACAATTACTTCCTCTAAGGGATCCCATTCATTATGAGAATTAACTATACAATATGATTCTTTTTTCATACTACATTATAAGAGTTATTTTATTTTTTTAAGACTAATCTTGGTTTTGTTCTATTGAGGTCATCACGGAAAGGACCGTCACTATTTTCGTATAATTCTATCCATGGTTCAGCCTGCATCTTATCGTTTTTATAAGCCCCAGCAAAATCAAAATTTACTTCTTTCAACTGTTTCAAAATCACATCATGATATTTCTTTTTCATTTTCTCCATCTGTTTCTTATTGTAAGAGACACCGCTGCGAAGTTCCAGTAAAACATAGAACAATTGATGTTGTTCTTTATCGAAATCGGTCGCTAACTTAAAGCTATGGATATCTTTAACTTTGGAATTAAATAAAGCTGGAGCAATTTGTTCTGGAAAAATATTGGCGCCGCCAACAATCACTGTGTCGTCGCGTCTTCCAAAACAATAAACAAATGGTTGTTGCCAAACAAGATCTTCTGACAACCCTTTTTTCTTAAATATTTTCTTGTAGTCGTATCCGTGCTTCTTCAAGGTTTCTTCCATTTGACGGAATTTAATCACTCCCCCTCTATCATGAATATTATAACGAACTAAAGGTGTTGTACTTTTAGTTGTCGCCAAAATCTCACCATTAAATTCCTCAATATAATAGGTTCCAGGATTATATTGAAACAAAGAAGGCACACTATCAGTTTTTCCAAAAAGATCTTCTCTTAACTTTTCGTTTTTATGAGCCAAGTCTCTGACCAAATTAGTTAGGGCCGAACCTTGTCCGGAAAGACCAGTGTCTGTCACACCGTAGCCATCTAAAATACAAGTTAGATCGTCTGGATCACCAGTAGCCAATTTATTAATATATTGTCGCCACTCAACTGTATGCCCTTCCCCCGCAATAAACATTTTTAGATTTAATTTTTTAAGATTTACCCCTGCATCCTCTAACCTATCAAGAATCGTTCTTGCAAAGGTTGGGTAAGAGAAAATAATTGTTTGATCATAAAATTTCGATAATTTAACAATCGTATAAACAATACTATCAATATCTGCACCAGTAGTTGCCATAGTTAAACCATATTTTTGTGTTAATGGTCTAAGAGCCTCGTGAACACAAAAACCGGCAATCCACGGTCCCAAAGCAAAAGCGTTAATTGCTAAAGTTGATTTTTTATCTATCTGCCAATACTGCCTCATAAAAAGATCAAAAACTAAAGGTAAAAAATCTTCATACTGAATATATCGCGGCCAGATTGTTGGTTCATCAATCGTACCAGAGCTCAAAGAAAGACTATAAAGATCTTTACCAGCTTTAGTGCTATTTACGTCATTAAAACCATAAACCTGAATATAATTGTACTTATCGGTTGTAGGAATTTTTGAAAAATCTTCCATCGATTCAACTTTTTTAGGATCAAACTTTTGTAATTTCAAGAATTCTTGATAAGCAGGAATGTCTTTGGCAGTTTGAGCAAAAACAGTCATAGCGGTTTTTTGCCCTAATCCTTCCCAAGCTTCCGCCGGGGTGTTTGCAAAAAATTTAACCGCCTTATCGTAGTCAGCCATAATTTCTTTAATATCTGGCCCCTTTTGCTGATTTTTTTCTGGCATAAATAACTCCTAAAAATTGCCCCTTATTTTGTTATTGTACTAAACTTCTTTAATATTTTCACGTTTTTTAACAAAAAAGGCTGAAATAACGCCGAGTAAAGCCGCTACGGAAAGAATAGAAAATGCAATTTTATATTGAAAAACAAGAGCTGCTACCAGAGCAATTCCGATTAATGCTCCTAATTGTTGAATGGTATTTAGCAGTCCAGACGCGCTACCAGATTTATCAGACGGCGCCGAACCAAAAATAGCCGCAAATATAACTGTCATTAAAACACCACTGCCAGCAGCAATCAAAACCATAGCTGGTAAAATCAATTTATAATAGGAAGTTTCAGGGGTAATAAATATCAAAAGTAAAATTCCTAATAATACTGGGACGCTGCTCAAAAACGCGCCCAAACGCCAATTTTTTATTTTGCCACTTAAAGCCGCAACAATTCCCGTAACTATCGGCACTGGTAGCATTGCTAGCCCTGCTTGCATTGAATTCCATTTTAAAACATCTTGTAAATAAAATGTTAAAACAAAACTCATACCAATAACTGTAACCATAATTGAAAAACTAATAAGATTAGCAGCTGTGAATGTTTGGTTTTTAAATAATTTTAAATCCAACAAAGGATTTGTAAGTTTTTTTTCATAAAGATAAAGTCCAACAAGTAGCAATAAACCAACAACCATAAACCAACGACTAATCACCGTTAACGACAAAACAATTAATACTAAACTCGTAAAAAGTAAAAATAAACTAAAAATATCTATTTTAATTTTCTTTTGAGGCTCAATTTTTGGAATAAACTTTTCTGCAATAAAAAGTCCAAAAATCACAAAAGGAATATTTAACAAAAATAATAAGTGCCAACCATAAAAGTTACCAAAATCTAAATTAGCAAAAAATCCGCCAATAAGCGGACCTATTAACATACCAAAGGCAAAAAATGAGGCCGTTACAGCAAAGGCTTTTTCGCGCTCTTTCCAAAGATGAGCAATAATTGCCATTGGCATTGTGTACAAAATTGCCGTTCCTAAACCTTGAAATGCTCGTACAATAATTAAAGAATAAGGATCATTAATAAAACCTAAAACCAAAGAAGTAATCCCAAAAAGTAAAAGTCCATAAATATAGAGTTTTTTTGCTCCAATAATATCGCCGACTTTGCCCATAAAAATAAGCATTGTTACAAGTACTAAAGTATAAGCATTAGGAATCCACTGAGAAAGCACTACTGGAATATTTAAATCATGAGTAATTTTTGGCAAAGCAATATTGACGCCAGTAGAATCAATTGCGCCAAGTAAATCCGCAACTGCTAAGCCTATTAAAATAATTAATAATTTTTTATTATTTTTCATTAGGGTCTAAAATTGCATCTGGATCAAATTTAATATAATCTGGTGCCACTTTAATCGGTTGATCGCATGCAATTCTTTTGGCCGCCATAACTGTCATTGCCGATAACGTATAAGCAGCTGAAACTGGTTGAGGGTAGTGAGCACGCTTTCCCTCAGCGACCTCCATGGCAATTTTTTGCACATAAGGGGGCATAATTTTAACAAAATATTCAACAAACTTACCAAAGGCTTCTTCGTTACTAATTTTTGCAACTGGCGTATCAGGATTAAGGCCGATCATTTTTTCATAGGTCACAGAGTCTGGCGTGAAAATTTGTAGCATTGCCCCCCAACCAACGTCAGTTGGTTGAATAATTTTTTTATGCTCTTTTTGGGCGGCACGATGCATAGCAATCACCGCTTGAGCAGCGTCTGGGTCAATTGAATCAATTACAATATCTGCTTTGTGAATGAGTCTTTTAGCATTATTTAAATCAACAAAAATCGGATATTTCTTTATTTTTGCATGGGGATTTATTTGTTTTATTTTTCTAGCCAAAGCGTTAACCTTAAATTTACCTACATCACTCGCAGAATAGCCCTGACGGTTAATGTTAGAAAGCTCAACTTTGTCACCATCAACTAAAACAAAATTTTCAAAACCAAGTCGTGCTGCCGAAAGAGCAATTAAAGAACCAACGCCGCAACCAGCAATCAAAAGAGTTTTATCGTCAATTTTTTGCTGATCTTCTTCGGTCAGAAGTCCCATGTTACGAGAATGATGTTCCAAGTGAAATAAATCTTTTTCCATTTTTTCCATAAAACCTCATCAAAATTGTACCAAGTTTTTTCTAGATAAGCAAAAAGTTCAACGCCTCAAGCGTTGAGCCGTTGAAAATAAGTACTAAAAAAGCGCAAGAATTATTTCCTTGCGCTTGCAAACCCTAGAATCGAAAGTAAATGTTTACTTTTTTTGAGTCTGCTGGATAATTCCACCAATAAACAACAGACCGCCCAGAACAATTGCAGCAATAGAACCGTAATACTCTAATTGCCACTCTTGGAACTTGCTAGCTGTTCCTGGATTCAAGGCAGCGGCGAATTGGCCCAAGCCACTGTTCATTTGGTCCATTAGGGGAGCAGCATAAACATAGCCTGCAATTCCTACAACCAGGAGGATCACACCCCAGATCAACAAAGACGATGACGATCGATTTTCTTGAGCTTCCATTTTCTCACCTCCCTCTAATAAGCAGAATCTGTCAGCCCACGGTCAACTTGGCAGCATTGTAAGCTGCAACTATCGACCATATTCCTATTACTAACAGCAAAGGAATACCAACAACTAAACCAACCACCGAAGAGTTTAGCCCCCAACCAATCAAATCCAGGATTATAAACATAATCCCCTTGCCAATATCGTTTACGTAAAACTGCCCCAGCCCAGGCAAAATCAACGACAAAATGGCTGCCAAAACAGGACTTTTACTCGGCATTACTTCCAACCCCCCGTTTTTTAAAGTTACTTTCACAACTGAAAGCTAGCCAAATTTTAGCACAATCAAACCTTAAAGTCAACGCCTCAAGCGTTGAGCCGTTGAAAAAAGATACTAAAAAAACGGCCTCGCAATGAGACCGTTGAGGTAAAAACATATATATAGTAATAACTATGAACGAGTAAATACTACCGTGACCTCGCGACCACTAAAAGTAAAGCTTCCCCAATCATCTGAGAGAGGACATCTTATCGTGCCGGTCGGATCCTTGATGACAAGATAATTTCCATCCAGGTGCCACTTAATTCGATCAGACGAACCAAAACCAGATTCTGCTTCAATGCCCGTGCCATCACTATTAAGAACAATGGTAATTGTACCTATTGGTGCAGATGCACGCCAAGTTCCTGTTAACTTACTCTTTCTTTCGATTCTTCTCTGCCGCTCAGCCTTTTCTTTGGCTTTTTTTCTTTGCTCTTCGGCTTCTCTTTGTTGTTTTTCTATCTTTACCTGACAATTATTACAAATTTCTTTAATTTCTCTAACAGTATAGTCAGAAACATCTGCTTCTTTAACTTGTCGAGTTTTAATGTCCGAACAAATTGTTTTGCCACACCCGCTACAGACGATCTTTTCGCCAGACGAAACGGTGACCATCTTTGGCTTACAGCCAATAACCACTATCGTCAAAAATATCAAGCAAATCAGCCAATTTAATCGATACATTTTCCCCGCCTCCAATTTTCAAGTTGCTTTTACCAAAAGAATCTTGGTAAAATTCTAGCTAAATTTTAGCACAATTTAAGGAGAAAGTCAACGTCCAGAGATCCTGAGACGTTGAAACCTCCATGGCCAATCTTTACAAACACCAGCATAATCCACACCTACGCGTGGCAAAGTAATAATTTCGCGTTTTAAACCTTTGTCCTCTATCCACAAAATATCCCCCGTGACATCTAAACCATTATGAGTTTCTTTTTTAATTTTAAATTCTCGGCAAAGCTTACCGGGTCCGTCACATTTAACATAATCCAACCTTCGAATTAAAACCGCCGCCGGGTAGTCTTCTTTTTCGGTGGTAATATTGAAACAATGATACATACCATAAATTAAATAAACATAAACAAAACCAGCTTTA
Source organism: Patescibacteria group bacterium (assembly GCA_041666185.1). Classification (GTDB taxonomy): domain Bacteria; phylum Patescibacteriota; class UBA1384; order UBA12157; family JAENIV01; genus JAMCZU01. The sequence goes on along the minus strand of JBAYHL010000007.1, from coordinate 10,202 downwards.
CCAAACATAATTTTGTTTCGATCAGTCATTCCTCGTGAGGCATGAGAGGCTTTATCATCAAAGCCAGCGTAGGCTTCCGTCTCAATAATCTCAGCCTCATAAATACCATCAACAGTCTTATGAACCAAAAATTTGCCAATTAAATTTTCGGCGACCTCCAAAGTTGGTTTTCTGTAAAAACTACGTTTAAGTTTCATAAGTTTATCTTAACAAAAAGCCCCCGGGTTAAAAACCTAGGGGCGAAACTAATCACTAGAATCGACGAGTATAATGATAATCGTAAGGTCGAGATTTCTTAAGAGCATAGCAACAAGATCCTGGATAATTAATAGTGCCACTCGTTTCCATATTTTCTATTTTAAATCTTTGATCATCAATACGCTTAAGCTGATATTTCAAAAGAAACGTCTCTGATGTAAGAGGATCTGTAAAATCATTAAGCACAACTGTTGCTGTCTTATTTTCCCTATCAACAATCACAACAGTAGGTTTGTTGGTAGGATATTTTGGCAGACCATTTTGATCAATAATATCTAAAAAATGGCGGGCTTCGTCTCGAAACATTTTACTAATTGAGGTATCTTTAGCTGTACGCCGCCAATACTCACCAGTAGATTTCTCTGCCATTTCTTTACCATTTTCTGGCTTTATAAAACAATCTTTTATCGCCTGTTTGTTGCAGCTGTTAAATGATTGCCAAAAAGTTTTAACGCAATTGTAAGCCTGGTCAGCAAAATCATTAGAATTACCTTTATTTACTGGGACAATTTTATCTATCATTTCTGATGTCCATCCGTCGTAAGAAACATCCAGCTTTACTATTGCGTCAGAAACTTCAATTTTGATTGGTGAAGTAACCAAACAACCATCAACAACAATTACGTAACTATGCCACCCAGCCGAAGCATCATCATCTTCAAAATTACATTCCAGTTCCTTTTCACCAGCAAGAAACTGATGTTCTGTCAAAGTCCTTGGATTACCATCACGATAAATATATATGGCTTTTTCAGAGGTAGTTTTCTTAGGAAACCCAATCTTGATTTTAAAGCTTGGCCAATCTACTTTTTTCTCATTTACACCAGGCAAATAATTAATACTCTTTATATACGCCCCGTAGTTAGCCGCATAAGTACGACCTTTGCGAAATGCATCAATAAGATTAATTGACGTGAGCTCACCATCCAACCAAGCAAAGGTTTTTCTCTGCCAACGATTAGTATCTAAAACTGTCGGATCGGTTGAACAGTGACTATCACAACCAGCTGTCACGAAAGGACTTTTGTTACTACGAATAAGCTTCAAATACCAACCAAACGTTTCCCTGTACTCGACGGTGTTTTCGTTAAAAAACTCGATTCCACAAATATCGCTAGCTTTGAATTCGTCAACAAAATATTGTTTTGCATGAGGATGAGCCACTACTGATAACGCTTCGAGCTCATTAAGCTTATTGATTACCTCTTGTTGGTCAACTTTACTCAAGCTCGCTTGAAAAACTTTACTGGTATTATCCAAAGCTAAAATATGAGAGCCGTCGCCAGTAGTAATTTCAGAGCCCGGAAGACACAGAAAAGGCTCTGTAACAAAAAACTGCTTAATGTAATTATCGTAGCCAAAATCATCAGTGAAAAGATCCATTCTGGGCAAAGACTTCTTTTTCTCATTAATTTGCTCGTAGTGATCAGTCACGATTAGAAACTTGCAACCCATAGTACCAGCAGCGTTTTTAAGCATTGCTGGTGTTCTGTCGCCATCTGAAAAAGTCGAGTGAGCATGAACAATGCCTGGATACCAATCGGCGCTGCAGGCACGGACAAGAAGAACTAAAAAAATCACAAAAGCTACCAGCATAATCGTTCCAGAAACTTTCCAAAACCACTGACATACTTTTTTCATCTGCTTTACCCCCACTAAATTGTTAAGGTATCTACAATCAGCTCAGATTATAGATGAAAAATATCAAAAAATCAACTATACTTAGGTTATGAAAGAAAAAGAACCATCATTTTTAGTTAACGCCAAAGAAAAACTTAACCGATACGAAAGAATTATTGAAATCTCTACCTGGCTAGTAGTTATTGCAATTATTTTCGGCATTCAACTCATTCCAAGCCGCAATGTTGACGACAGTAAGGCTTATTTATTAATCGGTGTAATTATTGCTTTTGCCCTACTATATTATTTAGTAATTTATAAATATTTTTCTCGTTCAAAACGGCTTTATATTAAAGATATTGCCGACATTATTTTAATCGGTAGCCTAATTTTAATCTTAAAAGATTGGGGACAGTATTTTTACGCCCTTTTCTTTTTACCAATCGCCGCAGCGGCGCTTTCGCTGGAATTTATTAATGCTCTTTTAATTGCCGTTGTCGCTTGTCTATTTGTTGTTTTTGAAATCTTTTTAAATTCACAAGGACTTTACCCACAAAGCGGTGCCCTTTACCAAGGCGCTTGGCAAATTATCTTAATACTTCTAATTACTATTTTTTGTCGAGCGTTAGCAATGCAACTTCGACAGGAAAAGAATGCCAAAGAAGAAGCAATTGCTTACCAGAAAGTCTTGGAAGAAGAAGCTAAAAGACAAAAAGAATTTCTTTCACTTACCTCCCATCAGCTTTTCACACCTCTTTCCATGATTCGCGGATTTTCTTCACTTTTACACTACAGAACCTTGGGAAAACTTACACCTAAACAACAAGAAGCTGTTGGCGAAATCTATATTAGCACCAAAAGAATGACTGATTTAGTTTCCGAGCTTCTCTCAATTTCCAGAATCCAATCTGGCAAAATTGAGATTAAAAAAGAAGAAGTAAAAATAGAAGAACTAATCGATGAAGTTGTTAAACAGTTTCAAAAGTCTATACCTAAAAAGAATGTTGAATTGGTTTTTCAAAAACCTGAAAAACTTAGACCAGTCCAGCTAGATAAAGAAAAAATTCGCCAAGTTCTTTACGTTCTTTTAGACAACGCTATTAAATACACCTCGAAAGGTTCGATTACAATTACCTGCCGACAGAATTTCGATATTGTTAACGTTTCTATTAAGGACGAAGGTGCCGGCATTGAAAAGGAAGACTTTGACAAACTTTTTCAACCATTTTTTAGGGGTAAAAATATTTTAGAATTAGACAACAAAGGCACAGGTTTAGGTTTGTATATTGCCAGATTGATTGTCGAAAAGCATGGGGGCAAAATCTGGGTAGAATCTTTAGGAACGAATAAGGGAACAACTTTTACTTTTTCGTTGCCGATGGTACAATAATTTCAGATTAATAACGGAGGTTTTATTTATGAAAGTCTTAATCATTGATGACGAAAGAGGAATTTTGAAAATGTATACCGAGTACTTCAAAGCTACCGGTATTGAATCTTTTCAAGCAATCGACGGTCAAACAGGAATTAAAATTGCTAGAGAACAAAAACCAGATGTAATTTTACTAGATATTATTATGCCTCGCTACAATGGCCTTGATGTTTTAAAAGATATAAAAAGTGACCAGGACTTAAAAAATATTCCAGTTTTCTTACTAACCAATCTACCAGAAGAAAGCTCTGGCGACAAAGCCAAAGAACTTGGCGCTTCCGGCTATTTAGTTAAAGCTCAATACGAACCAAAAATGATTGTCGATGTAATTCGCGGCGCTATAAAAGAAAATTCAATTTAATTTTTGAGTTAATAAATATTTCCAAGCACTCAATGCAACTGTTGCGCCATCACCGGCGGCAATAATAATTTGTTTAAATAATGAGCTCGTAACATCACCGGCGGCAAAAATTCCAGAAATTGATGTTGCGCCAGCTTTATCAACCTCTATCTCTTCCATTTCGTTTAATTTAACTAAACCTTTTAACAATTTAGTTGATGGTGTCCAGCCCACTTCAACAAAAACTCCGTCACAAGCAATTTCTTTTTGCTCCTTGGTTTGATTATCTTCATATTTTAAAGATTTAACCATTTGATCGCCTAGAATTTCAAGTGTTTTTGCATTATTAATAAGTTCGCCTTTAGTTGTTTTCTCAAACTTTTCTTTCAAAATCGCATCACCTTGAACTTCCGGACCAATATTTAAAAGGTAAACTTTGGTTGCATATTTTTCGATATCTAAGGCAGCGTCTAAAGCCGAATTACCACCGCCAACAACTGCGACAGTTTTACCTTGAAAAAGTGGACCATCACAAGTTGCACAATAGCTAACACCTTTGCCGGCAAATTCTTCCTCCCCCGGCACCCCAAGATGACGGTGAGTTTTGCCAGAACAAACTAAAATTGTTTTTGTTTGATAATTATCACTAGCAGTTTTAACTTCAAAACCAGCGTCAGTTTTAACAATTTCTTTAACGGACTCTGTTTTGTTCTCGATATCATATTCTGCTAAATGTTCTTGTAATTTCGTGGTTAAATCAATACCTGAAATACTTTTAAACCCCGGATAGTTTTCAATACTACCAGCTTTAGCCATTTGACCACCGTAATCCTCAGTCAAAAGGATTATTTTCATTTTTTTGCGAGCTAAATAAATGGCCGCGGTAATTCCTGCTGCCCCACCGCCAATAATAATTGAGTCGTACATAAAAACCTCCGCTCCATATTTTGCGTTCCTTAACAGGAAGCAAAACTGGAAGTCCACCAAAGTGAAATCTATTTTGAGAAGAGGAATAATCACCTATTTCTCAAAGAGATTGAACGACGGTGGACAATAATAAAATTTGTCTAATTTTAACTCTGTTCTAGCCAAGAAATTGCATGAGCTGGACAGTTGTCGATTGCTTCTTGGCAATTGCATTTTTCACAACCTGATGGATTTTTAACATAAGATTTTCCATCTTCGCCTAACTGAAAAGTATCTCCACAAGTTGTTACACAAAGACCACAACCAATGCAAAGATTTGGGTCAACAGTTGGTACTTTACCCTTAGGTTTAATTTGTTCTTCGGCCATATTACCTCCGTAATTATATTTTTAATTTAACAATTTAATTTTATCATTTCGTTAGCCACAAGACCAGAATCAAGCCCATTCCTAAAGTTACAAGACCAATCACGAGACGAAAAACCGGACTGTTTTTTTCGTTTAAATTAATTATTTTTTCCGTTACCAGTCTATTAGTTGTTCCAAGAAATATTAGGATTAATGGCATTACAAACATTAGATTATAAATTAAAAGATATAAAATACCCTTAAAGTATGTTTGCTTGGCCGAAAGCAAGGCTAAAGTTGCCAAATAAATACCACCTGTGCAAGGAAAACCAAAGATAGCAACTAGAAATCCCATTATTATTGTTGCAGGAATCGTTGCTTTTTCAGCATAAGAAGCAATAATCTGGCGACCTTTTAAAGAGATTGAAAGTCGAAAAGGTAGCTTTGGAAAGAAATAGTCTTTTATGCTCCAAAGTCCCCAAATTATTAAAACCCAACCAATAATTTCCGTAAATATTTTAGGAACATTGAAAAGATGAACGGCTCTAAGCAAACCTACACCAATTATTAGGTAAGCTAGAAAAACTGAGGCAATATAAGTTAAGCCCAAAATAACAATTGTCCGACGTGATTTTTGCAAAGTCAGCATTAAGGTAATAAAAATCAATAAAATAGCAATCGCGCACGGATTGAAACTATCCAAAAGTCCCGCGGTTATAATTAAATATAAAAATGAATGATTCACTGCTTATTTAATATATCATAAATTATTAAATACAAAAATTACGCAAGCTAATGATTGCACAAACCCAACTAATATTGTATAATCCAAACAGCTTTGCAAAACATATTTCCAAGGGAGGAATAAAAATTGCAAAACGACATTCCAATAAATCTCCTTCTTTTTTTCACAAATCAAGCAACCAACGCTCAGAAGTGCCTTTCATGTTGCCTGCTTAACACTATTCCCCGCGCTAAAGTTATTATTTTTCCATACAAAAATGGTCGTGGCGTGATCAGTCAAATGTACGATTTAGATGGAGAAAGATGCGGAGGAATCAGCAGTTCCGGTTGTGACATGCAAGAAGTTGCTAATCTTGCAAGATGGTGGGCAGGACTAGAATCTTTGGAGCAACCTTCTTTTCTTTTTTGGAAGCGCAAATTTAGTAAGTCAGAAATTGCCGAATATAAACCCGTAAACGGCAATTTCCTGATCACCGAAAAAAAAGAGAAGGTTTATCAAGCATCTTTCCGCACAATTCGTCTAACACCTTATGGTGAAGAAATAGAAATCGAACTTTCAGCTCAAACCAATTAGTCCATTTACTATCAAAAAATACATTAAGGCACTGGTTAATTCCAGAGCCTTTTTTAAATAACTTGAACTGAAAATACAATTAAGTTAAGATTTTGATATGAAAAAGATAATATTCGGCACAACTAATCCAGGTAAAGTTGCTCATGTTCAGGCAGCTCTTGATCCACTCGGAATTAAGGTTTTAGGTTTATCTAAATTCAAAAATCTCCCTGATATAGAAGAAGATGGCAAAACTCCTCAGGAGAATTCCCAAAAAAAAGCCGCAGCTTATTGTGAAGCTATCGATCAGCCCGTGTTATCTATGGATAACGCTCTTTACATCGATGGTTTGGATGATAATGTTCAACCTGGCATGCACGTCCGAAGAATCCCTGGGTACAATGGTCGCCCTACTGATGAAGAAATGCTTGAGTATTATTCAGCATTGATTAAAAAACACGGGGGCAATATGACCGGGCATTGGGAATTCTCAATCTGTCTTGCTTTTCCCAACGGAACAACTAAAGAAATAACTGCTATTTCTAAAACGAGGTATTTCACTAGCAAGATATCGCCAAAGAGAATGCCAGGATATCCTCTCGAATCAATCCAGATAGACAAGGAGCTGGGTAAATATATTGTCGAAATGACAAAAGAGGAGTCCGATCAATTTTGGCAAGAATCTGTTGGAAAAGAATTGAGAACTTTATTTTCTTAAGATAAACTAGCACTAATAATATTTAAATAACTAAAAAATGGCACCTACCAGTTTTCTAACTTATATTTTTCTTGTTTCCCGACCTTATTAATCTCTTCTTTAATCTCGGTAACATCTTCATCGTTAAGCGGCTCAAACCCTTCGTAAAATCCCGTGGATCTGTCTGGCAAATAGACCGATTCAGGAAAGGGCTGTTTTACTGAATTTTCAGCACGACCAAAAACATGAATATGTAAGAACGGTTTTTCACCTCTTTTATATGCCCAGTTACCCATATCTTGATAATTTATTTTAACTACAGGAATACCGCGATTCTTCATTGCTTTTTCCATTGCCTCGCCAACAATCATAGTCAATCTCATAAGTTCTTTTGCTGTTTTGGGATCAAGTTTCGTTCGATCGGTAACACTTTCATCTTTGATTCTAATACGAATATGACCACCATCGGTTCTTGATACGAATGGCTTTTCATGTGCTTCTACAATAAAATTTTCTGTTTCATTAATTATCATTTTTTTCCTTGAATAGGATTAATCTTGGTTCCCCATCTCCGTAGTAATTATCTTTCCATCCTTTTATCTTAAAACCAGATTTAAGATAAACAATTATGGCAGAATTATTTTCTGGATGGGTATGAAGTTCCGATGGCTTGTCCCCAATAGTTTTCAGCAGTTCTTTAACAGCATTCGTGGCTATTCCTTTGCTCTGATAATCTGATGAAACAATTAGCTCACTTATATAGTTTGAATCTTCTTTCGGCTCATAGCCAATTAGACCAACGTTTTTGCTCTCATAGTTTATGAAGAATACTTTATTTTGAATTAAAAATTCTTTAATTTCTTGCTCAGTAATCATTGCGTGAAAAGTTTGGCTAGCCGCTTCCTTTTCGAAATTTAGTATGGCCTTTAGATCTTCTTTTGTTGCTTCTTTAAGTTTCATATTCATTCAATTTAATCTCTTTAAAACTAAGCTTGATTTAAACATCTTGATTCTTAGACAAGATTTTTTTAATTTTTTTGGCAGCGTGTACGGGATTCGAACCCGTGATCTTCGCCATGCACAACACAAAGTGTTATTTGGTAGCCTTAACGGGAGTCGAACCCGTGTTACAGGAATGAGAATCCTGCGTCCTAACCACTAGACGATAAGGCCAAGAATGCTACCAAAGGAATGGCGATGTCATAGGCCTTCGGCCGCGGAAATTTCTGACGAAATTATAGGCCACTAGACGAACACGCCATAATTTTTCTGCATTTACCCTAAAAACTGAATAATTTTTTCACCAAATTCTTCAGCGGCTTTTGGACCATTAGCGGTAATAATACTATCATCAATTTCTACTGGATTACCAGTATAAATTGCTCCTTTAGCTTCTAAAGTTTCTTTTTCTTCAGGTGTAACAGTTGCTTTTTTACCTTGCAAAAGTCCTGCGTTGGCTAAAATTTGAGGTGCCCAACAGATAGCTGCTGATAGCTTGCCAGCCTTAGAAAAGTCTCGGGCAAGATTTAGCACTTCCAGATTACCCAATAATTGCGATACCCCTGATCCACCAACAAAAACAATTGCTACGTAATCATCAACATGTATTTGAGAAAGGGGCAGATCGATTCTAACTCTTGTGCCAAATTTACCAATTGCCTCACCCGAACTTACTGATGCCGTTTGAACCTCAAACCCAGATTTTTTAAAAATACTTTCAGGAATTTCGTATTCTTCATCACGAAAATTTTCTTGAGCCAAAAACATAAGTATCGTTCGGTGATCTTGCATCTGTCCTCCTCTTTTTTAATTCAGGTTTATTTTACTATTTTTTTCTCTCTTATTCAACCCTATGGAAAAACAGCCCCTTGAGTTTCACCATGATTAGTTTCGGCGTCGTAAGCCGCATTCTGAGCTTTGTAATCTTCGAAAAGATTATTGGCAGCAGTAGCGGCAGCACTTGATGCTTCGTCACAAGTAGGATAAGTTGAAATCTTTGAGAGAGCATCTAAAATTGCCTGCGCACCAGCAATTGAAATATCTTTATGAATCTCTTCATGAATAATTAAATTGGTCATATATGTTTGCCAGCGCTTGGCTAAACCTTCTTCAGCGTTGCCAGGATCTTCCCACTTTGGATAAAAATAATCAATTTTTGCTCCAACAACGGCATTTTTAATACTGCACCCATTAGTGGTTGGCGCTAAATTATAGTTCCAATTAATATAATAAGACGTATAAGCATCGTAAGCTTCATCACCACTTTTTGAGCCACATTCATTCAATTGGGCTCTTACTTGATAAGGCGTGTAACCATAAACTTGATAATAATGAGTATCAATATCTTGTTTTAAACCGGGATTGCTTGGGCTAATATCAATTGGAATTGAATCTGTCAATTGAAGGGGCTGGCAAGCCTCTGGCTCAGGATAGTTTTGGCTTTGAGTTGTTTTTGCTGTTGGTGTTGGGGTCGGCGAAAGTCTTACAGATGAACTACTACTTGAATTTGGCAAAGGAGTTTTTGTATCGGCACCTGATCTGAAAAAGGCAAAGAAAAAAGGAAAAAGACCCGAAAGAACAATTAATACCAATAACAATAAACAGCAACCACCGCCAAAAATACACCAAAGATTTCGCTTACTAGTCTTCTTTATCGGTTTTTTATCTTCAGCTGTTTTGGTCTGAGAGATTTCTTTTTTCGTTTCAGTCTTCGTTACCGTATCAACTGATTTTTTTGTTTCTGACATATTCCCCTCCGCTCCGTGTTTTGTGTAGTTTTCTATTTAATTCACTTTTTATTATAGCAAAATGGCTGCCTAAAGGCAGCCATAGTAAAAATTCCCCCAATTGCAAGTTTATTCCCCTATTTTTTCCACTGGAATTAAAGTAGGTTCTTCGTTTTGGTCAGATAGATCACTAACCACCACTGTTGACCCTGAACTAAGAGCTAATTCTAATGGCGAAGCCACTCGCTTAACTACACCTGGCGGAACCCAAAAACCAGCTCGATCTGCGCCTGATTCAGCACAGTTAAATCGCATACAGCCAACAAAACATCTTCGCTTGCCGTCCCAATAATAAACAGCGTGTTTGGGCGGTTCAAAAGTTTTGTCCGAAGCTGAATAGAGAGTGATGGGACTATCTGGGAAAATTGGTTCACCGCACCAAGTGCATCGAATCGTTATTTTTAGCAAACACTCAATGCAATAATCCGGCTGACCATTATTAGGCTCAAGAGACACCTTCGTTGGACAACCATAAACCTCAACCGTATCTACAAGTTT
>JBAYHL010000006.1:0-53461 GCA_041666185.1 Patescibacteria group bacterium | reverse complement strand
GGTGCAAATTCACCTAATTTATGACCTACCATATCTTCAACAATCAAAACCGGTGTGTGTTGTCGGCCATTGTGAACACCAATCTTTTTACCAACCATTTCTGGCGAGATAGTTGAGTGTCTTGCCCAAGTGTTAACAACTGTCTGTTCACCAGCTTTTAAATTCTGTATTTTCTTTAATAATTTTTCATCCACGTAAGGACCTTTTTTAAGTGATCTACTCATATTATTTCTTTCTCCTTCGAACAATCATAATACTTGAATATTTATTCTTTTTTCGTGTCCTTACACCTAACGCGTGCTTTCCCCAAGGAGTTTTAGGATATTTTAACCCAATTGGATTAACACCTTCTCCACCACCATGAGGGTGAGCCGCTGGATGCATCGCTTTTCCTCTGACAGTTGGTCTAATTCCCATGTGTCTTTTGCGTCCCGCTTTACCGATTCTTTGAGATGAATGGGTCACATTGGAAACTTGACCAATTGAAGCAAAACAATCTTTGTTAATTTTTCGAATTTCACCTGATGGCAATTTGACCTGAACCCATTTGCCTTCTTTGGCAACAATTGTTGCACTATTACCAGCCGAGCGAACTAATTTTCCGCCCTGACCTGGATGTAATTCGATATCAAAGATTCCCACACCATTAGGAATTTTGCTTAAAGTCGAACGATTGCCTTTTTGCATTTCGTTATCACCGGATGTTACTTCTTGACCAACTTTTAAACCTTCCCACGCTAGAATATAGGCCTTGACGCCATCTTCGAACATTACAAGGCTAATAAAAGCGCTGCGATTTGGATCATACTCTAAAGTTTCAATCTTGGCTGACATGCCCGGTTTACTATTTAAAGAAGTAATTAATCGATATTTTCTTTTTTCTCCGCCACCTTGATGACGAACACTAATTTGACCGGTTCTGTCTCGACCGGCATTACTTTTCAAAACCCTTGTTAATTTCTTTTCTGGTTTTTTCTTCGTCAAAACTGAATAGTCTGTGACTGACATTTTGCGTCTACCTGAATTTGTTGGTTTATATTTCTTAATCATTTTACTTATTTTTGTTCAAATTCGGCAATTTTTTGGCCCTTTTTCAAGGTGATAATCGCTTTTTTCCAAGCTTTTTTTTGGCCAGATTTACCTTTAATGAAAACACTTTCTGGTTTCTTGTTAATAACATTGACTTTTTCTACTTTGACTTTATATAAATCAGTAATTGCGTTGGCAATTTGAATCTTATTTGCTTTTCTACTTACTTTAAAAACGTAAGAACCTTGATCAACTTTTGAAACTGCTTTTTCGGTAATAATAGGGGCGATTAAAATTTCACTCATTTTTCACTCCCTTTTACAACTTCTTTTTCTTTAGACTTACTAGCAACTTTTTCCACAACTGGCTCACTGATGTTTGTAGGTTTGAAAATACCTTCAAAAGCTTTAATCCCGTCAACGTCAGTTAAAAGATAATCGTATTTTAATAAATCTAAAATGTTAATATTTTGGATCTGAATAACTTTAATATAAGGTAAATTAGCCGCTGATAATTCAAAATTAACATCTGTGTGGCTTAAAACTGCCAGGATTTTTCCTTCTTCAATCGGTAATTTTTCTAAGAAAGATTGAACCTTAGCGGTTTTAATTTCTGGCATTTTCAAAGATTTTACAACAACTAATTTATTATTTTTCAATTTTTCTGTTAAAACCGTCAAAATCGCTTTTTGAAGCATTTTTTGAGGTAAACGTTTATGAAAATTTCTAACATTTGTAGGGCCAAAGGTTATGCCACCACCAATCCAAATCGGTGAACGATTTGAACCTGCACGAGCATTACCAGTACCTTTTTGTTTCCAAGGCTTTTTTCCACCACCAGAAACTTCTCCTCTATCTTTTACACAAGCAATTGGTTGGCGTTTGTTAGCCAATTGTGTTTGTAAAACCTGGGGGACAAGTTTTGGACTTGAAGTCACCCCAAAAATTTCTGGGGATAATTCTACAGATTCTTCAGTTTTGCCAGTAGAAAATACTTTAACTTTCATTGTGACTCCAAATCAAAACATTTGTATTTTTTGGACCAGGAACAGCACCTCGAAGTAAAACTTCTTGGGACTGATCGTCGATTTTTATAATTTCAATGTTTTTAACTGTTACTCTTTCGTGACCCATATGGCCGGCCATTTTCTTACCTTTAATAACTCTTTCTGGATAAGTTGAACCAATTGAACCTGGCTGGCGATAGTTGTGTGAACCATGAGTTTTTGGACCTAAACTAAAATTATGTCTCTTAACAGTTCCTGCAAAACCCTTACCCTTACTTACGCCAGTAACATTGATCATTTCCTCTTCTTTGAATTGATCAATTGTTAGGCTATCTCCTACTTGATAAGTTTTATCAGTTTTAATTTCGTACAAGACTTTTGGTTTAAGATTTTCATCAACTTTTTTAAGATGACCCAATTCAGGTTTGTTAAATTTCTTTTTAACTCCGGCGCCAATCTGAAAAGCTGCATAGCCGTCTTTTTCTTGAGTTTTAATTTGTGTGACAATATTATTTTCTAACTTTATCAAAGTTACCGGTATTTGCACACCAGTTTCATTGAAAATCCTTGTCATTAAAATCTTTTTTCCTAAAATTGCTTTCATACAAATCTTTCGTCCGGAAACACCTATTTCACATAGATATTATCCTGACATTTAAATTCTGAACTTTGATATTTTTATAATATTATTAGGTTTTAATTTCGATATCCACACCGGCTGGTAAATCAAGACTCATAAGTGAGTCAATGGTTTTAGGTGAAGGATCCATCACATCTATTAAACGTTTATGAATCCTCATCTCGAACTGTTCTCGGCTATCTTTGTGGACAAATGGTGATTTTAAAACCGTGACTTTGTTTTTTTCTGTTGGCAAGGGAATCGGACCAGAAACAACTGCTCCTGTTCTTTCGGCGGTTTCTATGATTTTAGCTGAAGACTTATCAATGATCCGATGATCGTAAGCCTTCAGTCTGATTCTTATCTTTTGAGAATTTTTCTTTTGCATTTTTGCCAATTTATTTTTTATTTAACAATCTTGGAAACAATTCCGGCACCAACTGTTCTACCACCCTCGCGAATAGCAAAACGCATGCCTTCTTCCATAGCGACTGATTGAAGTAATTTAACTTTGAATTTGATTGTATCGCCAGGCATAACCATTTCAGTATCAGCTGGTAATTCTACTTCACCAGTAACATCGGTTGTTCGAATGTAGAATTGTGGTTTATAACCCTTGAAGAATGGTGTATGACGACCGCCTTCTTCCTTGGTTAAAATATAAACTTCACTTTCAAATTCAGTATGAGGTGTGATTGAACCAGGCTTTGTAATTACTTGACCGCGTTCAATATCTTCACGTTCAACACCACGAAGCAAAATTCCAACGTTATCGCCAGCAACACCTTCGTCAAGTTGCTTTTTGAACATCTCTACACCTGTAACAATAACTTTTTTAGTTGGTTTTAAGCCAACAATTTCTACTTCATCGTTAACATTGACTTTACCACGTTCAATTCTACCGGTAGCAACTGTTCCTCGTCCTTTGATTGAGAAAACATCCTCAACAGCCACCAAAAGTGGTTTTTCGATATCTCTTTTTGGTTCAGGAATATAAGAATCTAAAGCATCCATTAAATCACTAATTGATTTTACAGCTTCTGCATCACCTTCAAGAGCTTTCAAAGCTGAGCCTTTAACAATAGGGATTTCGTCACCTGGGAACTTATATTTCTTAAGTAAGTCTCTAACTTCCATTTCAACTAGGTCTAAAAGCTCTGGATCAGAGACTTGGTCTGTTTTATTTAGGTAAACAACAATATTTGGCACACCGACTTGGTAAGCCAAAAGAATGTGTTCACGAGTTTGAGGCATTGGGCCATCAGCGGCAGAGACAACTAAAATAGCGCCATCCATTTGAGCGGCACCAGTAATCATGTTTTTGACATAATCAGCATGCCCCGGACAATCAACGTGAGCATAATGTCTTTTTTCTGTTTCGTACTCAACGTGACAAGTAGCAATTGTAATTCCGCGTTCTTTTTCTTCAGGAGCATTGTCGATTTGATCAACACTACGAGTTTGAGCCAAACCTTTTCCTGCTTGAACACTTAAAATTGCTGCTGTTAAAGTTGTTTTACCATGGTCAACGTGACCAATAGTTCCCACATTAACATGGGGTTTTTTTCGTTCAAATTTTTCTGCTGCCATTTTTGTACCTCCGCTCCCTAATATAGTATCAGGGATATTACCTTTAAATATTTATTATTTTACTTTATTTTTGCTCCGTGAAAACGGAAAAAAACAAATTCATTTATTAGTATACCTTATACTCCAAAAAAAGTCAACTGTTTACTATACAGTCAAAAAACTCCCCTCACCAGAATAATAACAAAAGATATATTCTTCGTCAAGACTTTGTAAGCTCTAAGTATACTAAGGTTAGAACTGAAGAGTTGAATGTGCTAATTATTCCACCCAGAATAAGGACAAAAACTATAAAAGCAAAACCAAAAACAGCTACATACATCCAAAAGACTGCCATTGAAGCCAGATACAGACCAAAACCAAGAGCTGCCAGAAGCCCACCAACAAGCAAAACCACCAAAATCATAGCAATACCAGCAGCAATTCCTACAGCAATCAAGAGCAAGTAGACTATTAAAATATCTTTTATATTCTTTTTGAAAAAGTCCCAAGAAGAAACAATCGCCTGCCAAGCACTATGGTCACCTAAAACTGCTAATCTTTGAATATAAGGAGAAACAACACCTAAATACAGCCATAAAACTAAATCTACAAGAAAGATTAAAATACCATAAATAACCGCTAAAACATAAATTTTAGCAATCACAAAGAGAATAACCGGTAAAGCTAAAACAACAACTGAAAGCAAGACTATTAAAAACAGAAGGATCCCTACACCAAAAACCCGCCAAAATTTATGCCAACCGTAATTTAACCCTAACCAAAAATTGTGTTTTTTGCCTTTCTGGATTGCCTCAACTGAACCTAAAAGAGCTCCCTGAGAGATAATTGATAGAATTATCCAAAAGAATCCTAAAAGAAGAACTAGGCACAGAATGATAAGAATTATCCCACCATAATTATTCCAAAAATTACTAATCTGAGCTTGATTAATAGTATTATCCCATTTGTCAGAAAAACTCGATCCATTAGAAAATGACCCCCAATTACTACCGACGCCACCAGCTAAAATAGCAAATATCCAAAGATACCTGTTTTTAATGGTAATCGCGAAAGATTTCTTTAAAATAGCCATATAATCCATAATAAGTCCTCCATGTACTTTTATTATACTTAAATTCTAATCCCAAAACCATAAAAATACAAGCTAAAAAGCGAGATATGGTTTAATAAAATTTTTGCTATTTTAACCTATTTGATCTAATATGTAATTAAATAATTGTAAAGCTCAAAGGAGGGTTTTATGACTGACGAAAAAGAAACTAAAAAAGCACCTTCACCAGTTTGGAAAACAATTCTAATTACAGGAATCGTTTTGGTAATTATTTTTGGGGGTTATTTTGGTTTAGCATGGATTTTACGAAAGGCTGACAATAACTCCAGCACTTCCACTCCTAGCCCAACAAACTCAAGTCAAGTTGCAACCAAGCAAAAGTCTGGCAGCTTCGACAAAAATTTAGTTGGTACTTGGACATCCGATTGTTTGGTTCCGGACTCTAATAGTCCCTGGTCGGAAAAACATCAGATGGTAATTAAAGATGACGGCAGCGCTGTTCATACTCGTTGGAGCAATGACAGCACGAGTCATGACTGCGTTCCAAATTGGGAGCTAGGAACGGCAACCACTAATTACCAACTTACCACTCCACAAACCGATCAAGTCAATATACTGTATAGTGGTCAAACAATATATGATATCTATAAAATCTCTGGCACAAATTTAGAATTTGGTCACGGCTTCCAAGCTCATTATCCAGCTGGATATGATGCAACTCAAGGTCAATCAGAAAGCAATCGTTTTCATGACCTAAACACTTATATTGTTTACCATAAACAATAAGTTCTCTTAATTAATCTGTAAGGATGTCATTTATAACCTCTAAATCGCACCCCCGGGGTGCGATTGTCCTCTATTTCCCAGTGAAAACGAGCTCGTTGATCTTGACTTTCAGGTTCAGATGTGCTACAATTGCTTAGTTATTGAGCTTGAAATTTTTGAAACCAAGTAATTTCCGCACTTCCAACAATTCAGAACAGGAGGATTTTCAGTTATGACAAAGACAGAAGCACCGCCCATCCTTCCGACAATGGTTTTGCCGAAACCTGTTGAGGGTTTTCGGTTTGACAAAACGAAGGACGAATGGGAGCTCATCGAGAATGTCGCCCTTGAGGGCGAACCCACTCTCACATTGGATACCTTCCTTTTGGAAGGCGAGTCTAGGATGATTGGACACATAATGCTGGAGCGATCCAAAGAGGACGTCGAGAACAGAGGCGCTCGCGCTGGTCAGCTTCACGCCGAACGAATACTCGAACAGCAAGACAAGATTCCCGTCGAATGGCGGAAGTTCTATCTGGTATTTACTGGCACCGTTTGGCGTAGTCCGCGCGGCGTTCTCTATGTCCCATGTCTGCGCTGGTACGCTGCTGGCTGGCACCTGGACTGGTACTGGCTCGGCCTTAACTGTTACGACTACGACCGTCTCGTTCGCCTTGGCAAATAACTTTGACCCTTGGCCTCTCATTCCAACCCTCGCTTGGCATAAATGCTAGGCGGGGGATTTTTTTTAAATTTAATAACCTTAAAGTACACCTCGTAGGTGTACTTTAAATAAACCAAAAGAGTAAAAAGCAGAATTATACCTTAAAAAGAGAACCGTCCCCTAATCACATAAAAATACAAGATAGTAAAATGAATTGACATTTACATTAAAAAATGATAAAGTATCAGCGTTCAGTAGTAGCTGAAATACCTTAACAATTAGGAGGTCGTTATGACAAGAATCTATTGTTTTTTGCGCAATAACGACCTTTTAAGATGGTCGTTAAAATTTGCAATCGTGATAATTTGGCTTCTGTCAATTAACACATCTGCGTTTATTAAACATGCTTATGTTACGCTAAAAAGCCAACCGAAAATTCACTTAACACCTGACAAGCAGATAGAATTAACGAAGTACGGTGGAAAAAAAATAAGGGAAGCCAAAAAACTTGGTAACCGCTACTCTCCAGAAATGTACTTCAGAGATTTAAATGATATTTGGAAAAAATATGGATGTGTCACCGACTACAATATTAGCGTTCTCCAGAGCTATATGCACCAAAATATTCAAAGCATGCCAAATGGTGCAAAAATTTTAGAGAAGGCTAAGAACAAATATCGCGCTCGGCTTGATAAATTAACAGGTATTGATTCTAAACCAAAACCTGTCCCAAAGAAAAAGCAGATCGCCTTTTTAATGGGATTTTTGCAAACATATCTTCTAACTATTCTTTTTTCAATCCCAATCTTCTTACTTCGAATGATTGAAAAAGAAGGAATCTTGAAAACATTTTTCGCAAATAAAAAAGATTTCTTTTTAGCACCCATACTGTTTTGGCAATATATTTGGCAGTATCCTGAATTTATTTTTAGAGAAATTGATGTTGAAGCAGAGATGCGACGCATCAAGGGTAAATACTTTTCTAGATTAACTAAAGCTGAACGAAAGCAAGTAAAAGAAATTGCGAGTTCTAAAGAAAAGTATCAGGAATGGAAAAAAACATGTACCAGTCGATTTGCATTAGCGTATGTATTTTCATTTCTAGTAACAATTATCTTTTCTTTAGCAACTCCACCAGTATTTAGCTCGAATACATCTTTTAAAAAAGCTGTGATTCACCAACAGTATCAACGCGCAGGGCCAATTGCGGAATACAACGAAGCAAATCACGACACGGGAGATCAAGACTTAAAACAGTTTTGTTTTCCCGTAGCGTACAAAGAAAAGAAAACTTTCTTCGAAGCAAGCCTTTTGCAAGATACAAAATTTACTATCCCTAAAGGAGCAGTAATGTCAATTGATCATGTACCTCTTCTGGCTAGATTGGTTTGTCATTTGTATGAGAAATCTAATCTAAAAGCTAAAGGAGATAAACATGAAAACGTTGACTGTACTGATAGTATTTTTCGCTCTTACATGCCAAGTGCATGCAGCAAATCCGGCTGATTTAACTAATCTTCATCGCTGGTCTGGCCCGTTTTACAAGGTGGCTAACGACGATAATGATTGGTTCTTAAGTCTCACTCAACCTATCTGTGGAGTTGCGATAACTTATATCAATTGGCACTCTGAAGAAGGACATATTCAAAATCAGTTCATCTTCACCAAAAGTGTCAATGATAGTTTGGATATCGCCTTCGACACTGACAGTTGGGATAACTGTGACTACAAAGGCAAAAAAGATCTGACCTTCGATCTTCACAATAACGATGATGGCATTGGTTTGATGATACCGTTAGAGAAAAATGACCAAGTAGCACTTGGACTGCGTAAAAAGTTGAAAGGGCTGGAATTTTATAGCACTTTCAAAAATGGAGGCAAACCAATTCTCGGTCTTTCTTGCACGGATAGTAATAACATTACTTATCATGCTGCCATCTGCAACAAAAACAAATGGTTTCGTTGCACAAAGACTATCAATAACTGGTCACCGGAACTTAGAGTCAAATGGAGTGACAAAGATTCTGCTTTAGGCTTCGGTATTGCCTACTCGTACTAAAAAGTACAAGCTCAATCCCCCGGGATTTCCCGGGGGATTTTTTTTATCCCACTATTGTGCTAAACACTAAGTAAGCAAAATCATACCTTAAAAAGAGAACCGTCCCCTATTTAATAATTAGCTCTTCTTCATCTCTAGAGGCAGGCAAGCTTTATCACTAAGAAATCATGCGCTCAGCATCCTCTATGATTGCTCTTATCAGTATTTCCTAGCCAATACTGGTGAAATAATTATCGATTTCATTAAACAAGTCTGTTATTTTTGATTTATATTTATCTTTTAGTTCACTCTTTTCTGTAAGCCCCTCAGTAGCATCTGTTTTTTTGGTGGGTTTTTTATCCCGAACATCTTTTGCGGGAATTATTGCAAATTTATATTGTGTTTTGTACTTATTATTAAGTTTTGCCATTAATTCATTTTTATCTCCATCTAATATCCCAAAAACTTTTTGATAGCCAAGATCCATCAATATTTTAACAATTTTAGCCATTTTTTCTGCTCCACCAACTCCCCAACCGAAAATATTTCCTTTTAATTTTAACCCTATCTGCTTTGAAATTTTTGGGTAGAGTAACGCATCGTCTTGTCCTTCAACAAGGATTATTTCGTCCTGAAGAAAAAAAATTTCTTTTGATTCTAGCCCTAGAACATGAACATTACAAGAATCTGAAATAATATTTGTTATTATTCCAATCGAATTTTCTGATAAACAATCTGCTGAGATACCTTTTTCAGTTTGATGCATTCTCCATAATTTCCCTTTGTTGACCAAGGAACTCCAATCAATAAAATATGGTGAATGAGTAGCAATGATTATTTGTCGATCTTTTGATAACTCTCCCAATATTATGGATAATTTCTTTTGCCATATTGGATGCAATGAACGCTCAGGTTCGTCAATAACTATAATGTCTCCTGGGCTAGAATCATAAATAGCATCAATAACACATATAAGATTAACTATTCCGTCTCCTGTAGTTTCTATTGGGATACCGTTGCATGTAAGCAAATAATGGTTTGCAGATTGTTTATTTAATTCTAAAGAAATCTGACAATTGGTTATTTCTGAGTAATAGATATTAAAATCGTCAAGCTTTGCACATATAGCATGCATCCTAATTCCAACTCTCTCTTCGTAGGGAATAGCATTCGGATAATCATCTGGATATTTCTCATTCATTATTCCTATATCATGTTTATTATGCCCGATTGTTTTTTTAGCAATTCTTTCACTTTGAAACATTCTAACATAAGTTTCACGAGAATTCGCAATTGTTCCAATAATTCCACGTGTCTTGTTAGTAATATATCGATGAGCGTCAGTTATATAAATATCGAGAGCCCATGATTTATCCGCTGATACTACAATATTTTTATCATCAATAGGTACTTGATGTAGTTCACCATGAATATCTATAACCTTATCATCTCTTTTTAGTTGAAATATTTTATTGTTTATGAAAAATTTTAAACTAAATTTTTTTCCGTACAAAGAGCCGTGGGAATTATTAAAAAAATGGCTTAAAGTCGCCATTCTACCTCTTTGGCTCATATTATTAACTAGATCTAGCATCTCTATAACCGATGTTTTTCCTGAACTATTTGAGCCTACTAATAATGTTAGTCCACTTCCATATTCACCATTAGGTACAGCAAACTCTATCAATAAATGCTTTATCGAATTATACTCGCTAATTTCAATTGAATTTAAAAAATTTCTTTTCATTACACAATCTAATAAATTTTAACATCTCCATAGTATCACCCACCCATAAGTTGGCAAGGGCGAAAAAATTCTGAAATTACCTCAAAAATACACCTCGTAGGTGTATTTCAAGTAAGCCAAAAGAGTAAAAAGCGAAATCGTATCTTAAAAAGAGAACCGTCCCCTCTATTTACTGTTTAGTTCCTGGTTTGTCCTCTATTAAACAAAGCAGTCTTTAGAACTAAACAAGATTTCATTTTTGCACTTAACACAAGAAAAATTACAATCCCTTATTTCTATTCCTAAATCAGAACAGTTAAAGAATACTCTCATTCCCTGCTTAATAATTTTCTTAATTTCATGATTGTGCTGCTTATCAAAATCAATCGCTTTCAAAGTTGAATGATCATAGCAATTCCACTTATTCGACACAAATTGGTAAGTCTTCTTATTTTTTGCTAATTCTGAAAAATCAAAAATACAGAATGGTAACGGCACTGGATTAGTCTGTCCGCACGTCTTACATTCAGTTAAGAGCCTGGCTTTATTCTTACCCAATAAGCAATTACTTGGTGGTAGGTCTTTAGTCGCCCAATAAAAACCCAATGTCCCAAATTGCTTACGGTTATCGGCAAAATCCCATCCAAAATTACTAATAACCTCTTTGTTAGTGAGATTGCCCGATAGTTTCCAATCTAATTCTAAAAACTTTTCAGAAAGTTTCTTAGACAAATAATCTATGTTCGCGGGATGGATAGCATTAGGCTCAGAGGAAACTACCCATATACCTGACGTATGGATTAAAGCCAAAAAATAAATGTCATCAATTTTCACCAAAATATAATTTGCTCTAAAAAAGACTAAAGGAAATGGTCCCAAAAAACTTACAGCATAGCTCCATGAAAAAGGACTTTCACCAGTTTTCACAAATTGTATAACCTTACTAAGCTCTTCTTTTGCTATCTCAGGTCCAAGCTCTGCGACAACAGCATTTATAAGACATTTATGCAACGAACGGACAAATAAATCACTATACGTTAATGGAATTGCGCTATTAAGAGTGTAGCCATTATCACCAGTTTTTGCGCACACCATCCCTTGTTCGTTTACTAGATATTCTTTACTTTTTTCCCTTCTTGACTTTACTCCCTTACCACCTTTTCTCTTGCCTTTTATTTGAGGATCTCTTTGGTAAGCCAACATCATTAGTGGATGACCAGTTCTTAGGTGCATATCTAATTCATTGCCAAAATAATTGTTGCACTCATCACAAACAATGCCTTTCGGTAATTTCATAACACCTCCGATTGATTCGGGAATTATGTGTTCTTGTCCAACCGAATTAGTGGTATCAGAATCACACCATAAGCATGAATTTGTTTGGGCCATAGATTAATAATAGCAAATTACCAATAATTATTTAACAATTTAATTTATCTCTCGATAAATTATTCCTGCTCGTTAAGACTATTTTGGTTTGATATTCTAGTGCCAAATTCGTTAATAAAGAAAATAGAATAAACATATTTATAATCGAAACTCACATAAACTAACCAAAAGTACACCTACGAGGTGTACTTTTTAAGGTTTGCCTATATTGTCATATATTGTTTTAGTTTTTACTTTGACTTGCCGGAAATAATTTTTTCGGCAATGTGGGCTGGGACTTCGGCATAATGGTCAAATTCCATAGTATAAGAAGCGCGACCTTGGGTAATAGAACGAATAGTCGTCGCGTAACCAAACATTTCCGCCAACGGGACCATGGCATCGATAACTTTAGACTTTGCCCGATCGGACAATTCTTCAATTTGACATCTTTTAGAGTTTAAGTCACCCAAAACATCACCCATAAATTCTTCTGGAACAATAACTTCAACTTTAGTAATTGGCTCTAGTAAAATTGGGTTAGCTTTTTTCACACCATCTTGCAAAGCCATCGAACCGGCAATTTGGAAAGCCATTTCCGAAGAGTCAACATCATGGAAAGAACCATCATATAATTTTACCGATACATCAACTAAAGGATAGCCGCCAATGACACCTTTGGCCATGGCTTCTTTGACACCTTTACCGACAGCGGGAATAAATTCTTTAGGAATTGCGCCACCAACAATTTTATCAACAAATTCAAAGCCTTCACCCCTCTCACGAGGTTCAATTTCCAACCAAACGTGACCATATTGACCTCGGCCACCAGTTTGACGAATATATTTTCCTTCTTGTTTGACAGCTGATTTGATAGCTTCTTTGTAAGCAACTTGTGGTGCCCCAACATTAGCTTCAACCTTGAATTCTCGTTTCATTCTGTCAACCAAAACTTCCAAATGAAGTTCTCCCATACCGGCAATAATTGTTTGACCAGTTTCAATATCAGATTTAATTTGAAACGTTGGATCTTCTTGAGCTAAACGACTAAGAGCAATCCCCATTTTCTCCTGATCTGATTTTGTTTTTGGCTCAATTGCCACCGAAATAACCGGATCTGGAAAATTAATGGCTTCCAAAATGATTGGATTTTTATCATCACACAAAGTATCACTTGTGAAAGTATCTTTTAGTCCAACAGCGGCAGCAATTTCACCAGCAAAAACTTCTTCAACTTCTTCGCGAGTGGCGGCATGAAGTCGAACAATTCGGCCAATTCTTTCTTTTTTATTTTTACTGGCATTTAAAATATAAGAGCCAGCTTTAACTGATCCAGAGTAAACTCTAAAGAAGGCCAAAGTTCCTACAAATGGGTCAGCGGCAACTTTAAAGACCAAGGCCGAAAAAGACTCTTCGTCCGAGGCTTTTCTTTCAATAACTTCTTCTGTCCCTGGTTTTATACCTGTAACTGGCGGAACGTCAAGTGGTGAAGGTAAATAATCAATAATTGCATCCAACATTGGTTGAACACCTTTGTTTTTCAAAGCTGTTCCACAAAAAACCGGAATTAATTTATTGCCGATTGTCGCTTTTCTTAAAGCTTGCTTTAATTCTTCATAAGTTGGTTCAACGCCCTCGAGATATTTATTCAAAAGAGCATCATCTTGTTCGCTAATTTTTTCAATTAAAACTTGGCGCAATTTTGTAGCTTTTTCTTTTAGGTCTTCGGGAATTTCTACCTCTTTGACATCTTGGCCTTTATCGCCTAAAAACTCAAAAGCTTTCATACGCATCAAATCGATGATTTTTGTAATTCTTTCTTCAGTATCATTTGGAAACTGCATGACAACAGCGCTATCAGTTAAACGAGTTTTTATTGATTCAAAAGCTTTGTCAAAATCAGCACCCATACGATCAAGTTTATTAATAAAACAAATTCTTGGTACTTCGAATTTGTCGGCTTGATGCCAAACAGTCTCTGATTGAGGCTCTACGCCAGCGACGCCGTCGAAAACAACAACAGCACCGTCGAGTACACGAAGAGACCTTTGAACTTCAGCAGTAAAGTCAATGTGACCGGGAGTATCAATAATATTAAAACGAAACTTTTCTGTTGGATTATCGCGTGTTGCCCAAAAACAAGTTGTGGCGGCTGAAGTAATGGTAATACCTCTTTCCTGTTCTTGTTCCATCCAGTCCATAACCGCTTCACCTTCGTGAACTTCACCAATTTTATAAGTTTTTCCAGTGTAAAACAAAATACGCTCACTAACAGTTGTTTTACCAGCGTCAATATGGGCAATAATTCCAAAGTTTCGTGTTTTTTCTAGTGAATACTCTCGTGCCATTTTTTTCCTTTGCTCCTCGTTAAATTAAATTATCTTAAATACAAAAAAGAAGTCCCCTCAATTGTCATTGTATATCATTAAATACGGTTTTTCAAGGGACTCGGCAAAGATTGACATTTTCGCTAAACCTGGTAACATGCCAACATAGGGGGTACGAAACAATGGAACATGTAGAACCTATAAGAAAGATTGACATTTTTATTGGTTGGGGCTACGTAAAATGGCAGACTTTTGAGTATTGGCTTCATGCAGATATTGTTAATATGGTCTTTGTTGACGAACCAACTAGTGACGAAGACTTTTTTGTTCAAGCAGATATTAAGGTAAGATTAAGGCTGAAACGCATTGAGTCGGACGAAATTATTGAAAAAAGTTTCGATGCTAAAATCGGCTACGATAAAGAAAGAAAAACCTATTTCGTCGTTTACTGGCCACCTAACAAACGCAAGATTCAAGGTGAGTTAACTCATAATTTCTGCAATTTCAAACAAACCTTTGGCCGAGCTACAATGCTTCTAAGCGATATCCTCGAAAACAAAGCTGATGACATTGCTTGGTACATTGTTAAAAAAACTCTTACTACCACTCAACCGGTTTAACTACCGGTTTTTTAAAATTGCATTATTTTAAAAAAATTATATAATATTAATTGTAGTAAATACTTTTTTGTGGAGACGTGCCTATGATCCTAACCACATTAAGTATGGTACGCTAAATTACTAGCCTGGTTTCGGGTGGTCAAGCACCCTGCGTACCGCAAGCAGAGCCGGTTCAAACCGGCTCTTTTTTTAAAGATTTAAAAAACGCCCCAGGAAATGGGACGTTTAAGTATTAACACGCAAGTTCTGCTAGATTAAAATACCGACATATTGAAGAATCATAGCTAAGGCTTTTGAGGACTTCATTTTCTATTTGTTTAACTCTTTGTTTGGTAAGATTAAGAATCCGACCAATCTCGGTTTGCATTAAAGGAGATTCGTTATCTAAACCAAAACGTTTGGTTATGACTACCTGTTTTTTCTTTGAAGATATTTGTCCTATAGCCCTAAAAATAACTTCTTTTAGCTCTAATTGAACTAAATAATCTTCAGGACTAATAAAATTCTTGTCAGGTATTAAGCTCAATAAGGAATCTTGATTCTCACAATTATCTTCAAATTCACTATCCAAAATCGCTTTAACACCCATACCCTCCAAAATAGTGACCAATGATTCAAAAGATATTAATTCTCTGTTCGCTTTCACTTCATTTTTGACTAACAAAGAATGAAGGGTGCTAAGTTCCGGTTCGCAACCGTTTTCTAAATAATAACCATTGACTGCCCATTTAATTTTAGAATATGGTTCCTGAACCCAAGCTGGAATTCTAATCGTTTTACCAGAATTCCAAATAGCTTGAATTACCTCACGATCAATACAAGGAGCAGCAAAAGTAGAAAATTTATTACCTAAATCAGGATCAAAGCTATCAACTGCCTTAATAAGCCCAATATTACCCTCTTGAACCAAATCTGAAAAAGATAGGCCAGATCGATCAATTTTATCAACTCTGCTTATAACTAAACGAAGATTTGCTTCAATAAAATCCTTCCTTGCTTTTCTGTTACCACTTCTTACTAATCTTGCTAAAGATAATTCTTCTTCTTTACTTAGACGCGGAGACTTATCAGCTCTTTTTGACCAATAATCAGAAAGAGATTTGTTCTCGTAACTATATTTTTCATGTGCTACACGCTCTTCGTACATCTTCAACTGCCTCCTTAACATCAATATAAAAGATACTACAACTAACCAATAAAATCAATCTTTTGCGTAAAGGAAAAGATTTTGATATAGTTTGAAAAGTTACTAAAAAGGAGGCATTGTTCCTTGAAAAAGAAAAGGCGTCAGCTTGATCAGAGATACCGTTCAATTATAGAACCGATATATTACTCTATCTTGAAAGAGGTTTGTAAAAAAAGTGACTTAGTATCTGTCAGAACCGATATCTTACATGATATTGCTCTAAAAATTGAAGGCAAAACCCATAAACCTGATTCGCCGGACAATGTTGAGCTAGTCAGTAAAATTACCGAAAAAGCGATTAGTCGAATCAACAACCTTACTAAAGATATCGGTTGCGACATGTCGGATAAAATTGAGCAAGAGATATGCCGCATGGAAGTGTCTCGCATTTACAGACAAGAATTGGCCTTACAGCTCCTTTACATTTCGAGCCAACACTCAACTGACATTAGGCTCCAAATCATTAAGTTAGGACTTATTGGTCTCGGAGCGGTTCTTGCTTGGCAAATGGTTAAACACAATTGTGTCGAAGATGTTATCGAAAAAGCAAAAGCCCTAGCCAACGAACGAGAAGAAGCAGAAAACCAAGCTAAGATTAACGCATGGAACAAAGAACAAGAAAATCAATCATAACACCCTTTCTCCCCATATCAATTGATATGGGGATTTTATATTGACAATTACTCGTTAAAATAGTATAATTTTACCAGTTTCGGTAACAATGCACCTTTGACAATTTAGATAAGGAGAACGAAACAAATGAAAACGCAACTTGAAAAGTTGTATCAAGAAATGATGGCGGAAAAACCACGGGATATCCCACGAGATATCAAGAAAGTACGCTACAGAGATTATTATTTTGAAAATAACGATTTTGATGATCTCCTACTTAGTCCTATTTTCTTTGGACTTGGCATAACACTAATGTACAGTCTTCTTTTCTTCGATACAAGCAAAATAGATTCTCCTCTACATGTACTTGGTTTTTTCTTAAGCTTTTTTATCAGTATGTCTTTATATGGATGTTTTGGTGTTTTGTATCACCGATTGCTTCGATTGTTTGTAAATAGAAAGTTAGCGGAAAAAGTTGCGATTAATACCGACGACCCAGAAATTGTTCTAAAAGTCATCTCTTGGCAAGAGGGAAAGTTCAACACTCTCAAAGACGAAACAACAACTCGTATTGCTAAAAACCTTGAAAAAGCTGAGCAAAACAAGCAAAGAACAGAAAATTCTCTTCGAAATCTAGAAGAACGACTTGACACATTGTCCCTGAGCGACTTGGCACCAATTTATGAAGAAAGAATAGCCTGTGCAAAGATATTGATTAATAATTTCGAACAGGAAATTCTTAAAGCAAAAAATCAGCTTCAGCTAGTAAAGAAAGAAGAGGGCGATATTCAAGAGATTTTGGCCGAGCTTCGCTTCTATTACGATGATGTTGACGCTGGTTTTGTTCTTGAGCAAGCGAAAAAAGCCAATATTGCCATTATTGAAGAACGCGAGGCTATAGACAAACTAATTGCTAAGCTTTCTGAGCAATTGGCTAAATCCTCCGGTCTTTTAATAGATATTCGTGACGGTAAGTTGCAAGAAGCCTCTAAGGCAGCTGCTTGCCTCGAAATTGGTTACAATCCTGACCTAGACCTCGAACATGAAGGTCACGAAACAAACAGTATCTCTACTGGACAACAATAGTCCCCTTCTCCCCGTACAAATCAGTGCGGGGATTTTTATTATCAAAAATATTACTCGATTTGAGCAGACCTATTAGACCAAGCAAGAATCCCTGGGATTATAAAGTTAGCAATAGGAATAATCATTAAAAGTCCTATCCAACCAGGAAACTCTCTTTGTTCACTAATCCTCCACCACCACCAAAGAGTAACTGCTATAACCGCCAATGATCCCACAATCGGAATCCAGGCTAATAGGTAAACCAGCATAGTCAACCACGAGACCTGAGCGATTTGAGTTAAAAGATAAACATTAGCAATTGGAATCCAAGCAAGCCAACCATTCGGAGTGCCTGTTTTATTGGCAATCGTCATTACTGCCATCGCCATATAAACATACACAGCTAAGGCAAAAATCAAGATCGGTATTGAACCAAGCATTAATTCAAGTAACGATGATGATGAAATTTCTGGGTTTACCGTTACAGTTGGGGCCACAAATGGGCTACCAGAACTTTGAGCAAGAAATAATGATAACATTTTCCTCCTAATTAATTTTTATTTTATTTGTCTAATTATGTGCAAATTAAATTTTATTTGCAAGTTACCAAAAAAGACGCGAGTGGCGCCTTTTTTGATTTTTCCTTCGAAAGAAAAATGATTACTTCGTCGGCAATGTTCCTTTTTTGCGACCGACAATCAGGTAAACAATCGGTAGAATTGGCCCTAGGAAGAAAGCACCGACAACCACTAAGATCAGCCAAAGGGTTTTGTCGCTTGGGTTGGTGAAATTTCGACGAATGACGTCAATCAATGCCCAAAGCCAAACCACAAAAGTAGCAATCGCCAAAATCCAAACAAAGATCATTACTCCGGCGAATACTCCAACGGCTGCTGTCCCCGCAGCTGCGGCAGCAGGGTCAGTTGTGTAAGTATAATCCATTCGACCTCCTTAAGTTCACTAATTAGCGAACTTTAATTTAAGTATTGCAATTCCCGAAAATTTTGTCAAATTTGAAACTTAAAACCTTTTTTATTAGAACCGTGCGTAGTGGGCGAAGGCCTTGTTGGCCTCAGCCATACGGTGAACATTTTCTTTCTGTTTTATCGCCACACCAGTATTTTCATAAGCGGCCATTAGTTCTTCAGAAAGAATTTTGTCAAAAGAAGCACCTTGGCGTTTTCTACCTGCGCTAATTATCCAACGCATAGCTAAAGTTTCACGTCTAGCAGGTGTTACTTCCATTGGCACTTGATAAGTTGCCCCCCCAATTCTTTTAGGTCGTACTTCTAAAATTGGTGAAGCGTTTTTAATAGAACTCTCAAAAACCTCTAAAGGTTCTTTGCCAGTTTTGTCTTTTAAAATATCAAATGCTTTATAGACAAGATTTCGAGCTGTTTCTTTTTGTCCACGAAGCATAATTTTATTAATAAACTTTTCAACTGTGACTGAGTTGTATTTTGGATCGCCTTTTAATTTTCTTTTAGGAGCTTTTTTACCACGCATTACTTACCTTTCTTTGAACCATATTTAGACCGGCCTTGTTTACGATTTTCAACGCCAGCGGTATCAAACTTACCTCGAACAACATGATATCTAACACCTGGTAAATCTTTAACTCTACCACCACGAATCAAAACCACTGAGTGTTCTTGCAAATTATGGCCTTCGCCTGGGATATAAGATGTTACTTCTTGGCCAGATGTTAAACGAACCCTAGCGATTTTTCGTAAAGCTGAGTTTGGTTTTTTTGGTGTAACGGTTGTTACTTTAACACAAACTCCACGCAAAAAAGGACGGCCCTTCACAAACTCAACTGGTTTATTCTTTAAAAAGTTAAAACCACGTCGAAGTGCGGGAGTCTTTGTTTTTTTCTGTTTGGACTTACGCCCATATTTTAAAAGTTGTGATATTGTTGGCATATTATTTTAATCCAGTTCCAGCAGGAATTAGTTTACCAATTATTACATTTTCTTTCAAGCCCTGTAGCCTATCAATCGCTCCACGAGTAGCAGCATCGATCAAAACGCTGGTAGTCTCTTGGAAGGAAGCCGCTGACAAGAAGCTTTCAGTTTTCAAAGATACTCTGGTAATACCAATAACTTGATCTTCCGCGACCGGTGGTTTTTTACCTTTTTTGCCTAAATCACTGATTGCTTTTTCGAATTCCAAAACATCAATGATTTGCCCAGCAAAGAATTCCGAGTCGCCAGATTCTTTAATTTTAATCTTAGAAAACATTCCTTTAACAATAATTTCAATATGTTTATCGGAAATAGCCTGTCCTTGAGAAGCATAAATTTCTTGAATGCTTCGAATAATATATTTCTGTGTCGAAGTTTTTCCTCGAAGTTTCAAGGAAGAGGCTAAATCTAAATGACCTTCAGTTAGATCTTGACCTTTTTTAACTTCGTCACCATCTTTAATTTTAATAATTGTTCTTGGATTGACTGAATAAGTGACTGTATTTTTCTCTGTTGATTCAATAATAAGTTTTTTGCCAGAGATTTTAACTTTTCCAGTAAGACCAGATCTTATAGCCTTCTTTTCTGGAGCAACGGCAATTGCTTGACGGAACTTAACAATATCACCGCTTTTAACCGCTGGTTCATAATCTTCAATCAACTCATGTTCTTCTTTTTGTGATTCGGAAGAAGTTACTATAATTTGTTGAGCATTTTTTTCTTGGACAATTCTAGCTTTTCCATCAATTTCTGATAAAATTCCTGGGCTTCGCGGAACTCTAGCTTCAAAAATCTCTTCAACTCGAGGAAGACCCGAGGTAATATCTTCACCAGAAATTCCACCCATATGGAAGGTTTTCATTGTTAACTGTGTGCCTGGCTCACCAATTGCTTGAGCGGCAATAATACCAGCAACTGTACCAATCTCAACCGTTTTACCAGTTGCAAGGTCTCGGCCATAACAAGTTTGGCAAATGCCTCTTTCGGCTCGACAACCCATAACCGATCGAACCAAAACTTTATCAACATCACCATTTTCAATTGCTTCGCCCTGTTCTTCGGTAACTTCTTCGCCTTTTTTGACGATTACTTTACCATTAGCCTTAACATCGTTTATAACAATTCTACCAATAATTCTAGTGCTAAATTTCTCACCAACCGAAACTGATTCTTGGCGATCAATTTCTAAACCTTCCATTGTTCCACAATCTTTGGTAGTAACAACAATGTCATGAGCAACATCAACTAATCTTCGTGTCAAATAACCTGCGTCAGAAGTTCGAAGTGAAGTATCTGATTTTCCTTTACGAGCACCATGAGTAGAAATAAAGTATTCAATAACAGAAAGACCTTCTTTATAATTCGAGCGAATTGGTACTTCAATAATTTCACCAGCCGGGTTAACCACCAAACCTTTCATACCACCCATCTGAGTTAACTGAGCAACCGATCCTCGAGCACCAGAAGTAATCATTAAATAAACTGGATTATTAAGACCAAACTCTTTAAGCATTTCGCCTTCAAGTTGAGTACGAATACCGTTCCAAAGTTCAATAGTCTTAATACCCTTTTCACCATCAGTAATCAAACCTCTTTGGTATTGGTTATCAATTTCATCCAAAACTTTATCACCAGCTTTTAGGATACCGTCTTTAGAAGAAGGGATAACAATATCATCAACAGAAATTGTCATTCCTGAAAGCCCAGCATATTCAAAACCAATTTTTTTAATATTATCAACGAGATCAGCTGTTACTTGAGAACCAAAATGTTCAAAAGCATTAGTAACTAACTTCTTTAAGGCTTTTGAATCCATTGGTATATTTTGATACGAAACACCGTCAGGTAAAATATTATTAAATAGAATTCTACCAATAGAGGTTTCTACCAACTCACCACTGCCTTCTTTATCTCTAAAATAAACTTTGATTTTAGCTCGTACATGAATAAAGCCTTGATGATAAGCTAAAATTGCTTCGTTTTTAGAAGCAAAAATCTTACCTTCACCAGGTGCTTCCTCTTGGAAAGTTGTCAAATAAAAAGCACCGAAAACAATATCCAATCGAGGAGTAACCACTGGTTCCCCAGAAGCTGGTTTTAGAATATTTTTTGACGATCTCATGATTTGACTGGTTTCTTCCTTAGCTTGAGTTGAAAGTGGTACATGAACAGCCATTTGGTCACCATCAAAATCAGCATTAAAAGCATAACAAACTAGAGGGTGAACTTGAATAGCTTTACCTTCAATTAAAACAGGTTGAAAACCTTGAATACCTAGTCGATGCAAAGTCGGAGCACGGTTAAGCATGACATGGTAATTGGTGGTAATTTTTTCCAAAATATCCCAAACGATTGCCTCACCTCGTTCAATCATTCTGGTAGCATTTTTAACGTTATGAACATGACCATCATTAATAAGTCTGGAAATTACAAAAGGTTTGAAGAGTTCCAAAGCCATAATTTTTGGCAAACCACATTGATGAAGTTTCAAATTTGGTCCGACAACAATTACCGATCGTCCAGAATAATCAACTCTCTTACCAAGTAAGTTCTGGCGAAAACGACCTTGCTTACCACGTAACATATCGGAAAGCGAGCGAAGTTTTCTAGCGGCAGCCCCTGCAGAAACCGCTCGTCCTCGTCTGGCAGAGTTATCTACCAAAGAGTCAACTGCTTCTTGAAGCATTCTTTTTTCATTACGGCAAATTACTTCCGGCGCACCAGAAGACAAAAGCCTTTTCAAACGATTATTACGATTAATTACACGGCGATATAAATCATTTAAGTCCGAAGCGGCAAAACGACCACCGTCCAATTGAACCATTGGTCGAAGATCAGGAGGAAGAACTGGTAGTCTTGTCATGATTAACCATTCTGGTTTAATACCAGCATTTTCCATTTCGGCTAACAACTTCAATCTTCGAAGTATCTTTCTTTGTCCTGCTGGAGTTGTTTCGGCTAATTCTTTATTTAAATCTTTTTGAAGTTGAACTATGTCAACACCCTTTAAGTATTCAAAAACTGCTTCCGCACCAATACCAACTTTAACAATTTGACCATAGCGCAAAGATAAATCTTGATATTTACTTTCCGTTAAAATCATTTTCTTTGACAAAGAAACAATTTCTTGACGAGTTGCTTTATAGGCAATTTCAATCTTCGCCAAATCCATATTATTGTTAGCTGCTTTACCCTTGGCTTCAGCGTATTCTTTCTCTAATTGTTCCAATATATTCTTCCGAGTCTCTTCGTCAACTTCTAAAACCATAAAGCCAGCAAAATAGATAACTCTTTCAAGTTCAGCTGTTGAGAGATCTAAAACTAAACCTAAAATGCTTGGAACTCCGTGAACATACCAAATATGAGTTACTGGTACAGAAAGATCAATATGACCCATTCTTTCACGCCTAACAGCCGAGCGGGTAACTTCAACACCACATTTATCACAAATAACACCTTTATAACGAATTTTTTTATATTTTCCACAATAACATTCCCAATCTTTAGTTGGTCCAAAGATTCTTTCGTCAAAAAGACCATCGCGTTCTGGCTTTTGGGTGCGATAGTTAATAGTTTCTGGCTTTAGAACTTCACCATAAGACCATTCTAAAATTTGCTCTGGAGAAGCAATAGAAATTTTTAAAGCATCAAAATCAATTTTTGGCGCCTTATCTTTGGTAACAGTTCGATTCATTCTTTTTAAATTTGTATTGGCCATATTTTTTCCCTTAATTAACGTAAATCTTTTCCTTTATCAACTGATTCCTCAACCATTTCTGGTTCTGGAACATCTAGCTCTGTTAACTCAACATCTTCAACGGTTTCTTCAACAGAAGCATCGTCAACAATTTTTTCTTTTTCAACTTCTTTTTCCACTTCTTCTTTTGGAGTTTCTTTTTTTCGACTGGTAATATCAGTTGAATTTAACATTTCGACATTAAGACCTAATGATTGAAGCTCTTTTACTAAAACATAGAAACTGGCTGGAATTTGTGGCTTTTGAATTTCTTCGCCCTTAATAATAGCTTCATAAGCTTTTGAACGACCAACAACATCATCTGATTTTATGGTTAACATTTCTTGTAGTGAGTGAGCAGCGCCGTATGCTTCCAATGCCCAAACTTCCATTTCCCCAAAACGTTGACCACCAAATTGAGCTTTTCCACCTAATGGTTGTTGAGTGACCATTGAGTAAGGACCAGTTGAACGAGCATGCATTTTATCATCAACCAAATGGCAAAGCTTCATTATATAAATAATACCGACGGTAGTTTTTTGGTCAAATGGTTCACCAGTACGACCATCGTAAAGTTGAATTTTACCATCTTCCGGTAAACCTTCTTCTCTAAGCATCTCTTGAATTTTAGGAAAATCAACTGATTCAAAGATTGGGGTAGCAACTTTAATATTTTTCTTTTGAGCTGCCCAACCTAAATGAGTTTCTAGAATCTGACCAAGGTTCATACGAGAAATAACACCTAATGGGTTAAGAATAATATCAACTGGTGTACCGTCAGCCAAAAATGGCATTTCCGCTTCTGGAAGAACAGTTGAAATAACACCTTTGTTACCATGACGACCAGCTAACTTATCACCAATCTGAACTTTTCTTTGTTGAGCAATTGAAATTTCAACAATTTGGTAAACACCAGCTGATAGTTCGTCGCCTTTATCTTTAGCAAAAATTTTAATTCCAACTACTCGGCCATATTCACCATGAGGTAATCTAAGTGAGGTATCTTTAACATCTTTAGCTTTCTCACCAAAAATTGCTCGAAGTAGTTTTTCTTCCGCCGAAAGTTCTGTTTCACCTTTTGGCGAAATTTTACCAACCAAAAGATCACCAGCGGCAACTTCTGCACCAATACGAACAATTCCTTGTTCATCTAAATTAGCCAAAGCTTCTTCGGAAACATTTGGAATATCGCAAGTTAGTAATTCCGGCCCAAGTTTAGTGTCACGAACTTCGATTGAATATTTTTCAATATGAATTGACGTATAAATATCTTCGCGGACTAATTTTTCTGAAATAATAATGGCATCTTCGAAGTTAGACCCACGAAAAGACATGAAAGCAACCAAAACGTTTTTACCCAAAGCTAATTCGCAGTTTTCTGTCGCTGAAGAATCAGCTAAAAGATCGCCAACCTTAACTTTGTCACCAACTTTAACCATTGGTCTTTGATTAAGACAGGTTGCTTGGTTTGAACGTTGGAATTTCTTTAGTAAATATCTTTTTTTGCTTGTTTTAGTTATGAGAACAATTTCTGAACCAGAAACTTCTTCAATAACACCATCTGTGTCAGCAAATAAACATTGGCCAGAGTCCCTTGCAGCATCTTGTTCCATACCTGTACCAACAATTGGTGATTCAGGACGAATCAAAGGCACTGCTTGACGTTCCATGTTAGAACCCATTGAAGCGCGAGTAGCATCATCATGTTCAACAAATGGAATTAAAGCCGTTGAAATTGAAACGATCTGACGAGGAGAAACATCCATATATTGAATTTTCGAAACTCTCTCTAATTCAGGATCGCCATATTTTCTAACGATTGTTTTAGCTTCCATAAAGTAATTATCTTTATCAAGCTTGGCAGAAACCGGGGCAATAATTGCCTTTTCTTCTTCGCTGGCATCTAAATAAACAACTTTATTAGTAACTTTTGGTTTTTTATTAACAGTTTCTACCACCATATAAGGAGTTTCAATAAAACCATATTCATTAACTTTGGCATACGTTGCCATATAACCAACTAAACCAATGTTTGGACCTTCCGGTGTTTCAATTGGACAAATACGACCGTAGTGAGAAGAGTGAACATCACGAACTTCGAACCCAGCTCTTTCTCTAGAGAGACCACCAGGACCAATAGCCGACAAACATCTTTTATGCTCTAATTCTGCTAAAGGATTGGTTTGGTTCATAAACTGTGAAAGCTGTGAAGAAGCAAAGAATTCTTGCAAAACTGCCATAATTGGCCGAGCATTAATTAACTGATTAGGAGTAACCGTGTCTGGATCAAGAACGGACATTCTGTCTTTAATAATTCTTTCCATTCTAAGCATTCCGACACGAACCTTGCCTTGAATTAACTCACCAACTGCGCGAACACGACGATTTTTCAAATGGTCAATATCATCTTGTTCTGCCATTGGGTCATTATTAAGTCGAATAATTTCTTTAATTGTTTCAATAACATCATCTAGACGAAGAATACGGTTTTTGATTTCATCGGAAGCCTGCATTCCCATTCTTTGATTTATTTTATAACGACCAACTTTACCAAGATCATAACGCTTATGATTAAAGAACATTGCCTCAATAAAAGTCTTGGCTGTTTCAGGCGTTGCTAAATCGCCAGGTCGAATTCTTTTATAAACTTCAACTAAGGCTTCTTCGTATGTTTTAGCACTATCTCGAGCTAAAGTTGCTTTAATGTAATCATGGTCACCATTGTCGTTAACGCCGTCAAAAGCTTTAACGATTTGTTCAGTTGTCATTCCCAAAGCTCGTAAAAATGTAGTAACTAAAATTTTTCTTTTTCGATCAACCTTAACAGAAATAACATCACGGAGTGATGTCTCTAGTTCAAGCCAAGCCCCACGAGATGGAATAATCTTAGCACCAAAAAACTTACGGCCAGCCATTTCTTCCGAAACGAACAAAACACCGTAAGAACGAACAATTTGAGAAACAACCACTCTTTCAATTCCGTTAACAATGAAAGTTCCTCGATCAGTCATTAAAGGAAAATCGCCTAAAAAGACTGTTGCGTCTTTAACTTTACCGGTAATTCTGTTAGTTAATCTTACCTGGCAACGAAGTGGTGCCTGAAAAGTTAAATTTTTATCACGAGTAGTTTCTTCGTCGAAACGTGGTTGATCGACAGATACGTCCAAAAACTCTAATTGCAAAACTTTCCCGGTGAAATCATCAACGGGATTAATTTCTTCTAATAGTTCTTTAATACCCTCACGGAAAAACCAATTATAAGAGTTTATCTGGACTTCGATTAAGTCTCTAACTGGGAGAGATATTCTTTTTTGTTGACCAAGTTGTATTCTTGACACTAAAAAAATCTCCAAACAAACATACAGCAATAACTGCTGCGTAATAGCAGAGAAATTACTTTATATAATGAATTCTTTCCACCCTTGTTTCTTCCTTAATTTATTATCTAAATATACTATATAATAATTACTAATTTTTGTCAACCCCCACACTAATTTGTTTAGTAGTGAGGGGTCAAGGCTTTACTATATTATTGCGCAAAAGGTTGCACAGGAATTTGCCCCATAGACCCAAGACTAAAACTTTTTTGATTATGGAGTAAAGCACTTGAAATTGCCATAAATTTAGAATATTCAGCAGAGCCTACAGGATAAGTTTTAGCTAACTTATAATAATTGTAGGCTTTTTGATATCTACCAACAAAGGTTTTTTGCTGAACAATAGGAATTTGCGTTAAAGCAAATAGCAGCAAGACAAAACCAGCTATAAAAACTGTGTAAGATAAAACTTTCTTTATTTTAGTGACTTTCATATTTTACCTAATTAGTCATTGTACCAGAGACTCCCCAACCAGTCGGCCAAGCGGTTAAATCTAAAACAATAATTGTACTGTGACTGCTAGCATTGCCGCTGGAAAGATGCCTGTTGTATTGACCGGTCGTAGAAGTAATCGGACACGGTCCACTTGAAACACCTATGTAAGTTTTTGATGTAGTAGCGCAAAGATTAACAGGAGCACTATCTAAAGATATGTCACTGGCTACTACACTACCAGAAAGTGCCTGAGTATCAAAATTACTTGCCACCGACCATCTTCCTTCAGCATACCATCCGTTTACAGTGTATGTTATTTCGTAATCAGGTGATGCGCTACAACTGCCACTAGCATTATTCATACATCCAGATATCTTCCAAGCTCCTGGACCCAACACTCCTTTAACAGATGAAAGCCCACCACTTCCAGTTGGCACTGTATAGGCAACCTTTCCTCCAGGAGGATTAC
Source organism: Patescibacteria group bacterium (assembly GCA_041666185.1). Taxonomy (GTDB): domain Bacteria; phylum Patescibacteriota; class UBA1384; order UBA12157; family JAENIV01; genus JAMCZU01. The sequence goes on along the minus strand of JBAYHL010000006.1, from coordinate 25,813 downwards.
CACCCTGAACCGCAACTTGAACATTGGCGTATTTATTAATCGTCCATGTTTCGGAAAAACTGGTTGTTGCTGCCTTAGATCTTGATGGATATGTAAGTCCAAGCATACCCAAAGAAACTAAGATTAATGAAACGCCAAGGATAACCAATAATTTCTCTTTTGAAATCTTTTTCATTTGATTCGTCTCTCCTGTTTTACTATAACTTTGTTTATTTAGTTGTTCATTGTCCCGGTTATCCCCCAACCAGTCGGCCAAGCAGTTGCATCTAATGTTATGTTTGTATAATGAGTATTGGGAACATTATTACTAAGATGTCTATTGTACTGACCTGCTGTAGAAGTAATGCTGCATGCTCCAACAGGAACATTTATATAAGTAGTTGAGCTAGTACCACAAATGTTAACTACTGTATTATCAAGGGATACATCGCTACTCGTTAGTCCACCAGCCCCATTACTCGAAGGACCAGACTGATTAGCCGCAGTCCATGACCCTTCAACATACCACCCATTTACAGTGTACGTTATTTCGTAATCAGGAGAAGATGTACAACTACCACTAGCATTATTCATACATCCGGATATTTTCCAAGCTCCTGGACCTAATACTCCCTTAACTGACGCGTCTCCGTTATGTGTAGTCGGCACTGCATAAGCAATCTTACTCGTAGTAGCACTAACAGGGTGAACCGCAAGTTGAATGTGGGCATATTTGCTAGCCACCCAAGTCTCGGAAAAACTGGTTGTTGCCGCCTTAGATCTTGATGGATAGGTAAGCCCAAGTAAACCCAAAGAAACTAGGATTAACGAAACCCCAAGGATAATCAATAACTTCTCTTTTGAAATCTTTTTCATTTAGTTTATCCCTCCTGTTTTATTAATTAACAAATATTATTACTTACCAACCAGCGGCATTGTTGGTAAACTAGATGTTTCGTATTTAAACTCTTTTTGATTATAAAATAATGCTTTAGCTATTGCCACATATTGTTGGTGTTGACTGCTGGTTGGTGGAAACTTTTTAGCCATTTTGTAAAGATAATAAGCCTTATAATACCGTCCGATAAAAGTTTTTTTTTGAATAAAGGAAATTTGCGTTAAGGCAAAAACAAAAAACAAGAAACAACTAATAAATAACAAATAAGACAAAAGTCTTTTTAATTTAATCACGGTATTACCTTAAGGCGTAACTGGTGTACCTGTTACTGTCCAATGTTTAGGATAACTAAAGAAATGTGTGTAAGATCCTCCCGATGCCAGAAAACCACCATATAACCCTTCAAGAGTTTTCCTTGAACTTAAAGATGGAGCATAGTAAGTTGGACTATTCTCGAAAGTACCAGTCGTATTAATAACCGTCGCACTGGAATCATTAATATACGAAAATCCAGAATTATTAGCCGCAAAGCCACCATCATTCCAACCATCTGCTGTATAAGTAATGTTATACTGGCTAGATCCCATAGTGCTTACCACCTGCCAAACAGCTGGTCCAAGACTAAGATTAGCCCCTTTATAATTTCTATATTGTGTAACCGTCCAATTTTCTGTAAAACTATCAGCCGCTTTAGTTTTTGACGAGTAAGTTAAACCAAGTATCCCAAGAGCAATTAAGAATAATGAAACACTAAAAATAATTAAAAGTTTTTCTTTTTTCACTTATTTTCTCCTCCTGTTTTTATTGTATTACATTGGTTTTGCCTGTCAAATCTCTTGAGCTAAACTGCCTTTTGATGTTTTTAGTTTGAAGCAATTTTTTCTAAAAGTTCTTCGATACCTGCCCCGGAAACTGAAGAAATTAACAAAACTTCTTTTTTTATTTTTTTCGAGAGGTCTTTAGTGATCTTTTTTGACTCTTCTTCCGGCAAAACATCTGCTTTATTTAGAACAACAATTTCCTTTTTCTTTAAAAGTTCCGGATTCCAAGCCTTGAGCTCTTCACGGATCACTTCATAATCTTTAACTGCATCTTGGCTATTAATATCGATTAAATGAATCAAACTTTTAGTTCTTTCAATATGCCGTAAGAATTTATCGCCTAAGCCTTTGCCAACCGACGCGCCTTCAATTAGACCAGGAATATCAGCAATCACAAATTCTTGGTCACGATGTTTTGCTACACCTAAATTAGGTTGCAAAGTTGTAAACGGATAATTGGCAATTTTCGGTCGAGCATTAGATATTCTAGAAAGCAAAGTTGATTTACCAGCATTCGGCAAACCCACTAAACCAATATCAGCAATTAATTTTAGTTCTAATTTTAAGGTTTTTTCAATACTAGGCTCGCCTTTATGAGCAAAATAAGGAGTTTGACGCTCAGCGGTCGCAAAATGAGTGTTACCCCAACCACCATTACCACCTTTGACCAACCTCACAGTATCACCGATCTTAGTTAAATCGTAAACTACTTCTTCTTGATTATCATTTTCACCTTCCTCTATTGCTTTAATAACCGTACCTGGCGGAAGATTTAAAAATAGATCATCGCCACCCTTACCGGTTTGTTTTTTACCTCGGCCATCTTCACCATTTTTAGCTTGCCAATCTTTTTTTCTAGCAAAATCCGTAAGAGTATGAACTGAATCGCTTACGACAAAATAAACATCGCCACCTTTTCCCCCATCGCCCCCGTCTGGACCACCTTTGGGAATATATTTTTCATGTCGAAAAGAGACGCAACCGTTGCCACCTTTGCCTGATTTAATTTTAATTATTGCTTCATCGGTAAACATAATTTTTTATAATTCGTTAATGTTTGATATCGTAACATAAAATAACCTAAAAATCAAGATAAATTAATTTTTAAAGGTAACCCGTCGGGTTAACAGGCCTTCCGTTAACTCTTATTTCGAAATGCAAATGCACTCCAGTTGACCAACCAGTCGAACCCATAACACCAATCGGTTGTCCTTGATTAACCCATTGCCCTTGCGAAACAGAAAAACTACTCATATGGCCATAAAGGGTTTGGAAACCATTACCATGATCAATAACAATATGGTTACCATAACCTCCACCCCAACCACGAGTAGTTCTTACAACCGTCCCGGAGGCAGAAGCAAAGATAGTACCACCAGACCTTGAGTCAAGATCTATCCCTGTGTGATTACTTTCAAAACTAGTATGGCCAAAAACCTGAGACACATGCCAACCGCTTGTTGGACGCCTAAAAGTCCCGGCAAAAGCCTTCTTGGTGGAAGTTGTTCCGGCAACAATTTTCTTTTTATTTAAATTAGCCATTGTGCTCGAATCCAAATCTTGAGGCGGCAATTTTATCTGTTGACCAGGCTTGATTGTGTCAGAATTTAGACTATTTACAGCTTTAATTGTGGCAATTTTCAAACCATACTTCCAGCCAATACTAGATAGCGTATCGTTACCCTCAACAGTATAAGTAATTGTTTTAGTTCTCTTTTCGTTAGCTTTTTTTTGTTCTGGCTGATTAGTAATTTCTGTTGAAGTCAAAACTGGTTTACCCAAAAAATCTTTATCTTCTATCGCCAAAGCAACTGTTACCGGATCTTCTTCGATTTTAGTCGTATATGGACTAACAACCGAAACAACTTTAGCAACCTCTGCTGGCGATAAATCCATCACTTCTTCCGAAGGACTGTAAACACGATTTTCTTCAGCTGCCTTAGCAATATCGGCGACAACTGTAAAACTAGCAATAATTAAAATTGATATATAAGGGAGAAGTTTTCTTTGAGCAAAATCAATTACGCCTTCTGGAATACGATTACGAATTTTTTTGCCATAAAGAGAAAACCGATCTGAAATATTTTTTTGGAAAGATTTTAAGGAAAGATTAATAGTGGCACTCCTTTTTTGGATGCAATTTACAGTTTAAAGAAAACCGGACTTTGCGTCAAATGCAATTAGCGATTTTCTAATTTTACATTAATAGCTGAGGGCACAACTGAAGAAAAAGAAACACCAGCTGGCATTGTCACGTTACTGCGTGAAATATCAACTGAATAAGTACCTGGTTGATAAAAAGCACTAAGATTAATATCGAGAGAAATTTCTTTTGTTGTGAGTTTACTTAGATCATAAGTTGAGCCAGAAACAACCAAAGTTACTGTCGAAGGCTCCACTGAAGAAACTTTTAAATTTGAATTTAAATTCTTCCAATTAAAACCTACTTCAAGTTGTCTGGTTGATGTAATCGGCGAAACAATAACTTTTGCCTTAATAAGCGTTACATTATCTAAAATATTTACCCCAACACCAGGATTTAAAGTTGTTGTAAATTCTTTTGTTTGAGAAAGTCCAGTAACATCAATTTCTCGAGTTTCAATAAAACTAATATCGTTAATCAAAGATGAAGAAGCCGTCACAGCAACCGATGAAGGTTGCGCCTCTATTCCAGAAACCCAAAAACCTTCTGCCACTTGACCGGTAGTTACAACTTTTACCCCTACAGTTTTAGCTGAAGAAGCTTGGACTAAAGGAATTTCTGCTTCAACTTCGCTGGGCGTAAAATTCAAATTCTTAATTTCATTACCAGAAGAATCCAAGGCAACAACTTTAACAATTCTTTGAAGGCTATCTTTCTCACCATTTAGAGTAACTTTGGCGGTTGCTTCCAATATTTTACCAAGCAAAGATGCTGCCCCAGAAACCTTAACCCTTTCCGGCTTAATTTTCCAATCGCCAACCACTAACCCAGAAGCGGCTTTACCTTCTACCTGTAAAATAATAGGAATTTCTTTTTCGGTAACTTTTTCCAAACGAACAATAATTTTTTGAGGACTTACCTCAACAATACGAACATCGGTATCATTATTAGTAACTTTTACCGGTAATTCATAAGTTCCTTCGGAAAAGCTCGAGACATCAACTGTCGCTGAAAAAGAATTAGGCTCTAAATTACGCCAAAGATTGGCAGCAGCAACAATTTTGACAGAAACACTGTCAGTGTCAGAAACTGCCGCTAAACCTTGAGGAATGTTTTTAAATTCAATAGGAATTTTTCCTGGAAAACTACCGACTTGAGCTAGCCCAGAACCAACATATACCCAAACAATTATCGCCACCAAAAGGCTGGCAATTTTAGCCGGAAAATTTTGAAAAATTATCTTAAAAAAACGCCTCATGAAGTCACTCCTTCGATTTTGTGTTGAAGCATTTTAAATAAGAAGTCTTTAAGCTGACTTGTTTTTAAATCTGTTGTTAAATTACCACTGACCGCCAAAGAAATTTTCCCAGTTTCTTCAGAAACCACCAAAACAATTGCGTCTGTATCAGTTGTAATACCCGCTGCCGCTCTGTGACGTGTACCTAAATCATATTTAAATTCTTGTTCGGTTAAAGGTAACCAACAGTTGGCAGCAATAATATTACTCCCGGAAATAATTACCGCACCATCGTGTAAAGGTGTTTTTGGTGAAAAAATAGTAATCAAAAGTTGTTTAGAAATTTTAGCATTTAATAAAACCCCGGATTGAATAATATCTTTTAGACCTGTCTGACGTGTTAGAACAATAATTGCACCTTGTTTATTTTGTGAAAGAAAATCGATTGTACTTAAAATTTCCGTAACCACTTCTTGCAATTTGTCATTTTTCAAACCACCAAATTCACCAACAAATTTGGTTCGCCCTAATCTTTCCAAAGCCGATCTTAATTCTGGTTGAAAAACAACTGGAATGGCAACCACTAAAGCAGCTAAAACATAAGTTAAAATAAAATTTAAAGCCTGAAGCTGTAAGAGTCGCCCTAAAAGCATGATAATTATTAAAACAACAATGCCATAGAGAATTCGCATTGCCCTAGTTTCTTTAAGTAAAATATAGACCCAATAAATTAGTACAGCCACCAAAAGAATGTCGAGAATTTCAAAAGGCTGCTTGTGAAAATCAAATTGATTTAAAAAATAAGAAGCCTTATCGCTTGCCCCTAGAACTTTTTTAAAAGCTTCCTGACCTATCTCTGCAGAGTCCAATTTACCTCCACATTTATTATATCAAAAAAATGAGATTTAGTCCTATGCCCCTAAAATTCTTACCCTCTCCTCTTTTTCGTAACATTCGATTGAATCGCCAACGGCTATTTTCGTTGCCGTTGCTACCTTGAGTCCTGCTTCGAAATTTTCTAAAACTTCTGACATATCTTTTTTATCTTGTTGTAAATTAGTAATTTTACCTTCACCAATAGTCTCTTTATCACGAACAATTTTAACATCAGCACCATTTTTGATTTTGCCAGTTGTAACTTTACCACCAATAATTTTTTCGTTTTTATCTATCTTGAAAACCGCTAAAACTTGCAAACGACCGATTTCGGTTTCAATAATTTCCGGCTCTAATAGGCCTGATAAAGCGGCGGTAATATCGTCTAATAATTGATAAATAATATCGTAAATTGAAATTTTAACGTTTTCACGGTTCGCTAAACTCATAACTTCTGCTTGGGCTTTGACGCGAAAACCAATAACTAAAGCGTTTGAAGCAATCGCCATGTTAATATCTGATTCTGAAACATCACCAACACCTTCGTGGATAACATTAATTTTAACTTCGGAAGTGGAAATATTTTTGAGTGAACTTTTTATTGCCTCCAGCGATCCGGCAACATCCGCTTTAAGAACAATTTTTAATTCTTTGACTTTGCCTTCTTTAATATCTTTTGATAATTCACCAATCGAAAGAACTTTTCGTTTAATAGTTTTGGTTTTAACCAATTCTTTGGCAATTTTTTCGTTTTCAATCGCTAAAAATCGATCACCGAAATCCGGCAGATCCTGAAGACCGGCTACTCTCACCGGTGTTGAAGGAGTAGCTTCTTTCACTTTTTTGCCTAAATAATTTTCCATGATTCGAATTTTTCCATAAGTTTGACCAATAACAATTGGTTCACCAAGTCTTAAAGTCCCCTCTTGAACCAAGATTGTCGCGATTGGCCCACGGCCTGCTTGCATGTGCGATTCAATAACAACGCCGGAAGCAGGAATTGTTGGGTCTGCTTTCAGGTCTTCTAAGTCAGTCACCAACAAAATCATTTCCAATAATTTATCAATATTCTTTCCTTGCTTGGCTGACACTTCTACCATCGGTGATTTACCACCCCATTCTTCGGGCAATAAACCAATGTCGGCTAATTGTCTTTTGGTTTTTTCTGCGTCAGCGTCGGGCAAATCAATTTTGTTAATTGCCACCACAATTGGCACACTAGCTTCTTTAGCATGAGAATAAGCCTCAAGAGTTTGAGGTTTAACACCATCGTTAGCAGCAACTACTAAAACAACGACATCTGTAATATTTGCTCCATGAGCTCGCATGGCCGAAAAAGCCTCGTGTCCTGGAGTATCTAAGAAGGTAATAATTTCTTGTTTTTCAACCTTTTTGTCTTCCCGTTTTACATTCACTTGATAAGCACCAATATGTTGAGTAATTCCACCTGATTCAGTGGCAATCACGTCGGTATGACGAATAGCATCTAGTAGCTGGGTTTTACCATGATCAACATGACCCATAATAGTTACCACTGGCGGACGGTGCTTAAGATTTTTTTTCGTTGGCACTACCTCCTGCTTTGGACCAGCTTTTTCTTCTTTTTCTAATTTTAGTTCTATATTAAATTCGTCGGCAATAATAGACATTGTGTCGAAATCAATGAGTTCATTAATGGTTGCCATAACACCATTTTTAACAAGTTTAGAAATAATTTGAGTAACTGGCAAATTTAATTTTTCGGCAAATTCACGGACTGTCAAAACAGGTTGAATTTCAACAATACTGCGCTCTACTTTCTTTTCAGTTTCTACTTTTTTTTCTTCAACAAATTGCGCTCGAATTCCAGCGTCTTTTTTGTCCGCTTTGGCTTCTTTTTTGCTTAGTTTTCTTACTTTTCTTCTTGCCATATTGACCTTACTCTACCACTTCCAGGGGAAATTAGCAAGGAATCAAGTTGTAATTATACTTTTAAAACTATAGAAAAATTGCAACTCCAAGAGCCATCAATGATATAACAAGTATCCTGATATTATTAATAGCTACTTCTGATTGATAAATATTTTTACTTGCATATTCTAACAGTCTAAAACCTTTGTTAATATACAACATTATTGCTTCATCCCAATCTTTGTAATCTTGGAGTGCTTTAACAATATGATCTGGATGCTTATTTTTTAAATCAGTTTTTTCAAATAAAATATCCGGCGTAGACCATTTATGATAAGCTTTAATAAATTTTTCACTCTCTGATTGATACTTTTGCATAATAATTTTCAAATCTGAATTATAAAAAATATTTAAATTACTATTATTTATCTTCGCTGAATCTATTGTTAATTCTTGAATTTTCTTGATTAGCGGTAACAATTCATTCTTAACAAATAATGCGATTGCCTCATTACCTTCAGGAGTTTTAAACGGTCCGGTATCCATCCAATTAGCTCCTTATTCTAAATTAGTTCTCTTATATAATTCGCTGGCCTTATAATCCCAATACTTACTGGAACATTAATCAGCATATCACCTATTTTATGAGCCTGATTAAATGTCCCTGATGCTAATCCAATAATTTTTTTTCCTTTATACACAGGTGAGCCACTGTTACCAGGATTAACTAATTTATCTATCAAAATAAAGTCTATGGTATCATCTTGATCTCTATATTTCATAGCCCCAACTATACATTCACTTGCAGATAAAGTTATTCCAAGATTCATTTGCAAAAACTCATTTGCTAAAGGAAAACCAATAAAATAAATTTTATTTGTTCTTTTTAGCCCATTAATCTGATTATTTGTCATAAAATCAGTTTTTTTAAAACCAAATTGCGTTTTATAATAATCAAAATTTTTAATTTCAAACACGGCAATATCATTTTTGATGTCCATCTCTTTTTTTACTAAATCAAAAGACTGGTATTCCGTTTTATGCCCTATTACTCTCATAGGAACACCACAAAAAAAAGAATTTTTATCTTGATCAGGTACTTCGTTGTAAACATGTGCGCAAGTTACCAACCTTCCGTTTTCAACAATAACGCCTGACCCTCGAATATTAATAGCTGTTTGATTAGCATTGACTCTTTTCTTAATCCCAACAAAAACCGTATTGTGTTCAAATTTAGTTATCATTTTGTTTCTCCTTTTATACTAAGATTATCAATTTGATTCTGATTAGTAATTTTTGATTTACTCTTATTATACTCATCGAGTAATCTATTCATTTCTATAATAATTTCTGGTTTCTCAACAAAACGAGAAAAACAATATTTCTTAACTTTATCTAACGTTTCAGTCTCAACCTTATCTTTTACTATTTCCGAAATAATTCCTTTAAGGAAAGGTAAATTACTGATAACAGCTAATGCAACTGAAAGATAAACAATATTAGTTGGCAATTCACTGAAAAACAAAAAGTTTCCATTTTTTGAGAATTCAAAATATAAATAACCAACAATAAAAAAAGCTATAACTAAAAAAGAAAAAGCCGACAAAAAAAATTGACAATAAGGAATTAATTTCTTCATTACTATTCTTGATTTTTCATTAATTCTTTTATTAAAATTAAATATTTTCTACCACAATCTTACCTCTTTATCCAAGAAGAAAACAAGAGACCATAAACCATCCCGCATCTTTAAGAGCGTTTGTGATATTTAACAGGTTAAAATCCAACACCTCATGCCATGAGGTGTTAACAATAGCAAAATTATATAAAAACCTAAACCCCAAATCGCACCCCCGGGGTGCGATTTTTAGGTTAGGTTGAGATAACAAAAGACTAGGCGTCTAATTTTTTGCCCCAATAGTTACTTTCATCGGACTTTTTAGGCTTTGACGGTATTGCCTCTGCCGATTTTTCTTCTTTTTTATCTTTAGCTTTTGAGTCTTCCTTATAATCGTGAACTTTAATATTTTCAGGAATTTTTTCTTCTTCCTTTTCAACAACTCTTACTTCATCGCGATGAGCTTTTGCCCATTCAGGAATTTCACTTGTTTTAGTATCTTTTTCTTCTTTTGGTTCTTCTGTTTTCTCTTCTTTTTTTTCTTCTACAATTTCTTCGGGCTCTATCTCACCTTCCACTTTTTGATCTTCAACCTCTGCTTCAACTAATTCATTCTTTTCTTCCTTAACTTCTGCCTCTAGCGCGACTGCTTCACTTTCTGAGTCAGGAGTCGGGTTTTCAGTTAATTTATCTTCTTTGTCCTTAGAAATAACTGTTACTGAAGTAACTTTATCGCCAGCACCAACACGAACTAAAATTACACCTTGGGTATCACGTTGTAATCTTTTAACCGAAGCCAAAGCCATACGAATCATTTGACCCTTAGAAGTTGCTAAAATTAAATCGCTATCATCACCAACTGTTAGCCTCATACCAATAATCGAACCTGTTCGGCTAGTAACGTTGGCTACCCGCATTCCCATGCCACCACGCAATTGAACTTTGAAAAAGTTAAGTGGAGTTCGTTTGCCAAAACCCTTTTCCAAAACAACTAAAGCGTCTGTTTTTGATTCTGTGCCAGGCGACAAAACATCAGTTGCTACCGCATGATCACCATTTCTTAAATGTATACCTCTAACCCCAGAGGCTGTTCGACCCATTGGTCGAATATCGCTTTCTTTATATAAAATTGCTTGACCGTTAGCTGAAACTTGAAAAATTGTGTCTTCGCCGCTTGTTAGCCTTACCCATCTTAAACGATCATCTGATTTTAGTTTTATAGCCACAATACCTGTTTTTCTGACTTTTGAATACATTGAAAGAGCAGTTTTTTTAACTAAACCTTGTGACGTTGCTAATAATATATATTTATGTTCTTCTAATTTTTCCGGGGAAGCGGTAATCATGGCAGTAACTTTTTCTTCTGGCGAAATTTGTAAAATATTAACAATCGCTTGACCTTTAGAAATACGAGAAACCGCCGGAAGTTCGTAAACTTTGGTGTGGAAAATTCGGCCACGATCAGTGAAGAAATAAATATCATCATGAGTATTGGCAACCACCAAATGTTCAATCATGTCTTCTTCTTTGGTTTCCATGCCTATAACACCTTTGCCACCTCTAATTTGGCTTTTGTAAGCAGAAACTGGCATTCGTTTAATATAGTTTCCCCGCGTCAAAAGAATAATTACTTGTTCAGAAGGAATTAAATCTTCAGCGGAAAATTTACCTAAAGTTTCCGGAATAATTTTCGTTCGACGAGGAATAGCATATTTAGCCCTAACATCAGTTAATTCTTCTTTAATAATATCTAAAATTCTCTTTTCTGAAGCTAAAATTGCCTCTAGCTCTTTGATTTGCTTTAGCTTTTCTTGATATTCAGTTTCGATCCTTTCGCGTTCCAAAGCCGCAAGAGCCGAAAGACGCATATCTAAAATAGCGTTGGCTTGAATTTCAGTTAGTTTAAACTTGGTTTGCAAGGCTTTTGCCGCCTCTTCTCGATTGGCTGATTTACGAATAGTCGCAATAACTTCGTCAATGGATTTTAAGGCAATTCGCAAACCTTCTAAAATATGAGCTCTTTCTTTTGCCCGCGCTAAATCGAATTCAGTTCTTCGTCGAACAACTATTTTTCTATGTTTAATATATTCTTCTAAAATATTTTTAAGTGTCAGTACGCGTGGCTGAATACCGTCGACTAAAGCTAACATATTAGCGTAAAAAGAAGTTTGCATTAAAGTTAACTCATACAAACGATTGAGGATTTTCTTTGGGTAAGCATTGGATTTTAGTTCAATAACAATTCTTACTTTTTCCTTACGGTCTGATTCGTCACGCAAGTCAGAAATACCTTCAATCTTTTTTTCTTTGACAAGATCGGCAATTTTAGAAATAAGATCAGCTTTATTAACTTGATAAGGAATTTCCGAAACAATAATTCGGTATCCTCTTTTAGTTTCTTCAATATTGGCGACTGCTCGCATAACAATCCCACCCTTACCACCAGTATAAGCCGCTTTAATTTGTTCTATCCCATAAATTTCCGCCCCAGTTGGAAAATCCGGACCTTTAATATAGTTCATTAAATCTTCAACTGTGCAATCCGGATTATCTATTAAGTGAGTTGCCGCATCACAAACTTCACCTAAATTATGAGGCGGAATGTTTGTTGCCATACCAACAGCAATACCCATCGAACCATTGAGTAAAAGGTTGGGTAGTTTTGCTGGCAAAACCTTTGGCTCTTCTTTAGTACCATCATAGTTAGGTACAAAATCAACAGTTTCTTTTTCAATATCAAATAATAATTCTTCTGAAACCTTACTCATGCGAGCTTCGGTGTAACGCATGGCGGCCGCTGAGTCACCGTCCATTGAACCAAAGTTACCTTGACCATCGATAAGCGGCGCTCCCATATTAAAATCTTGGGCCATTCTGACCAAGGTATCGTAAACAGCAATATCACCGTGCGGATGATAAGACTTTAAAACTTCTCCAACGACGGCGGCACATTTTCTATATTTAGTATTAGAACGAAGCCCTGTTTCCCACATAGCATAAAGAACTCTGCGATGAACAGGTTTTAGACCATCACGAACGTCAGGCAATGCTCGGGCAATAATGACCGACATCGCGTAATCAAGATAGGACTCTTGCATCTCTTCTTCTAAAACACGCTCTCTGACTAATCCGAAGTCGGTTTTTTTGTCGGGAGCTTTTGTTTTAGTAAATTCAAAAGAAGCTTCTTCTTTAGCAATTTCTTCCGGATTTAAGTCTTCTGTCTCCGGAGCTTCTTGTTTATCTAGATTTTCTTTTTCTTCTTGATTATCTTGACTACCTAGATTATCTTTTTCATTTTTTTCTTCGTGATTGTCCACTTATATTTCCTTTCGTAAGAAATTCCGCGACAAGCGAATGCTTGTCTACTTTTCCTTTCGTAAACTATGTTTTTTTGTACCACTTTGTTTTTTTACTTCCTTTGGCGTTGATTTTGGTTTACCACCTTGTTTACCCATTTCGTGAACATTGTACCAATCTTTGTGCTGATGGTCTGTTTTTAAATACGTGTTGGGTTCTTGTAGTTTTTGATCGTGATCTTGCAAATGCTTAGCATCAGTTGTTTTTCTTTTGGGCATAATCCTCCTAAAATAATATTTTAGCGAGTCATTTTACACATCTAAATTTTTAACATTTTTCGCATGAGTCTGAATAAACTTTTTGCGCGGAGCAACTTCGTCACCCATTAACATTGAAAAAATTCCATCCGCTTTTTGGGCATCTTGAATTGTTACTTCTAGCAAAACCCTATGCTCCGGATTCATGGTTGTCTCCCACAATTGGTCCGGATTCATTTCCCCCAAACCTTTGTAACGTTGAATCGTATAGCCACTAACCATTTTCTTTGTAACCTGATCTTTTTGGTCATCATTATATGCAAACTCTTTCGCCTTACCTTTAATAATAGCGTAAAGTGGCGGTTGAGCAATATAAAGATTGCCGTTTTTAATTAAATCAGGAAAATGACGATAAAACAAAGTTAAAAGCAAGGTTCTAATGTGGCTACCATCAACATCCGCATCAGTCATAATAATAATACGATGATAACGAAGTTTAGCAATATTAATTGTCTCACCAATACTAGTGCCTAAAGCAACAATTAAATTTTTAATTTCGTCAGAGGCAAGCATTTTATCAAGTCGCGCTCGCTCAACATTTAAGATTTTTCCTCTAAGTGGCAAAATTGCCTGAAAATTTCTGTCTCTTCCTTGTTTTGCTGAACCTGCCGCCGAATCTCCCTCAACAATATAAAGTTCAGTTTTTTTAGCATCGCGCGAAGAACAATCAGCTAATTTACCAGGTAAGGTCATGCCTTCTAAAGCACCTTTTCGAATAACTGTTTCTCGAGCCGCTCTGGCCGCGAGTCTCGCTCGAAGCGACAAAGAACATTTTTCAACAATTTTTCTGGCATCGGCTGGATTTTCTTCTAACCAAAAACCCAAACCTTCCAAAGTTGTCTGTTCAACAATATTTTTAATTTCCGGATTCCCAAGTTTCGCTTTAGTTTGACCCTCAAATTGAGGATCTGGTAATTTAACGGAAATAATTGCCGTTAGACCTTCACGAGTGTCATCCCCAGAAAGGGTACCATCTGAGCCTTTAATCATTTCTGATTTTTTGGCATAGTCGTTAACAGCTCGTGTTAAAGCTGACCTAAATCCGGTTAAATGAGTACCGCCTTCGGTCGTATGAATATTGTTAGCAAAAGTAAGAACATGTTCATTGAAATCATCGGTATAAGCTAAAGAAACCTCTACTTTAATACCATTAATTTCTTTTTCAAAATATGCCGGTGGATCATTTAAAGAATTTTTGTATTTATTAACATATCGAACGAAAGAAGAAATACCACCTTCGAAGTAAAATGCATAGCATTTCTTAGGATCCGGCTCTTGGGACTCACTTTTTCTTAAATCGCAAATACTGATCTTGATACCTTTGGTCAAATAAGCTTGCTGACGCAAATGATTAATAATTGTATCTAGCGAAAATTCGGTATTTGGAAAAATTTCTTCATCAGGAATAAAAGTAATTGTCGTTCCTTTATCCGTAGCAGTGCCTATTTCCTTGACCGGACCTTTTGGAACACCACGTGAGTACTCTTGAGCATAGGCTTTACCGTCTTTGTGAACTTCAGCTTTCACCCAAGTAGACAAAGCATTAACAACCGAAACACCCACACCATGCAAACCACCGGAAACCTTGTAAGCACTATCACCCTCACCAAACTTTCCACCAGCGTGTAAAACGGTAAGAACTGTCTCTAAGGCACTTTTGCCAGTTTGTTTATGTATATCAACCGGAATTCCCCGACCATTGTCTGTGATACTAACTTTATTATCCGACAAAAGAGAAACTGTGACATGATCACAAAAACCAGCCATAGCTTCATCAATAGCATTATCAACGACTTCCCAAATAAGATGATGGAGACCTTCAATACCAGTACCCCCAATATACATTCCAGGACGGCGTCTAACTGGTTCCAGTCCTTCTAAAACCGTAATATTTTTTGCACTATAATCTGATTCAGCTGCCACTTGCAAACTTTCTAGCCCATAACTTAAAAATTGGGATAAATCCTTATATCTTTCCCCACTTTTTTATTCTTATAAATTTACTATAGCAAAAAAATATTTAAAGTAAAATCCCCCACAAATTATACCCACATCTTGACAAGTAGATGTTTTTAAATTAAAATGTGATGTAACTTAAAATTTTTTGTTTCCTGATACCAAATTCTGTAAAGGAGGTATTCTGTTATGGATGCCAAGACACAACTCCTCCCAACAATGGTTTTGCAACAACCACCTCCAAGTCTTCGATTTTACAGCACAACATTTGATCTTGTAGAAAATGTTGCTATCGAAGGAACGCCAATTCTTTGGCTAAGTTCTTTCATCCGCAGAGATGAGCATAAAGTAACCGGACACATTATGCGAAGACGCGCCAAAAAGTTAGGAAACTGCGCTGGGCAATTGCATGCTGAAAGAATGCTTTTGCAACAAGGAAGTATCCCTCATGAATGGAGGAAATTCTACCTAGTGTTCGCCGGCACTGTATGGCATGACTCAAGAGGATTCTGCATACCATACCTATATTACGACGACAACGAGTGGATAATAGATTTGTATTGGCTCGACCACGACGCCCTCAACAACGACAACAGCCGTCTCGTACGTTTCGAGTAATCACTTTCATTTTCCCGCTTAAAATAGTTCACCCAGAACTTAAGCGGGATTTTTTTTATTTTTTAGAGACCTTGGTATCTTGATTCAAAATTCCATTAAAGAGAAATTGTCCGTCAACATTAACAGTCAAACTTTCATCGTTTTTACCAGGTTGTTTTTGAACTAAAAGATTATAGTTTGACTCGTAGGGAACTAGATAATTTATTTCAATGATATTTGCCTGCCCCGGTTCAGTAGTAATTTCTGCCCCAAAATAAATTTTATCCAAATCTCTACTAACCTCAAATTGCGAGCTAATATCTTTTTGATTAACAGTTGCGCTTAAAAACTGAGCGTTTGCCGGTGCAAAAACTCGCAACCAATCTAGATTTTTGCCATCTGGCCAATCGTAAGTGCCTGCATGAACACGACTAATTTTTAAATTAGCCAAATACATTCTCGAACCATAGTCCGAAGTTTGTGTTAATTTATAACCAACATCTTGTTTAATGGAAAGTGACGATTTGTTGCCCGAATAACTATTACTATTAATATAAAGATAATCAACATTATTGTTTACCAAAAATTCATCTTTTAATTGTTGATTGGTAGGAATAGTCCCAGCCAAATTGTGCTTTTCGACTAATGATTGTTTGGCCATGTCTTTAAAATAAAAAGTAATTTCTTTTGTCACTAATTCATTTTTTACAAGATTAAACAATTTAACTTTGTCTTTTAAAGCATTGGCTAAAATTGTCGGATACATTTCTTTTAAAAATGATTTTGGTTCATTAATTACCCAATTTTCTGGATTTCGATAATAGATTCTTTCAATTTGTGATTGCGTTTCGTAATAAAAATTATCGGCATTAATTATTACATCTGATTTGTCTAATTTTACAGGACCAGTAATCTTTAACAAATCAACAATTAACTTAGCATTTATACCAACGACACCATCAATTTTATCTCCCGATTCTTGCTCGTAAAAAAAGGCTACATCGGAAGCCGCATCAGAAAAAGAGGCATCATAATTAGCATCGCGCAAAGCCCACGTTTGACCATTAAGCATTTTTTCCATCGCTGCAGGTGGTTTAACATAAGCTTTTTTGGCAAAAGCGTTATCCAAAGCATAAATATTAGTATTAAAAGAAATATTTTGAACTTCGTAATTTTTTACTTCCACAACGGCATAAGAACCGATAAAACCACCTGATGAGCGAAGCTCAGAATTATTTTGGAAGAGAACTAAAAATTTACCGTCACGAAAAAGTGACAAAAAATTTAAATTTGGCAAAATATAGGACGCGCTCAGTTTACCAACAAAAAGAAAACTCAAAATCAGAGGGATAACTAAAAGCCACAACCAATTTTTTTTCTTTTTTCTGTTTGGTTTTTTTCCTAATTGTTGCCAAAAAAATATCCCATCAACAAAACGAACCTGCTTCATACCCCACCTTTATACTAATTTAGTTCGATTTAGTATTTTTACCTTCAGCTTTAAAATAATCAACCGCTAAGGCTAAAATTGCCCCAATAATAATACCGGCAATAGTGCTAATTAGAATATTAAGCCATAAATTTGGAGTTGTTTCTGTTACCACTGGTTCAAACTTAACAATATCGTAAACGTTTTCTTTGTCGGAACGACCCATTTCATTGGTTTTTTCTTGCATAACAACGGCAGCCGCATTAATCAATTTTTCCGCTTCGTCTTTATTAGAGCTAGAAATCGAAACATTTATTGTCGCTGGTTCTTCACGAACCGCTTTAAAAATTTTTGATAGTTTGCTTTGCGAGACATCTGGCAAAGTTAAGTCCGCCTTAGTATAAATATCCTTAACAACTGCCGGTGATTCGAACCAAGTTGCAACAATTTGCGAATAAAGCCCAGATGATTGAACGTTGTAATAATTATCAAAAAGATAATAACTAATTTGCGACTGTTTAAGAGACGAGGCTTTGTTTACCGTTAGAGTTGTTGCCGCAAGATATGATTTTGGTTGCATTTTAGTAAAAACAAGAGTAGCAACAATCGCAATAATTATTACCCCCCAAAAGACCTTCCAGTACTTACCAATGATTTTAAAATATTCTCGTAATTCCATAATGGCTCCTCTTAGTCGCTCAATGTTTTTTGAGCTTTTAACTTACTATTAATATACTCTAATATTCGTTCTTTGAAAAGTTCTTTGTCAAACATTTCTGCATGAGCGCGAATTAATTTTGAATTAAAATTCATTTTTTTAAAACGCTTAACAGCCGTTACGAGACTTTGGGTTGTTTGTTTTTCAAACAAAACACCTGTTTTACCATCAATAACAGTTTCGAGCGCTCCACCCTTCCCATACGCAATTACCGGTCGGCCAGCCGCCATTGATTCCAATGGCACAATACCAGCATCTTCTTCTTGTGGGAAAATAGTCGCAATCGAATTTTCGTACATTTTTGCTAATTCTTCGTCGCTTACACGACCAATTAATTCAATATTCTTGGGAACACTTTTCTTTAGCTCATCGAAACGTGTCCCGGATCCAACAATTTTTAATGGTAGCTTTAATTTCTTGAAAGCGTTAATAACTAGATCTACTTTTTTATAAGGCTCCAGTCTTGAAACTATTAAATAATACTGGCCTTTATCTTTATGTACTTTAAATTGACGACAATCTACTGGCACAAAAATTGGATCCGATTCGCGGTTGTAATATTTTTTAATTCTTTTTTTAACATTTTCTGAATTGGCGATAAAAAAGTCTGGATTTTTGGAAGCCTTCAAATCCCACTTTTTAAGATATAACATTAAAGCTGGCATAAGAGGACGAATAAAAAATGGAATTGGAGCAGTTTTTAAATAACTTTTCGAGTCCGACCACAACCAACGGGTTGGAGTATTGCAATAACAAATATGTAATTGATTTGGATTGGTTTTAATACCCTTAACTAAAGCGGACGTAATTGAAAGAACTACGTCATATTTACTTAAATCAAAAGATTCTATTGCCTTAGGCATTAAACTTAAATACCATTTATAATTTTTAACAGCAAATGGCAATTTTTGAATAAATGATGGCCTAATATCAAATTTGTCATAACGATGAAGAGTCTTATCTTTATCCCAAATAATTGTGTAGACTGGCACTTCCGGAAACATTTCTAAATAATAATCCAAAAGCCTTTCGGCACCTCCAAGTTGAGTTAGTTCTTCAACAACAATAGCAATTTTTAGATTTTTCAACTGGTTTTTTGCCATTTTAGTACGCCCCATGACCTTTAATTACCACCCAAAAAGTTTTAACAAGAATCTGAAAATCTAGCCACAAAGACCAATGTTCAATATAGTACGCATCAAGCTTGACCCACTCATCAAAGCTTAAATCCGAGCGACCAGAGACTTGCCACATACCAGTAATTCCTGGTTTTACACCCAATCGACTTCTTTGAAATTTATTATATTTTTCAACTTCTTTTGGTAGTGGCGGACGAGGTCCCACTAGGCTCATTTGACCACGTAAAACATTGAAAAATTGAGGCCATTCATCAAGACTAGTCTTGCGAATAAATTTACCAAAACCTGTTAACCTTGGATCGTCTTTGAGTTTAAAAACCGGACCATC
This sequence comes from Patescibacteria group bacterium, assembly GCA_041666185.1. GTDB lineage: Bacteria > Patescibacteriota > UBA1384 > UBA12157 > JAENIV01 > JAMCZU01. Next base: position 6,570 of record JBAYHL010000006.1, on the reverse strand, counting down.
AGCTTCGTTGCGCTTACTTAATTTAAGTAAAACTTCTTCGGCTTTTTTACCACCATAATTTTTACCAGTACAATATTCGGCTTTCATTGAACGAAATTTCAAAAAAGTAAAAGGTTTATTTTCAAAACCAAGTCTTTCTTGACCAAAAATGATTGGTCCTTTTGAAGTTAATTTAACACCGAGAGCAACCAAAAGCATTATCGGTGAAAGTATAATAATTAATAAAAGCGAGCCCACAAGATCACTTAATCGCTTAATAATTCTGCCCCAACCATCAAGAGGAGTGCGTTTAAATTCTAAAATTGGTACACCAGCCAAAGTTTTAATATCAATATGTGAAGATTGAACCAAAAATAAATCTGGTGTCATTTTAAAACCAATTTGGTGTGCACGACAAAATTCTAACACTTTTGAAATTTTTGCTTGATTTATATGAGGGTTAGCAACAATAATCTCATCGGCCGGATAACGTTTTAAAATATCTGCTAATTTATCAATGCCATCTTCGTCGATAATCTTGATTAATTTGTATCCTAATTTTTTATCATTTTTAAGCTCAGAAATAATAAACTTCGAAGAAGAATTTTCACCTAAAACAATTACTCGATGAGTGCCAATTTCAAAACGATAAAGATACCGCTGAATAAAATGAATAAAATTACGACCAAAAGTAACCATAATAATCGCTGCTAACCAGACATAAACAATGATTAATCTTGAAAAGAAAAATGTTCTTGATAGAAATAACCAAGCAAGTAGAATTGCTACCGCTGCCGAAACTGCAACCAAAATTTTGCCAAATTCTTCCAATTTACCTGGACGATTTTTTAAAGAATAAAGTCCGGCAAAAACAAAAACCACAAACCAAATAGGTATTGTGATGAGAACAAATTTTAAATAATCTCTGAGCGGTTCAACATAAACAATTGGTACAAACTCAAAAACAGTTCGAAGTTTGTAGGCTATTACAAAAGAGACAATGACCATTGCCAAATCGACAGGGATTTGTAAAAAAGTAAAAAAAAGCTCAGATCTTTTCAATAAGATCTCCTTTCAAAATTTTCTGGCTTTAGTTTAACACAAAAACAAATATTATTCAAGCCTTAATATACAAGAAAACCCACTTTGCCACAAGATTTGAGCAAACATGGGCTTTCTTGAATATTTACGCAATACTAGTACTTAAGCTTTCTTAAGCATTGGAAGACCAGTTCGACTATTTTCCATAACTGCATAGCCTTCTGGTAGTTCTTCCATAACACCTTCTTTTTCAGCACGAGCAAAGTAGTAGATGGTTTGTTGTCTGCCACCACGTAGAATTACGTCTTTTGAGTGAAGGTAGTAGGTTTCGCCGGTTTTTTTCGATTGAACTGAATACGCCATTTAAATCACCTCCTTTCGTTCCCAATTTGGGATATTTCTAACCTTATATTAAGGTTACATACCCATTATCAGGAGGGGCATTTCTTTTGTCAAGAGGAGTGTCAAATTAACAGGTTTATTACAAGTTTTTAACCTAAAAAATAGCCTCAAAATACCCCTAAATTACCTAAAGATATCCACAGGATAAAGAACTTTTTGCACCCACCCAAATTCCACTCACGCCAAGTGGACACTCGGTTAAATGATGTAAATAATACTTGACATTTACGATGTTTTATGGTAGAATAAGATATCTCGAAGATGCTCTGCTTAAGGCAGAAATGGAGGGAAAGACCTTGAAAACTTATATCGCTATGGTTGTCATGATTTTGCTTTGCGCGATATCGGCTTTTGCCGGTGGACCGCCTGAACTCCAAATTCATTATGGAGACCAGATGATCACGGCAAGACTAGGACTTGTTGAGTCCTACATTCCAGCCGATCCGAACCAGACATTGGTTTTTACTGTTTGGGATCAGGATCCGCCTTGGATGAAGTTTGTTGAGTACCCAAGACCAGCAGTTGGAATTTTAACTAGCTGGTCAGGAGAAGTATGTAATCCAGTCGGTCATTGGGGAGAACCAATTCCACTAACGTGGGAAAGATTCAATAGTGAATTGGTAACGTGGCAAATGTGGGCTTTGCCCATCGACTCTTCTGACCCTATGGAATTGGACATAAATTCCGGAGGCGCTTTACTTCCAGTAGTCAGTGCAAACAATTCCTGGCTACTGGTAATAGACGCCACCCCAGTTCCTGAGCCCGGCAGCCTTGTTGCCCTCGGTAGCGGCCTCGTTGGTCTTATTGGTCTCGGCATTCGTCGACGCCATTAACCCCTCTTTCTTTTCAAAAATCCCACCTGCAAAGGTGGGATTTTAATTTACAATTATTTTGCCTCGAACCGTTCCCATTGAACAAGTAATAGAGTACTCCCCTTTTTTCTGCGGAGTAAATTCAAAAACAATCACTTTATCTTTTTCTAAAAATTGTGGTGTTTGCACTAGACCAGGAAGAGCAATTGAGCTCATACAACCGCCAACAGTCACGTTAGACTTAATTTCAAACCGTACCGGTTTTCCTGCCTGAACAGTAAATTCTTTAGGTTGAATATCTTCCCGACCAGAAAGATAAGTTGCTTTTATTAATTGAATATTTTTATCTCGAGATTCAGAAAAATCACTTTGCGCTCCGCCCTGATTTGTTAGTGAAGAAGAACTAGGTAATATTTTAATTTGAGGGCTCCCCTCAACAACTGTAAATTTGCCAGTGTACATTCCCATCGAACAACTAAATTTTATATCTCCCAACTGCGTCGGCGTAAATTCAATTACATTTTCCCCCAATGATAAAAATTTCTTAATATCAATCTTCGAGACAACAATGCTAGACGCACAAGAGCTGGCATCTTTCGAATCTATTATCCATTTAACCGGCATGTTATTTTGTACCGTAAATTTATTAGGTTTATAGCCAGCGGAAGTTTGTGTCATATTTACAACTTGAACACCATTTTCAATTTTCACATTTGAATCTTGACCATTGATTTGTGTACTATTATTAGGAAAACCTTTCCAACCAGCCAGATTAAGACCATTGGAAATATTAAATATTGCCAAAATAATAATTAACACACCAACAAATTTGTAAAATATGCTGGCAAAAGATTTTTTAACAATTGAGGTTAGTCCTCCTAAACCTAAAAGACCAGGGGTAGTACCTATTGCAAAAATACTCATAATCGCCGCGCCTTTTATAAAACTACCAGAGCTCACAGCATAGATCTGCATTGCTTGAGTAAAACCGCAAGGCAAAAAGAAGGTTAAAGCACCAACAACTGCCGAATTAAAATGACTATACTCTTTTTTATCACGATTAAGACCAAACATTTTAGCCAATCCTGAAGGCAAAGTAAGGCTAAAATCAGAGATCTTGGGAAAAATTTCTATCAACTGAAGGCCTAAAATTAACATCACCAACCCAGCAAATATAATCATAATCGCTAAAGAAACATTGGAAAATTGAAAAGCTTTGCCAATTAACCCAACTACACCACCCAAAACAAAAAATGACAAAATTCTACCTAAATTAAAAAATAAATGTGGTCTAAACTTTTGTAAAGTTGTTGCACCAGGATGCTTTTCGTTATGACGAGCTGAAATTGCCAACACCAAACCACCAACCAAAGCCATACAAGTCGAAACACCAGCCACAAGACCAATCATTAAAACCGCCGCTAAGCTAGAAGGATTGTTGCTAGTAGAATAACGAAGATTAGTCAAACCAAGCTCTTTGGCCAAAACATATAAAACTACTAATAAAATCAAAACAAAAACCAGGTCTTTGTAATCAATAGTATTTTTGCTAAACCATGGTTTTTTATTAGCTTTCACTGAACTTAAGCAATATCCCGCGCCAATCACTGCCTTTTCCACTTTTTCCATATCTAAGCTTATATCGCTATAAAGTTCGGCTTGGCCTTTTTTATAATTTATAACAACTTTTTTTATCCCAGGAATTTTTTTCAATTCCTCTTCTATTAACAGCTCGCAAGACCGGCAATGCATACCTTCAATTAAAATATTAGTTTTCATTATTTTAAAGTTTAATTTTTTTAAGTCTTAATGAATTTAAAACCACAAAAACAGAAGAAAAAGCCATTGATCCAGAAGCAATCATTGGGTTAAGCAAAATTCCGAAGAAAGGATACAAAACACCCGCCGCTATTGGAATACCTAAAATATTATAAATAAATGCCCAAAAAAGATTACCACGAATCGTTCGCATTGTTGCTTTAGAAAGTCGAATCGCTTGATACACTTTTCTTAAATCATTAGCAATTAAAGTTACATCGGCTGCTTCCATGGCCACATCAGTACCTGTTCCGATTGCAATACCAATATCAGCTTGGGCAAGTGCTGGGGCATCATTAATACCATCACCAACCATAGCAACAACATCACTCATTTGCAGCTGCTTAATTTTTTTAGCTTTATCTTCTGGCAAAACACCGGCTAAAATATCATCAATTCCTACCTGCCGAGCAACCGCTTTCGCTGTCCGCTCATTATCACCAGTAATCATAACTGTTTTGATACCTATTCTACGAAGTTCCACAAGAGCTTCTTTTGAATGTTCTTTTAAAGTATCCGCCACAGCAATTAAGCCAGCAATATTTCTATCAATCGCAAGGATCATAACTGTTTTACCCTCATTTTCAAGCTCTTGAATTTGCTTTTCTGTTTTTTCGTCAATAAAAAGTTTTTCGCGGTTGGCTAATTTACGATTGCCAAGATATATTTTCTTATTTTCAATTTCCCCCTCTACGCCCATTCCTGGAATAGCCTGAAATTTCTCTGGTTTTTTGAAACCAACATTTTCTTCTTCCGCTTTATGCACGATCGCCTCAGCCAAAGGATGTTCTGAACTCTTTTCTAATGAAGCGGCAAATAATATTATCTGGTTTTCTTCATACTTTGCGTCTATCGTTTTAATGTCTGTTACAACTGGTTTGCCTTGAGTTAAAGTGCCAGTTTTGTCAAAAACGATAACTTTTGTTTTGCCAAAAATTTCTAAAGATTCAGCATCACGAATCAAGATACCATTTTCTGCCCCAAGCCCAGTGCCAACTAAAATAGCCGTAGGAGTAGCTAACCCCAAAGCACAAGGGCAAGCAATAATTAAAACTGTCACAAAAACCACTAAGGCAAAAGTAAAACTAGGCGCTGGTCCAAAAATTATCCATAAAACAAAAGCTAAAATAGCAATGCCAATTACTATCGGCACAAAAATTCCCGAAACAACATCAGCTAATTTTTGAATTGGCGCTTTTGAACCTTGGGCTTCTTGAACCAATTTAACAATTTGTGCCAAAGCGGTTTTAGAACCAACTTTTGTTGCTTTAAATTTAAAACTCCCAGTCTTATTAATTGTTGCACCAATAACCTCATCGTCCGTCTTTTTTTCGACAGGAATAGACTCACCAGTAACCATTGATTCATCAATTGATGAATAACCTTCAATGATAATACCGTCGACAGGAATTTTTTCGCCGGGTTTAACAATAACAATATCACCTTCTTTAACTTCTTCGATTAGGATTTTTTCTTCCTTACCGCCACGGACAACGGTCGCTGTTTTAGCTTGAAGTTTTAAAAGTTTCTGAATTGCTTCAGATGCTTGACCTTTGGCTCGCGCTTCCAAGAAGCGACCTAAAATAATTAAAGTTAAAATAACTGTCGCTGTATCAAAATAAACCTCTCCCTTAATACCCGCTTTTTCAAAAAAAGTTGGTAAAAAGGTAACTGACACCGAAAAAAGATAAGCAGCCGTTGTTCCTACAGCAATCAAGGTATCCATATTAGCGCTAAAATGCTTAAGACCTCGCCAAGTTCCTTTATAAAATTGAGTTCCGAGCCAAATTTGGATCGGCGTTGAAAGAACAAACATTATATAATTTAGAGTTTGACTTGAGAGCATTTTGATCAGAGGCACATACATTGCGTAAGTTAAAATCATAATGATTATCGAAACAATAATCCCAGAAATGAATTTACCTTTCAAAACTTTAATCTCTGATTCAGTTTCAAGTTTTGCGTGTTCCGCATGATCTTCGTGACTCATACCAGACATTACCTCACCACTTGGCATTACATGATTAGTTTCTCCTTCAATCAATCCTTCGTAACCAGCTCTTTCAACCGCACTTAACAGATCGTTATCTTTAGCACTGCCAGTTACCGTGGCTTTTTTAGTAAGTAAATTAACAACAACCTTTTGGACACCAGGGACTTTAGAAATATTTTTTTCGACTCGAACCGCACAAGAAGCGCAAGTCATGCCTTTGATATTTAATACTTTTTTCATTAGAACAATCCTCCTTTTTAATTATTTGGATTCATAAATTTCTAAAAGCTCCTTTAGAACCCTTTGTCTTTCTTTAACATCACCATTTTTAATTGCCGTTGTTGCGCAAGTTTGTAAATGAGATTTCAAAACAATGTCGTTAACTTTTTTAAGAGCAGAAATAACTGCATTATTTTGTCTAATAATATCGATACAATATTTGCTTTCTTCAATCATTTTTCGATTTGCTTGCAAATGACCAATTAGGTAATTCATCCGATTAAGAATTTGCTTTTTAAAATCTTG
>JBAYHL010000005.1:0-58498 GCA_041666185.1 Patescibacteria group bacterium | reverse complement strand
GATTTAGCAAAAGAACTAAGCGATTTAAAAAAGACCGTGAAGAATATAGAAGAATTAGAAACTCAAATACAACAAACAAAAATCGAAAAAGATAGTGCTTTAAAAAATCTTGTAGATTATTACATTTCCACAAAAAACAAAAGGGCTAAATTTTATGAATCAGTTGATTTCGGTACAGATTTTTCTTTTTTGCAAATTGGTATACAAACAAAATATGATCTCGAGGATTTAAAAAATTTTATGGTAACAAACATTAATACCGTTAGCACCTTAAAAAGGGTACAGGACAACAAAGATATAAAACATTTATTTAGCGATTCACCAAAAGAACTCACGAAAGAAACGGTTAAAGAGTTTATTACAAAATTAATCACAGGAGAAATAAAGATAAAAGTTGGCGCAGGTGAAATTTCAGAGGTTATATCGAGATTCTTAAAAAATAGATACTCTATAGATTATCTAAATTCAGTCAAAACTCATGATGGAAAAACAACTTTTGAAAATATGACTGGGGGCGAAAAATCTATAGCTCTTCTAGAACTGATATTTAAATATGATGATGAAAAATATCCAATTTTAATTGATCAACCAGAGGACGATCTAGATGTTACCGGTATTGCCACAAATTTAGTTAATTTTGTTAAAAAAGAAAAAGAACAAAGGCAAATCATCTTAGTTACTCATAACGCCAGCTTGGCAATTTGTTCTGACACTGAGAATATAGTTGTGGCTGAAAGCTCGAAATTAAAAGATCAACTTATAGATTTTGAATATAAATCTGGTGGCATTGAAAATACGAAAATGAGAAATGATATCATAAGAATACTGGAAGGTGGCGAAAAAGCACTAACTTTAAGAATGATGAAGTTAAGTATAAAATTATGACAACACAAACCGAACAACAACTTGAACAAACTTCGATGGGGCAATTAAAATATTAAGCCAATTAAGAAAGATGGGGAAAATGAAAATTATTGAATTTGATCCAGAATACGCGCAAGAGATTTATGATTTTGTTATGGACATTAAAGTTAATGATTTGGGTTGGAAAAAAGATGCCTTTGAACTTCACGATATTAAAAATAATTATTTATCCAGAAACGGGAATTTCTGGATAGCTTTAGAAGCTGATAAAATTATTGGCACATTAGCACTAAAAGATATGGGCAATAATCAGGGTTACCTAAAAAGAATGTACATAGATCAAGAATATCGCGGTAAGGGTCTTGCCCAAGCAATGATAAATATTTTACTAAAATATGCTAAAGAAAAAAGATTTGAAGAAATTTACTTAGCTACCACTAGAAATCCTGTGTCTGAACGCGCTATAGCTTTTTACAAAAAGTACAATTTTGAAAGCATGTCAAAACTTCCAGACAATTTTACTGACGATGACGATAACGTATTTATGAGATTAAAAATTTAAATAAGATATTATCTAATGAACCAGGGGAACCGTTCTCTTTCCAACCCCCGTGTTTGGTATTGAACTAAAAAAAACCGCCAAGTATTTAAAACCTAGCGGTGAGTGACTCTAAAGAGACTAACTAGTCTCCAATAGCTAGAATGGTTTATTGATCGTCGTCCTTCCTTTGATCTAAGGCTGCCTTATATCGCTCAAGACACACGTCAAGATTGCGCCTTTCAGGCCTCAATCCAAACTGACATATATGGAACGTACCAGTTCCTGAAGTCTGATAACAAGGAAGATGACTTGACGGATGACGGCAGCATTTTTCTACAGCTTTTATAAGATTATTATCAGATTCCATATGCATCTCCTTAATGTACGAATTCCTACATACGATATCATAAACATATAGATACAACAATAAGAAGACTGGCTTTTCTTAACTCACATATTTTCACCCTACCAAATTACTAACAACTGGAGTGACAATGCTGTACTATATAAAAAATAGTTCGAGACAGATTTGCCTCGAACTATACTTGATTGCCCCATTAGATGAGATTAGTCATCATCTCCGTAGAGACTATCGGACGATGTTCGATAACCTTCTGAGTTGACATAGTCAACTGACTGTTCGCGTCCTTCACTATCCCTGACACCATATACTGCATGCCCTTCTGAAGTGTATCCGCCTGCTGGGCTAATGTGCCCTTCGGAATCACGAGTCATTGGCACGGTTCTACCTCCGTCGCCACCGCTGCTAGAACACGATCCTGGTGTTGCGCTATCATCAAGTGCAACACCGGCACCTAGACCCACTACTGCACCGACAACCGCACCAATCGGACCACCAACTGCGCCACCAACCAACAATCCACTAATAAAACCGCCGATTTTTCCTGCGACCATTTCACCACCTCCTAACAATACAGGATGCAGGAAGCAACTTTGCTAAATTATAACAAAAAAATATCGTTTTGTCCACCTCACACCCCCTGGAGTACGATTTGGGTACATTTAAGTCTTGTCAATCTGATTTTCTTAAGGTATAATATTAATCAACCTAAGGAAAAGGGGTATTTAAAAGTGGTTGAAATTAAAATAGAGTATTCAGATTCAGTAAAGCGAGAAGCGATCAAGCAGTTAATGTTTGATATCAAGAAGATCGTTGAAGAAAGTCTTGGTATTAAAACTGTTTTGTATCTACGCGACCCTGAATTTGTTGAGTACATAATGACCAGTCCTGCATACTATTACCTCAAAGAAGTCATTCGGGAAGCTGAAGAATACAGAACGTGGTTTGGCCTAGGAAGTAAGCACACTCGCGTCATAACTTCCGAAGGTAATCAGGTTTTCGGATTTGCGTTTGGCAACCAAACTACAATTCGATTCGAAATTTTTGATCCAAAAACACTAGAACCAATCACGGAAATCGCCAAGCCTTTTAGCAACAAATACGGCTTCGATGAAGTCATGATCCAGCGCCAGTATAAAGACTGAGCAAAACAATTCTTTTTCAGAGACTAAGATGAGATTATCTAAGTCTCTTTTTTTTGGATTAAAGTTTTGGAATTACAAAAATACAAAAAAAAAGACCCTCGACTATAAAGTAGTCTTGGGTCTCATGGTTCGTATGTTACGCGCTTACCTTCTACTGTCCTCAACTCTTTGAAGGATCCTTCGGAAGGCATCCTCTATTACTGTTTCTACTGCCAATGTCCTAAGAGAACGATCATCTTCGGTCAACAATGGACCTAGAAGTAAGTCTGTTTTCAGACCGTGAATCATCGCTTCCAGAGACTTTGTTTCAGTCTCTAGTTCTTTCCTGGCCCGAACAAGCTCGTCAGCAGCCCTTTTCACTGCATCGGGATCTCTTTTCCACATCTTGTATGCGAGAATCCAGCCACCGAAAGCAGCAACAATTGCTAGCGAGGCAATCAGAAATTCAGCAATCGCTCCCATCTTATGCCTCCTATCTGCTTAAAGGACTTCCGGGTAAAGTGCTTAGGATATTGCTTCCCATTGCCTGGGGCAAATGACCATCCCACTTGTCGATCCATTTCTGTTCAAGCACAGCTTTCGACAAAGACTGAGTTTGAATCTGGTTTGCCCGCGCTTTTCCTTCGGCTTGCATGATATCAATCTTTTTCTGTATCTCAGCCTGTTGCAGCTCGTAGAGTGCTTTTTGCGCCGTTTGTTCTGCAACCTGCTTCTCTTCGATGCTATCGTTGAACGGTTTAGAGAAATCGAAATCAGTTATACTAACACCTCCCGGCTCAACTGTAATGTCGTAGTCCTTCAAGCCCCTTGTTAACTTCACCTCCACCTCTTGCTTAACCTTTTGTCTTTCGGTTATCAACTGTGAGGCAGTGTATTTGGCGGTCACCGACTTTAGAATCTCGTCGATCCGAGGATCAATAATCTTTGTGACATAGGAATACTCTTTCCAGCTTTCTTGTCCGTTTGACACAGTCACCTTGGAATATCCTACATCAGAGAAAAGGTTCTTGGCCTTGTCACGATCGATGTGATAATTGACTGCAATCGTCGTTGTGACCGTTTGCAAGTCTTTGCTTGCAGCTGAGGTAGATCTTTCCGCTTTTTGCGTCCGGCAGTCGATTACCTCAATTGCATTTCCAATGGGGAAGTACCAATTAAGGCCTTCACCAGCTTGTCCAGTTACTTTGCCCCAATTCGTTTTGATGCCGACATGACCGGAAGAAACCGATTTCGCGCATCCAGTGAGAAAGCTGATGCAGAGTAGCACTAATACCAACAAAGTCAATTTCCCTACAACCCTCAAACTCATTTTTCCATTGCCTCCTTTTGTACGTCCTTCTTGAACGTAACAATTTAATATAGTACATCTTTCCTTGACTAATCAGGGTTAATTTTCATATAATTGTCCTATGAATGAAAATTTTTATATTGTCATTATGGCCGGGGGATCGGGGACACGGCTTTGGCCGATGTCCAGGTGTGATCAACCTAAACAATTTCAAAATCTCTGCGGAGAAAAATCTTTAATTCAAGAAACTTATGATCGAGTAAAAGATATTGTGCCTAAAGAAAATATCTTTATTTCTTTGGTTGAAAATATTTTAGAGACTTCTAAAAAACAGTTACCGGAAATAAAAAAAGAAAATTTTATTGTTGAAGCTGAAAGTAGAAATACAGGCCCGGCAATTGCCTATGCGGCAGCAACTATTTCTCGCAGAAATCCACAAGCGGTAGTCGTGACCTTACCTTCCGATCATGCAATTGAAGATTTGGAAGAATTTAAAAAAAGCATAAAAACAGTTTTAGAATTTATTTCTAAAAATCCTGACTATTTAGCAACGGTTGGCCTCAAACCAACTTCACCAGACACAGGGTTGGGTTATATTGAAGTTGGTAAAAAAATAACTGATTCAAAACTTTATCAAGTTAAACGTTTTGTTGAAAAACCAAACTTAGAAAAAGCAAAAGAATATGTTAAATCCGGTAAATTCCTTTGGAACGCCAGTTATTTTTGTTGGCGAGCAGATAAGCTACTTGATACTTATAAAACTTATGCCCCGGAAGTTTACAAAGGAATTGAAGAAATCATTCATTTGTTTGCGAAAAAGGGGAGTGACAAAGAAATTTCCAAAATTTATAAAAATTTACCCAAAGTACCAATTGATACCGCTATTGCCGAAAAAGTTGAAAAAATTGCCGTACTACCAGCTGATTTGGGTTGGTCTGATATTGGCAACTGGACGACACTTTATGAATTTTTAACCAGTAAAACCGGCGGTCATACTGTTAGCCGCGGTAACCATATTGGTATTGACGACAAAGGTTGTTTAATTTACGCTCAAGATAAGCTTTTGACAACCGTTGGCTTAAAAGATATTATAGTGGTTGATACCCCAGATGTCACACTGGTATGCGATAAAAATCGAGCCCAAGATGTTAAAAAGTTGATTGAAAAGATAGAAGAACTTGGTAAACATAAATATCTTTAATTAAGATTGGAGTATATTTTGCGACGCAATCTTTGGATTGTTTTTGGAATTATTATTATCATAACTGTTTTAGCAGGTTTAGTTGACTGGCCAACCGGTCCTAATTTGTCAGTTGGCAAATATTTTAAAGAATTTAAAGTTCACGAAGGCCTTGATCTACAAGGTGGCGTTCATTTAGTTTACGAACTCGACACTTCAAAGATTGATGAAAAAGACCAATCTAAGGCGACCGAATCGGTTGTTAATGTAATTGACAGAAGAATTAATGCTTTAGGTGTCTCTGAACCAGTTATTCAATCAGCAAAAGTTGGTGGAAAAGAGTCGGTTGTCGTTGAATTACCAGGAGTAACTGACGTTAATGAAGCTATAAATTTAATTGGCAAAACCGCTCAATTAAAATTTTTAGAAAGTAACGAAAAGGCCACTTCTCAAAATGACGCTTGGGTAGACGCTGGCCTTGATGGTTCACATCTAAGACGTGCTGATGTTCAATTCGATCAAAGCACTGGCGAACCTCAAGTTTCCATTCAATTTGATACTGAGGGAACAAAACTTTTCTCACAAATTACCCAAAAAAATCTACAAAAACCGGTGGCAATTGAATTAGACAACGAAATTATTTCCGCGCCAACTGTCCAAAGCGCGATTGATAACGGTCAAGCAATAATTTCTGGAGAGTTTTCTATAGAAGATGCTAAAAAATTAACCATTCAACTTAATGCCGGCGCATTGCCAGTGCCAATTAAATTAGTTGAACAAAGAATTATTGGGCCAACTCTTGGGTTAGAATCAGTTCAAAAATCATTAGTTGCCGGTCTTGTGGGGATTTTGCTTATAGCTTGCTTTATGATTATTTATTACAAAGTGCCAGGACTAATAGCCACACTGGCTTTAATTATTTACACACTTATTGTTTTGGCTTTATTTAAAATAATTCCTATAACTTTAACACTGGCCGGTATTGCTGGATTTATTTTATCAATTGGCATGGCCGTTGACGCTAATATTTTAATTTTCGAACGAACAAAAGAAGAACTATTAGCTAAAAAAACAATTGGCGCAAGCTTAGATGATGGTTTTCGCCGCGCCTGGCCATCAATTAGGGATTCTAATTTTTCATCATTAATTACTTGTTTGATTTTATATTACGGCACCGCTGGTGTAGTCAGAGGTTTCGCCGTTACTTTAGCAATTGGTATTTTAATTTCCATGTTTACCGCCATTACTGTTAGTCGAACTTTCTTACGATTATTAGTTGGCACACGTTTAGAAAAAAAATTGATCATAAAATAGTTTTGAGGATTTAATGAATATTATTGGTAGAAGAAAAATTTGGTATTTAATTTCCCTTATTTTAATTGTTCCAGGAATTGTTGGTCTAATTTTATGGGGTCTGCCTCTGGGAATAGATTTTAAGGGTGGAACTCTTATTGATATTTCTTATCAAAATTCGGTTAACAAGGAAGAAATTGTTAATAAATTAGAAGAAGCCGGCATCAATAATCCAAATGTTCAACCAGGAGCCGATAACTCATTTTTAATCAGAACCGAACCTCTTGATAATGAAACTGTCCAAAAAATGACGACAACTTTATCAAAAGTAGGGGAGGGATATAAACAAAATCAATTTGACAGTGTTGGGCCAACTGTTAGTAACGACTTAAAGAAAAAAGCCATTATTGCCGTTATCATTGCTTCCCTGGCAATTATTATTTACATTGCCATTGCTTTCCGCAAAGTTCCCAGACCTGCCAGCTCCTGGCGTTTTGGTGTTTGCGCAATTATTGCTTTAACACACGACATACTTTTCGTGGTGGGTAGTTTTGCGATTTTAGGTCACTTTTTTGACTACGAAATTAATTCACTTTTTATTACAGCCTTACTGACAATTATGGGTTTTTCAGTTCACGACACAATTGTTGTTTTCGATAGGATTCGCGAGAATTTACGCAAGTCCCCTTCTTTAGATTTTGAAACTAATGTTAATAATAGTATTATTCAAACTCTTAATCGTTCCCTAAACACTTCATTTACGGTTCTAATGGTCTTATTAAGCTTATTTTTACTTGGCGGTCAAACAATGCAAGAATTTATGCTCGCATTACTATTGGGTGTAGCAATTGGCACTTATTCATCTATTTTTAATGCTTCACCACTTTTGGTAAGTTGGCAGAGCTGGACAATGAATCGCCTAAAACGAAAAAATGCGTCCTAGGGCACTGTAGAGCCTAATTTAACAGGTTAGAATTACTAAACGCACGAGCGTCGAATTAGTAGCAATTTGCTACTAATTTTGATATATATGCATATAAAAGTAGGCGAGACACATTGCAAAAAAATATAAAGACAAGCCCTTAGCCAAGCCTACACCTAATAATATGTACTATGACCATTAAACCAACGGGTTAGATAATAAAAGCAACAGGTATGCTTCTTCTGACTTTAAATTATATTGCGTCGCAGAATGTTTCTTTTACGACTAAACATCAGTTTAAGGTGTGGATATAGTAAAAAATACTTCTAAAAGATGCGGAAAAAGTATGTACAAATTTAATGTAAATTTTATTAAATTCGCACTTCCCTTTCCTCACTAAAGAGCAGGTCTAATGAAAATAAATTTAAACTAAATTAGAAAAGATGCAAATTCATTAAAATTTGACCTCTCCCCCGCTGGAGAAGAAAAAAATTTCTAATTTAACCATATAAACAGATTCGACTGGCGTCTTTAGAGTGCTTTTTAATAATATCTAAACCTTAAAGTTTAACTATTTGACCATCTTCAAGATCTTCAACCTTTTCTCGCTTGAGCTGATCATTGTCACCATTCCAATTAGCCCCAAGAGAGCCTAAGATCGCTTCTTTATCTTGTTCAATATCTACACCCTCATCTTCAGCTTTTTTTTCTTGAACATTTTCATTTGGCTCTACCGCTAAAGCTTCGTATCTTTCTTTTTGCCATGCTGGAGCATTTTCTTCTTCGTGTTTAGCAATTTTTTCCTTAACAGTTTCTTCGGTCAAAGGCTGATCGGTTGTCCCACCACCCAAATACCAACGAATATCTCCCGGGTTCTGAATTTCTCGATAATAGGTCTCCCCTATTTTTGGCGGGAGTTTTAAGACTCGATCTTTTTGAGCTTTAGTCAAGATTTCGTCTATTTTTGGCATGCCAGACATTTCGGACATTTTCTCTTCAACATAATCTCGCTGTTTTGAATAATGTTCCCGCGAATATTGAATAATTTTTTCTTTATTAAAATTCTTTCTTTTGTCGGGTGGTAGTGTGCCAGCTGAAAATGCCGGCGAAGTTACCCCATCGATGGACATTTTTACATAGATGTGGTAATTATCTAAATTAACCAAGTCAACTTCTTCAAACACAGGCGTAAATTCTTGTTTTAAAACAGCCGCATCCGGCGCACCAATACGAAAAGAAAGCAAAGTTCCAATATTTCCAAAAACAGCTGAAATGACTTCTTCCGGAACTTGGGCAATATACTGATTAGTCATAATTAAATTCAAATGATATTTTCTAGCCTCAGAAAGAATTGTCGCAAAAGATTCGGTAGCAAAGTTTTGAAACTCATCAACATATAAATAAAAGTCTCGACGTTGATCTTCAGGAATAGTTGTTCGCCTCATAGCCGCTAACTGAATTTTCGTAATCATCATTGCTCCAAGTAAAGCAGAGTTGTCTTCACCAATTTCACCGATTGATAAGTTCAAGAAAAGAATTTTCCCCGAATCCATAATTTTTTCAATGTTAATCGTCGATTCTGATTGACCAACAATATTACGAATGGTTGTTGATGAAAGAAACTGACCAACTTTATTTTGAATTGGCGCGATAGCTTCAGTTCTAAATTTAGGATCGTATTTTTCATATTCGTTAACAAAGAAATCTTTGATGACCGGATCTTGAATCTTTTCAACAACCCGATTTCGAAAATCTTGGTCAACTAAAATTTTAGTGATTCCAAGCATAGTTGCATCCGGATAATCAAGTAAAGCTAAAACTGTATTTCTTAAAATATATTCCAATCTTGGTCCCCAAGACTCACCAAATATTTTTTTGAAAATTCCCACCACGCCAGAGGCAACAATATTTTTCAAATCAGGATCAACTTTTTCTAAAATATTAAACCCTAACGGATACATTCTATCGGCTGGATTAAAAACAATTACATCTTTAATTCTTTCTTCTGGGACGAAATCTAAAAGATGGTTTATTAAATCACCATGAGGATCTACAACCGCCACACCTCTTCCTTCGCGAATATCATCAATAATCATGTTTTCGAGTAGTGTTGACTTACCAGTTCCTGTTTTACCAATAGCGTACATGTGATAACGACGGTCTTTAAGCTTAATGCCAAAATTATGACTTAAGTGACGATAATTAGTTTTAGCAAAAACTGTTAATTCGTTGCCAGGAACATTTTCTTCAATTGGTAAATTAGATGGTGGCTCACCTTTTTTCGAACCTGCCCAAACAATATTTGGTGTTTCAACAGTAATATTTGGCAAGTGAAAAATAGAGGCTAATTCTTCAATATTTAAAACAAACCCAGGATCTAAAAATGCTCGATAACGATAGTGCTCATAGAAATTAATATCGTGCATTGCGTGGCCTGATTCAAAACCATTCAAATTAAGTAAATTAAATTGTTTAAAAGCAGCAATAGTTGTCATTAATTTACTCGAAGCGGTGCTTTGATCCGGTGAAAAAGCGATGATTCTAATCTTTGATTCAAAACCAAGCTTAGTTGCTTTCGTTTCAACCCCTTTTAAACCTTCTTCCTGACTGCCAGATAATTTGGCTTCAGTTTTTTCTGCCTCACCTCGTGACGACTCTGGTGTTACTCCGGTTAAAATGGTGGTAAAAATACCGCCAAGGAATCTGAAAAAAGCGGCAAAGACTCCCTTAAAAACACCTTCTTTGTTAGTCACACCAGATTTTACGGCTTTCACATGACCAAGGCCTTTTGATTGCCAACTGTCAGAAACCGGTCTAGCTAAAATTTGAATCCAAATTTCTTCAGTTTTTTCTACTTTTGATAATACACCAGTAATAGACGACATTGGGTCAACTTCAAAATTAAGAAAAGTTTTGATTGGATAAACATCTAAATTTGTTAAACTTAATTCCGTACCGGCTAGCTTCAACTGTCCACTTTCAATTTGTTCTCTTTCTTCTAAAACATAATCGTCAACTTCAGCAATTTCCGCCGTTGGATATTGAGAATAAATTTGACCTTCAACAAAATCTTTCAAATGAACTGGTACATGAGCATAAAACTGAATATATTTTTCTCGTGAAGCAATTTCAAATGAAAAATAATCTTGAAAATCACTCCCCTTTTTAAAAATTCCATGTAAAGCAGCAAACATCTGCTCGGCCGCTAACGGCGTCTTTTCATTATTTTTAGGAACTAAAATCCTCAAAGTTGTGAACTGAAGATTTTTAAACCATTCCATTTTCTTTTTATTTTGCTTTGATTTGTATAACAAAGAAATCACAATAATCGGTATTGCAATAAGAATTGTATACATGATTCCTTTGTAAAGTATTGGTTCTAAAATATTCATTTAGTTTACTTAAGCTTTTCTTTTTTATGGTTAAGACAATTTTCAATTGCCGCCCAATTAGTCTCCCCTGTCCTTGGTACAAGAATCGTGACTTCGTCGCCAGCACAAGCTTTAAAATAAGTGACCGTTGCTTGTAAAACGCGGTATTTTTTAGAGTCTGCTGTCACGGTCCAATCTTCGCCAGACTGCGTAAGAATCCCTACTAACCTTTTTCTATCAACTGGTCCAATCTGTTTAAAAATAAATGTTCCATCGTCAGCAATAATCAATTTCAATTTATCACCTGGAACTAATTTTGATTTAGAAGCGTAATTTGCTGGCACGGGATATTTCTTACCCTCTGAATCAATCATTTCTTCACCATCAAAAACACCTTCAACAATATTTGCCTTTTCCAAAGAATCATTTAAATTTAAAACCTTGGCTTGTTCCTGATAGACCTGTTCAAAAAGAATTCTTTTTGCAGCGGCAATTTTACTTTCAGCTTCATCTAAAATCATTTTTAGTTCTTTAAGCTTTTTGTCTGTTTGTTGCATTTTTGCCTTCCTGCCCGCCATTGCTACGCTTCAGGCGTTGCAGGCAGGTCAATTTTTGTTTTAAGAAGTTATTTTTGATTACCAAAACAAGTTGTATTTTAGCATAAATTTACTACTAAACCAAGTTAAAGATTTTTAACTGGTTCATTACCACCAGCAGGAGGCGCCTCACTCATTGCTTTCATTTGTTCAAGCAGCTCACTTTCAACATCGGCTTTTTTGCGACAATAAGTTTGTCTAAATAAATTACGAGCATTTTCCCTAACACCATTTTCAGAAATATTTTCTGACTTTATTCCTTTCATACTAAATGGTTTTGAAGGTGTGCCATCAATAAGTAATTTAGTATAAGTATTAAATTTATCCAAGTTAGTTACATCATCAACAGTGACACCAGGAAATTCTTTGACCATAAATTCTGCGTCAGCAGCGCCAATTCGATAACAAATCATTGTTCCTGCGTTACCAATAACAGCATCGCGAATTTTTTCTGTTAATTGAGCAATGTATTGATTAGCAACGGCTAAATTTAATCGATATTTTCTAGCCTCTGATAAAATTGTCGCGAAAGAATCGGTTGTAAAGTTTTGAAACTCGTCAACAAAAAGATAAAAATCTCGGCGATTTTCTTCGGGTATATCTGCTCTCGAAAAAGCTGCCATTTGAATTTTCGAAACTAAGATCATTCCCAATAAACTCGAATTAACTTCCCCTATCCTGCCTTTACTTAAATTTATTAATAATATCTTTCCTTGATCCATAGCGTCTCGAATATTAAAAGAAGATTTCTTTTGGCCAATAATATTACGCATTAGATCGTTGGTCATAAAACGACCAAATTTAGAAATAAAATAGTTATACATCTCTGATTTATGAAAATCGGCCGTTTTAGCTAATTGCTGGGTCCAGAAAGCTTTGACAATTGGATCAGTTACATAAGAAACTAATCTTGTCCTGAATTTGTCGTCAGTAAAAATTCTTGGTACGTCGATTAATGTTCCTCCGCCCGGTTGATTCATAATTGTTAAAGCCGCGTTCCTAAACCAATGCTCCCATTGCGGACCGACAATCCCTGTTTGGCCCGGATCGAATAATTTATAAAATATTTGAATTGACTCTTGAATTAAAAAGTCTCTTTCATCAACCGTTCGCCATTCTAATAAGTTTAACCCTACCGGATATTCTGTATCTGCTGGATCAAATAAAATTACATCTTTTAGTCTTTCTGGCGGTACTTTACCTAATAAGTCTTCGATCGCATCACCGTTGGGATCAATAAAACAGCAGCCCCTTCCCTCTTTCATATCTTGCTCAAACATTTGTGTATACAAAGTTGTTTTGCCTACGCCAGTCTTACCAATCATGAAAATGTGTCGACGACGATCATCGATTTTTAATCTAACCGGTTTTTTCTCGCCTCGATAAACACTTTCGCCCAAAATTGTGCCTTCTTGAGGCAAGTTTGTTGGCGGCGGCATTTCCTTAGCTAAAAGCCAATTAATATTTGGTGTTTGGGTAAAAACAGTTGGAAAATGAAAAATAGAGGCTAATTCTTCCGTGTTGAGAACAAACTTGTTCTTAGAAATGCGTCGCAAAATATAATCACGTATAGTACTATTCGAACCGGTTTTTGTTTTAAAACCATTGGATTCAGGGGTAGAAAATTGACCAAATGAGGTGGTGATATTTTTTAAACTTATCATCGCCTCTCCAGAAGTTAAAGCGGTTGTAACAATTCTAACCGTCGAAGTTAAGCCTGTCTTTGAGGATTTTTCTTGTAAAAGTTTAAGAGTTTGCTCTTGAATAGGCGTTAATTGAATAGGTTTTTTAATGCCAGCTGGTTCGTTGGTAGCCATTGATGAGGCGGAAGACCCGTGGAAAATACCAGAGATTACTTCGAAAATGAAGTTAGCTAACTTGGTATACCATTTGTCGGAATACATTGATTTGCCTTCTTGAACTTTTTTAGCCGCTCCAGCTGTTGCTCTTTGCCAATCATCGGTTGTTGGCGAAATTATTAGCTGAATAGCCGCTCCGGATTGTGGCGGAAGTTTTGAAAGAGCATTAGTTAAGGCATTTAACGGATCTGATTCTAAATAACGATAAGTTTTAATTGGTAAAGTAAATTTTTTAGTTAATTTAAGTTCAACACTTGCCATTGATCCTTTTTGAGATTCGAAAATATTTGGTATTTTTGCCTTCTGAATTTGAGCGTTTGGCCAATAAGAATTAATTTGTCTTTCAACTACGCCCTCAATTTCTTTTGGGCAAACACAAAAAAAGCCTACTTTGCCATTTAGAGCAATAATTTCAAAGGATATTTGACTTTGCAAATTGTAGATTCTTTCTTCAAGTCCTTTTTCATAAAGATTGCTAAGAGATGAAAAGAACTGTTCGCCAACAGCAATTGTTTCACGAAAATCGCTATGCTGGTCTTCTTGAGCTTGGGTTTTTTCCTGAGGAATACTAACTTGAAAGATTCGAAGGTTTTTTACTCTTTCGGACTCGTAATGTAATTTATTCGACAGAAAAATAGACCTAATAATATATAGGACAACAAAAACAAAAAAGAAAAAACCCACAGTAATGAGCATATTAAAAAGTTCGCTGCCAATTTCCAAATACCCTCCTTGATTTAGTAATTACTCTTGCAAAGAGTTTATTTCATTTTGTAATCTAAAAGCTTGATCTGCCGTATTAATCTCACCGGAAACATCAACATTTGCCGGCTGTTTGCTGACCTCTGGCTTTTTCTCCTCAGAAATCACCTTTCCTTGGTCCTCAATTACCACCTCCGCTGGTTCAAAAGTAACCATTTCTTCCTGTTGGGCTTCTTTTGCTTCTTGCTCTACTTGCGAAGTAGGTTTTTCTGTCTCGGTTTCAAGACTTTCTGGTAATTTTTCTTCTGGTGTAGATTGGGGTACTTCAGGAGTACCTTGTCTCAAAGGTCCTATTTGATCCATTAAATTCTCCTACTTTTATAGTATATAACTATCTGCAAATATTTAAAACAAAGCTTTAAATATTTTCTCTGATTTTCTCCATAAGCGTTTGAATAAAATGTAGATTGTGCAAGCTCGCCAATCTCATTCCCAACATTTCTTTAGATCTAATAAGGTGAGAAATATAAGCTTTTGAATAATTACCCGAGCAAGCAGGACATTGACAGTTTTTCATAATAGTTTTTTTATCAGCTCGATATTGAGTTTTTCTTAAATCGATTTTTTTAAAAGTTTTCCAATTTGTAGTTACCCAAACCGTCCCGTGGCGACCTAAGCGTGTTGGCAAAACACAATCAAACATATCAAAACCACGCTTAACTCCGTAAATTATATCTTCTGGCTCCCCTACCCCCATTAAATAATGGGGTTTATTTTCCGGAAGCTTTGGACCAACCCATTTCATTACTTTGTACATATTAGTTTTCCCCTCACCAACAGAAACACCACCAACTGCGACGCCGTCGAATGGTAAGCTAGAAATATATTCCGCTGATTGTTCTCTTAAATCTTTGTAAGTTGAACCTTGAACAATGCCAAAAAGAGCCTGTTTTTTAGATTTATTTTTTTGCCAATACTCTATCGCCTTTTTTGCCCAAAGATGAGTTAACTCCATTGATTTTTTAGCTTGCTTCCTTGTTGCGGGATAAGGAGTGCATTCATCCAAAACCATCATAATATCCGAACCAAGATTTTTTTGAATATCTATTACCTTTTTAGGCGTAAATAAATGTTTTGAACCATCAAGGTGAGATCTAAAAATTGCCCCTTCTTCTTTAAGTTCAACTAAACTCTCTCCTTTACCATTACTAGCCTTGTAAGCGGCGCCTAAAGAAAACACTTGGTAACCACCAGAATCAGTTAAAATTGAATTTTTCCAATTCATGAATTTGTGCAAACCGCCAAAATCTTTAATAAATTCATCTTTTGGCCTTAAGTAAAGATGATAGGTATTACCTAAAATTATTTTATAACCAAAACTTTCCAAGTCTTCTGGACTTATACCCTTAACCGCACCAATTGTTGCGCAAGGCATAAAAACTGGTGTTTGAATTTTACCTTGAGAGGTAGTGATTTCACCTCGACGGGCTAAATTTTTTTTAGATTGTTTAAGAATTTTAAATGAAAACATCGTTCATATTATAATAGATTTTACCTTAAAATAAAAGGTCCTAATGTAAAAACACTAGGACCAAGATTCCCATGCTTCCTACGAAGCCTTCTCTATGCCCTCTAACCGACGCCATCTAGTTCTTAGCCTTTGCTGGAATTCATGAAGAACAGCCTGCTTCTTTATTAGCTGACTTCTCTCCAGTATCAAAGAAAGCGAATGACCCTCGAGTCTCTTGTTAGCTGGGAAACGCGTCGAAAGACTAATGTCAAGTCTTCGCATTTCACCCTCAAGCTTTTCAATTTCCTGACGGATATCGGTTAAAGCCTGATTTACTTTCTCAATCAACTCTTCTGCTATTTGATCTTGTGTCAAAGTTTCAATCCTTTGAATGTCGAGGATCTTAACTCCTTGTATTACTTCTAACTCTCTGTGACAGCCGGAGGATGAGTCGCTGTGGATAACTCTCATTTCGATCACCCCCTAATAAAATTGTTGCATGGGACAACGAACTTTCATTCGTATGGAAATCATACTTTAACACTTAAAATCTCGCTTGTCAAGTAACTCAAAAACCCGGGGTTTAAACCGGGCTTTTGAGAAAATATTTGGGCCGATATTTCTGAAAAAATTACTTTAATTCGACTTTTGCACCAGCTGCTTCAAGTTTTTTCTTAGCTTCTTCTGCTTGTTCTTTTGGAGCATCTTTTAGAATTTCTTTTGGTGGTGCATCAGCGATATCTTTAGCTTCTTTAAGACCTAATTCTTGATTAATCTCACGCAATGCCTTAATAACGGCGATTTTTTGTGATCCAGAATCAGTTAAAATAACTGTGTAGTTAGCTTTTTCTTCTGCTTCAGCAGCACCAGCGGCACCAGCAGCAGGAGCACCAGCAACTGCCATAGGAGCAGCAGCTGAAACGCCGAAGCGTTCTTCTAAAGCTTTGACTAAATCAGCCAACTCTAAAGTTGTTAAACCTTCGATTTCTTTGATTAAATCTTTAAATTTGCCAGTTGGTTCAGCTTTTTCTGAAGCTTTCGTAGCTTCTTTGGCTGTTTCATTGTCAGTGTTGATTGCTTCAACTTCGGCTGGAGTTTCTTCTTCAGTGCCAGCAGCTTCTTCGACTTGAGCGCCAATTTCAGCGTTCTCGTCTGGATTAGAACCAGCTTCTTCTTTTGAAGGTTCTTTGTCTAATTTTTCTTCTGCTTCGGCTTCTTTCTCTGCTTGTTTTTCCATGTCTTTGATATTTTTTTCGTCTGCCATTTTTGTTCCTTTTCCGCTATTGCGGACCCGTGTTTAGCGGGCTATTAATTAATGTTTTATACTTTTTTTTCTTGATATTGTTTTAAAATATAAACTAACGACCTTAAGTTTCCTTGTAAAGCATTTACTAAACGATACATCGGTGCGTTCAAACTGCCAACTAATTTAGCATACAATTCTTCTCGTCCAGGTAGTGAAGCCAGTTGCTTAATCATTTCCACATCAGCAAAGCTTCTATTAACAATTCCACCAATTACTTCTAATTTTTCTGCAGATTTACCAAATTCTAAGGTCAACTTAGCCGGTGTTACTTCGTCAACATCTCCCCAAACGATAGCCACTGGTTGATCAAGTAAACCTTCTTCAATTGATAAATTAGCTTTTTTTAAAGCAATTTTTAACAATGAATTTTTAATGATTTGAAAACCAATCCCCTGTTCTTTCAACTTTTTCTTTAATTCTTGAATTTCTTTAACTTTCAAACCTTGGTAATTAACTAACAAAACAGTCTTAGATTTTTCCAAACCATCTGACATTTTTGAAATCAATTGTTCTTTTTGATCACGTGTTAATAACATTTAAAAAAATCTCGCTTAGCCGCGAGAATAATATAAAGCTTTAAGAAATATAATCTATTACTTAATTCTTTATTTTACCTCGATAGGTCTTATGCTTTTTGCGGCCCATTTTCTACGGCAAATTAATCTTACAATATTTATTTTGTCTTGTCAACACTTATACTTGGCCACATTGTGGCGCAAATATTTAAAGTTGTAATTTTTTCTAATGGTAAAACTGAGAGAAGTGTTCGAAAATTTTCTTCCAAAATTTTCAAATCAGCAGAAACTTTACCAATGGCCTGATGAATAATACCATATTTATCAGTTTTGTATTCAATCGTGCCGCCTTCTAATTCCTTTTTGGTTTTCTCTGGGTCAGAAGTAACCGTACCAGATTTTGGATTAGGCATTTTACCTTTTGGTCCTAAAATCTTGGCTAATTTTGCCACTTTAGGCATCATTTCAGGAGTTGCCAAGGCAATATCAAAATCAGTTTTTTTTGTTTTCTGAATTTCTTCCATAATCTTTTCATCTAAAATTATGACTTTAATTTGTTTACCAGTCGCATGAGGATATTTTAACATTCCTCGTAAATTTTCTGGTTTACCATTTTTTAGCAAAAGTCTAACGTGAACTTCAACATTGCCATCAAAATTTGAAGTTGAGGTTTTTTTGACCAAATCTAAAGCATCTTCAAGTTCATAAATTTTAGTATGATCAATAAGTTCCAAAGCTTTCTGGTATTTTTTAGAACGAATTTTAACTTTACCAACTTTGGCTTTAGTCTTTTTTTCTTTAGTTGAAGACTCTTCTTCTTGACCCACTTCTTCGCCTTCTGATTTTTCTTCAACTACAGTTTCTTCTACTTTTTCTTTTTTGTACTTGGCTTCTTTAATTTGTTCTTCAACATTCTTTTTTGAACTTTTTTCTTCTTTTTTCTTGCCATGGTGCTTTGCGATTGGTCCGCCCAAATCATCTGTTAGTTCTTCACCAATGACAACTGGTCTTTGTGTTCCCATAAAATTACTCCTTCGTGGTACAAGCGTGCTTCGAATTTAATCGAAGGACTTCCACTAAATATTAATTGTTTCTTCTTTTAAATTATTACTTAAAGATTCTAACACTAAATCAGCAACCTTGTCAACAATTTTATCTACAATTTCAGATTCATTTTTTGAAAAATTTTCCAAAACCCATTTTTCGGTTGGAACTTTTTCATGTTTGCCAACGCCAACTCTAATCCGCCAAAATTCTTGACCAATGTTATCTATAATTGACTGAACACCCTTATGACCAGCTGAACTGCCGCTAAAACTAATTCGAATTTTTCCTAATTCTAAATCAACATCATCAGAAATTACCCAAACATTTTCCAAATTAATTTTGAAGTAATTTTTGATTTTTTGGACTGACCTACCAGAATCATTCATGAAAGTTTGAGGCAAAACAAGCTTAGCTTTACCATCTATATTAAGTTCGGTGATCCGAGCTTCAAAATCCGTTTGAGAGGCAAAAATAAGACCTTTTTTTTGAACTATTTTTTCCAAAATCATAAAACCAAAATTGTGCCGTGTTTTTTCATAATTTTTTCCAGGATTGCCAAGTCCAACAATTAATTTCATACACCCACCTTAGAAAGAACAAATATTATTAAAAAGCCGAGAACAGTTGCCATTGAGGCATCAATACCACTTTCTTTATAAGCTTCGGGCATCATTGTTACTGCTAGCATGGCTAAAATTGCCCCGGCGGCAAAAGATTGAAAAGTTGCCGTCCAACTACTAGAAATTTGAGAAAAAATTGTATATCCCAAAATGACAAAAACTAAACTTATGGCCGCTACAGCTGTCCAAATAAGAATAATTTCTTTGTTAGATTTCTTGGTTCTTTTAAGATCGTAGGCTGAAGAAATTGCTTCCGGTAAATTTGCTAAAATAATTGCCACAAATACCAAAAGACCAACCGATTTATTAAGCAATAAGGCAATTCCTAAAGCAATTGATTCCGGAATACCATCTAAAATCGCTCCGAGAACTATCCCCCACCCCGTTGTTGAACTTTCAACATCGTAAGATCTTCTGTGTCCCCGACCACCAATTCTAATAATTAGGGTGTCGCCAACAACAAAAATAACTCCGCCGGCAATAAAACCAATAATAGAGTTGTCTAATCCACCTAATTTAAAAGATTCTTCCATTAAACCAAAAGTTAAAGCGGCAACTAAAGCCCCAGCGCCAAAAGCCGAGATTGCTCCCAAATATTTTTCTTTAACGGATAAAAACGCGCCTAAAGCCGCTCCAAAAATTAGAGGTATTACTGAAAAAATTCCAAAGGTAATAACTGTTGTCATTTTTTACATTCCAGGGATATTTAGATCTCCCGCGATCGCCTTCATTTTTTCTGAAGCAACTGCTTGAACTCTAGAAATTGCTTCGGCAATTGCTTGCTGTAAAGCTTTTTCTAAATCTCTTTTCTTTTCCTGGTCGAGCATTTCAGGATCTATGTCAATTGATTGAATATGTTGTTCGCCATTAAAAACAACGACCACTTTGCCTTCAGCCGCTTTAGCTTCGACTTCGATTTCTTTTAATTCTTTTTGAATTGCTCTGGCTTTTTTTTGTAATTCCCAAAGTTGTTTAGCTTTGTCTAACATTTTGTCCTTTCATTTCTTTTAAATAACTATCAATAAATAAATCTATATTACCATTTAATACTTCGTCTGGATTGGTTGAAATCGCTTCGGTTCTATGATCTTTAACTTGACGATAAGGTTGTAAAACATAGGAACGAATTTGATTCCCCCAACCAACTGACAAATGCTCTCCGCGTAATTTTGCCGACTGCTCTTTTTGCTCCTTTAATTTTATAGCTAAAAGTCTGGATTGTAAAATTTTTAAAGCCATAGCTTTGTTTTGCAACTGCGAACGCTCGTTTTGGCAAGAAACAACAAGACCGGTTGGTAAATGAGTTATACGCACAGCTGAGTCAGTTGTGTTAACAGACTGACCTCCATGCCCACCAGAACGATAAACATCTATCCTTAAATCTTTTTCATCTACTTCCACTTCCCCATCGTGTCTAATTTCAGGAATAACTTCAACTAAAGCAAAACTAGTGTGCCTAGCCTTGTCGGCATCAAATGGTGAAATTCTAACTAATCTGTGAACACCAGCTTCGGATTTCAAAAAACCAAAAGCATAAGGACCGGAAACTTTTAAAGTTACTGATTTTACACCGACTTCTTCACCAGATGAAATTTCTAAAATTTCATGAGAAAAACTTCTTCGATCAGCAAAGCGTTCAAACATTCGAAGCAGCATTTCTGCCCAATCCTGAGCTTCGGTTCCACCAGCACCCGCATGAATCGAAAGAAGGGCGTTATATTCGTCATATTTATCTGATAATAAAGTTTTTGTTTCAAGTTTTTCCAGCTGCTCTGGAGTTTCGGCTAACTCAAATTCTTTGACTTCTTTTTCTAAATTAGCCAGCTCTTGAACTTTTTCTTGTGATTTTTGCGTATTACTCCAAAAAGACGGTTCGTTCATTTCCGTCTGAATACCAACAATTTCTTGCTTTTTTTCGTCAATTTTTAGTAAATTTTTTAATTCTTCTTTACTCGCCATAATTTAATTATACCTGAAAAACAAGATATCTACAATCTTACTAGATACAAGAAAACCCGCTCGCATCTTTCGATTTGAACGGGTCTTCTTTTTAAGCAACTAAGCTTCCAATTATTTTAAGAAAGCTAAAGTGGCTAGTTGTTTCTTTTGGCGAAGATAGGCAACAGTTGATGTGCCTAGTGATGCCAAAGCAAACGGAACGACTAATTCTGCACCAGCTGAAGGTAAAGTTTTTTCACTTTCAGTGGTAGAAGTTCCAGTTGCGGTTGCAACGGAAACTTTGTTTGAATTAGCATTAGCGTTAGCATTTGCATTTGCAGTTGTGTTGTCACTAGTTGACTCTTGCGAGTCAGAAGTTTCAACGACACCTGCTTGTGCATCAGCGTCAGCGTTAGCTGTAGCTGAACCGCTAGCGCTACCTGAGCCAACATTGATAACATTATTGTTAGCATTAGCGTTGGCATTAGCATTAGCGTTGTTGTCTGTTGAAGTTACTGTTGCTGTTTTAGACGCAACAGCTTTCTGTGTTGATACAGAACCACCACTAGCTGAATTAGAAGTTGAGCTAGAGTTAGCAGTTCCTGCAGCACTACCTGAGCCAACATTGATAACATTATTGTTAGCATTAGCGTTGGCGTTGCTGTTCGAATTATTGTTAGTTGAGCTAACAGATACATTCGAAGAATTTGAAACAGTTGTAGCGTAAGCTGTTCCGGCACCAATTGTTAAAATTAGTCCCAAAACAGGTGTTGCCACAAAAGTTAAAATTGCTTTGTTCATTTTGAATCCTTTCTTAAATTTAGCCCCATTGCAATTAAGGGCCAAATTATTTTTATAATCCGCATTTAGCGGAATCGACCAAATCTTCAACCTTGCACTATTATAGTCCAGGGCTGGAGGTTGGGGGCCGACAGAATGTCGGCCCTAAAACGATAGTAAGTGATCACCATGACCACTAGTTGTTGCGGTTAAGGACCACTGACGGAATTGGAATCTCCTGTGCCAGTCGCAGTCCCGTTTGCCGAGCCATCGCCGACGTTAATCGTATTGTTAATCGGATTAACATTGGTGTTGGCGTTACTGTTGTTGTTGACACTATTGACATCAACATTGTTGGTTGTCGGCGCCGTCGCCGTATTCGAACTGTTGTTGCTGACGCTTGTTCTATCCGGCCGATGAACGCGCTGACCAATAATATAGGACAGACCGCTCCAAAGACCAGGAGAATCAACGCGACTTACTGTCGCCTCGTCAACCTTGACAATTGGGATACCACCAGGACCAAGCCTCACAACACGAAGTTGCTTAGCTTTGACCTCTGGCACATAACTTTCCGTTGGCGCAAGCACATAAGTATGCTTGGCCGCTGTCCAATTCTGATACATCTGTTGATAGTCTAACGAAGTGTTTTTCTTGAACGGTTCATTTAAATGCACCACTCCAGCTTGAAACATTTCGTAGACCATATTCTGCAACCCAAAGGTTGCTGAACCAACAGGTCCGTCAGGGAAAGTCATCAAATTCTGATGCTGCTTAAGGGTAATGTCGCGATTACCTTTGGTCGAATAGACCTCAGTGCGAATAACCCAAGCAGCTTTAAGCTGACTTTCACGACCTTGAACATTGTGCAAGAACTTTGAACTCGAAGAGCTTCGGACAACGCCGTCGCTTATCGAGTCAATCTTGGCAATGCCAAGCAGTTCGTCGTCGGTAAAAACTCCAAGAATTCGTCCAACAGACGGTCTCCCTGGCATCTTTACGCTCGACATCTTGCCGCCATCGGCAAAACTAATGTCGAAGAAAGCAGACGACTGGTCACGCTGACCAACTACTTCTTCAAGTGTTGGATAGCTTGCCAGACCCCAAGTTTTCAAGATTTCATCCGGCTCATTTTGTAAGGCCGGAATCATCTCCGAAAGCGATGGAGCGATTTGGATAGCGATAGCGTTTTCAGAAAACTTCCAAGCTTTGCGCGAGTTAAGCGCGTAGCTGTAGAGGAAGTATGTCCCTGGCTCCAGGTCGTAAGTATTAAGCTCTACGAGCCCATACTTGCCGACAAAGGTACCCAAGACTCTCAGACCGCCATTTTTGTCTTTATTGAGATCGGACTCGAAGTCCGCCTCGCCAGACAAATTGCCGACAACCTTACCAGGATCAGTAACACAGATGGCAAAACGCCGTCCATCTTCTGATCCAGTCGTTAGCAAGACTCCAATTCGAAGGACCGTACCAGCAAAAACCGGCGCGCCTTCTTTCCAATAGCGAGTCGAAAGGACCGAGTCCTTAACCCACGCTGCCGGAATCTTTTCGTCCACGGAGTAGGTCATACCGGAAGCTGTATACTCCCGATGTCGACCCCAAAGTAGTTCCGAAACCCAGCTCGCCTGAGCCGGAATCATCACCGTCAAAATAACGATGATAGTGACAAAAATAGTTGTTAATGTACGTCGCATCTTTAATCGCCTCCAGTTTGAATTCTTCGAAAATATCTCGATGCGTCAATTTGCCCTAAATTGTCTATATAACACCATGTAGGTGTATCAACGGTTTTGGACAAAGTGTTAGCCAAGACCAGGGAAGGAGGGGCAGACTCTAAAATAAATTTAATGAGTCTTCTCTCCACAAGTCTCAGCCAACACCTTGCTCGAAACACAAAAAAAGGCTCTCATATAGCCTCCTTATAATCAACGACTTAATATACCATATTTAATTGTATTTGTCAATACCTTTTCAAGCTTTTGGCAATATTCGGCTACCTGTTAAAGTATCCTCAACCACAAAACCTTCTTTTTCCAAAATTTTTCTGATCCTATCCGACTCCTTGTAATCCCCTTTTTCGCGAGCTTTTTCCCTTAACTTAATAAGCTCTTTTTGCTTTTGAGTGAGCTTAATTTCTTCCTCTAAAGATAAACCAAATATTTCCTCAATAACTTCAAAATCCTTCCGAGAAAGCTTACCAACATCCTCTAAAATCACTGCTAAAGCTTTAGGTAAGTTAAAATCGTCATCCAAGGTCATTTCTAATTTGGTTGGAAAACCGGTTTTAACAAGCTGAGCTTCCATCTTAGCTCTGACCAGTCTCTCCTTAAGTTTTCTGGCCTCCAAAAGCGCCTTTTTATTCCAATCTATCGGTTTTTTCCAAAGAGCGGTCATAAGAAAAATTCTTAAGGTATCAGCGTCATACTCCTTTAAGGCATCTTTAACTGTTATATAGTTGCCCTTGGATTTGCTCATTTTTGTACCATTAATTGTCAACATGCCAGTATGCAGCCAGTAATTAGAAAGGGGCACACCTGCAAAAGATTCACTTTGAGCAATTTCATTTTCATGATGAGGAAAAATATGCTCAACTCCTGATCCGTGAATATCAAAAGGTTGACCTAAATATTTAGCCGACATAACCGAACATTCAATATGCCACCCAGGATAACCTTCCCCCCAAGGCGATGGCCATTTTTGCAAGTGATTTTCTGCTTTTAGCCATAAAGCAAAATCAGCCTGATCTTTCTTATCTCGATCAATTTCAACTCGAGTACCAGTTTCCCTATTTTCGGCCTTGCGCCCAGAGAGTTTACCGTAGTTGGGATCTTTGCTTACATTAAAATAAACATTGCCTTTTACCTCATAAGCATAACCTTTTAAAATAAGAGTTTCGATAAAATTAACAATATCTTCAATATGGTCTGTCGCTCTTGGCATTAAGTCTGGAGCAAGAAAATTTAAAGATTTTAGGTCTTTCAGATGCTCTTCTTCCCAATAACGAGCTATCTCTTCAGGCTTTTTCTGCTCTTTCTCAGCCTGTTTTTCAATCTTATCTTCACCTGTTTCTTCATCTCCTACCAAATGACCAACATCGGTAATATTTTGGACTAATTTAACCTTATAACCTTTGTACAAAAGGTATCTTTTTAGCCAATCAAAAAATATCCAGGTTTTAATATGACCAATATGGTCTGGACCATAAACAGTTGGCCCACAAACATACATTCCTACCTGTTTGTCCTTTAAAGGTTTAAACTCTTCAGTTTTCCGTGTTAATGTATTATATATTTTAAGCATTATTCATCACAACTGTTTTCTTCTTGCACTTTTGAAATTAGGTCGGCTGAATACTTATCTTCCTTGCCAGCCACCGCCTCCTCCTCTTCAAAAGAGTCAAGACTCGACAGGTTTGCGCCACAAACAGGGCATGAGGTAATCCCCTCTGCGTTACCTGTCCATTCGCAATTTGGGCAAAAAGCTTGTTCTTCTTTCATTTCCTCTCCTTCACCCCCACACCTATTGTTGATAAACTGCGTTTTTGAGCCGCCAAAGGCGGCTTCTATCAACGATAGGTGTGGAGGTCAATATTCTCTTCTGCCTTCAATAGCCCTTGTTAGAGTTATTTCGTCGGCATACTCCAGGTCACCGCCAATCGGTAAACCTCGAGCAATTCTGGTAACTTTTATCTTTCTTTTGTCTTGTAAATCCAATTTTTTAATAGATTGGGCTAAATACATTGAGGTAGCTTCACCTTCCAAAGAAGGGTCTGTCGCTAAAATTATTTCTTCTATTTCCTCATCTTTTTTAATTTTCTCTAAAATTTCCGAAATACGCAAGTTTTCTGGTCCAATACCTTCAATTGGCGAAATTACACCCCCTAAAACATGGTAAACCCCTCGAAAACCGGTTTTTTCCAAGGCAACAATATCTAAAGGTTCTTCAACAATCATAACCTCGTCCCTCTTTCTTTCTTTACTGGAGCAAATTTCACAAGGAGAATTTTCAGTGATATTGAAACAACATTCACAATATTTCAAATTTTTCTTTAAATCTAAAAGAGCTTGACCAAATCTTTGAATATCGGATTCCGGTTTAGTTAACAGGTAAAAAGTTAGCCTAGAAGCGGTTTTTGGACCAATTCCAGGCAAACGAGAAAATTCTTCAATTAAGCTTAAAACTGAATCAGGGATTATTTTAGTCATTTTTTACTTTTTAAAACTTTTTTTTCTTTCACGTCACATTGGCTACATTTTAACTTACCATTTCTGTCTTTTAAGATAATACTACCACATTTTTGACATTTCTGATCAGTCGGCTCTTCCCAGAAAGCAGTCTTACATTTAGGGTAATTACCACACCCCCAGAAAACTTTTCTTTTACGGGTGTTTTTTCGCAATAGTTTTCCGCCGCAATTAGGACAAGGAGCGGCGGCGACAATTTCAATATTTTTAGTCGTTTTGCATTCCGGATACCCTGAACAGGCTAGAAATTGACCGAATTTACCTTCTTTAAAGGTCATTTCTTTGCCACACTTTGGACATTTTTCCTCGGCTAATTGGGCTTTTTTCTCATCAGAAATGCCAATTTGACCCAAAGGTTTGGTAAACTTACACTCAGGAAAGCTAGAACAGGCTAAAAATTTACCAAAACGACCTAATTTTATCTTTAATTTTTTACCACATTTAGGGCAATCTTCATCTGATTCCTCTGATAAATCTTTCTTTTCAACTTCTTTAGTTTTAGTTTTTAAGTTATTAGAGAAAGGTTCATAAAAATCATTAATCGCCTTTTCCCACTTAAGCTTCCCTTCAGCAATTTCATCAAGCTCTTCTTCCATTCTAGCCGTAAAATCATAGTCAACTACTTCTGGAAAATGCTCAACCAAAACGTCATTTACAACTTCACCTATTTCCTTAGGGCTTAATTTTCCTTCATTTTTCTCAACATATCCCCTATCTATAATAGTAGAGAGCGTTGGTGCGTAAGTTGAAGGTCGGCCAATCCCCTTCTTTTCCAATTCCTTAATAAGACTTGCTTCTGTAAATCTTGCCGGCGGTTCGGTAAAATGCTGCAATTTCTCTATTTTTTCTAAATCTAGCTTATCGCCAATTTTTAGTTCTGGTAAGGTATTTTCTTTGGTTTCGACTTTATTGTAAACTTTTAAAAATCCATCAAATTGAACCTTAAGACCGTTGGCAGTAAATGTGAAATTATCGGCACTAATTTTAACATTTTCTTCAAGCATTTCGGCATCTTTCATCTGTGAAGCAATCATTCTTTTCCAAATTAAGCTGTAGAGTCTTAATTCTGAAGCATCTAAGGTTGCTTTTTCTGGCAATAATTTAAGGTTAGTTGGCCTAATTGCCTCATGAGCTTCTTGAGCACCTTTGGACTTAGTCTTAAAGAACCTAGGAGTGTCGAGGGTGTAATCTTTGCCAAATTGTTGCTCAATAGTCTTTTTAGCATCTTTTTGGGCAATACTGGCAACGCTAACCGAATCTGTTCTCATATAGGTAATTAAACCTTTTTCATAAAGACCCTGAGCTAAGCGCATAGTTTGCTTAGCCGACATCCCTAATTTATTGCCTGCCTCCTGTTGTAAAGTACTGGTAGTAAATGGCGGGGCTGGATATCTTTTTTTAACTTCTTTTTTAACATTTTTAACCAAATAATCAGCATTTTTTAGCTTTTCCAAGATTTCTTTAGCTTCTTTTTCCGAATTAATAGCTAATTTATCTAGTCTTTTACCATCTTTTTCGGTTAAAATCGCTTTGAGCTGACCACTCCCCTTCTTTAGCAAAGCTTCCACTGACCAATATTCTTGAGACTTAAATTTCCGAATTTCTCTTTCTTTTTCAACAATTAACCTTACAGCAACCGACTGAACCCGACCAGCCGAGAGTCCTTGAGCAACTTTACGCCATAAAAACGGCGAAAGCTTATAGCCAACCAGGCGGTCTAAAATACGCCTGGCCTGTTGAGCGTCAACTAAACGAATGTCTATATCTCTTGGGTGCTTTATGGCTTCAGTAATAGCATCCTTAGTAATTTCATGAAAAGTGATCCTATTCGTCTTAAGCTTTTTTAAACCTATAGCCTGAAGAAGATGCCAAGCAATTGCTTCACCTTCGCGATCATAGTCTGTTGCCAAATAAAGAGCATCTGCCTGCTTAACCTTGGCTTTAATATTCTTTAAAATCTTACTAGCCTTGGGAACAATAACATAATTAGGTTCGAAATTGTTTTTTATGTCAATCCCAATTTCACTATGCGGCAAATCTCGAACATGGCCAAAACTGGCCACAACTTCAAAATCTTTTCCTAAAAACTTTTCAATTGTTTTCGCCTTAGTCGGCGACTCTACTATAACTAAATTCATATATTTTTATTCGTTCATTTTTCCATTAATAATAAATTGGCTTCCGCCTAAGTTTGTAACTTTACCTTTAATCTCCATCTCAATCAGAACAGAATTAACCTGTGATGCCTTAAGCCCAGATTTTTTGATTAAGGTATCAACCATTGTTGGTTGCTTTAATAATCTTAACAAAATTTCCTCTTCTTTGGTATCGGCGAAAATTGGTCCTTGGCCTATTTTTTTAGACTTTTCTTTAATATTTAAACTTTCTAAAATATCTTCGAAAGAAGTCGTGGGCCGAGCGCCCATTTTAATAAGCTTGTTTGTCCCTTGGGAACTTTCGGAAAAAATTGAACCAGGAACTGCAAAGACTTCCCGATTGTAGTCTATTGCTGCC
Source organism: Patescibacteria group bacterium (assembly GCA_041666185.1). Taxonomy (GTDB): domain Bacteria; phylum Patescibacteriota; class UBA1384; order UBA12157; family JAENIV01; genus JAMCZU01. The sequence continues at coordinate 29,902 of JBAYHL010000005.1, read as the reverse complement.
GTTGCCGTCAAGAGTGAGCCCGAATTTAGAGCCGCTTCAACAACTAATGTTCCAAGGCTCAGTCCGGCAATAATTCGGTTGCGAATCGGGAAATTGTGCCTTAAAGCCGGCATTCCTAAAGGAAATTCGGAAATTATTGCCCCTGCCCCAGAGAGGATTTTATCAGCTAATCTAATATTAATGCTTGGATAGATTTGATCTAGACCACAACCTAAAACTGCCAAAGTCCTGCCATCAGCTTCGAGAGCGGCCCTGTGGGCTAAAGTGTCGATTCCTAAGGCAAGCCCGGAAATAATTGTAATTTTTCTTTGAGCTAATGGATAAACCAGCTCTCTTGTGACTCTTTCACCATAAGAAGTGTATTTGCGACTGCCAACAACACCGATAGCTAATTTATCTTCTTCTAAAATTTTACCGCGAACATAAAGAATACCCGGTGGGTCCGGCAATTCTTTTAGGATTTTTGGATAGTTTTCATCTGGGTAAATTAGAACTTCGATTTTATATTTTTCGAGTTTTTTTAACTCTTTATCTGGATCTTTTTTGGAAATCACCTCTTTTACAGCTTCGATTTGACCCAAATCAAGACCAGCCTTAGCAAGACTTTGACGATCCGCCTGCCAAATACGGCTCAATTTACGAAATCTTTTGTAAAGCTTAAGTAAAGTTCTGCCGCCAATTTTATTATGAGTTGAAAGGGCTACCCAATACTTTTTTTCATCGTCCATAATTATATTTTAGCAGTTTCCTGGTATTTAAAAAAACCAGAACCGAAATTACAGTTCTGGTACTAGATCGTTTCGCCTTCAAGTTTTCTACGGAAATATTCCGTGTTTCGCAATTTCGTCAAATAATTCAGCTGACGGTGTAAAAGAAAATTCGATTTCGTAACCAGAAACCTGTCGAAAACCTAAAACAGAATTATCAATTCCAGTTGGTTCATCAAACCTATTCTGAAACTTTAGAACCAACCCTGTGTTTGGAGTAATCAGTTCGTAATAATCTGTACCCTCCCCTCTGTCTTTTTTAACTCGCCATCCCCTTTGATGTAAATCAAAGGCTTCTTCTTTAGCTGTCGCTACTGTCATTGTCGATAGTTTTAGCAATGTCATCACTCCTTTGTCAAAAAACTACTACCGTTATTTAATTAACAAAAAATAAACGAAAAGTAAATAATTTTTGATTTATTAATCAAAGTATAAACTAGTTGACAAATATAAGAAAATTGTAATAAAATAACCCCTAGATTCACCAAAATACAAAAAGGACGGTGAGAACCTTGGTAGAAAAAATTTTTCTTCAGAATTTAGACCAAGTAACATTAACAATTCCTGAGTGCCAAGACGAACAACTGTCGATGGAGCAACAAATGACCAGAGACAGTCTTACGGCTCAAATGAACGCCGCTAAAGAGGCAGGATTTACAAAAGTCGCCGCGGCAATTGAAAGTGAGCTACTCAGACCATCAAGGGAAAAGAAAGCCAAAACCATGCTTGAAGCCAAGAAAAAGGTTATCGAGGAAATCGGCGCCAAGCTATTAACCAGAAATGAGCGATGGCTGTGGGAAGGATGGCTACCAACCAGTTACTTAATTGAAGCACGTCACAACTCGTTCGAAAGCTATGTTTTTGACCGGCCGACACTTAGCATTTTAGAGCTAGTCTATAAAGTAAAAAATCTTGGAGTGTTTGATAGCTTGTCAATCAGAACCCCTGAAAAAGGCAAATCCGATCCTGTTTTGTTCGGACACTTTGACGGCAACACTTACCTACTCGCCCGTTGGGGAGAGTCAGACGCTTACATGATTGATATGAATCAAATTAAAACCGGCCTAAAAGCGCGATTTTGGAACGAAGTAATGAATGGTTTTGGTGGTTGGATACTTGCATTATCCATACTAATAGGGCTTCTTTGTATACTTGGTGGGTTCAGTACTAACGGACACCTCGTCCCAAAAATAGTGCTGATCAAATTCTTCGGCAAGGGAGCCGTTATTGGCACAGTTTTCTTGCTAGTGGCTTTGGCCATTCGACGAAGATGTTGGTACGCTTTTAGATAGTCTTACTTTACAGGATTGCCCTTTCCGGCAATCCTTTTTTAATTACTCTTTGAACCAAAAAAAAATAATAGCCACCCCTGACTCCACTCACGTCAGATGGACGCTCGGTTAAAATATGTTAAGAATACTTGACATTTGAGATGTTTTGTGCTATAATAAGTAAACAATGGTTTAAAAATTGATATCTTTACAGGCGTAACAGGTGAAAAGTTGGTTAAACATGAACTCGACTTTAGCCAACTTCTTTCCTATTACGTCCAACCCCAGCCTCGTACATTAAAATTTATATTAGGCTGGAGAGATGTTTCCGCTTTTTGCGGATTCGGTTGGGACTGTGAAGGAGAGGAAAAAAGAAGAAGGACCTGGACGTAAGTTTGGGTCCTTTTTCTATATAAAATTTATATTTAATGTTAAAAACTCTTGACAAATACTCTAAAATAGTATAAATTTGTAACATACAAAACCGAAAAGGCAAAATCACTGAAAAGTGGTGGCGCAAAACTCTAGGCCTAAAGTTCTTAAGCAATTAAGAATCATGGTAGCTCGAGCCAACCGAAGTTTCCTTCGGTTTTTTTGTAGGTTTTGTTTACATAACTGCTAATGGCAGTTGCTATTTGGTCCTTGTGGCCAAACGAACTTTGACAATTTAAAAGGAGGTTACGCATGAAAATTTTGTAATGCAAGGAAAACGAAGTAAACGAAAGATAATCTGAATCAGAAGGAGGCTACGGAAATGAAGAAGACGTTATTATTTTTATTGTTAGGCATAATTCTCGCTTCATCGAATGTATTGGCTCAATACCAATACGATAAAGTAGTTGACGGCGGAGCCGTTGAGATTAATCAGTGGATAGTGACTGGCGAGTTCGGGACAAGAGAAGAGTGGAGTTATTTGCCCGACTACATAGCCTATGACACTTTCTACGTTGCTAACCCTAACAGAACGTCTGGCGTGAGAGTGTTAAGCTATTTTCTTGCCGGCGATACTTTTATGGTTTATGTCGAAGGCTATATGGTAACACTAGAAAACGGAGAGCGTGCAATACAACCTATTATCGATAGTTATTACGGTCCCCATATCGCTGGTGAATCAGGTTACGCGCTACCAAAACCGTTTGGTGTCAGCCAAAAAGCCCTAACAGCTGGGTTAACACCAAAAGGTGCTCGAATTAGAGTTTGGGGTAAGGTTGTAAAAGAAATCACCGATGCCCCGGACAATGAATTCGATTATTATTATATTGATGATGGTTCACACCTTACAACTGATCAACCTGACGTTAAAGGTTTAAAAGTTTTACTGCATGCCTGGACCGATGATCCAATTCACCTGCTAGGAGAGCAAGTTGTAATTACGGGAGTTTTGTCACAAGAAAAACTACCAGACGGAACAATTATCCCCGTGCTTTTCCGGACCAATGATCTTTATGATGACAAAGGACCACGTGGACCAGAAAAATACGTTGTTAGCGGAACCGTTACCGCACCAGAAGCCGCTGGCAGAAAAGCAAAAATTATTGCTGATACTGGTGAGCAAACGCAGTGCAATCTGGATATGAATGGTGTTGGAAGTTTTTCAGTCACTATTCCTGGTGGAGAAAATGTTACCAGCTGTATCGTACCTGGTTACACAACTCAAGTAATGGCAGGATACCTTGACCAAAACTATACCGATATAAACTTTGAGCCATACTGGACTTACCGTTATATGCAGCTAAGTCCAAGTAATGGTCAGGTCAACCTTAGTGACAGTAAAACTATTACTGCTTGGTGCCGAGACGCTGAAGCTAAATCAATGCCAAACATGCCAATTACTTGGAGAACTGATTTTAGCACAATAACAAATGCTCAAACAGTTACTGACGAAAATGGTGAAGCAACCGCAACATTAGTTGCTGGCCAAAACAAAGGAGTGGCAACTCTTTGGGCGGAAAGTCCTGACGCTACCGGTGGTGCGTGGGTACAAATATCTAACCCTAATGATCCCAGTATCAGACTACTATCACCCCGCTACCACACAACTATAAGTGGTGTTGTGGAATTAGACATTTGGTTTGATGACCCACTTGACCAAGGACAAGTAAACCTTAAGAAGATGAGATTACTGGTTGACGGACAACCATTTTCCCCATGCTACGCCACACACACTGATCAATGGGGAGAAAAAAAGCATGCCAATTTCAACACTATTAGAGTTACAAATGGTGATCACAATATAGTTGTTGAGGCAGAAATGCGATCTGGTGCAATAATGAGAAGTAATGTTGTGCCGGTTAATGTTCAAAATCGTGTTTCTGCACTTACAATCAGTAACAAAACCATTGTTATCGATCAGCCAGACAAAAGTGTCTGTCAAGTTGGCGCGCAAATGACAGAAAGTCTGCCATGGACCATAAAAATACTCGATGCTGATGACAATACAGTTTACAGCACTTCCGGTAATGGGCCTGGACTTATGAGTTGCTCGTGGGACGGAAAAATAGACGGACAACCAAAAACTGGAGTGTTCCAAGTTGCTTTCGAGATAAACGATGGATCCATTGCGGCAAACAGTGAATCCTCGGAAGAAATTGGCGACTTCTTTTCTGTCACACGTTCATTCGGTGGTAACCGTGCCTTAGTGGCCGGTGTACTTGAAGGAGATGGCTGGCTTTTACGAAAATCAGCCGCTCGTGAAATGGACGCTTTTGGCCGGGCATGTGAAAACAAGGGAATCAGGGTTGACTATGTTTTCGACCCCACATGGACAAGAGATGGTGATTATACCCAACCTATGGGTTTTAAGGATCTAATAGCAACTAGGTATTATCGCTATCTTTATCTGACCACCCACGGAGGAAGTGATCTGTGCACCGACGGACATTACCGTACAACAATAATGTTTGCTGATGGTGTCGGAGTTATGGGGAGTAATATGTGGGTTGCCCCAGCACAACGACACATATGGCCAGCGTTTACTGATGCCTACTTGCCAGAAAATAGCTTCTACTTTTCGCAATTAAATGTATGTTTCAGCGGAGGTTGCGAGCAAGAAGAGGATCAATCCTTCGCTGTAGCCCTGGGTTGTCGAAATGATGAGCAGGGCTCAACTTACATTGGCTGGCGAGGTGAGTATAAACCACTTGGTGGACCATTTGGTCTTCCGATAATCGGTGGACTAGCCCCTAATGGTGAGGGTTGGTCAAAAGATTGCTGGTATTACTTAGGTGACAAAACTCATACATGGTCAGTTGCTCAGGCCATAAGCAAGGCTGATTCTGATGCGACATGGGATCTTCGCGTGAGAAACTGGATGTTTCTCTACAGGTACGTCAACACGGATTATTCCGCGTTAGTGACCTGGCTTGTAAATTAGGAGGTGAAAGTAATGAGATCAACTGTAATCCTTGTGTTACTTGCTCTTGCTGTGGTTGTTGTGATTTTCAAGACAAGCCTAATACACACAGTTGAGTACGGCTTTGCAAAAAACTCGCTGGATAAAATCCAGTCTTGCACACCAGACCAAGTAAAGGATGTTGGAGCATTTTGGACGTGGAATAAGAACAAAGAAGTGAAGATTACGGAGAAATCCAAAATTTCACTTTTTCTGTCCGTATGTAAGCACGACTTGTCCCTGGACAAACGCGAGAAAGGAGAACATTTAGGTTACGACAAGATTGTCGTACACCTCGAGTCAGGAGGAACGGTCAATTTGACTTGTTGGTTTTCGCCAAAACAAAATGGCGACAAGCTAGTAAGTCAAACTATTAGATCCAGGGGGATCTTCAAACCATTTATGATGGATCTGTTCACAAACAAGTGAACAAACCAAAAACCTCGGTGTTTTGCACCGAGGTTTTTTAGTATCTATTTAAGTTTAAAAGACTTTACTTATTGACAGTAATACCCATACTTACTGCTGTGCCAGCAATAACTTTTTTGGCTGACTCTAGGCTATCACAATTTAAATCTTGAAGTTTAATTTTAGCAATTTCTTCGACTTGGGCTTCTGTTACCTTACCAACTTTTTCTCTGTTTGGCACACCGGAACCTTTTTCGATTCCTGCAGCTTTTTTAAGCAAAACTGCCGCTGGTGGGGATTTAAGAATAAAATCGAAGGTTCTATCTTCGTAAACCTTAATTTCTACCGGAACAATTGTGTCCCCCATCTTTTGGGTTTGAGCATTAAATTGGTTCACAAAATCCATAATATTAAGCCCATGTTGACCCAAAGCCGGACCAATTGGTGGTGCTGGCGTAGCTTTGCCAGCGGGGGCTTGTAATTTAATAATTGTTTTAACTTTTTTTGCCACTTCGTTCCTTTTCCGCTACCGCGGACCCGCGTTTAGCGGGCTATCCATTAAACTTTTTATACTTTCTTAACTTGTAAGAAATCTAAACTAACAGGTGTTTCGCGACCGAACATTGAAACCAAGACTTTAATCTTACCCTTATCATCGTCAATGTCAGTTACTTTTCCTTCAAAACCTTTTAAAGGACCGTCATTAATTCTGACCAAATCACCTGCTTTAAATTCTATTTTATATTTTGGTTCTTCAACACCCATTCTTTTTTGAATTCGTTCAATTTCTTCTTTAGACATTGGCGTTGGTCTAACTTTCATACCAATAAAACCAGTTACGTTAGGAGTATTTCGAACAATATACCAAGAATCGTCAGTAACAATCATTTCCACTAAAACATAGCCAGGAAAAATTCTTTTTTCAATTGTTTTTCTATGACCATTTTTAATTTCAATTTGTTTTTCTTTAGGAACTAGAACTTGGAAAATTTTATCTTCCATACTCAAAGACTCAACCCTTTGTTTAAGGTTTTCAGCTACTTGCTCTTCATATCCAGAATAGGTATGAATTACATACCAACCACGTTCACCTGTCTGCTTTTGCGTTTTAAGCATTTCGTGTTCGCGTTCTTCTTCTTGGATTTCTTTTTCTTCTTTAGTATTTTCGATCATTTTTCCTTCTTATTAACGATAAATTAACATTTCTAAAAGACTAAATAAACCAAAGTCTAAAATAGCAATAATCCCCATAGAAATTAAAATAGACAAAACAACAATAATTGTGTGGCTAGTAACTTCTTTTCGACTTGGCCAAACAACTTTTTTTAATTCTTCGTAAGCGCTAACAAAATAATTGGTAATTTTACCTATCATTTAAGCAATCTTTTCGATTTTTATTTGACTAAAACTTTGTCTATGACCTGTAACTTTTTTATATCTTTTTTTAGGTCGAAATTTTAAAATTCTTACTTTAGGTAATCTGCCATCTAAAACACGAGTAGCAGTCACAACTTTGCCTCCCAAAATATCATCGAATTTTAATTCGTTTTCTTTTGAAGATTCGTCTAAAGTCAATTTCTCTACCTTTAAAACATCGCCAACTTTGACTTTATATTGCTTGCCACCGGTTTTAATTATTGCAAAATTTTCTGTTGCTTCCATTATTACCCTTAATTTTAAAAAATCCCCCGTCTAATTACACTTTTATTATAACTTAAAGACGTAACCGTGTCAATGCCTTAAAAGGTTATCTTTCTATGTCTTATATAGATACTTTGCAAAATACCGATTGCGGCCATATTTGTAAGCATTGAGGAACCACCATAAGAAACAAACGGCAACGGAATGCCTGTAACAGGCATAATTCCTAAATTCATGCCAATATTAACAAAAATCTGAAAAGCTAAAACCATTCCCCAACTAGCAGCAAAATAAAAACCGAATAAATCTTTGGAAATTTTGGCAACATATAAAACTCGATAGACCAGAAAAAATAACAAAATCATTAAAAAGCTTGAGCCAATAAAACCAACGGCTTCAGAGGTAGTGGCAAAAATAAAGTCCGAATGAGCAACTGGCAAAAAATTTAATTGAATTTGTGTGCCCTTGCCAATCCCCTGCCCCAAAAGTCCACCCGAGCCAACAGTAATTTTTGCTTGAGTTACATTATAACCAGACCCATAAGGATCTGCCGCCGGATTAATGAAAGTATAAATTCTTTGTTTTTGATAAGGTTTCAAAAAATGCCAACCAACCGGCATCGCCAAAATTAATCCAACCAAAATAACAGCCAAAATAGCTTTTTTAATATTGGAGAAAAATAACAAGGAAATAAGACCACAAAAAATTACCATCGCCGTACCAAAATCTGGTTGTTGTAAAACAAGAACAACTGGTAAAATAACAACCCCAAAAGCTAAAAGAATATGTCTTAATTTAAAATCTTGATGATTTTCAGCAAAAATTCTTGCCAAAATAAGAACAATAATTAACTTACCAATTTCTGACGGTTGAAGTTGAAAAATTTTAAGATCAATCCAACGAGCAGCCCCAAAAGTTTTGTCGCCAAAAAGTAAAACTAATACTAATAAAATTATTAAAATTAAATATAAAAACAGAGAGAAATTTCGTAAATTTCTATAATCAAAAAATGTCAAAAGAATTGCGCCAATAAAACCCAAAGCAGCATAAGCTATTTGATAAAAGAAAAAAAATGGTCTAGTGGAATAAGTGACTGAGAAAATAATAACTATACCAAATATCGATAATAAAAGAGGCGCTGCAAAAAGCGCCCAATCAATCCCCCACGGAAGACGAAATTTTCTGGAACTCATTTATTAATTCCTAACCAAATTTTTTTACCAGCAAGTTCAAATTCACCAGCCGATATTACTTCCTCTTGACGAATATTTTCCAATTGGGTATTAGTGCTTTGAGTAATTTCATTATTAAATTTTGCGATTATTTTTTCAAGTTCTTCGTCTGCTTTGTAAAAAAGATTAGCTTTTTGACCAGCAATAAGACCTGCGCGTTTGCGTAAGTCTTGAATTAAACGAACCAAATCTCGCATTGTTCCATAAGCTTTCAGTTCTTGCGTGATAACAGTGTCAAGCTTAACTTCTTTTCCTTCTACTACCTCAAAAACATTAAGTTCTTCTTTCAAAATTGTTTTTAAGTCACTGCCTAATTTAGCTGTAATTTCAATTTTATTTAATGGTTGACGAAGACGAATTCCATTTTCAGATCTAATGGCATGACCGACTTCAGCAGTCTCGCGAACTTGTTGCATATCGTTTAGTAACTTCTCATCTACCTCTTCTATTTTTGGCCAATCACAAAGGTGGACTGATTCTGGATCGTTAGAGTTTTTAAGACTTTGATAAATATCTTCTGACAAAAATGGCATAAACGGAGAAAGAAGTTTTAGAGTTTGCAAAATAACGTTATGCAAAGTTTCGTAAAATTCTGGACCTTTTCTATTACGACTTCTTCTTAAATACCAAGTTGACAGATCATTAATAATAAATGTTTCAATAATTCTTGCTGCTTGCTGTGGATGATATTTATCTAAATTCTTTGTTACTTCAGCAGTGACCTGATTTAATCTAGCCATTATCCATTTGTCTAGTACATTTTTAGAAATTAATCCCGAAGGTTGCCAGTTATCAATATTGGCATAAGTAACAAAAAATTGACAAACGTTTCTAAATATTAGAACAAAACGACGATAAATTTCCGTTCCTTGAGCATAACCAAAATTTAGATTTTCGTAAGGATTAGAAGTGACAAACATCCAACGCATAATGTCAACGCCCATTTTTTCGGCAGCATCCTCAAACCAAATAGCGTTACCTTTTGATTTGTGCATCTCTTCGCCCTTTTCATCTTTCACTGAAGCGTATCCTAAAACATTTTTAAAGGGAGTGCTATCTTCCAAAACTGTTGCCATGGCAATTAATGAATAAAACCAATTTTTAAATTGACCAGGAAATGATTCACAAATAAATTCTGCCGGATACCAACTTTGCCAATAATTTTTGTCTTCAAAGTATTTCAAAGTTGAAAAAGGAACAATACCAGCATCTAACCAAGGATTGCCAACATCTAGAATACGGGAAATTGTTTTTCCACATTTTGAACATTTAATTTTCACACCATCAATCCATGGACGATGAGGAGTTTTTCCTTCGAATTCTTGCCAGCCCTCAACCGCTTTTTCTTTTAGCTCTTCATAGGAGCCAATAACTTCAAAATTGCCGCAAGAACATTCATAGATTGGCAAAGCTAATCCCCAATATCTTTTTTTAGAAATCAGCCAATCTTGCATATTATTTAGCCAATCAAGTTCTCTATCTAATCCAAAAGATGGCAACCATTTTATTTTTTTAGTTACTTCAATCATTGGTTCGCGAAGCTTGTCCATAGAAATATACCATTCATCAACTACTCGCCAAACCAATTCTTCCTTGCAACGCCAACAAGTTGGGTAACGGTGAGAATAATCCTCTACCTTGTAAAGATATTTTCCACCCTCACTATCTTTTAAATAATTTAGAATTATTTCTGGATTTTCTTTAGCGTTACCCCCAGAAAAATCACCTAAACCCTCTAAATAAGAGGCATCGCCACTAATAACATCGATGGTTGGTAGGTTATTAACTTTACCTAATTTAAAATCTTCCGAGCCAGCCCCTGGAGCGATGTGAACAATCCCCGTTCCTTCATCAGCAGTCACTAAATCCTTAGCTTCAATAACCACATGGAATGGTTTTTGTTCCGACTCTGATGCTTTTTTAACTCTCTCTAAATCATCGAAAGGTCCTTTGTATTTTAATCCCAAAAGTTCTTGACCTTGATATTCTTTTTCTAATTCGTATCCGTCTTCTAAGATTTTTTCTGCCAAACTTTTTAGAAGAATTAAACTCTCGTCATTTTTTTGATAAAGACCATAGGTGAATTCTGGATTAATAGCAATTGCCACGTTGGCAGGAATTGTCCACGGCGTGGTTGTCCAAACCAAAAAATAAGTGTTTTCAAAACTTCCGGAAATAATTGGCAATTTAAAATAAACTGCCTTATGAGTAATTTGCTTGTATTCCTCAGTTAATATTTCATGTTGAGAAATTGCTGTTCCGCAACGAGGACACCATGGAACACTGTCTTTTCCTTTGTAGAGATAGCCTTTTTCAAAACAAACTTTCAAAAAATGCCAAATCGAGTAATTGTTTTCCTCCGACATTGTATAGTAAGAATTTTCCCAGTCCATCCATTGTCCGAGTCTGATTGATTGATCCGTCTGAATTTTAGAATATTTTAGAACTCTTTCTTTACAAAGATTAACGAATTTTTCAATGCCGTAACTTTCAATATCTTTTTTGGTCTTAAAACCTAATTCTTTTTCAACTTCAACCTCAACCCACAAACCTTGGCAATCAAAACCATTCTGATACCTCTCATCAAAACCTTGCATGGCTTTATAACGCTGGAAAAGATCTTTATAAGTTCTACCCCAAGCGTGATGAACACCCATCGGATTATTAGCAGTAATCGGCCCATCTAAAAATGACCATTTTTCTTTACCTTTATTTTTTTCTACTAATTTCTCAAAGATCTTTCTTTCTTGCCAAAAATTGAGAATTTCGTGTTCCGCTTCGACTAAATTTTGGGTTGGTTTAATTTCCTTAAATGGCATTTTATTCCTTTTTATCAATCGCTAAATTAACCAGCTTATCTGCTTTCTTATTTTGCTCACGAGGAATATGACAAAATGTTACCTTTCCTCCTAATTTTATTACAAGGTCGCGAATTTGCCAAAAAAGAGGCTTTAGGCCCTCATTTTTAAGTTTGTACCTTTGATTAAGTTGCTCTACCACCAACTGTGAATCTAAGAAAAACTCAACCTCTAATAACACCTTAGAGGTGTCGTTGACGTCGTAGTTAGCAATTAACCAATTCAAAGCTTCTACGACAGCTCTGTATTCTGCTTGATTATTAGTTGCTACGCCAATATATTTGGAAATTTCTGCTAAGTTTTCTACTTTGTCTTTTTCGTTTTGTGCTTGAATTACACAACCAATGCCCGCTGGCCCAGGATTTCCCCGCGCCCCGCCATCAGAGTAAACAATTATTTTCATATAGATATTGTATCAGAAAAATCTAAACTTGACAAAGATTATTTAATCGCAAAAGGTGTCAGCATCATCACTGTGAAGATATGTATCAGCAGTTCCACCAATAACATAGTAGCAAGATACACCAGCATTTTTATTACTAACATCTTCTACTCGAGTACGAATATAATAACTAGCATTTGTTGTGTATATTTCATACCTATACTTAGTACTGTTAATAGGATCTTTTGGCATTGGATAAAGATAAGATTTTAATTCAGTTGATAATGTAGCCCACTGTGCATGGCCATCGTATACCCACGTAGCATGGACTGGATACGCCCCTTTTGAATCCTTATACATTTCAAGCGCTAATTGAATCGTACTTAAATCAGCCTTTCTTTTACCATCTCTGGCACTTTGTCTTGATTTAGAAACGCTTACTAAAACTAAACTAGCCAAAACAACAATAATTGCTACCACTAACAAAAGTTCAATAAGTGTAAAACCGCGCTTTTTAGAAAAATATTTCATATTCGCTCCTTAATCCTTATCTTAAATTTTTTAACAATGTTTTTAATTCCACTTTTTCCGTTCTTGTCCCCTCTGGCCATGTAACTGTTACAATAGCTGTCGTGGCAGTAGCAACTTGTTTGTTCTGCGAAAACCAAAGCCAAATATGTGACGAAGGTGGCGGCGCCATTGCTTTAACTGGTTTAAAAATTACTAGTACGTCTAGAAAAGTCAAGAGAGAAAATATTACCAAAAGCCAGATTCCTTTAGATTTCATATTTATCCTTTCTATTTATTGGGAGCAGTAATACCACTGCCATCATAACTATATGTTTTTTGATTCTTTTTAAACGCTTCCGACATGGCCTTTAATCTTTTATGCTGAACAGTTTCTGGAGAAAATTTATCCGCTTGATAAGACAGCTTGACGCTTAAAAGATAATTACCAACTTTAGGGATCTTATATAAATAACCGCTATTTTCTAAAGAAAAAGTTAAAAATAAAAACGAAATGATAAAAATAATTAAATAAGTCTTATTTTTCATAATACAACTTTACTAAATTGAACCAGTAACTTGCCAACCAGCCACTTCGCCCTCTTCTATTTCGGTCCATACCCATAAGAGTAATTCGTCTTGCGTAAAATCAATCCGATCGCTACTGGGGTAAACAGGAAAACCACCAGCAACAGGATCTTGACCAAATCGCAGCCATCTCATACATCTGCTTTGATTAACACTATCGCAGGCACCTTCGTCCGCATCAGGGTTAACGTAAATCTGATATTCTAACGATGTTTTGTCGGAAGTCAACCTAGCATTACCAGTAAACACCCAAAGAGTATGGTCTTCTCCGCCCGTAGGACCTCCTTTAGCAATAGTTTTAAAATGATAATTTGTTCCGCTAACAGAAGACGGTGACCAAGATTCAGTAAAATTAGTGCTTCCCACACTGCCGCTTACACTCCATTTAACTACCGTTGCTGGCGTACCAGAAATTCTACTATTTGCATCACTGAAAGAACATATTCCTGATGCATGTGTCATTGTGCTATTACATCGAAAACGCCAATTCTTGTCATTACTATCTACAAAATAATTTTGATAATCAGAATCATACGTTGGTGTCCATGTTTGTGTATATGTTGTAGCAGCGTTAGCAGTATTGTTTTTATCTATCAATAAAAAACCAGCTGATGTTACAAAAACACCACTTAAAAACAAAATAACAATTTGAAACAGACTAAATCGATTTTTAAGTTTTTTCAACATATTTCTTCTCCTTTTTAAAGTGTAGTTTTTTAAGGAATCGTGATTGTTCTAGTAAAGCTAACTCCGTTTAACGGTATTACTTGACTAGCACCCGAAACAAGACTTCCACTGGTATTAATTGTATACGAACCAGGCGTTAGCGCGCCACCAGTCATTAACTGTGCATTATAAGCAGCACGAACAGCACTAATCCCCTCTTGAGCCAAAGCGGTTGCTTGAAGTTTATGTTTATTGACTCCCGCTGAACCTATAAATTGTTTCTCAACACCAATAGCAGCAACACCAACCATTACTAAAATAGCCGTTGCAATTAAGATTTCGATCAGTGTAAAACCTTTTAGATTTTTGATTTTCAACATGTATCCTCCAAATAAATTTTTAATTCTTAATTCATAATTCTAAATTTACTGTGATGGTCCTGTTTGGTAAGTTGTTAAATAATCTTTACTGTGATCCGTACCAATACGTACAGGATTACCACCAGAATCAACTCCCATAATCGGCGTATCTACATGGGTAACCGTCGCTTTTAAAGTGATTTTACTTCCCTTGTAATAGCCAACACCTTCGATCGTGGTTACAGAACCAGTAGTACAAATTCTATAGTCGTATCTACCCTCAACCGTATCAGTAAGTGCTGGCGGTGGAGAAAGATTAACAGATGGCGATGTCGCTGGTGTAACATTTGGGTTAACTCTAAATACTTTTGAAGGTGTTCCACAAGCAGATGCAGGATCTGTTATTGCTGGTACGGGATAAGCAGTGCCAATCTGGTCTTTATAACTTACAAAACCATCGTCAACTCCCGCTTGAGCCAACTGATAAGCTTGGACTGAATAATTCGACTTTTGAGAAAGACGAAGATCAGTCATACCAGTTAACCACGTTGCCGAAACGGTAATTAAAAGCAAAACAATAAAAAGAAGAGTGTAGATTAATGCAAAGCCGGAAGAATATAATTTAAAATGAAATATGTTTTTCATATTTATTGTGCCTGCAACCTTTTTATTGTTTGATAATCTATCGTATAAGAAGTTTGAAGATTGATTTGATTGTCGCTAGCATACTTTGCGTCAGCATCTTCAGCATTAACAACAATTTTTAAATAAGGTGATGTTGTGGAAGTCGGTGTAACTTCATTAGCCAAAGTAAAAGTTAAACCCGTAATTTTAACACTTGATCCGGTTAATTTCTTGGTTAAACCACTTGCTACTGGCCAAGAGCTTGGGCAACTACCTTCTAACATAGATAAACTATCACCATTTTCACCAAAAAAAGTACATCTTGTACCCGATCCAGTAGTTGTTGCAATTCCTAAAATATTATTTTTTACTTTTAATCCATAAATCGTATCTGTACCAACGGCAACCTTTTGGTTGGCATTATTTATTTTTTCGGAAATTATATCTGAAGCGCTTCTTACATCATTAGTTAGTATTTTTGTTCGAGCAGATTTTGTTGAACCGGCAGCCAAATTAACAAAAGAAGAAGCAATCAAAAAAAGAATCATAAAAACAAAAACTGCCATAAGCATCTCTATGAGAGTAAACCCTTGCATATTTCTTCGTAAATTAAATTTAGTCTTTCTCATGAGTCTCCTTTATAATTGGGTAATTGTTATCAAGCCAGTTAAAACATCGTCTGTAACTTGATAAGAATCATTACCATTGGACACACGAATACCTATTGATGCGGCAGCAGCTGGATTAGTGTTAGTTATTTGACCAATACTCAAAGTAGAAGAACTTGAAGTATTGAAGCTGAAATAATCACAAGGATTTGCACTGAAACAACCTGTTGTAAGATGTGTCATGCTACCATTAGCCGTGACCGAAATTCCGCCAGGAATACTAAATTTTGGTGAACTCATTTCACCTAAATTGCTATTACTGGCGTTTACTTTGTACAACCTTACACCACTCGTGCTAATTTCCAATCTCAATTTTGCCACACCAAAACTTGTATCATCGGGACTCGTTGCCTCTGCACGCGCTTCGGTTAAGAAACTCTCTAAATTTTCAGCAGTTGTTTTGACTTGCCTGCGACTTCGTGAAGCGGAAATTCCAACAATAGAAGTAACTGTAATAATGACGACAATGACGATAACAACCATCAATTCAATTAAAGTAAAACCTTTTTTCATAAAACCCTAATTTTTATAATCCAAACCTCAAAAGATAAATATTTAATAAATTATTTCCCCAAAAAAGCGCAATAAAAGTTGCCAGGACTAAAAATGGCCCAAACGGCACAGCATCTTTTAAAGTTTTTTTCTTAGTCGCCATTAGAACCAAACTAAATAATGATCCCAAAAGAAAAGCTAAAAACAGTGCGACAATAATATTCGGGTAACCTAAAATCAGGCCCATGAGCCCTGCTAACAAAACATCGCCAACCCCCATCCATTTCTGCTTTGATACAACTACTAAAAATCCAAAAAAACCTACACCAATTAATAAACCATAAATATAAGTTAACCAAGAATTTAAATCTGGTAGACTTTGAATTTGCCACAAGCTATAAACAATTAAACCTGAAGCGAAAATCGCCGCTGAGTAAATTAAAATATCTGGAATTTCTAAATGCAACCAGTCATAAGTTGCAACAACAATTAAGAGAGAGGAAATAATCGCTAAAAGCGTTCCTTCAATCGAAAGACCATATTGCCAATAAATAAGAACGAATATTAAGGCAGTTACCGCTTCAACGATTGGATATTGAATCGAGATTGTTTTTTTACACACTCGGCAACGACCCGCTAAAATAATATAAGAAAAAAATGGTACCAAATCATACCAAGGAAGATTTTTTTTGCAATGTGGGCAACGAGAACGAGTTTTAATAATGCTTTCAATATCGTCAAACCTTAACACGACAACGTTTAAAAACGATCCTACTGAAAGACCAAAAAAAGCAACTAAGACTATGATTATAAATTGAAAAGTATTCATCAACACCTCTCCTTACTTTTATATTACTACAATTAAATTTTAAAAGCCAAAAGTTAAGATACGTTACAGCGCTCTCCATGCCCATTCCTGGGTAGCTGTATTACTTCCTTTTGTAGCCACTGCCTTTATGGTATAAACCTTAGCATCACCAGTGTAACGAGTACAGGTACGCCTCGAGGAAAGACCAGCAGTCGTTGGTGTGCCACAATTAGCAGATGGCTCAACACTCCAGGCTACACTGTCCGGAGCAGTGTTGAAATAAGCGTAAAAAGTAACCGAAGAAGTGTAGCTCAAACTTGAAGTTAAAGGATTACTCGGATACGCACTAGTTACAAAAAATAAATTTGCGCCGGAATCAAAATCACAACCAGTTGTTCCGCAAGAAGCAATTTGTTCAGTTCCACAATTACTGGCAAAGCAACGAGCACGTACGGCAGTTGAATCACCACTACCACTAGTAACAGTAATCCAGCTCCATTTATTTTTTGAAGCTATATCAGGATACCTTACATCAGTAATTGTATGCTGTGTTTGATTAGGTGGCGGATCGTAACAAATATAAGCATTCGTTCCAGCATTTCCCGCTGTTCCACCCCCATAAATACACAACGACAAAGCCGACGAAACACTCGATAAAGAAGCTTTTGCTGAAGCAATTCTTGCCTTTCTCCTCGAGTCACCCAACGCAACGATTATCATCGCCGCTAAAATACCAATAATAGCAACTGCTACTAAAAGTTCAATTAAAGTAAAACCTCTCCGCTTCACTACGGGCAAGCCTTTATTTTGCAATTTGTCTCCTCAAATCTAATCTCAACACTTAACTAAATCGAATTTTATATTAATTACGGAGTTTTCCATAACCATTCTTGCGTAACCGTGTTACCATTTTTTGTAGCCACTGCTTTTACGGTATAGGCGGTCGTATTACCAACAGGCCGAGTGCATGTATATGCTGCTGGTGGATTACCAAATGCCATACAGCTACTAAGTGACGGTTGTATACTCCAACTTATTTGTTGGGGAGGATCATTAAAATAAACTCTAAACGTTACTGCGTAAGTTGCAGATGTAATATACGGATTATTATACGGAAATGCCGCACTTATAAAAAATAAATTTGTGCCAGAAGTGCTAGAATTAAAAGTGCAACCAGTCAATCCGCAAGAAGCAGATTGATCAACACCACAATTAAAATAACGGCAATAAGAACGTATCGTAACAGAATCACCGCTTCCATTAGGAGCAGAAATCCAGCCCCAACGAGAAGAAGTTAAATTAGGATATACAGCATCAGTAATTGTTGTTGAACTGCAAATATAACCATTATTTGTTGCGCTCCTTATGGTTCCACCACCATAAACACACATAGCCATGGCTCCCGACACGCTAGACAGAGAGGATTTCCCGGAAGCAATTCTTGATCTCTTTCTTGAATCACCCAATGCAACAATTATCATCGCCGCTAGAATGCCAATAATAGCGATGACCACCAAAAGTTCAATCAAAGTAAAACCTCTCCGCTTCGCTACGAGCAAGCCTTTATTTCGCAACATCTCTCCTTAAAATTCAACACATAACGCCGAATTTCTTCGACGACTAAGGGATCACCCCTCGGTGACCCCAGTAGAACTCCTTTCTTAAAAACGAACTCCGTTCTGTTATTTAAGAAGTGTCGTCTACGGGGTCTGCCGACAAAGCAAGGCATATGCCAAGTCTGCTTTGTCGATTTCTCTTCTTTCTCATCTCTTATTTCTTAAAACTTCTATCCGAGAGGTGATCTACTTAGACTACGGTGTAAAAGTGCAACCAGTAGTGCCACAAGAGGCACCCTGAAGTGCTCCACAAGTCGCTGCAACACAGCTAGCTGCAACGGTTACGTTGTCAGCAGTACCATTTGCAACTGCGCCCCAAACCCAACCTGCAGATGCTGCAATATCGGGATAAGTCGCTGTTTCACCGGTACAAACTGCATTACCACCAGCGACGGCTGGCGTATTAACAGAAATGTTCGAATCTCGACAAATTGCCAAAGCTGCTGGGATTCCTGATAATGAACCTTTGCCAGAAGCAATTTTGGCTTTTTGTCTGGCACTACTTAATGCCACTAAAATCATAGCCGCTAAAATACCGATGATAGCAATAACCACCAAAAGCTCGATTAAAGTAAAACCTTTTTTCCTTGTCATAAAAATCTCCTTTTTTTATAAATTATTTCTCGATTAGATCGACCACTTCTAATGCTAATCTTTCAAGATTTATTTAATTACGCTTGTTAATGAATATATTGGATACAAAATCGAATATAAAACAAATGCCACTCCTATACCAATCACAACAATTGTTATTGGCTCAATCAAGCTAGAAATGGTTTTAATTTTAGTGTCCGTCTCGTCTTCATAGTAATCAGCAACTTTCCCCAAAAGCATTTCCATTCTTCCGGTCTGCTCACCGATCATAATCATTTGAGTTGTTAAAATGGTAAAATCTTTTTCCTTCTCTAAAGGTACAGACATTGGAATACCTCGCTCTACTTGCAAAATAACATTTTTCAAAATTTTCGTATAGATACGATTGTTCATAATTGCCATTGTAATCTTGATAGATTCAATAATCGGCACACCTGCTTGCATTAACATCGCCATAGTCCTGGCAAAACGAGACATATTAATATCATAAGAAACATAATTAATAAGTGGCGCTTTTAATTTGATTGTATCCCACCACCAACGACCACGTTCAGTTTTACGAAAAACAAGAACAATGCTTATGACTAAGATTACTAAAATAATTAAAACCAACCACCAATAAAGAACTAAAAAATCCGATGTAGCCATAACTACCTTTGTGGCAAATGGCAATTCTGCCCCAGCATCCGCAAAAACTGTTTTTAAGGTAGGAACAACTTTGACCATCATCACAACTACGACACCAACCATTGCGACGACAATAAATATAGGATAAGCCAAAGCAGATTTTATTTTACTAGCAAAGCTTTGAAAGAGCTCCATTTGGTCAGCCAAATGAGTTAAAACGCTATCTAATTTACCCAAAGTTTCCCCAGAACGAACAACGGCAATATAAAAACTATCAAAATATCTTGGAAATTGGCCTAAAGATTCCGAAAGAGCTTTTCCTGCTAAAATATCTTGATAAACTTTATCCAAAACTTTTTGAAAAGTAGGATTTTTGGTTTGCATTCGAAGTAATCGAATACAGTTATCGACTGCCAGCCCTGCCGAGACCATAACAGCTAACTGTCTGGTGAAAAAGACTTTTTCTTTATTAGTTATCCTAGCAAAAATAACAACATTTTTACTTTTTTTTGCCATCCCACTCCTTTTTGAAAATATATTTTATATAAAAATTATTTAATTAATAATTCGCGAAATCGCAACCGTTTGTGTTACAAGTAGCCCTATATCCCGTAGGTGTGCCGCCACACATGGCTTTTGGACACGTAACAGTGAAAGATACATCGTCACCAGATGAAGTAAGTGTACCATACGTCCAACCTTTTGAAGTTAAATCTGGATATGTGGCATCGGCAATAAATTGATGACTTGCGTCGCAAATAAGCCTACTATTAGCAGTATTTGGAGGCGACTGAACAGTGCCTCCCTTATCAAGACAAGAAACCATAGCTGGCGGAATAGAAGCAATTGAAGATTGACCAGCTGTTAATCTGGCTTTTTTTCTAGTATCGCCTATAGCCACAATTACCATTGATGATAAAATAGCGATCACAACAACAACTATTAATAATTCAATAAGAGTAAAACCCTTTGATTCACTTTGCTTACTCAGGGCAGGCTCTTTCTTAAACATCTTACCTCTTTTCAACTACTTAATTTAAATATACTGGATTGCGTAAAACAAAACAACAATCACAAATCTCTAATAAACCATCATCTTGAAAGCTTTGGGATCAAGTGCCCAAGCTAAAGCATTGTCAATTGTAATTTCACCCTTAGAAACCAGTTCAGCCAAAACTTTATCCATAGAAATCATTCCTTCAGAGGCTGATGTTTGAATAATGTTAGGTAACTGATGGGTTTTACCTTCGCGGATGGTTGAACGAACAGCAGAATTCGCCACCATAATTTCACAAGCAATTGTTCTACCACCTGAAGTTTTAGGTAGCAATCTTTGTGAGACTACCCCTAATAAAACATTAGCTAACTGCATTCGAACTTGTTGCTGTTGATGAGGTGGAAAAACGTTAATTATACGATCGGCAGTTTGAGAGGCCGAATTAGTGTGCAAAGTTGTAAAAACTAAGTGACCAGTTTCCGCCAAAGTCAAAGCTGCATCGATTGTCTCCAAATCACGCATTTCACCGATTAGAATAACGTTTGGGTCTTCACGAAGAGCACTGCGAAGAGCCCTTGCAAAAGAATTGGTATCAGAACCAACTTCTCTTTGAGAAATAATTGATTTTTTATGTTCAAAAACATATTCAATTGGATCTTCGATTGTTACGATGTGTTCACTGCGAGTCTCGTTAATACGATTAATAAGAGCAGCCAATGTTGTTGATTTGCCGTGACCAGTCGGACCAGTGATCACTAAAAAACCTTGACTGGGAGCGGTAAATTTTTCCAAAATTGGCGGAAGGTTTAACTCGGAAAGGCCTTTAATCATTTTTGGAATGAAACGAAGAGAGGCAGCAAAGTTGCCTTTTTGGAAATAAGCATTAGTACGAAAACGAGTATCATGATAACCAAAAGAGAAATCGAGTTCTTTTTGAGTTCTTAAATGTTCTAACTGTTCAGGAGTCATAAAGGACTGAATCAGCCTTGTGACGTGCTCAGGCATAAGGACTCCTTCATCCGGAACAGTTGAAAGCCGTCCATCAATTCTAAGAACCGGTGGGACACCAACTGTTAGATGAAGATCTGATGCTTTATGTTGGATTGCTAAATCCAAAAGTTTTTTCATTTGTGGATCTAAAGTTTGTTGCATAATACCCTCCTACTACAATAATAATTTGAAATTTGAAATTTTAAATTGAAAATTCTCACACCGTTATCACTCTCATGACTTCATTAACCGTTGTTAAACCTTTCAAAGCTTTTATTAAACCATCTTGTTTCATAGTTACCATACCTTCTTTAATGGCTTGATCTCTAATCACTGATGATGGTTTTTTTTCTAAAACTAATTCTTCTATTCTTTGCGACATTGTCAAAACTTCAAAAATGCCAAGTCTTCCTTTATAGCCTAATTCACATTCACTACAACCCGCTCCTTCAAAGAATTGGTACGGTTTGGGTAAATTAAAACCTTCAAGTTCTTTTTCAATTTGTTTAAAAATTGGTTCTGGAATATGTGCTTGTCTTTTACATTTCGGACAAAGTTTTCTTACCAATCTTTGACCGATAATAGCATTGATAAGTGAAGTAATAAAAAACGGCTCAACCCCCATATCTGTCAATCTTGGAAGAGCACCGGCAGCATCGTTGGTATGAAGTGTTGATAAAACTAAGTGACCAGTTAAAGCGGCGTGAGTAGATAAAGCTGCCGTTTCGCCATCTCGAATCTCACCAACCATGATGATGTTTGGATCTTGTCGCAAGATACTTCTTAAACCATTAGCGAAAGTAAAACCAATTTTCGGTCTAATTTGACATTGGTTAACACCTGCCATTTCGTACTCAACCGGATCTTCGAGAGTAACAATATTAACCGAAGCATTAGAAATACGTGTCAAAATAGCATATAAAGTAGTTGATTTACCAGATCCAGTAGGACCCGTCGAAAGAATAATACCGTAAGGTTTATTCATATTTTCCAAAAGAAGTTTCAATCCCCTACCCGTCACCCCCAATTCTTCTAAAGTATATAAATGGGCTGATTTATCTAAAAGCCTCATGGCAATTTTTTCGCCATGAACAGTTGGTAGTGTTGAAATTCTAAGGTCAATTGCGTGTCCTGTAGCAATACAATCAAAACGACCATCTTGAGGAATTCTGGTTTCGTCAATTTTCAATTTAGATAAAATTTTTACACGGGAAATAATTGCTGGCTGTAATTCTGTCGATAATTTAATAATATCCCGCAATATACCATCAACACGAAACCGAATTCTAACATTTTTTTCCGTTGCTTCAATATGAATATCTGAAGCCTTCTTTGCCACCGCTAAAGCAACTGTGGCAGCAACAATTTTTGGAACGTTCCCAGTTTCGGCAATTTTTTGAAGATCAGAAACTTCTTTAACAGATGTTCCTAAATATTTATCAAGGTCATTTTCTACTGGCACTATTAATTGATTTTTACTTGGCCCCTGAACTTCCGGAGTTTCTTCGGGTTGTTTTTGGACCGGTGAAATTGGTTTTTCTAATGGTTTTTGAACTTGAGGAGGTATGGGTTTTATCTCTTCTTGCTTTATTTCTTCTTGTGGTTTTACTTGAGGCTGATTTTGAACCGGTGCTTGAGGTTGAGGTGATACAGGCGGCGGAACAATTTTTTCCACTGAACGAATTTCTGGAGTAGGTGTCGGTTGCGGTGGTGGTGGCGTTGGCTTTGGTACCGGCTTAGATGCCTCTGGGTTATAAAAACGCATCGCTCTTTGAACTTCTGAAGGAGTTACTTTATATTCTTCAATAGTAATGTCGTTTTTAGTTTTAACAAAATCTAAAATTTCTCTAACTTTTTTATCTTCAGGATCAGCAACAGCAACTCTAATAAAAGAAGAGTTGGGAGCTTCAAAAACAACCATATTATATTTTTGAGCAATATTTTCTGGAAATTTAGTGATTACTTCGTAAGGAATAATAATTTTATCTAATTCAATCGTTTTAAAATCAGTTTTTTGAAAATTAGCAACTGGCATTGTTGGTTCCTTCATTTGATTGCCAGAAGGAATAGTTTGACGCTTGGAAATTGCTGCTAAAAAATCACCCATTGTTGTAACGGCCAATTCAATTTTAAAACCTTTTTGTTTTTCTAAATTTGCAATAACTTCCTGTAAGTTACTAGTTAATTTTACTGGTTCAGCGATTGCGATTCTAACAACCTTTAAGCCATTGCTCTCTGTTTCTTTCTCAGCTTGGTAAGCAATAATTTTGTAATTTCTAGCTAAATCTTCGGGAATAAAATTTAAGAGATCTTGAGAAATTTGAAAATCAGCCAAATGTACGTATGGCAAACTATAGAGACCAGCATAACCTCGGGCAATATCCTCGGAAGAAACTATGTGTTCCGACTGGAGTTTTTCTTCCATTTCTAAATTAGAAAGATTCCGCCAATTAGGATCAATGCCGGTTTTTATCTTCCCTTGTTGGATTAAAACATCAATTAGTTTCTGGTTCTTATCAACCACCAAAACTCCCTCCTTAAAGGAGAACGTGTGCTAAAATAATATCTATTTCTACTATATATAATTAAACAAAATGTCGCAATGGCAGAACGTAGCGAGATGTTTAAATTATACCAAAATACCAAAAGTAAGGCTAATCAAAAAAACAGACCCAAACCACTTTAATAGCTTGGATCTGTTTTTATTGGCAGGGCATTATGGACGATGTTCAAACTTATTTACAAGCTAATTTTATCTAGCAATTACTCATCCCGCATTTACTCAAGAAGATCTTTTTGTTCTTCAATTATCTGGTCGTAGTTTTCCGGCAAACTTGATTTCGGCACGACAGAAAAAGTAATCTTATTTTTACCTTCAATGGTCGAAACATTTATGTTACCTACTTGATCACCAGCCGAGATGCTAATGAGATTAGGATTCATTATTTGAACCGTCCAACCGTTTTTAGGCAATTGTTCATTGAACCAAGCAGTGATTTTTTCTGCCGAATCAGCAGTGTTGGCGCCGTAGCTTGAGCCATCCGGACCGGTTGTAAAAGAGTCATAAGTAGCGTCGGGATAAACAGGGATGTTCTTTGGAAAATTGGCGGGCTTCACAGCAGTACCATTTTCGCCTACACTCATTGTATTACCATCCGGGCCGATAGTCACTTTTGACCGATAACTAAACCAGTAATAGGCGCCGCTGCCAATCAAAAGAACGGCGATGACTACGACAACAATTATCCAGAATTTAGAGTTTCCTTGCTGTGAGTTTGTGTCCATAGGTATCCTCCTTTTAATATTTTTTATTCTATTTTAATGATATCACAAACTTTTATTTTGTTATAAAGATTAAAAGCCAAAGACAGATAGATAACCTCACAAAAATGAGATTAAGAGAACTTATTAATGACGATGGAATATAAACAACAAAAAAGTGAATTAATCAGAAAAAGAAACATTCTTTAGGAAAAATTAAATAATACTAAACTTAGAATAAAAAAACAAATACTTTAAACTATTGGCCCAAACTTCATCTTAAAAAACAAAAAGCTCTACTTTGAACCAGTAAAGCCCTTTGTTTTTATATCAAATAGACCTAAAAATGCAAGTTGGCAGGAGCTGAGGGAATCGAACCCCCAACAAGGGTTTTGGAGACCCCCGTTATACCATTTAACTAAGCTCCCATTCCCCTCTTTAACTATACCTCTACTTTTTTGCTTTAGAAATTTTGGCTTCTTTGTGAGCTGTGTGCTTGCGACATTTTTTACAAAATTTCTCTAATTGTAGTTTTTCTTTATTTCCACCAGTTGCCGATGTTGGATTTTTAGAAGTTGTGTAATTTCTTGATTTACACTCGGTGCATTCTAATTGAAATAAAATTGATTTTGATTTAGCCATTTTTTTCTTCTTTCTTTTTTTCTTATCTCTATTTTCTTAATTTGGAGCCGACGAGAGGATTTGAACCTCCGACCTGCTGTTTACAAAACAGATGCTCTACCACTGAGCTACGTCGGCTTGGAGCCCGGAATCGGATTTGAACCGACGACCTACTCCTTACCATGGAGTTGCTCTACCACTGAGCTATCCGGGCTCAGAATTGGTGCCGGGTGAGAGATTTGCACTCCCGAAGCCATAAAGGCGCCTGATTTACAGTCAGGTGCGATTGACTACTCCGCCAACCCGGCATACTTAAAATACCCCCGTCTAATGTAATTTTAGCACTTGCAGAAGATTTTCTCAACCCTTTGGGGATTTCTTTTTCTCTTTTTCATACAACTTTTGAACTTTTTCCAAAAGTTTTTTATACTTGCTATTTTTACGATCAAGATTTAAAGCCTTTTTAAAAGATTCTGTTGCTTTAAAATAATCTTTAAGACCCATAAATGCTAATCCTAAATTAACATGACGAGAAGCTAATTCTGGCTCTAATTTAGCAGCCTGTAAAAAAGCGTCTTTGGCATCGTAAAAATTTTTCTGTTCTAAATATATTGCCCCTAAACGAGAGTAAACTTTCGCATTATCCGGGTCTAAGGCAGCAACTTTGATATATAAGCTCTCTGCCTTTTGAAAATCTTTAGATTCAAAAGCATCATCAGCTTGAGCAATCATGCCATACAAGCTAACTTCTTCGTCAGTTACTCCTTTTGATTCCTGCATTACTTTACGAGCATCTGGTAGACGTCTAGCAATGATAATTAAAATTACAACGACAGCAGCAATTATTGATAAATTCCAAATCATTTTTCTCCCTTCAGCTTGCGACGAGCGTTCACTGCGATTTGCCCAATACGAACAGCCGGCTTTTTATCATTTGAACAATTTTTGCAACTTCTTTCTTCAAAAGAAAGACAACACATTGGTTTACCACAACGACCCAAAAGTTTACTTGTATTAATATTTGATAGTTCTTGGTTCTTTGCCATTTTTAAATTTATTTCTTCAGTGTCATTAAGAAACTTAGCGCAACAATACTCTCTCCCACATTTACCAATACCACCAAAATGCTTCGTTTCATCACGAGCGCCAACTTGTTGAAGGCGAATCAATTTTTCGAAAGATTTTGCCATATCTAAAACCAACCCACGAAAATCTACCCGACCATTAGCACTAAAATAAAATGTTAATTTCTTTTGATCAAAAGAAAAATCTGCATCCAAAATCTTCATCGCCAAATTATGCCTTAAAACTTTTTTTTGAGCTTCTTCAATATATTCACGAGCATTATTTTTAAGCTCTAGACACTGTTGACGATCATCTTTTGTCAAAACTCTCAAGATTACACCCTTTCCCTCTTCCGAGTCGGATAAAGAATCAGGTTTTTCTATTACTCTCCCCTCTTCAATGATTTGATCGTTTTCTACCAAAACGAGTTGATTGGGACTTAAAGATGTTGCCTCCCCTTTCGCGTCACAATCATCATAAGAACATATCTTACTAGTAGAGACAAAACGGATATATATTTTTTTCATTTCGTTGTTAATACTCCTCAATATAAACTAAAATTTTAAAACTAGATTTTCTAATAGTAATTTTACAGAAGTATTGGTCAAAAGTAAACTTCTGGCCTTGGAAATACTTGCCAAAGTGCCCCTAGCATCACTACCTTCTAAAAGTTCCAAGCGAATTTCCGCCTCCCATAAATCAATAAACTGGTTCAAATTCTTACCAACAATAATTTCATTAACATAATTAAAACGTTCTGCAACTAACATCTGATTAATTTTTTTTACCGATAAATAGTTTTCTGGAATATTGCTATTTAATTTTTCTCCTTCACGAATTACTTGACAGCGCGAAAGAATAGTTGGTAATATTTTTTCTTTTTTAAACGCTTGTAGAACTAAGATTGCATAGCTAGGAGGTTCTTCTAAAACTTTTAACAAAGAATTAGCCGCTTCGAGTGTCATACTTTCTATTTGAGGCAAAATCACTAATTTTTTAGACGAACTATGGGGTTTTAACTGTAACCAATGAATAAGTTCACGAATATGACTAATTTTAATAGGTGCTTCCTCAACAAAAAAAATATCAGCTGCCTGAATTTGGTAAACCTCTATTAATGCTTTTGGCTCAAAATCGCCAAAAATTAAATAAGCATGGGAAATACTCCCAGTCTTGGCCTGAAGCTTAATATATTTAGAAAATTTACTATCTAAATTCATATACTTTAAAACTACCACAAAACTTGACAAATGGAACTATTTAGTTTATAGTATTTATGGTATGCAATAAAGATTGCATGGGGTCGAACTAACAACTAATATCAAGGGATTTTTTTAATAATATGGATTTACAAGACAAAACTTTAGCGTGCAAAGAATGTTCAAAGGACTTTACTTGGTCAGCTGGTGAACAAAAGTTTTACCAAGACAAAGGACTACAGAACCCACCAGGACGATGTCCTGACTGCCGCAAAAAGCAAAAAGAACAAAAAGCCAATCGGCAAATGTATTCTATTATTTGTAAAGAATGCGGAAAAGAAGGACAAGTACCGTTTGAACCACGTGACCCTAACGACGTCCTCTGTGCTGACTGCTTTGCAAAGTCAAAGAATGCTGGTCAAGATTCTAACGCTTAAGTTATAGAAATTTGATTAATACCAAAAAGAGAGTTTATCCTTTAACGGAAACTCTCTTTTTGTAAACGGTCCTCATACATCGAGTGCACATATTTATACCTTCTTTTTTCTGAATGTTTGGTTTTACAACTCTTTTTGTATGATGGAGCGAATGAGGCCTATTAAAAGCCATTTCTGGCTTTTTGCCGCAAATTTCGCAAATATTCATTTTTCTCCTCTTGCTTGGCTAACAACAAAGTTGTGATAGATTCTTTATTTATGGTATTATATTTGAGTAAATAAGTCAAGCTTATCTTTAAATTATTATGTTAATTTTTAGTCTTATATCCGACCCGTTACAATTTTTAGAGTTTGTTATTGCCTTACTTGTGGCTATCACTATCCACGAAGCCAGTCATGCTTGGGTAGCTAATTTGTATGGTGACCCAACAGCAAAAATGCAAGGACGAATAACTCTTAACCCAATCGCTCACCTTGACCCTTTGGGAACAATTTTTTTATTGCTCGCCGGGTTTGGCTGGGGAAAACCAGTTAATGTTAACCCTAACAATTTCCACAATCCAAAACTAGATAATTTAACTGTTGCACTAGCTGGCCCTATAAGCAATTTGGTCTTGGCAATTATTTTAGGATTAGTTTTAAGATTTGTTAATTTACCAGAAGCGATTGGTCAATTATTTATTATTACAATTTTCTTTAATCTAGTTTTAATGATTTTTAACCTCATACCCATTCCCCCACTGGACGGTTCGAAAATTTTAGGACTTTTCTTAAAAGAAGAAACTTATATTTATTTTCAACAAGTCGGTATTACAATTCTTTTTATTGTTATTATTTTTTCCAGTTTCTTTTATCCAATACTACCAGAATTTATGACAAGAGCGGTTACCTTTTTCTTCACGTTAATCACCGGTAAATCAATATCACTTTAAAAAGAATTTTTAAGATGATAAAATATAAATTACTACACCTTTAATAAGTTGGTGCTTTCTTTATTTAGCTTATGACTGAGCCTATAAGGTAAACAGCCCGGGGATTGGCGCAGTCCGGTAGCGCGCGCGCATGGGGTGCGCGAGGCCAGGAGTTCGAATCTCCTATCCCCGACCAGATAAACTACCTTTTAAAAATAAATATGAATTACGAAATTCAATTTGCAAAAGTAACATCTCTAGGAAAACTCTCTGACCGATTTTTGAGTTCAATGCATACCAAACCGCAAGACTTGACTAAGTCAACGATGGGTGAGGTTTTTTCGTTGATTGAAATTCTTTCACCTTGGCACTCTTCAGCTCAAATTGGTCAAATGGTTATTAATAATTTCTCTAAAGCCTATTATCAAGATGGTAGCACTTCTGATTTAGTTAATTTCGAAACTGCCCTAAAAAAAATTAATGATAATTTAGCTCAAGTTACTCAAAACGGAGAAACAGAATGGATCGGTAAATTAAATGGTGCTCTAGCAACAATTGTTGGTGACAGTTTAATACTTTCCCCTTCCGGGAAAATTGAGGCTTATCTTTTCAGAAATGGCAAAATTGATCATTTAACTCAAGGGTTAAATCAAAAAGTTGAAATTCATCCTCTAAAAACATTTTCAAATGTTGTTTCCGGACAACTTAAGGTTCACGACAAAGTTCTTATTGCCAATAGAAGTCTTTTTGAAAATATTTCCTTAGAATCTTTAAGACAAATTATTACTTTGAATAGCCCTTCAAAAGCCGGCTTGCAAATTGCTAAACTCCTTCGTAAAGCTAAAGTAAGAAATGTTAATTTATTTATTATTGATCTTTTATCAAAAGAAGAAGTAGCCAGTGCTCCATTAAAAGAAACTAG
>JBAYHL010000004.1:0-64784 GCA_041666185.1 Patescibacteria group bacterium | reverse complement strand
CATCTACAACGTCTGGTACTACAGGTTGGATTCCAGGTTTAGCTCCTGAATTTATTTCAGTTCTACCAAGAGATCCAAAAGAAACTTCTAATAAGTGCTATCTTTATAGAAGTAATGGTACTGATTATACGTTACTAGCATACTTAACAATGGAAACATGTGTAAGTGATAATTGTCGTGACTCAAACAATCCTACTTCTATTCAAGAAATGGCAAGACGAGCTTCCGACCAACCTTCAATTGCTGTTTACAGTTCCAACAATTCCGATAACTAAAATATCTAAACAAGGAGTTATTTATGAAAAAGGGTTTTACTCTAATCGAGCTTCTGGTAGTGATGTTTATCATTGCTATTTTAGCCTCTTTGGTAATTGTTAATGTTAATGGTTCTCGTAAAACTGCCAGGGACGCTAAGAGAATGGCTAATCTTAAAGCGATTCAAGGTGCCTTGGAGCAATACAACAGTAAAAATGGTAAATATCCAATGACCTTTTCTGCTTCAAATCCTGGTGGGTGGACTGCGTATGGCACTGGTAGTTTTCGTATTCCTGGAAGCAGTGCTGACGCTTGGACTGGAATGTGTTCGGGCTATAACACTTTAAGTGCATTCACAACCTCTGGCACCACAGGTTGGATTCCAGGTTTAGCCCCTGAATTTATTTCAGTTTTACCAAGAGACCCGAAAGAAGTTAGCACTTATGGGTGCTATATATACAGAAGTGATGGCAATAATTATGGTCTACTTGCTTATCACACAATGGAAACGGTTTGTGATGGAACTGATGCAGATACTACCGCTGATCCTGGAGACGATTGTAATCCTACTTCAATGCAAGAGATGGATAGACCAGGTTATGAAGAGGCTTCGATTACCGTTAATACTGTTAGTTGGTAATTTATCAAATAAAAAATAAATTTATTAAAGAGGAGATACGAATGAAAAAAAATTTATCACGATTAAAAGGCTTTACTTTAATAGAACTTTTAGTAGTAGTTTTTATCATTGCTGTTTTGGCTTCCTTGGTGATTGTCAATGTCAGCGGTGCTCGAGCATCTGCTCGCGACGCCAAAAGGGTGGCTAATATGAAAACTATTCAAGGTGCTTTGGAACAGTACAACGAAAAGTACGGAACATATCCAATGACAGTTTCTAAAACAGCTGTTACTGGATTTATTGATTGTGGTGGTAGTGTTTGGGGGATTGGTAATGCGCCGGTATATTGTCGGCCAGCCAATCCGAGTCCTCACTATAATTCAGCGGTGCCAAGTGGAACTAATTTACATTTTTGCCAAGATGGTTATTGTGGGGCATGTTCGGACTGGGGTTTTTACGATTCGCAAGATAGTAGCGCAGATGGTTATTCTAGCTGGATACCCGGTTTGACAAAAGAGTTTATGCAATCTTTGCCCAATGATCCGAAGTTTTCATTGAAAGGTGATCAGTGTATTGTGTACAAAAGTGACGGAACCGATTATAAAATAAGAGGCTATGGCATAATGGAGACGATTAATACAGGTGGTACGGGTGCAGGTAGTGGCACCAAGTGCGAAGCTTCAGCTTCCCTTCGTGACATATTAGACTGGCGATGCACTGATGCTCATTATCATTTTTGGCAAAATGTTGTCTCTCTAACTTCTAGCGGCAGAGCCTATTATTGGTAATAATTTTAACCAACATTTCTAAGGATATTTTCAAAAACTGTCTAAGGAAAAGGGCGGTTTTTGTTATTGCGTCGAACAATTTTAAGGAGTAAAATTAGATCTAGAGGAAATAAAAATGACAGAAAAAGAAGCCAAAAATCGAATAGAAAAGCTAAAAGATCTAATTGAAAAATATCGTTACTCTTACCATGTTTTGGACAAATCTCTAGTTTCCGATGCCGTAAATGATTCTTTAAAGCATGAACTCGCAAGTTTAGAGGATAAATTTCCTAAATTTATTACGCCAGATTCACCAACGCAAAGAGTTGGCGGTAAAGCCTTGGATAAATTTAAAAAAATAAGCCATTTACAACCAATGCTTTCTTTGGTGGATGTTTTTTCTTTTGAAGAATTAGCAGATTGGCAAAAACGTAATCAAAAAATTCTTGATGAAAAATATGAGTATTTTTGCGAATTAAAAATGGATGGCTTAGCAGTCTCTTTAATTTACGAAAATGGTCTTTTTGTTCGCGGAGCAACTCGTGGTGATGGTAAAATTGGTGAAGATGTTACAGAAAATTTAAAAACAATTGAGTCAATTCCTTTAAAATTGAAAATTGAAAATTTAAAATTTAAAATTCCTCGGATGGAAATCCGAGGTGAGGTTTACATGCCAATCGAGGTTTTTGAAAAGTTAAATCAGCAATATAAGAAAGAAGGTAAATCATTATTAGCTAATCCGAGGAATGCTGCCGCTGGTTCTATTCGTCAACTTGATCCAAAAATTTCTGCTTCACGCAAACTTTCTTTTGTTGCTTGGGATTTGTTGGGGACTAAGACAGAAAATCATCAAAAGTCTCACGAAATTATAAAAGAGCTTGGTTTTAAAACTCTTTCTCAAAATCAATATTGTAAAAGTTTAGACGAAATTGAAAAGCTTAAAGTTAAAGTTGAAAGACTGAGAGAAAAATTACCTTATCAAATTGATGGTCTGGTGGCGGTGATAAATAATAATCAAATTCGTGAAAAATTGGGCGTTGTTGGCAAAGCGCCGCGAGGGATGATTGCTTACAAATTTGCGCCGGAGCAGGCAACAACAGTCGTTCAGGATATCCGAGTTCAAGTTGGTCGTACGGGAGTATTCACTCCCGTAGCGGTTTTAGAACCAGTTTTGGTTGCGGGCTCAACGGTTTCTAGAGCAACACTGCATAATGAGGACGAAATTAGAAAAAAAGATATTCGTATTGGCGATACGGTTATTATTCACAAGGCCGGTGATGTTATTCCAGAAGTTGAGAAAGTTATTAAGGAATTAAGAACCGGTAAAGAAAAAGAATTTAAATTCCCAAAAGTTTGTCCAAAGTGCGGTGGTAAAGTTTTGCGCGAAGAAGGTAAAGCAGCTTACAAGTGTACCAATAAAAAATGTTTTGTTATTCAGCGTCGATCATTAGAACATTTTGTTTCCAGGACAGCTTTTGACATGGTGGGATTAGGCCCGAAAATTATTAGTAAATTTATCGAAGAAGGTTTGATTAAAGATGCTTCTGATTTATTTGAACTTAAAAAAGGTGATATAGAGCCATTAGAAAGATTTGCTGAAAAGTCGGCTCAAAATATTATTGAAACAATCGAGTCTCACAAAAAAATTACTTTTCCTCGCTTTATTTATGCTTTAGGTATTCACAATGTCGGAGAAGAGACAGCTTATGATTTGGCTAATAAATTTGAGTCAATTGAAAATTTACAAAAAGCTACGCTTGAAGAAATTGATTTAATTCGTGATATTGGCAATGTTGTTGCTAAAAGTATTTTTGATTTTTTCCAAGACAAACATAACCTGGATTTTATTGAAAGGTTACTAAAGCATGGTGTAGATATTGCTAATAATAAACAACATATAACAAATAGTAAATTAAATAATAAAACTTTTGTTTTTACGGGTGGTCTAGAATCATTAACGCGTGATGAGGCTAAACAAAAAATTCGTGATTTGGGCGGTAACATTTCCGAATCTGTTTCGAAAGAAACTTCTTATGTTGTTGCGGGCTCTGATCCTGGAGAAAAATACGAGAAAGCTAAAAAACTTGGTGTCAAAATAATTTCCGAAGAAGAGTTTTTAGAAACTATTAAAGATTAAAAAACCCTGTCAACTGACAGGGTGGATATTTAAGTTTCTTCTGGGTATTCCAGGTTTTTAAGAGCCGATTTTATTCGAGCTTGCGCAAGGGCTAACCTGTTGTTTTGAATATGAATAACCGCTCTTTCTAGTGAGCGAGCAGCGTGTTCTAGTCTTCGGCCAACAGGCCTGAACTTGTGGTTGCGACATTCCTTGACGATTTTTGCCAAGACATTTGAAAGAATTTCTGTGTTTTTTGGGGTGTTATTATTTCTAAACGTTGGCGCGTTTTCTAAAATAGATCGCAAGCTTCTTTGATAAGAAAGCAAAAGATTTTTGAGAATAACTTGCGAACTTTCTACACCAACTTTGTTAAGAGTTGTCTTGTGGATGATTTGCGCGTGAGAAATCAAAATGTCTATAAGTTCAGGAAGCTGGACTTTAAGAAAATCAAGACTTAAGTAGTTATCAATAATATGATCCTGCTGGCGAATAGCGTGGTCCAAATCTTCCACTTGTCGAAAAGCAAGACGGACATAACCTCTTCTTTTGAAAAAAATAATGCCAATATCTCTCGGATTGATCTGTTTTTCTTGCAGATATTTAATTTCCCAATCAGGAACAATTTGCCAAACTGGTGTTAGAAAGATTCCTTTGCGAAGATAGGTAAGAGCTGACAATTTCTTAATTTCACCGCGACGGGTTTTTCTAACCCAGGTTTGTCTAACTGTTTTGCCGCAAGTTGAATAAAAGATTGTCGTGTCTTTAATTCTTTTAATTTCAAAAATTTCCTTACCAACCCAGCGACAAACATCAACCGCTCTTAAAGCTGGTCGGTTCGCGTACTTTTTCATTGTAAGGTACACCTCCATGCTCAATAAGCTATATTTTAGGCTAAATTTTCAAAAATTACAAGGGCTTGTGCTAACCCATGTCTTAAACTAGAATAAAATAGTAAAAAGATTAATTTATAATTATGACAAAAATCTCAAAAGAAGAAATTGAACATATTGGTCAACTCTCGCGTATTAAATTAGATTCAAGTGATGTTGATAATTACGATCAAGAATTGACGCCAATTTTAGATTACGTTGAAGAACTAGAGAGCGCCCCGACGGAAAATTTACAAAGCATTTCCCAAATTAGCGGACTCGAAAATATTAGTCGTACTGATGAAATTCAGGAAAGTTTATTGGTAGAAAAAGTTTTACAAAATGCTCCCGAAAAACAAAATAATTTTATTAAAGTTAAAAAAGTTTTTGAGTAACTTTTCTATAATATGAAAATCCCCGTGTCGAATGACACGGGGAGATCTTTGTGGCGCGCAAGCGAGAAGGTTAGTTGTTGTTGATCCCGTCATGATATTTGACCGGTATAAATCGGTCAACCTCTGTCATCTTGAGCATTCTGCTTACAATTCCTTTTTTGCAGACTTTGAGGCAGAAGTCCTTCTCTTTTTCTTTCGCACGTTTGAACATGCGAATTAGAAAGCCAACACCTTCGCCGCCAAGATAAGTAGTCTTTCTGAGATCGATGACCACACCCTTTTTGGCGGTATCAACGATCCCGAAATGCTCTTCGAGGCAGGGTTGGGTATAAATATCTATCTCGCCTGCTGCCGTGAGCACTGTTTTTCCTGGATGTTCAGGATGATCGTCCTGAACACGGATTTTTAAGATTTCTTGGGGTGATTGGATTTTCACTCGGTCTTTATCCTCCTTGAATTGAGTGTTTTTGTGTTTGCGCCACAAAAATCAATAATAGCATAAAATTTGGCTTTTGTCAAGCTCTAACCTGATAATTATTGCCAAAATAGCTAATCTAGTAGTAAGATAAGGTTAGATAAAAATGATGGAAAATAAAGACTTAAATATCAAGAAAATATCCGAACTTTATGCTGCCGGAAAGTTGAAGTCTGTTGAGGTGGTACAAAGTTATTTAGAAAAAATCTCTTCTACTAATCAAGAGCTTAATGCTTTTATAAAGGTTTTGGGTGATGATGCTCTTAAAATGGCTGAAGAGTCACAAAAAAGATTTGAGTCGAAAAGTCAGAAGGGTTTATTGGATGGTATTCCAATTGCCATAAAAGATAATATTGCTATCGAGGGGATAGAGACAACTGCTGCTTCAAAAATTCTTGAAGGTTTTATTCCGCCTTACGAAGCAACAGTTATAAAGAAGTTAAAAGCTGCTGGAGCGGTGATTCTGGGTAAAACTAATATGGATGAATTCGCCATGGGTTCGTCGACAGAAAATTCTGTTTTTGGGCCAACGAAAAATCCGTCTGATAAAGATCGGGTACCTGGTGGTTCGTCTGGCGGCTCAGCGGCGGCTGTTGCTGCTGATATGGCGCCATTAGCTTTAGGTTCGGATACTGGTGGTTCGATTCGTCAGCCAGCCAGTTTTACTGGTATAGTTGGTTTCAAACCAACTTATGGTACGGTTTCACGTTATGGATTATTTGCCATGGCCTCTTCATTAGATCAGATTGGTCCGATGGCTAAAACTGTCGAAGATGCTGAAATACTTTATGATGTTATTCGAGGGCATGATGTGAAAGATTCAACAAGTCTAAAAGAAGAAATAAAAAAAGAGAAAATAAATCTAAAGGATTTAAAAATTGGGATTCCAAAAGAATATTTTGCTGAAGGGTTGGATCCAGAGGTAAAAAAAGTAATCGAAAGAGCAATTGAGAAATTTAAAGAAATCGGAGCGCAGATTAAAGAGGTTAGCTTGCCAAACTCCAAATACGCTCTTTCTTGCTACTATATTATTATGCCGGTAGAAGTTGCCTCTAACCTAGCTCGCTATGATGGCATAAAATATGGATTTTCGGCCCAAAAACAAAGCTCGAAACTTACAGCCCAAAATCTATTAGATATTTATTTAGAGACAAGATCTAATGGTTTTGGTAAGGAAGTAAAAAGACGAGTAATGCTTGGGACTTACACATCTTCATCTGGTTATATCGATCAGTATTACAATAAGGCTCAAAAAGTCAGAGCTTTAATCAAAAAAGATTTTGATAAGGTTTTCGAGGAAGTAGATTTTATTTTGGGTCCTGTCTCGCCAGAAACTGCTTTTAAAATTGGTCAAAAATCAGATCCTTTAACAATGTATTTATCAGACATCTACACAATCGCTGTAAATTTAGCAGGTCTTCCAGCAATTTCTATTCCTTGTGGAAAAGTAAATAGTTTGCCAGTTGGTTTGCAAATTATTGGTCCACAGCTTTCTGACTTTAGGGTTTTAGGGTTAGCAAAAATATACGAGGGGGTAAGAGATGGGCTACAGGGTGCATAAATATCACAAAAAAACAACTGAACAAAAAATTGTCGAAGGGTTTTTAAAAGCATTGTGGTGGTTTATTTCCGCACCATTTAAATTACTTTTTGGCAAAAAAAGAGGTGGAGGTCAAAAAGGTTTTGCTAACAGTGAGAGATTAGATAAAAATTTTGTTGAAAATAAGTGGCAAGAAATTGAAGAACTTATGCGTTTGGGTCATCCTTCGAATTATTCCAGAGCAGTTTTGGAAGCAGATAAACTTTTAGATCATGTTTTAAAAGGCTTGCGAGCACCAGGTCTAACTATGGGAGATCGCTTAAAAGCTTCCAAAAATCGTTTTTCACCAGAAGGACTTGATGCTGCTTGGCGAGGCCACAAAGTTAGAAACGAGATTGTTCATAGTAGTCAATATGAAATTACTGATTTTGTTGCTCGTGAAGCAATAAAAAATTTTAAAAAAGCAATTGAGGAATTAGTATAAGTTTTCGGGTAAATTATGGAATTTAAAACTGTTATTGGCTTGGAAATCCATGTCCAATTAAAAACTAAATCAAAAATGTTTTGTGGCTGCGACAATAAGGCAGAGCAAGCGGAGCCAAATTCTTTGGTGTGCCCAGTTTGTCTTGGTCTGCCAGGTGTACTTCCCGTAGCAAACAAACAAGCGATTGAATGGACACTAAAAACAGGCCTAGCTTTAAATTCAAAAATTGCCAATTTTTCTAAATTCGATCGCAAGCATTATTTTTATCCAGATTCTCCTAAAAATTATCAAATTTCACAGTACGATATGCCTTTTTGTGAAGGTGGGTATTTGGAGATAAGAAATAATAAAGAAGAGATAAGAAAGATTAGTTTAACCAGAATTCATCTTGAAGAAGATGCAGGAAAGCTTATCCATGCAGATGACGGGACTTTAATTGATCTAAATCGTGCAGGCACACCTTTAATGGAAATTGTTACCAATCCAGATATTTCTTCACCTGAAGAAGCGAAGATTTTTATGCAAGAATTACGGTCAATTCTAAGGTATTTATCAGTAACTGAGGCTAGTATGGAAAAAGGACACATGCGATGTGATGCTAACATTAGTGTATCGGAAAATAAAAATGACAAATGGGAAATGGGCGTGCCGGTAGAAATTAAAAATATGAATAGCTTTCGAATGGTTGAAAGAGCACTTTTATACGAAGAAAAGCGCCAAAAAGAATTACTTGAAAAGGGTGAAAAAATAGTTAAAGAAACGCGCGGTTGGAATGATGTAAGTGGTGAGACTTATTCGCAAAGAAGTAAGGAGTTCGCCCAAGATTATCGTTATTTTCCAGAACCAGATATTCCACCTTTTGAAATTTCTGACGAAGAAATCGAAGAGATAAGAAAAGAAATTCCAGAATTGCCGGCTGAGAAAAGGAAGAGATATTTGGATTGGGAAAAAGGTTTCAAAATCCCTACAAAAGAAGTTGCTGACATTCTAGTACAAGAAAAGGCAACAGCTGAATATTTTGAAAAATTAGCAAAATTAGTTCATCCAGTTACTGCGGCTAATTGGATAATAAATATCCTAGGGGTTGAAAATATAGACAAGGTGGATTGTCAAAAATTAGGTGAATTGCTGAGTTTGTTGGAAAACCATAAGATAACAGGTTCTAACGCTAAGGAAGTTTTAGAGATTATGATGGAAACTGGTAAAAATGCAAGTACTATTATTCAAGAAAAAGGAATTACGCCACCTAAAGATCAGAGTGAAATTGCTAACATAGTAAATAAAGTAGTGGAGGACAATTCCAAGGTAGTTGATGATATAAATAACGGTAAAAAAGAAGCATTGGGATTTTTGGTTGGTCAAGTAATGGGGCAAATGAAGGGTCAGGCAGATCCAAAATTGGTTAAAGAGTTAATTGAAAATCTTATTAAATTTAAAAAGGAATTATAGTATGAAAAAAAATGGTAAAAACTTACGTAGCGAATTTTTAAAGACTATGACTCAACTGGCAACGGCTAGCTTTGGATTAGTCGCTGCTTTAGCGTGGAATGAAACAATTCAAACTTTTATTAATCATTTTATTAAATCTGGTACTGGTTTTTATTCAAAATTAATTTATGCTTTAATCGTAACTTTTTTGGCTGTTACGATAACCTATCTTTTAGGCAAAAGTACTCAAGAAGCGGCTGAAGAAGAAAAAAAAGAAGATGAAAAAAAAGAAGAAGAAATAGCTTCCAAAAATAAATAGAAAGAGGATATATGTCAAAAATCCATTATTTAGATGGTAGTAAAAATTCTGGTTTAAAGCGTGGGGGAACTTTTGTTGTTTTATTTTTAGTTTTAAGTTTTTTGATGGGTCTTTTGGGTGGGACGGGAGCAACTTTGCTTTTAACCTCCAATAGTCGTTTACAGGAAGCTTTAGGAATAAAAGGCGGATCATTTAATATTACAACGACTAAAACAGAAAAATTAAAATTGGAAGAATCGTCTACTATTATTGATGCCGCCAAAAAGGTTGCTCCAGCAGTTGTTTCCATTACCACTTCGAAAAATGTCCAAGATATTTTTGGTCAAGTTAGTCAGCAAGAAGGTGGTGGGACAGGATTTATTATTACTAACGACGGTTTAATTTTAACAAATAAACATGTTGCCCAGGCGGGTGAAAATTTAACGGTTCTGACCACTGATGATAAAAGTTATCCGGCTAAAGTTGTTGCTCTAGATCCAACTAACGATTTAGCAATTTTAAAAATTGAAGCTAGCGGTCTTCCGGTAGTTGATTTGGGTGATTCAAATGATTTGCAGATTGGTCAGTGGGTTTTAGCTATCGGTAATGCTTTAGGTCAATTACAAAACACTTTGACAGTGGGAGTTATTTCGGCGAGAGAAAGACAACTTACGGTTGGTAGCGGTACGACACAGGAACAATTGAATAATTTGCTTCAAACAGACGCCGCTATTAATTCTGGTAATTCTGGTGGACCGTTAATTAATTTGGCTGGTCAAGTGGTAGGTATCAATACGGCTATTGCCGGTAATGCTCAAAGCATTGGTTTTGCAATTCCTGTTAATCAAGCTAAAGTTGCCCTCGAATCTTACAAAAAAACTGGAAAAATTATTAAACCGCAAATGGGAGTTAGATATATTACTTTAAATAAAGAAATATCAAAAAGTTACAACTTGTCAGTTGACTATGGTGCATTAGTAACCGGTAGTAATAGTAATCCTGCTGTTGTTTCTGGGTCGCCAGCAGACAAAGCCGGTATTCGTGCCAATGATATTATTTTGGAAATAAATGGCACAAGAATCGACGAGAATCATCCATTAGGAGCGGTTATTCAAAATTATCAAGTTGGTGATGAATTGGATGTAAAATTTCAAAGAGATGGTAAAGAACAAACTACTAAATTGAAATTGGGTTCAACTGAATAAATTAATTTTCTTGAAGTTTGAGTTCTAGATCGGCTTTTTGTAAAGCTTTAATAATCGGCTCTAAGTCGCCATCAAGAATTTGAGAAATTTTGCTCCAAGATTTCTTGATTCGATGATCAGTAATTCTATCTTGAGGAAAATTATAAGTTCTAATTTTTTCACTTCTGTCCCCGCTGCCAATTTGTGATTGACGCTTCGTTCCTTGTTCTTTTCTCTTCTTTTCTTCTTCAATTTCGTAGAGTCTTGAGCGAAGGACGCCTAAGGCTTTAGCGCGATTTTTAATTTGCGAGCGTTCATCTTGGCAGGTGACAACTAGACCTGTTGGTAAATGGGTGATACGAACGGCTGAGTCGGTCGTGTTAACACCTTGACCGCCATGTCCTTGAGCATGATAAACATCAACTCTCAAATCTTGGGGATTTATTTGAATTTCCGT
The DNA here is from genome assembly GCA_041666185.1 of Patescibacteria group bacterium. GTDB lineage: Bacteria > Patescibacteriota > UBA1384 > UBA12157 > JAENIV01 > JAMCZU01. The sequence goes on along the minus strand of JBAYHL010000004.1, from coordinate 53,894 downwards.
TTCCTCTACTTCTGGAAGGACAGCGACAGTTGCCGCCGATGTGTGTAAACGACCCGATTTTTCAGTTTTTGGTACTCGTTGAACCCTGTGAACACCTGATTCGTATTGTAGCATTTGGAAAGATTTATCACCTTTTATTTCAGCAATAATTTCTCTTACTCCACCAAGGGGTGTTCTGTTAGAGTTTAGAACACTAATTTGCCAACCGCTTCTTTCGGCGAACTTTTGATACATTCTAAAAAGTTCGCTAGCAAAAAGCTCAGCTTCTTGTCCGCCAGTACCGGCTCGTATTTCTAAAATTAGATTTTTATCAGTTTGGTTACCAATAAAAACCCTGTTTTGTAAACTTTCAATTTCTCTTTTAGCGAGTTCACGAATACTAGGGTCGTCACTGGTTTTGTAGAGCTCTTCAGCTTCCTGAAGTTGTTTTAATAAGTGATCGTCATTCATAATATTTAAGATAATTAAGACAGTTAATATAACTGAGTAATTGAGTTCTTAATTTTTAACTGTCTTATTTTTCTTTCTTATCTTTTTTCTGACTGGCTTGTCGCATTGCTTCGGCAATTTTAACTTTCTCTTGGAATTTGTCTACGCGACCAGCAGTATCAATAAATTTAGCTGTTCCGGTATAGAATGGATGGCAAGCTGAGCAGACTTCAACATGAATCTCTGGTACAGTTGAGCCTACCTCAAATGAGTTACCGCAAGAACAGGTAACTTTAGTGTTTTCGAAATATTTAGGGTGTATATCTTTTTTCATAAGTCTATCTTAGCACAAGATTAATAGTTTGACAATATCTACGAGCAACTTATAATTAATATGTCGATATTAATTTTTTGAAATTTAAGTTAAGGGTGGGGTATAGTGAATAAGCATTTTTTACGTTTAAGTTTTTCGTTATTTTTGATTAGTTTTGGTTTAATGCTACTAAGTTTTTCCTATTATAGATCGGCTCAAGCAGCTCAAAAAGATTATAATATAGAATATACTAGCCATATTGTTCAGTCAGCTCGTAATGCAGCTCAACCAAGCTGGGGAGATTCATTAGGTGATATTGTTGTATATGGTAACAAAATTGAGCCATTTGTGTATGCATGGGATGTAAAAGTATATGATCAAGGCTGGGGAAATCAGCTGGCGAGCGAAACATGGGTTGCTTCTGAATTCGAGACTATAAAAGCTACGGCAGGAGTGAACTGCTGGTCACAACAGACGACATTTCAATTTACTGGGAATGGTCGAATTGGGGGAACTGCTGGTAGAGGATTAGTTGACTCTTCTACAGATGGTTTAAAAAGAGAGTACGAAGTAACATATCGCAATCCTTCTTTGTTGTATGGTACTTGTACAACTGCAAAAACTGCATGGGTTGCTGAGGATGCGAGTTTAAATGATTTTCAAAATCTGGCAAATGGTTGCGCTGTAAGTGGTAAGTCGTACACTTGTCCTAATAAAGCTTACGATGCACTTCTTGAGCTAAACAATCATTTTAATCCAAGTAAATGGGTGGTCAAAGGGACTGTGAATTAAATACTAAGATTAAGGATGGCTTACTGAGTTTACTGGTGCAGAATTTGGTGTATAGGTATAATTTTTTTCACCCTTGCGAATGGCGTTGGCAATAGCCATTAATCTTTGATACTCATTACTTCCAAGAGAATATTTTTTCGCTTGCTGTTCTATTCTATGTGCTTTTATGTAGCGATTATTTTGAATAAATGGCGAAAAATATAAAGCGGTTGCTAGACAACTAAAACTTAATATTAAAATAGTTATAATAAGAGTTTTTTGTTTGATTTTTGATTTAATTTTCATCTTAATAATATTGTTGCTTAAACTTCTTCTCTTGTCAAAAATTAAAAGATATGATACTATTTCTATGATAGAATAATTAGTCTAATAGGAGCGAAAGGAAACATGGCAATGCCAACATTAACTGAACTTCTGGAGGCCGGAACTCACTTCGGTCATAAAAAAGAAAAATCATTTCCACGGGCGAAGCAATTTACCTATACAATTCGTGATAGTGTTTATATTATTAATTTGGAAAAAACGCTTGAACAACTCGAGGAAGCGATCAAATATTTAAAAAAGGAAATTTCTAGTGGTAAAACAGTTCTCTTTTTGGGAACAAAAATGCAGGCTAAAGAAGCTGTTAAGAAAATTGCTACTAATTTAAATATGCCTTATATGACTGAACGTTGGCCAGGGGGAATGCTTACAAATTTTGAAACTATTTATAAATCACTCAAAACTTTAGCTGATTTAGAAGCTCAAGTTAAATCGCCGGAATTCTCTGCTTTTACTAAAAAAGAAAGAAAAAGGATTGAGGAAAAAATTTCAAAATTAAATTCAGTTTTTGATGGTATTAAAGATTTGAAAAAAGTTCCAGATATTCTTTTTGTGGTTGACACAGCCAAAGAATCTGTTGGTGTACTTGAAGCTAGAAAAATTAATATTCCAATCGTTGGAATTTGTGACACTAATGCTAACCCAGATTTAATCGATATTCCTATTCCTGCTAACGACGATTCACAAAATTCCATTAAACTTATTTTGGAAAATATTGAAGAAGGGGTAAAAGAAAACAAAAAGGAGAGTAAATGACCTCTGCCCAAGATGTTGCCAAACTTCGCACAGTAACCGGTGCTGGCGTAATGGATTGCAAGAAGGCTTTAGAAGAATCAAACGGAGATTTTGACAAAGCTCAAAAAATCTTAGCTTCCAATGCTCAAAGCATTGCTCAAAAAAAAGCTGAGCGAGCAGCTAACCAAGGTTTAATTGAAACTTATAATCATGCAAGTAAAATTGGTGTAGTTTTGGAAATTGCTTGCGAAAGTGATTTTGTTGCTAAAAATGATGAATTTAAGGATTTAGCTCACAATATTGCTATGCAAATTGCTTCAATCAATCCTAAAGACTTGCCAGAACTATTAGAGGGAAGTTATATTAAAGATGACTCATTAACTATTAAAGATTTAATCGATCAAGCAACTGCTAAAATTGGTGAAAATATTAAAGTTAAAAGATTTATAAGATACGAATTAGGAGAAGAGCTCTAAAGTAGAAATATTATTTTAGGAGGAATGTGTATCAAAGTATTCTTCGTGGTCTTAACCCCAAAATGCAGCAGATAACGGAAAAGTTATCAGAGAATTTAAAAGGTGTAAGAACGGGTAAGGCAAACTCTGCGCTAGTTGAAAATATTTTAGTTTCTTATTATGGTTCGATGACACCATTAAAACAGGTGGCTAATATTAGCACGCCTGATCCTTCGTCAATTGTTATTCAACCATGGGATACAAATTCTTTGGGTGATATAAAACTAGCAATTCAGAATTCAGAAGTTGGCCTTAACCCTACAAGCGATGGTCGAACTATTAGGCTATCTCTACCACCAATGACAGCTGAGCGTCGAGAAGAATTAGTTCGTATGATCCATAAAATGGCCGAAGAGGCGAGAGTGATACTTAGAAATTTGCGCGAAGACTCGTGGAAAGATATTAAAAAATTAGAATCGAGCAAGCAAATCACAGAAGATGATCGTTATCGAGCAGAAAAAGATTTAAACAAATTGATTGAAGATTTTAATTTAAAAATTAATAAATTAATTGAAGATAAAGAAAAAGAAATTAGGACTATTTAAATAATGTTTTTAACAATTATCATTTTTGTTGCTATCTTAGTCATTCTCATTTTAATTCATGAGTTTGGCCATTTTATAGCGGCAAAACTTAATGGTATTAAAGTAGAAGAATTTGCTTTTGGTTTTCCGCCAAGGCTTTTTAGTAAAATATATCATGGCACTCGATATGCTTTTAACCTAATACCATTAGGTGGTTACGTCAGTCTTTTAGGTGAGAACGAAGACATTAAAAAGCCGGGTTCTTATTATTCTAAAAAAGTTTGGCAAAAAATGACCGTTATTCTAAGCGGTGTGCTAATGAACTTTATTTTGGCAATTGTTGTTTTAACAATTGGTTTTAGTGTTGGTATGACGCCATTAGTTTCTGATCCAACGAATTTAGGGGGAACAAAAACTTCTCAAGTGATGATAGCAGAGGTTGCTCCTAATTCGGCTGCTTCAGGAATTGGTTTAGAACCGGGAAATATTTTAAAAGGTTTCTCCACACCTTCTGAGCTCCAAGAATTTACTAAAAGTCATGCCGGTCAACAAGTTTCTTTAGAAGTTCAAAAAGGTAAGGAAACCCAAACTTATCAAGTGACTTTAGCTTCCAGCGAGGCGCCTTTAGGAGTTGGTGTTGTTTCTGTTACCAAAGTAAAACAGCCTGTATACAAAGCAGTTGTAACGGCGACTGTTGAAGTAGGCAAAAGTATTGGTGTAATTTTCACTGTTCTTTGGCAAATTATTAAAAGCTTATTTACAACTGGCACAGCTGGTGAAGCTGGTGATGGGGTTGTCGGCCCAGTTGGCATTTATAACTTTACCGCAAGCGCTATCAAGGTTGGTTGGATCTATATTTTACAACTTCTAGCAATTCTTTCGATTAATTTAGGAATAATCAATATTTTACCTTTTCCGGCCTTAGATGGTGGTAAGCTTTTATTTCTAGCTTTGGAAGGAATTTTCCGTAAGAAAGTCGTTCGCCAAGAAGTGGAAAACTTAATTCATACAATTGGTTTTATCATTTTAATTATTCTAATGTTAGCAATAGTTTTTCGAGATATTTTAAAGTTTAGGTAATTTAAACTATGAGATACTCAAAATCATTTATTAAAACTCAAAAAGAAACCCCATCGGACTCAGACTCAATTAATGCTTCTTATTTAGAGAGAGCTTCATTTGTGGAAAAACAAATGGCGGGTGTTTATGCTCTCTTGCCTCTTGGTTTTAAGGTTTATCAAAAAATTGAAAATATTATTCGTGAGGAAATGAACACTATTGATTCTCAAGAAATATTGATGAATGTTCTTTCCCCTAAAGAGCTTTGGGAAGAAACTGGTCGTTGGCAAGAGATGAAAGATATTTTGTACGCTTTTAAAGACGCAAGAGATAAAGAATTGGCTCTTAGTCCAACCCATGAAGAGCAGTTAACAAGTATTGTCCGGCACAAAATTCACTCTTATAAGGATTTACCCCAATATCTTTATCAAATTCAAACTAAATTTCGCAATGAACCTCGAGCGAAGTCCGGATTGCTTCGTGGTCGCGAATTTTTGATGAAAGATTTGTATAGTTTTCATCAAGACGAAGAAGATTTAAATCAGTTTTACGAAATTGTTAAAAAAGCGTATTTAAAAATTTTCGCTCGGCTTGAAATGCCGGTAAAAATAGTTGAAGCCTCTGGCGGACCTTTTGGCAAAGAATATTCTCATGAATTTCAAGTTTTAGCGCCAGCTGGCGAAGACACGGTTTTTTATTGTACAAAATGTGATTTTGCTCAAAATAAAGAAATAGCTAAGGTGGAAGAAGGTGATAATTGCCCAAAATGTGACGGTAAAATTGCCAAGGATAACGGTATTGAAGTTGGTAATATTTTTAAATTAAAAACAAAATATTCGAAATCAATGGGAGCGGTTTTTGTTGACGAAAATGGCCAAGAAAAAGATATTGTTATGGGGTCGTACGGTATTGGTATAACCAGATGTTTGGCGTCATTAGTTGAAATGTTTTTTGATGTTTCGAAAAACAAAATGGTTTGGCCGAAAGAAGTTGCTCCTTTTGATGTTTATTTGATTGATTTAGAAGGTTCGCAAGGTGAAAAAGTTTATGACGGATTAGTAAAAGCTGGGATTGGAGTTCTTTTTGATGATAGAGAAGTTTCTGCGGGAGTAAAATTTTCCGATGCCGATTTATTAGGAGCTCCCTATAGATTAGTTTTAAGCGCCAAAACTTTAGAAGACAAAAAAATCGAATTTAAAAAGAGGGATCAAGAAGAGTCAAATCTTGTTGATATTGACAAAATAATTGATATTTTTGATAATGATGAAAAGTAAAGTAATTTCTCGGCAATCTGTGTCTAGCAGATTGGTCGAGCAAGAGGAGGCACATGGACGATCCAACACAAGATGTAGCCGCTGATCAAACAGACGATGCTACTGAAGAAGAAACTGATGATGACATGACAATGGAAGAACCAGGAGAAGATGGTGAAGAAGAAATGGATAGTGATTCAGAAGACGATGATGATGAAGAAGTAGCAGAGTAATCACTTAGGTTTCTTATCAAAAAAATTATCAAAATCCCTCCAACGATTTCCGCGGAGGGATTTTGTATTTAAAAAAAATATGTTAATATACACTGGATGGAATTTAAGATTAATTCAAAATTTAAACCAGCTGGTGATCAAACAAAAGCAATCGCTAAGTTGTCGAAGGGGTTAAACGATGGCCTGAAATATCAGACCCTTTTAGGTGTGACTGGTTCTGGGAAAACTTTTACAATTGCCAACGTGATTAAAAATGTTCAAAAGCCAACCTTAGTCGTTGCTCATAACAAAACTTTAGCGGCGCAGCTAACACAAGAATTTAGAACTTTTTTTCCTGAAAACGCCGTTGAATATTTTGTTTCTTATTACGATTACTACCAACCGGAAGCTTATCTTGAAACAAGCGATGTTTATATTGAAAAAGAAGTTGAGATAAATAAAGAAATCGAAAGACTTCGTCATGCGGCTACTCAGGCTCTTCTGACACGGAAAGATGTGATAATCGTTGCCTCGGTTTCTTGTATTTATGGTTTAGGAAGCCCCGAAGTTTACGCCCAATCGTTTTTGAATTTTCGTAAAGGTGAAAATCTAAAACTTACAGAAGTTACCAAGCGTTTAGTTGGACTTTATTTTACTCGCAGTGAAATTTTGGAAAGAGGAAGATTTCGTTTACATGGGTCTACTTTAGAAATTATGCCGATAGATCAAGAAGTAATTATAAGGATCGAGTTTGATCAAGATTTAGTTTTTGCGATTACTATTTTTGAAAACTTAACAATGAAGAAAATTTCCGAAAGGTCAGAAATAACTATTTATCCGGCAAAACATTTTGTTGTTGAAGGGGCAGAACTTGAAAAATCATTCAATGGTATCCAAAAAGAGCTGGAAGAAAGATTGAAATATTTTGAAAGCAAAGGCCAAGTTTTAGAAGCAGAAAGATTGCGTCGCAGAACAGACTTTGATTTAGAAATGTTAAGAGAGGTTGGTTATTGTTCGGGAATTGAAAACTACTCGCGGTACTTAACTGGTCGTAGTCCGGGCCAAGCACCGTATACTTTGTTAGATTTTTTTCCTGAAGATTTTTTGATGGTAATTGACGAGTCTCATGTAACCATCCCTCAAATTAGAGGTATGTTTGCTGGCGATAAATCAAGAAAGGACGCTTTGGTTAAAAATGGTTTTCGGTTACCTAGCGCTTACGATAATCGTCCTTTGAAATTTCCTGAATTTGAAGAAAAAGTTAATCAAGTAATATTTACAACCGCGACACCGTCCTTATATGAACACGAACATTCTAGAGGGTTTGTTGAGCAAATTATTCGCCCAACTGGTCTAGTTGACCCTGAGTTAGAAATTAGACCAACGCAGAATCAAATTGACGATTTAATTTCGGAAATCAAAATCAGGGCCGCTAAAAATGAAAGAATATTAGTAACCGCTCTTACTAAACGAATGGCTGAAGATTTATCAGAGCATTTAAAAGAAAGTAAAATAAAATCAGAATATATTCATAGTGAAGTTGACACTTTAGACAGAGTAGGAATTTTAGAAAATTTACGACGTGGCAAAATTGATTGTTTGGTGGGCGTAAATTTACTTCGTGAAGGTTTAGATTTGCCGGAGGTAACATTGGTAGCAATACTAGATGCCGACAAAGAAGGTTTTTTGCGTAGTGAAGTTTCTTTAGTTCAAACAATAGGTCGGGCAGCGAGAAATGTCTCCGGTAAAGTTATTTTATATGCTGACAATATTACTGGTTCAATGGAGCGAGCAATTTTTGAAACTGAAAGACGCAGAAAAATTCAAACTGCTTATAATAAAAAACATCATATTACTCCTAAAACGATTCAAAAATCTATTGAAAGTATTATCGATCATGAACTCAAACCAGAAATTCCGCGAGAATATGTAAAAATTGAAAACTTGGAAGATTTACCAAGAATCTTACGTTTTAAAGAAAGTGAAATGAAAAAAGCTGCCAAGAATTTAGAATTTGAACAAGCAGCCATTTTGCGTGACGAAATAGTTCAACTTAAAAAATTAAGGTTTTAAATAATTTAAAAGACCCTGTCGAATGACAGGGTCGGTGGGCGGGGATCAAGCGGCGAGTAAATCTTCAACTTTTTGGTAGAGGCGCCCAAATGCATTTTTGAAACGCCATATTAGCTGATCAGGGGCTGGTAATTCTCCACGAAAAAGCTTTTGAAGATCGAGATAGAGCCTAACTCTGGCTTCTTCTGGTAGATTTTGGGCTCGATTTGTCCGGTAAAGCCAAAGGTGCTTCTCAACTAGGCGCATTGCTCGATTAATGGTTTTTCTGTCAAGATCGGCGCCGTAAAGCATCTTTTTCATTACTTCACCTTGTTACCTCAGAGAGGTCGGAGGCAAGGCTATTTCCTTGCTCTGGGCAGAGGGTCATTGGTCGCATTTTGCGGCCTTGACTTCTTTCTTCGAAATCAAGATGCTGGTCAATGATCCTGGCAGTGAGATCGGCTTTTTGGACAATCTCGGTGTAGTCAGCGGAGACGGGTATTGGAAACTCGTCTGTTTTTAGCTCTTCTGACGTTGGTGGTGTCGATGACAAAACTGTTTTTGGCGGTGGTGCGACTTTAGCTTTCAACTTACTTCACCTCCTCAGATTTTCTAAACTACTTCTATATTATATATCATTTTTATTTAATCTAGTCAAGAGACATGACTGGATTTATCTGAAACTTTTTGTTACAATATATCCGCTAAATTAAATATAAAAAATCTGGGTAAAATAAATATATGCAAGATAAAATTGTCATCAAAGGTGCGCGAGAACATAATTTAAAAAATATTAATCTTGAATTACAGCGCAATAAATTTATAGTTTTTACAGGGCTTTCCGGTTCCGGCAAGTCTACTTTGGCGTTTGATACAATTTATGCCGAAGGTCAACGTCGTTACTTGGAGTCGCTTTCTTCTTACGCTCGACAGTTTTTGGGTCAAATGGAAAAACCAGATGTTGATTCGATTGAAGGGCTTTCTCCGGCAATTTCCATTGATCAAAAAGCTGCCACTCATAACCCTCGTTCAACAGTTGGTACGGTTACGGAAATTTACGATTATTTAAGAGTTCTCTTTGCTCGCATTGGTATTCCTCATTGTCCGATTTGCGACAAACCAATTACTAAACTTTCTCTAGAACAAATGATTGAACAAATTCTTGATTTGGGCGAAGGCAAAAAAATTATGATCTTAGCGCCCGTTGTTCGTGGTAGAAAAGGTGAATATCATCAATTGTTAAATGATCTATTTAAGGGTGGTTTTTCAAAAGCTAGAATTAATGGTGTGATAAAAAATCTTTCCGAAAAAATTCCTTTAGCCCGTTATAAGCAACACGAAATCGAAATCTTAATTGATAATTTGGAAATCAAAGCAGAAAACATTGGTCGTATAAGCGAGGCAGTTGAACAATCTTTAAAATTAGCTGACGGATTAGTTCTTATTAGTGTTGATGATAAAGAAATTTTATTAAATCAAAACTTACAATGCACAGAACATGGTGTTGGTATTTCGGAAATTGAACCGCGAATTTTTTCTTTTAATAGTCCTTATGGCGCTTGCGAAAAATGTGGAGGACTCGGAGTTGAGAAAAATATTGATCCTAACTTGGTTATTCCGGATAAAAATCTTTCAATTGCTCAAGGGGCAATCATGCCATTAAGTTACAAAACTAATAATTATTATGGGGCGATTTTACGAGCAGTTGTTGAGCATTTTGGTTTTTCGGAACACACACCAATTAAAAATATTCATCCAGAGTATTTGCAAAACATTCTTTACGGATCTAATTTGCCAGAACGATTAAAAGTGCGTTATTTTTCTCATGGTCATTCAAACGTTTTCTGGGTACGTTTTGAAGGAATCATTCCGTTACTCGAAAGAAGGTATCATCAAACAGAGTCCGAAAGTGTCAGAACAGATATTGAAAAATATATGAGTCAAACACCTTGTGGTCAGTGTGAAGGAAAGCGCTTAAAAAAAGAAAGTTTACTTGTAAGAATTGGTAACCCTTCGACAAGCTCAGGACAAGCCAAAAATATTTCTCAAATTACTAATTTATCAATCAAGCAAACTTTAGATTTTTTTGAAAATCTTGAGACTACTGCTAAAGAAAAATTGATTGCCGAAAGAATTTTAAAAGAAATAAAAGCCCGTTTGAAATTTTTGGTTGATGTTGGTTTGGATTATTTAACTTTAGATCGCCCCGCCTTTACTTTGGCTGGTGGGGAAGCTCAACGTATTCGTTTAGCTTCTCAAATTGGTTCCGGATTAGTTGGTGTTTTGTATATTCTTGACGAACCGTCAGTTGGTCTTCATCCAAGGGATGATGATAAATTACTAGACACTTTAGAATACTTACGTGATTTAGGTAATTCGATGATTGTTATTGAGCATGACGAAGAAACAATGCGTCGAGCAGATCTAATTGTTGATATTGGCCCAGGAGCAGGAAGTAATGGTGGAGAAATCGTCGCTCAAGGAAATTTGGAAGAAATTAAAAAAGAGCCAAGATCAATTACTGGTCAGTATTTATCGGGAGAGAAAAAAATTCTTGTGCCAGGCAATCGTCGAAAAATAAAAGATAATTTTTTAAGTATTGTTGGCGCTAACGAAAACAATTTAAAAAACCTAACAGTTCATTTTCCGCTAGGTGTTTTTACTTGTGTGACAGGAGTTTCTGGGAGCGGTAAATCAAGTTTAGTCAATGAAATTTTATATAAAGCGTTGGCAAGAAAAATTTCCAGGAGTCTTGATCGGCCAGGCAAACACGCAAGAATTGAAGGTGCCGAACATCTTAATAAATGTATTGTTATCGATCAGTCACCAATTGGCCGAACACCTCGCTCTAATCCAGCAACTTATACCGGTGTTTTTACATATATTCGTGAGCTTTTCTCTGCAACTCGTGAAGCAAAAGCTCGTGGTTATCAGCCGGGCAGATTTTCATTTAATGTTGCTGGTGGTCGCTGTGATAATTGCCAGGGTGATGGATTTACAAAAATTGAAATGCACTTTTTGCCAGACGTTTATATTCCTTGTGATGTTTGTGCCGGCAAGCGTTTTAATCGCGAAACATTATCAGTTCTATATAAGGGAAAATCGATTGCCGATGTTTTGGAGATGACGGTTTCTGATGCTTTAGAATTTTTTAAACCAATTCCAAAAATTGCCGATGTTTTAAAAACTTTAGAAGATGTTGGTTTGGGCTATATTCATTTGGGACAAGCAGCGACAACTTTGTCTGGTGGGGAAGCTCAAAGAATAAAGCTTGCTTCTGAACTTTCCAAGCGTGCAACTGGCAAAACCTTATATATTTTAGATGAGCCTACAACCGGTCTTCATTTTGATGATATTAATAAACTGTTAGTTGTTTTACATCGCTTAGTTGATGGGGGTAATACCGTAATCGTGATTGAACATAACCTGGATGTTATTAAGACTTGCGATTATGTTATTGATCTTGGACCAGAAGGTGGTGATGGTGGCGGTAAGATTGTTGCTACTGGTACTCCGGAAGAAGTAGCTAAAATTGAAAAATCATATACCGGCCAGTTTTTGCAAAAAGTCTTAGAAAATAAAAATCCCGCTTGAATAGCGGGAATGAATGAAAAAGTTAGTAGTAAGATGATCAAGAGTAGATTCTATTCGTATTCTTTGGAGCTAGCTAGATTCTCTAGCATTTTGTTTTTAATCGCCTTTGCTTCATCTGGAAGACAGTAATATTTGTCCGCGTTTTCGACATGTCTTGTAACGGCAACTCTACCTTGGTAATCAATAGCACTTACTGTTTCCGCTTCACTTATAATCTTCTGAACTAAATGTTCGGCATGATTATATCGTTTTTGTTCACTAGCTTTATTCGTAAGCCATTCGGTAGTATCAAAACAAACATGAAAAAGCCCAGAAAGCACAAAGATTGGTCTCTTGTCTTCAGTGTAATTGCTGACGTATATATCGGTAGAAAGATGGAATTTTTCAGCTAAGTCAGAAATGCTATTGTCATTAGCAATTGCCTCGCGTGCTTTCTTAAGTATTTCTTGAAAGACCGAGCAAGATTTTAGCAGAATCTCGTAAAGTCCGGGTGAAATCTTATAAGTAAATTCTCTTTCCATTATATGTACACCCCCTGATTTGTTCTGACCTGATTTTATCTTGATTCCTTCTAAATTGTCAAATCGCAATAAGGGTGATAAAATTAAACGCTATGGATAATTCTAAAATAATTACTAAAATTAAAAAGTTCCCAGACTTACCAGGGGTCTATATTATGCGCGATGTGAGGCGTAGTCCTTTGTATATTGGTAAAGCCTCATCTTTAAAACGCCGGGTAATTTCTTATTTTCAGCGACCTCAAGAAACACGAATTGAAAAGATGCTCGAACAGGTAAAAACTATCGATACTTTAAAAACAGATTCTGTTATCGAAGCTCTTATTTTGGAAAGTAATTTAATTAAAAAATATAAGCCAAAATATAATATTAAACTTAAAGACGATAAAACTTTTTTGGGTATTTTTGTCACTAAAGAAGAATGGCCACGGATAATGCCAGCGCGAATTACTCAAAAATTACCGGCTGGTGAATTTTTTGGTCCATATCCTTCTAGTGGTCAAGTTCGTGAAGCTTTGCAAATTATTAGAAAAATTTTCCCTTTTAGGGTATCTTGCAAACCACTTTCCGGGAAAGCTTGTTTTGAATACCATTTAGGTATGTGCCCAGGGGTTTGTGCTGGCAAAGTAGAAAAACAAGACTACCAAAGAACTATTAAACAAATTCTTTTATTTTTAAAAGGACACAAAAAACAAGTTATTAAAGATATTGAACAAGAAATGAAACAGGCGGCAAAAATGCAAGAATTCGAGCGTGCGGCAAAACTTCGGGATAAAATTTTTGCTCTTCGCCATATTCAAGATGTTTCTTTAATTGCCGAAGATGACTTATCTCATCCTGAAGATGTCCCGGCAAGAATTGAGGCTTACGATGTTTCCAATATCTCTGGGGCGTTCGCTGTTGGTTCAATGGTGGTTTTTAGTGAAGGGCTGATTGATAAAGGACAGTATAGAAAATTTAAAATCAAAACTGTTGAGGGGGCAAATGATGTTTCCTCGATGAAAGAAATAATTTCTCGTCGATTCGAGCACTTAGAGTGGCCAAAACCGGATTTAGTATTAGTTGATGGTGGTAAGGGGCAAGTAAATGCCGCAAAAGAAGTTTTAAAAAATAAAAAACTTAATATTCCGGTGATAGGAATTGCTAAAGGTCCGGATCGAAATAAGGACGAGATTGTTACCGATGACAACTTAAGTGTTGACAAAAAATTATTGCTTCGAGTTCGTGACGAAGCTCATCGTTTTGCTATAGAATATTATCGAAAAAAACACAGGAAAAGCTTAAAGTAATTTTGTTTTTTGGACTCTCTGCTGTATATTTAAATAGAAGATAAAAAAGGAGTTTTTTATGCGCCGTCCTCTTATTATTGGTAATTGGAAAATGAACACTTCGCTTTCTGATGCTGTTGTGTTAGTGAGCTCTATAAGACGTGCAGCGGAAGATTTGGATTCTGTAGAAGTTGTTCTTTGCCCGCCGTTTGTTTGGTTAGTGCCACTTTCGGAAGATTTGGAGCATGCTCCTAAAAATCTCCATTTAGGTGCTCAAAATATGTGGTTTGCGCAGTCTGGGGCAATGACCGGAGAAATTTCACCAACAATGATTAAGGGTTTAGTCAAATATGTAATTTTAGGTCATAGTGAACGCCGTTCTCATTTTGGTGAATCAAATGCTTTAATTAATGATAAAATTCATGCTGCTTTAAGTTTTGGAATTACACCGATTGTTTGTGTTGGTGAACTTAAAAAAACGCAACAAAAAAGAGGACGCGGCAGGCCAGATTCAGTTGAGCTGAAATCGGACGTCGTTCATCAATTGGAAGCGGCTTTAAAAGGTATATCAGCTGAAAAAGCAGAAAAAATTATTGTTGCTTATGAACCAGTTTGGGCAATTGGTACAGGTAATGCGGCTACTGGTGATTATGCTGCTGTAGTTATTGAAAAACTCCGCCTGGTTTTTGCTCGTAAATATAGTCAATCACTTTCTGAAAGAGTTAGGATTCTATATGGTGGTTCAGTTGATTCAAAAAATATTTGTGAATTTACTCTTCAGCCTGAAATTGATGGTGCGCTAGTTGGTGGAGCGTCTTTAAAAGCAAAAGAATTTATTGAAATTTGTAAGCAAGCGGCGGGGGAAGACTGACGCTTGCCAATATCCATCAAAGTACCGGACTCAAAATTCCCAGCGAGAATTTTGGTCCTAAGCGCTCGCCTCGCTCGTTCACTGCGTTCACACCTTGCCCGCTCGGCTGCGCGATTTACTTTGATAGATATATGGCTCGCTTTTGAAAATTAAGAAGTAGATAGAAAGAAAAAATATGTTAGTTACATCCAAACAAATGATTTTAGATGCAAAAAGGGGTGGTTACGCTGTTGGTTGTTTTAACACTTCTGATTTAGAAATTACAAAGGCAATTATTAAAGCAGCGGAAGCCCAACTCTCACCAGTTATGGTCGCAACTTCAGAGAAAGCAATTCAGTATGGTGGTATTGAAACGTTAGCCGCTTTAATTCGCCAGGAAGCTGAAAATGCTAAAGTGCCAGTAGCTTTACATTTAGATCACGGCAAAAGTTTACATATTGTTAAAGTGTGTCTTGAGGCTGGTTATACTTCTGTGATGATTGACGGGTCAGACATGCTGTTGGGAGAAAATATCGCCTTAACTCATCAAGCGGCAATGATGGCACACGTTGCAGATGTTCCTTGCGAAGGAGAATTGGGTGCTTTGGGGAAAGCAGGTAAAAGCGAAAGTCAATTCACTAACCCAGAAGATGTTTTAGAATTTGTAAAAAAAACAGAAGTTGATTTTTTAGCAATTTCGATCGGTTCATCTCATGGCGTCGCTGACGATGAAAAATTAAATTTAAATCTTCTTAATCAAATAAAAGCTTTTACTGACATTCCTTTAGTTTTGCATGGTGGATCGGGCATACCAGATAACGATGTTAAAAAAGTTATTGCTAATGGTATTTGTAAGGTAAACATTGATACCGATATACGACATGAATTTACCAAAGATTTACGAGAAGTTCTAAAAGATCATCCGGAAGAACAAGATCCTCGTGAGATTTTGGAAGAGGTGATGGTGGGAGTACAGAACTTAGTAGAGAGAAAAATCAAGCTATTTGGTAGTAATAACAAAGCTTAAAAACTGAGAATTAACTATTATGTATGACATAATTACAATTGGCGATGCAATGCGTGATATTTTTGTTTTTCCTGAGCTTGAAGATATGGAAAAACCAGTAACTGACGAAAAAATTAGTGCTGAAGATCATTTTGATAAATACTTAGTTTTTGGTCTGGGTGATAAAATTAATGTTTCTGATGTTTGTTTTTCTAATGGTGGTACGGCAACTAACGTGGCCGTAGGTATGGCAAAATTAGGATTCAAAACAAAGATTATTTCATCTGTTGGTGGTGACAGTAATGGTAGTGAAATCATCGACAATCTTGAAGAAAAAAAAGTTGGTACAGAAAATCTTAAAGTTTTTAAGTTGAGAAAAAGTAGTTTTTCAGTAATAGTTTCTTATAAAGGTGAAAGAACAATTTTTGTTTATCATTCTTTTAAGCCAGAAGATTTTGTTTTGCCAAAAGAGTTTAATAGCTCATGGGTTTTTCTTGGGCCGATGGCAAAAGGTTACGAAAGAATTTATAACCAAATTACAGCACTAGTTGTTAAAAATAATCTTAAAGTAGCTGTTAACCCTGGTTCGGTTCAAATCAATGCCGGTTTAGAAAGCTTTGGTGGTTTAAAGGAATTGCTAGAGGTTATATTTCTTAATCGTGAAGAAGCTCAACGTCTTTCGGGGCTTTCTGGGACACCGCAAATAAAAGATATTGCTAAAGCAATAAGTCTTCGTGGCCCTAAGATGGTTGTTATCACTGATGGTCAAGAAGGTGCCTATGTTTACACCAAAGAAACATTTTTAAAAGTTGGAATTTATCCTGGTGCAAGACTTGATGCGACTGGCGCTGGCGATTCTTTTTCTGCTGGTTTTCTGGCTGGTCTTATGCAAGGTCAACCACTTCAAGATTGTTTGAAGTGGGGAGTTGTTAATTCTGCTTCAGTTGTTGGTAAAATTGGGGCTCAAGAAGGACTGCTTTCAAGTAGCGTAATTAAAAGAAAAGTTAAAGAATATCGTTGGCCGGCAGCAGGCTTAAGATTTTCTTGAAACGTAAATGTATTATAATAAATAATAACGGAGGTTATAATGAAAATTGCCATTAATGGTTTTGGTCGAATCGGGCGAACTTTTTTTAGAGCGGCTTATGAAGAAAAGTTGGATATTGTCGCTATTAATGATTTGACGGATATTGAAACACTGGTTCATTTGTTAAAGCATGATTCAACTTATGGTCTTTTTGGCAGTAAGGTTGAGATAGTTGATGGTCAGCTTTTGGTTGATAATAAGCCTATTTCTGTATTTGCTGAGAAAGATCCTACAAAATTACCTTGGGAAAAATTAGACGTTGATATCGTGATTGAGTCAACGGGAGTTTTTACGGATCACGAAGGAGCTTCCAATCATCTTAAAGCAGGCGCTAAGCATGTAATAATTTCTGCTCCGGCTAAAGGTGAAAAAAAAGTTAAAACTTTTGTTTTAGGTGTAAACGAAGAAAAACTCGACCTGAAAGAAGATAAAGTTCTTTCAATGGCTTCTTGTACTACTAATTGTTTAGTGCCAGTTGCTGACGTTTTGCACAAAAGTTTTAATATTAAGAAATCTTCAATGTCGACTATTCATTCATATACAATGGATCAAAGGTTGCAAGATGATGTCCATAAAGATTTAAGACGAGCAAGATCGGCGACAGTTTCAATTATTCCGACGACAACTGGAGCCACCAAAGCGGCTTGCGAAGTTTTACCTGAACTTCGTGGAACTATGGATGGAATGTCTTATCGTGTACCAACTTCAACTGTTTCAATGATTGATTTCGTTGCCTTAGTGAGTAAGGAGACTAGTGTTTCTGAAGTAAATGATGCTTTCATTACCGCTTCCTTAGACCCAAAGTATCGAGAAGCTTTAGCAGTAACAGAAGAACCGTTGGTGAGTATTGATTTTAAAGGTGATCCTCATGGAGCGATTGTTGATCTCTTGTCAACACAGGTGATTGATGGTAATTTGATAAGGGTTGTTGCTTGGTATGATAATGAAATGGGTTATTCCAAAAGATTAACCAAATTTTGCCAATATATTGAAGAAAAAATAAATAAATGAGGAGTTAAAATGCGTAAAGATTGGGCATTAATTAGTATCATAGTTTTGATCTTAGTAGTAGGTTTAGGATTAGTCGGTTATTTAAAACTGTCAAAAAAAGAAATTGTTGCTAACCCTCTACCTTCAAATGATAATCAACAAGTTGCAGGGGCTGCAACAAATCAATCATATTTTGCCGAAGATGCTAAAGTAGCTTATTATTATTCCGATTTTTGTCATTGGTGCCAAAAAGAAAAAGACGAAGTTTTAGCACCTCTTGGTAATGAAGGCTATAAAGTTAAGTCAATGAACATTGGTGAAAAACCAGAACTGGCAACTCAAGCAAACGTAACTGGTACACCAACTTTTATTGCTTCTAATGGTGATCGATTGGTGGGATTTCAAACCAAAGATGTTTTAAAGAAATGGCTTGATGAGCATAAATAGCTCAAAGCTTTAAGTCTGGAAAATGGGGAATTATTATGAAAAAAAGTAACCAACTTGTAATTGGTCTTGCCTCTTTAATTATTGGTACTTTGCTTTTAGGAGCAGACAGACTATTTGTTTCGGCTAGCGCAGCAACTTATAGCCAATCGGTGACAGTGCTTACAACAGTTTCGCTTTTCTTTTTCTTGGTCGGTGTAGTTGTGTTTTTCAGGGTTATTTATAAGAGCAAATAGAAAGGACAAATGGCAGTAGAAATAAATGGTAAAGATTTTGAAATAAAACCAAAGCAAAATGTTCTCCAGAATCAAAAATGTGAAACTTTTCAAGATTTTGATGATGTCGCAATTATTCGTGATGAAAAAAAATGCATTAGTTGCGGACTTTGTCGAACAGCTTGCTTAGAGCATAATAATTTAGGTATACCAGTTGAAGTAAAAGTTGGCGAGTGTTCTTATTTTAGACCTGATGGGAAATTAAAAGTTTCTGAAAGTAATTGTACTCGTTGCGGGCAATGCATACTTGCTTGTCCTACAGGCACACTTTCCGAAAAAGAAAATATTGAAGATGTTAAAAAAGATCTTGAAAATAAAGACAAAATTGTTATCGCCCAAATCGCTCCTTCAATTCGTGTAAGTTTGGGTGAGTCGTTTGGCAAAAATCCAGAAGATATTTTAGAAGGTCAGATGGTAGCGGCTTTGAAAAAAATGGGATTTGATTATGTTTTTGATGTTAATCTAGGGGCTGACTTTACTACTTACGAAGAAGCCTATGATTTGAAGGACAGGGTACTAGAGGGTAAAACTCCTTTATTTACTTCTTGCTGCCCGGCAAGAGTTAAATTTATTGAAGATTTTCATCCAGAATTGATTCCAAATATTACCTCGGTGCGTTCACCGCAAGAATGTTTAGCGGTTATTATTAAAACCTTTTTTGCCAAAAAAATGAAAATTGATCCGGCAAAAATTTCCGTTGTTTCGATTATGCCTTGTGTCGCTAAA
This sequence comes from Patescibacteria group bacterium, assembly GCA_041666185.1. Taxonomy (GTDB): domain Bacteria; phylum Patescibacteriota; class UBA1384; order UBA12157; family JAENIV01; genus JAMCZU01. The sequence goes on along the minus strand of JBAYHL010000004.1, from coordinate 34,931 downwards.
AAGTTTGAATCCAAAAGAGAAGGTGAAGACAAATCTGGCCAATTTGATGTTGACTGGGTTTTGACAACTCGTGAATTTATAAAAATGATAAAAGAAGCCCAAATAAATTTACCAGAATTAGAGTCAGTTGATTTTGATGCCCCTTTAGGTAAAGCAAGTGGCGCGGGAGCGATTTATGGTGCTTCTGGCGGAGTAATGGAATCTGCTGTGAGAACTTTTGCTGATATCTTTAGAAATATTAAAATTGATAAAATTGATTATGAAGAATTTCGAGGAATGGAAGGAATTAAAAAAGCAACTCTAAATATTGGTGATAAAGAAATTAAAATAGCTATTGCTACAGGTCTTGCCAATGCAGAAAAGATAATCGAAGAAATTAAAAATGGTGAAACTTATCATTATGTTGAAGTGATGGCTTGTCCTGGTGGTTGCGTTGGTGGTGGTGGACAACCAAAACCAGCAACGGTAGATACTATTAATAAACGTCGAAAAGCTTTATATGAAATTGATGCTCACAAACCCGTCAGGAAAGCGCATGAAAATCCAATTGTAAAACAAGTTTACGATGAATTTTTCGGCTGTGCTGGTTCAGAGCTTGCGCAGAAATATTTACACACAAGTTACAACACTCAACAGGCAAGAATTTGTAAAATTTAACCATAGTTTTTAAAAGAAGGAGATAGAAATGGATCGTCTTAAAGATAAAGTAGCAATTGTGACTGGATCTGGTCAAGGGATCGGTCAAGGAATTGCGAAAAAGTTAGCAAACGAAGGTTGCTCAGTTGTGGTAAGCGATCTAAACGAAGAAAGCGCTCAAAAAGTTGCCGATGAAATAAATCAATCCGGTCAAAAAGCTATGGCAATTAAATGCGATGTTTCCAAAAATCAGGAAGTGGATAATTTAATTACTAAGACAATAGAAAGCTTCGGAAAACTAGATATTTTAGTTAATAATGCTGGAATTTTTCCGTACAAACCGTTTTTGGAAATGACGGAAGAGGATTGGGATCGAGTTTTGGATGTTAATTTAAAAAGCGTTTTTTTGTGTTCGAAGTCGGCTGTAAAGGTTATGAAAGAAGGCTCGAAAATTGTGGATATTTCATCCATTGCTTCTTTTGTTGGTTTTTCTGGTCTGTCTCATTATTGTGCCTCAAAAGGTGGGGTGAATGGGTTTATCCGTGCACTAGCATTGGAATTAGCAAGCAAAAAAATCAATGTTAATGCAGTGGCTCCGGGCGCAATTAGTACGCCGGGGGCTAGCATGGGGATGACTGAGGAAACTAAAGCTCAGACTATTGCTAGTATTCCTTTAGGGCGAATGGGCGAGCCGGAAGATATTGCTAATGCGGTTTTGTTTTTAGCCTCAGACGAAGCCAGTTATATTACCGGCCAAGTTTTGGTTGTTGACGGTGGCTGGATTACGAAATAAAAAAATGAAAATTATTAATCAAATAGATGTAAATAATAAAAATGTTCTGATTCGCATTGATGGCGACGTCCCGATTGAAAATGGGGTGGTAATTGATGACGAAAGATTGCAAGCAAGTGTACCGACTCTTAGGTATTTGATAGAAAATAATGCCAAGATAACAATTATTGGCCATATTGGCAGGCCTAATGGTAAAGAGGTATCAGAACTTAAAATGCGACCAGTGGAAGATAAATTAATTGAACTTTTGGGAACACATCAAAATTGGCAAATTTTAGAAAATTTACGTTTCAATTTAGGTGAAGAAGAAAATGATCCAGAATTTTCAAAACTTTTATCAACAGGACAAGATTTATTTATCCAAGATGCTTTCGCTACTTGTCACAGGGCTCATGCTTCGACAGTAGGTGTTGCTAAGTTACTACCGACTTATGCCGGTTTTTCGGTGCAACGTGAGGTGGAAAATTTAAGTAAAATTTTAGAAAGTTCAGATGGCTTTACTATTATAATTGGTGGTAAAAAAGCAGAAACAAAATTGCCAGTAATAAAAAATTTATCCCAAAAATGTGAAAATTTCTTACTTGGTGGAGTAGTGGCAAATACTTTTTTAGCGGCATGTGATTATTATTTAGGCAAATCTTTGATTGAGAAAGAAGTTTTGAAAGAAGCTCGGGAAATAATTAAAAATTTAGATGATCAGATTAAGTTACCTCAGGATCTAGTTTTTTCAGAGTCGTTAGAAAAAGAAGAAAACTTAAAGACTCTCGCATTAGATAATTTATTAGATATCGATAATTCCTCAGCTGTTGATGTTGGGATTAAAACAATTAAAGAATTTGCTCAAATTATTGCTGATTCCAAAACCATCTTTTTTAACGGTAATATGGGGATATCTGAAATAGAAGAATTCAGTCATGGGACATTGGCAATTACTAAAGCAATTGTTGATTCGCCGGCTAAAAAATATGCTGGCGGTGGCGATACAACCTCTTTTATTCGCCAACATAACTTGGAAGATAAATTTGACTTTCTTTCAATTGGTGGTGGCGCAACCTTGGAATTTTTAGCTGGCAAGACCTTACCTGGACTAGAAGTACTTGGTTAAGGTGTAATCACTTGTCAAATAGCACTTTTTATGGTAGTGTAAACTCTATGGAAATAAAAAAAGAAAATTTATCAAAATCAAAAGTTAAATTATCGATTAAAGTGAGCTCTCCAGAGATGCGAGAGTTTTTTGCACGTGCTTATGAAAAATTAGCTCCAACTGTTGAAGTTAAGGGTTTTCGAACGGGAACAGCCCCAAAAAGTTTAACAATCTCGGCTATTGGGGAAAATAGACTTAATTCCGAAATTTTAGACATTGCTTTACAGGAAACGTATGGTAAGGCTTTAAAAAAAGAAGATATTTTACCAGTATCTCAACCAAAAGTTGATATTAAAGTTCTAAAAGATCTAACAGCTGATACGGCAGAATTAGAATACACTGTCGAAGTTGATATTTTACCAGTTGTCAAAGTTGGCGATTATAAGAAAATAAAAATTAAGAAATCTTCGGAAAGTTCTAAGACAACTGATGAAGAAATTAAACAGGTTTTATCACATCTACAGCGCCAAAAAGCGACTTTTACCGATATTGATCGTCCTTTAAAAAATGGAGATCGAGTAGAAGTTAATTTTGAAGGTTTTGAAAAAGGTGTAAAGCTAGAGAATCTTTCCTCAAATCACTATCCGGTAATTTTGGGTAGTGGTTCGCTGATTCCTGATTTTGAAAAGAATTTAATAGGTTTAAAAAAAGGTGATAAAAAAGAGTTTACTATTAAATTAGCTGATCCAAAAGATGAAAAACAACCCAAAAAATCAATTGATTTTAAGGTTGAAGTTCTAGAAACTCAAGAAGTGATCTTACCAGAATTAAATGATACATTTGCTAAAACTTTTGAAAAAAAATCTTTAGAAGATCTTAAAAAAGCTATTGGTGATGATATTATTTTGCAAAAACAAGAAGTGGAAAAAAGAAATACCGAAAACCAAGTTTTAGATGAGCTTTTGAAAATAACAGATACTGAAGTCCCTGAAGGTCTAATAAACCAAGAAATTGAGCGGCAAGTAAATGACATTCGTACACGTGCGGCAGGTATGGGAATGCCGTTTGAAAAATATTTAGAAAGTATTAAAAAAACAGAAGAAGAATTCAGAAAAGAGTTAATTCCTCAAGCTGAAAAAACAATTAAGATTGGTTTAGCTCTTGGCGAAATTGTAAAGTTAGAGAAAATTGATTCTAAAGACAAGGAAGCGGGCAAGCTTGCTCTTGACAAATTGATTAAATATGCTAAGATTAATAATTAAAAATCATAAATTTAGGAAATAACAAATGTCCAATAACTCAAAAGAAATTCAATCGAAAAAACAAAAAGTCGCTTTAATTACCGGTATTACCGGTCAAGACGGTTCTTACTTGGCCGAATTTTTGGTTAGTAAAGGTTATAAAGTTTATGGAATGGTTCGCAGAACAAGTACACCGAATTTAGAAAGAATTAACCATATTTTAGATAAAATTGAACTTGTTTATGGTGATTTATTAGATCAATCTTCAATTGCGGCAATTTTACAAGAAGTTCAACCAGACGAAATTTATAATTTAGCCGCTCAAAGTTTCGTTAAAGATTCTTGGAACGAACCTTTAGCAACTAGTGAGTTTACTGGACTCGGGGTTTTGCGAGTGTTAGAGGCTATGCGTCAAATCTGTCCTAAAGCTAGGTTTTATCAAGCTTCCAGTTCAGAAATGTTTGGTTCAGCACCTGCTCCTCAAAGTGAAAAAACACGTTTTCAGCCACGAAGCCCATATGCAGTTAGCAAGGCTTTTGGTCACTATATTACGGTAAATTATCGAGAAAGTTATAATTTATTTGCCTGTTCTGGAATTTTGTTTAATCACGAATCACCACGAAGAGGAATTGAATTTGTAACTCGTAAAATTACCGATGGTGTTGCCAGAATCAAATTAGGGTTAGCCGATGAACTAAGATTGGGTAACCTTGATGCCAAACGAGACTGGGGTTTTGCTGGTGACTACATTAAGGCAATGTGGTTAATGCTTCAGCAAGACAAACCGGACGATTATGTTATTGGCACAGGTGTCAATTATTCGGTTAGAGATTTTGTTAAAGCCTCTTTTGAAGCCGCGGAAATTAAAGATTGGGAAAAATATGTTAAAGTTGACCCTAAATTTTTGCGACCAGCCGAAGTAGTTGAACTAAAAGCCGATATTACTAAAGCAAAAAAGAAATTAAATTGGGTTCCGGAAACCGATTTTGAATCATTGGTTAAGATGATGGTTGAACGCGATATTAAATTGCTACTTACTGAACGTGTTAAAAAAGATTTAGACAAACTCCAAGAATATAGAATATAAGGTAATCAGGGGAAATATTATGAAAATCATTGTGACTGGATCAAATGGCTTTGTTGGTCAACATTTGATTGAACTCCTAAAAAAAGATTCTCGTAATCGAATTTTTCCTTTAGACCTAAAACAAGCAGATATTACCAAGTACTCACAAGTTAAAGATTATTTAAGCAAGATTCAACCTGATCAAGTTTATCATTTAGCTGGTTTTGCTTCAGGTGCTGGTAAAGACAAGGATCTTATTTTTAAAATTAATGTTGATGGAACTTCGAATATTTTAAAAGCACTCAAAGAAGTAGAAAAACCCGTAAAAGTTTTGCTTGCCTCCACTGCTTACGTTTACGGTAATACACCGACTTGCGTGACGGAAGCGGGTATTATTGATGCCAAGAGTTTTTACGACAAAAGTAAAATTGAAATGGAAAAACAGGCTTTGAAGTATCTTGGTGGAAATATTGAAATTGTTATAACGCGAGCAACAAATCACACTGGTCCTGGACAAAAATTAGGTTTTGCCACTCCGGATTTTTGCTATCAAATTACAAAAGCTAAATCTGGTGAAGAAATTCTTATTGGCAACTTAGAGGCTAAGCGTGATCTTTTTGATGTTCGCGATTGTGTCAAAGCCTATGAGCTTGTAATGCAAAAAGGTAAGTCTGGTGAAATCTATAATATCGGTACGGGCAAAACCGTTAAAATTAAAGAAGTTCTAGAAACATTAGTTAGAATTTCAAGAAAAAAACTTACTTATAAAATAGATCCAAATCGTATGCGACCATCGGATATAAAAAAGAATTGTGTGAACTCAAATAAAGTTCGAAAATTGGGTTGGCAGCCAAAAATAACTTTCGAAAAAACTCTTAAAGATACCTACAAATATTATAATTTACATAAATAAAAAAAATGTTATAATGCAAACAAATACGTCCAAGATATAGGGGGATAGTTTGTTGTCTATAATAACAACAGATAATTTTATCAAGATTGTTTTTGATGAGGCTGTACGTTATATCGAAAAACCTGATAAATCAATTACTTACTATTATCGATGTTGTGGCTATTCTGGCAAAGATCCTGGACCAATTATGCTTGGCTCAGGTGAAAAAATGCTATTATTAGGTTTAATTCGTCGATTAGCTAGCGAACTTCCTGATGAATATAGGATAGAGCATAATGCTGGTATTTTTGGTTCCAGGATTGTATTCGAAGAATTTTATCCAGAATATTGTCCTGAATTATATACGCAGGGGTAATGACCAATACGGGCGGTACGAAAATTGTGCCGCTTTTTATATGCATTGACTTTTATGAATATGTAAAGTATGATTTACGTTGAAAGGGTATTATGTCAAAAAAAGAACTCACAAATCAATATTTAGTGCCAACGGTTTTGGAAAAATCACAATTTGGTGAGCGGGCTTATGATATTTACTCCCGTCTTTTAAGAGATAGGATAATTTTTATTGGTGGGCCGATTGATGACCATGTGGCTAATTTAGTTATGGCCCAACTTTTGTTTTTAGATAGTGAAGATTCAAAAAAAGATATTTCAATTTATATTAATTCTCCTGGTGGAGTTGTCTCGGCAGGACTCGCAATTTACGACACGATTCAATATTTAGGGGCTAATGTTTCGACTATTTGTATAGGCCAAGCTGCCTCTGCTGCCGCGGTTTTGCTTGCAGCTGGTACTAAAGGTAAAAGATATGCTTTGCCAAACTCTCGAGTTATGATTCACCAAGTTATGGGTGGAGCCGAAGGTCAAGCAACGGATGTAGAAATTCAAACTCGGGAAATTTTACGAATCAAAAAAACTATTAATGAAATTTTAGCTAAACACACTGGTCAAAAAGTTGATAAGATTGAAAAAGATTCTGATAGAGATTTTTATATGTCGGCACAAGAGGCCAAAAAATACGGTCTAATTGACGAAGTTATAAAAAAATCATAATCTTACGATTGGGATTTAAAACTTTCCAGAAAAGGAGATGCTGGATATGGGGATGATAACTTTTCGTGTTTGTGCTAAGTATAACAGAGAAGGTAGTAGGAGCGCCGAGAGTGATGTAGTAAGAGTGCCATTTCATGGACAATTATCAGTGCCTGACAGTCTTACGATTCGTCAAGTATATGATCAAGTTGAAGATATTTTGCGCGGGGAATATCCTGACTTTAGAAGCCTAGTTGGAATTGAGCTGAATCGAAATTATTAGTTGAATTTGCCCCCGTCGTCTAATATTGGCAAGACTACCGAGATCTATCAGGATCAAGGGTTGGACACGCGGGTCCGAATCCCGCCGGGGGCACCAATTTTTTAAAGTAAGGTGGTGAAAAAATTGGTTTTTAACAAGGCTGCCAGAATCGCTTTTGGAAATCGTAAAGCCGAAAGATATTCTAAAGTAGGTCGTGATATGGAGGCTAGAGTTTATCAGGTGTTGAACCAAGCTTTGAAAAATGGTCAACCTTGTTTTTCAAAAGTAATCTATCACGAACCAAATGGTATTATGGATCGAGACGGAGCTGACTTTACAGTTATAAAGATTGCTGACGAGGCTATTCATTCAATTTCTTTCGGAATTAGTATATCTCGAAAGCATTGTGAAGAAAGTAAGCTGAAGCACTCAGACAGGCTTCAGATGCATTTCCCCATTAATATCAAAGATTCAACAATTGTTGAAAAGGTTGAAAAGCTATTTTTTGATCAGAGATTTTCAAGATATCTTGAAAAAGAAACAATCAAAGCGTCCGAGTAATTCAGGCGCTTTTTTAATTTCCGCGCACGATTTGACAAATTATGATATAATGTAATCAAGAATGGGGGTGATAAAAATGCAAAAAGGTACCATTTATTGGGTAGCACTTATTCTTCTAATCATTGGTGGTCTCGATTGGGGGTTAGTTGGTATTTTTGGTTGGGATCTAGTAGCTGCTATTTTCGGAGATCTTTCAACTTTTTCAAGGGTTATTTACACCTTAGTTGGGGTTTCGGCTATTTATGTTGGCATTACTGCTGCTGGTGGTAGCAAAGAGTAAGGACTTGTGGGGGTTGACATAGTTTTTGACTCAAGTTATAATGGGCTTAGTCTGTTAAGTTTAAGGAGATGATATTTTATATTGCCTTAAATTAAAAAATTAATCGTGCTTTATTAAATCGAGGATAGTCAAAAAGGTTCCGACTGTCTCGGAGCTTTTTTGTTTGTCCTTCATTCAGATTGAAGTGAGAAAGAACTTTAACAACTAGATCGTAAGAATTTTGGAGGCATTTCAGGGTTTTTACGGTTGCAAGAAAACTTCTTTTTAAAAAATTTTAGAAGACTTTAAATAAAAATTTACCCAGATGTTCATCTAGAGTAATCTAGCTTGAATATCTCAATTTATTGAGAGTTTGATCCTGGCTCAGGACGAACGCTGGCGGCGTGCCTAACACATGCAAGTCGTACGCTCGCAAGAGCGTGGCGAACGGGTGAGTAATAGCAAGGAACGTGCCTTATTCCGGGAAATACCCAGCCGAAAGGTTGGCTAATGTCCCATAGTCTCGCAAGAGTAAAGCTCCGGCGGAATGAGATCGGCCTTGTACCTATCAGCTTGTTGGTGGGGTAATAGCCTACCAAGGCAACGACGGGTAGTTGGTCTGAGAGGATGACCAGCCACAATGGGACTGAGACACGGCCCATACACCTACGGGTGGCAGCAGTTGGGAATATTGCGCAATGGGCGACAGCCTGACGCAGCGACGCCGCGTGGTCGAAGAAGCCTTTCGGGGTGTAAAGACCTTTTTTAGGGGACGATTGTGACGGTACCCTAAGAATAAGGACCTGCTAACTACGTGCCAGCAGCAGCGGTAATACGTAGGGTCCAAGCGTTGTCCGGAATTATTGGGCGTAAAGAGTATGTAGGTGGGACTTCAAGTCGAATTTAAAAGGCCGTGGCTTAACTGCGGTTCTGGATTTGAAACTAAAGTTCTAGAGTTTAACAGGGGCAAGTGGAACTCCCGGTGTAGCAGTGAAATGCGTTGATATCGGGAAGAACACCAATGGCGAAGGCAGCTTGCTAGGTTAATACTGACACTGAGATACGAAAGCGTGGGGAGCGAACGGGATTAGATACCCCGGTAGTCCACGCCGTAAACGATGCAGACTAGCTATCAGAAGTATCGACCCTTCTTGTAGCGAAGCTAACGCGTTAAGTCTGCCGCCTGGGAAGTACGGTCGCAAGACTAAAACTCAAAGGAATTGACGGGGACTCGCACAAGCGGTGGAGCATGTGGTTTAATTCGACAATAAGCGAAGAACCTTACCAGGACTTGACATCTAGAGAAGGCCGCAGAAACGTGGCCGTGCCCGCAAGGGAGCTCTAAGACAGGTGCTGCACGGTTGTCGTCAGCTCGTGCTGTAAAGTGTGGCCTTAAGTGGTCCAACGAGCGAAACCTGTGTTCTGTGTTAATTTTCACAGAAGACTGCCGTAGTTTATACGGAGGAAGGCGCAGACGACGTCAAATCAGCGTGGCTCTTACGTCCTGGGCAACACACGTGCTACAATGGTAGAAATAAAAAGTTGCAAAACCGTAAGGTCAAGCAAATCTTTTAAAAACTGCCCCAGTACGGATTGAGGTCTGCAATTCGACCTCATGAAGTTGGAATCGCTAGTAATCGTGGGTCAGCATACCACGGTGAATACGTTCTCGAGTCTTGTACACACCGCCCGTCAAGTGAGCCGAGTCGGCGGGGCCCGAAGTCTGATGTTATGTTGGACCACGGCCAAGTCGGTAAGGAGCACTAAGTCGTAACAAGGTATCCCTTGGGGAATCAGGGGATGGATCACCTCCTTTCTAGGGAGTAAACACCTAGCCTCACTTTTTGTGAGGATAGCAGTGTCGATCGTCGTGCATTATGATTTTGTAATGGAGACGTCTTTCTTGCAGCCGTAAAAGATCTGAATGCCTCTTTTTAATTGGTCTAATTTTTGATATCCTTAAAATAGTAAAAAATAATTTAGTAAAAGGTAGGGATAATGAGATCCCAGGCGTCTAAAAAAATATTTTGGGTTTTTATTTTCTTTTTAGTTTTAATTATTTCAGCAGTTTCAAGTTTTTTATTAGCAAAGTATTTAAAAACTAATAAATCAGTTAAGTCGGCATCTGTATCAATAACACCTGTTGTGACTAAATCGCAAGAAGTAAATTATAAAACTTATACTAATGAAATTTATGGCTTTTCTTTTAAGTACCCTTCAACTTGGCAAGAGCAAAAGAGCGGTGCTGGTTCGTCTAATAAAGAATTAATTTTTCAAGTGGGTTTTAATAATTCGAGCAGTGCCCAAGATGCGAGTCAAGCAGATAAAACAGATGTCTCTAATTTAAAGAAAAATATTTACCTTAAAATCTACGAACCAAAAAAACAATTAACTTTGTTAGAATGGATTAATAAAAGTTATAATTCTTCAAATGGTTTTAAGTTAGGTTCAGAAATTGAGATGGCAGGTCAAAAAGGTTATACAGTTCAAAATATTAATCCGGAAAATTATAATTATGCTTACGCGGTTTCTGAAGATAATTATATTTTTGAATTTGGCACCAACTATCAAGATAGTAGTAAAAACGATTTATTAAGTGAGCTTAGCAAATCATTTCAATTATTACCTTAGCTTCTTGAAAAAATTAACAGATTGGTATAAAATTAGAAAGTAAAAGGAAGGTAAAACTTTTATTGGTTTAGCGGACGATTAGCTCAGTAAGGAGCGTGGCATTGCTTGATAATTTGGTGGGCGCATAGCTCAGCTGGTTAGAGCGCGTCACTGATAATGACGAGGTCCCTGGTTCGAGTCCAGGTGCGCCCACCAAGTTATCAAGGTTAGATGATTAAGTTATGATTATTACACCTCACCTATTAGCAGGATCGGCGGTAGCCGCAGCTGTAACTGATAACTGGCTGTTAGCATTTTTAGTTGGCTTTTTTCTGCACTTTATTTTAGATGCAGTTCCTCACGTTGATCCGGGTACATTTTTTAACCCAGAAAGAGATGAAAATAAACCTTGGCCAACTTGGATATACATTTACGCTCTTTCAGAATTTATAATAATTTGGGCAATAATTATTATTTTGTTTCAACATAAATCAAATTTCGATGTTATTATCGCTGGTGGAATGGGTGGAATTGCCGTTGATATTATAGACAATAACCCATTTAGATCTTTACGACAGTTACCGCTGCTTAAACAAATCCATTCGATTCATAAAAAATTTCATTTTGATCTACCGAAAGAAAAGTGGTTTTTGGGGGCAATTACCCAAATAATAGTTATAGGAGTAAGCGTATGGTATTTATTAAAATTTTAATTTTTTTGGCATGTACGGCAGTAGCGATTCTTATTTTGAAGTATACTGATCGAGTTGTAAGAATAGTTGGCAAAATGGATTGGGCAGAAAGACATTTAGGAATGGGGGGTACTTATACAGCTTGGAAGTTGATAGCCATATTGCTGATAGTTGGAAGTTTGGTCTATTTAACATCAGCTGCTTGGTAAAACTTGTATTTCTTTTCTTAAAACTTATCATCATGGGCCTGTAGCTCAGTGGTAGAGCAACTCCTTTGCAAGGAGAAGGTCGGAGGTTCAAATCCTCTCAGGTCCACCACGAAATTAACAGGTTTAGTCCTGCTTTTTTTGTATATACTTGAGAGGAGCTGGAACCCTTTATGTCGATCATGTTTGCATATCCTTAATTTAGTTTATATTCACTCTGGTTAAATCTAGGCGCTAAAATATTGACAATATCAGTGTTTTGTTATATAATGTGCAGGATAAGGGAGGTGAGACGCTAATGAAGTTTGTGCTAAGGGTATCGAAGGTCCAAGGGTTACATGCCGCTCAGGATCTAGTGTTGAGTCTATGTCACCAGTTTCATAGGAATCAAAAATTGAGAATAACTTTCAAGAAGAAGGGGCATAATGATGTCGTTGTTCACCCCAATGGAGATGGTTTTGTCACTCAGGCGACAGAGGGAGGAATGCATCTAAACTGGCAAGTGGGCACAGATCGACAGCCCGTCAAGACAATGGCTGATAGAGTTGTTGTGGAGACGACTCTCAAAGAAGGGCTGTTGCAATAACTTCAAGCATCGAGTGCTTTTAACCGGTGGAGATTCGATATATCTCTATTGACTGTCACTTCCTAGTGTTGTGACAGTTTTTTTGATACTAATTCTTTGGAGTTGATTAGTGGAAACTTATTAAGGTTCGTATATTTCTTTTAGTATTGGATACCATTCGAATATATACTCGAAGAAGGGGTTCCAAGTTTTTAGCCTCAGGTCCACCATAATGTATTTGAAACTACAACAATTGTAGTTTTTTTGATATAATAAAAATGTAATTTGTAAAAAACAAAAACAAACAAGCATTAGTTTTTTAAGCTAATATAACTAAAAATTAATAAAATAGGTGAGGGGGTAATGTGTCCAAAAAGAAGTTAAATGAAAAATTAAACGACGTTTTTTTGGAAAAACGTCGTTTTGCCGAACTGTTTAAAGAGGAAAAGGAAGCTCGTGAGTATGCTGAAGAAATTATTACAACGATACGAGAACCTTTGGTGGTACTGGATACTGATTTAAAAGTAATCTTAGCTAATAAAGCCTTCTATCAGACTTTTAAAGTTAACCCTAAGGAAACCACGAATCAGTTTATTTACGATTTAGGCAATGGTCAATGGAATATTCCCAAATTAAAAAAATTGTTGGAAGATATTCTTCCTAAAAATAATTTCTTTGACAGTTTCGAAGTCGATCATAATTTTGAGACCATTGGGCCAAAAGCGATGTTATTGAATGCTCGACGCATACCTCGACCGCCAAAAAAGCCGAAAATAATACTTTTAGCTATTGAAGATATTACTTACCGCAAAAAAAAGGAACAAGACAAGCTAGAAACATCAGAGTTGCGTTATCGTCGGTTATTTGAAACGGCTCAAGACGGTATACTTTTGGTCGATTTTAAGACAGGAATAATTAAAGACGTTAATCCGTTTTTAATTAATTTACTTAACTACTCTAAAGCTGATTTTCAAAAAAAACATCTTTGGGAAATTGGTGTTTTTAAAGACATTATTATGTCGAAAAAGCATTTTCTTGCCTTGCAAGCCAAAAAACATGTTCATTTCAATAATTTACTATTAGAAACTAAAAATGGAAAAAAAATTGAAGTTGAATTTATTGCCAATGCTTATAGGACAGATGGGGAATTAATAATTCAATGCAATATTCGTGATATTACCAAGCGCAAACAGACAGAAGAGGAGTTAAAAGCTTCCGAACTAAAATACTCAACTTTGGTAGAAAAAGGAAACGATGGCATTTTAGTTATACAGGGTGCAGGTGTGCTTGAGTACGTAAACTCAGTAATTTGCCAAATGACAGGTTTTACAAAAGAGGAAAGTATTGGAAAATCATTTCTAGATTTTTTGTCTCCCGAGTATAAAAAAATTGTCGCGGAAAGGTACGAAAAAAGATTAAAGGGTCAAGACGCGCCAAATAGATATGAAATAGAAATTTTATCAAAAACTGGAAATAAGCTACCGGTTGAAGTGAATTCTTCCAGGATTATTTATAAAGATAAACCGGCGATCATGGCGATTATTAGAGATATTACCGAGCGCAAACAGACAGAAAATATTCTTAAAGCTCGTGCCCGTCTTTTAGTGTTTGCCAATAGTCACTCTATGGATGAGCTGTTGGAAGAGGCACTAAACGAAATAGAAAAACTCACAGGTAGTCTTATTGGTTTTTTCCATTTTGTAAATTCCGATCAAAAAACGCTAACATTGCAAAATTGGTCAACTAGAACAAAAAAAGAATTTTGCAAAGCTGAAGGCAAAGGATCACATTATGCAATAGAAAAAGCTGGTGTTTGGGTAGATTGTGTTTATCAGCGCAAGCCGGTTATTCACAATGATTATGAGTCTCTTTTGAATAAAAAAGGTATGCCAAAAGGTCATGCAAAAGTAGTTCGCGAATTAGTAGTACCAGTGATCCGTGGTGATAAAATTATGGCTGTGCTAGGTGTTGGAAATAAATCGAGCAATTATGACGAGCAGGATGTTAAATTAGTCTCCTTTTTCGCTGATCTTACTTGGGATATTACTGAGGCCAAACTTGCGGAAGTAAACCTTATAAAACTAAACCGTGCGTTACGGATGGTGGGTGAAATTAATCAGATGCTAATTCATGTTACAGACGAAATAGACTTATTGAGTGAGGCGTGTCGTATTATTGTTGAAACTGGTGGTTACCGCTTAGCGTGGGTTGGTTATGTCAAACATGATGAAGCAAAAACCATACTTCCTATAGCTCATGCTGGACTCGAATCAGGCTACATTAAAAAAGCCAAGTTAACATGGGCAGATACTGAGCGTGGTCGCGGGCCAGGAGGGATAGCTATTCGTACAGGCAATCCTAGTATTGTACACGATATTGCTACAGATCCAACTATGTCCCCATGGAAGGAAGATGCTTTAAAACGAGGTTATAAGTCAATTATTGCTTTACCACTTGTTGGCGATGATAAAGTATTTGGTGTAATTGGTATTTATTCGATTAAATCAAATACATTTGCTCTGGATGAAATTAAGCTATTGAAGGAATTAGTGGACGATCTTGCTTTTGGTGTTACCTCACAACGTGTTCGTGTTGAACATGGAAAAATTGAACAAAAATTAAAAGAATCAGAAATAAAATTCGAAACTATATTTGAAGATTCTAAAGATGGTTTACTAGTTGCTGATCCGGAAACTAGTAAATTTAGTACGTGTAATACAGCAATATGTAATATGCTAAGATATACAAAAAAAGAATTGTTGGATTTAGGGGTTGACGATATTCATCCTAAAAAAGATGCACCATTTGTTAAAAAAATATTTAGAGAACAGGTAAAAGGAAAACTTAAACTTGTTTCAAACCTTCCGGTGTTAAGAAAAGACGGTAGTATTTTTTATGCTGATATAAATATATCGCGGTTGATTGTTAATAGAAAAATGTATCTTCTGGGTAGCTTTCGTGACGTTACTGAGCGAAATAGAATGGAACAGGCTAAAGATGACTTTTTAAATATGGCAACCCACGATTTACGAACTCCCGTGTCTGTTATAAGAGCCAATACAGAAATGATACTAGATGGTGACTATGGTGAAATTCCTCCTAAGTTAAAAGTGCCTTTAGAAGATGTTAGTAGGGCCAATACGAATTTAATAAACATAATTAATGATTTTCTAACTATGTCTCGAATAGAAAAAGGGAAAATTACTATTGTTCCTAAATTGATTGATTTAGTGCCAATCTTAGGTTATATAGTTAAGCAAACAAAACCATTGATAGAAAAAAAAGGTTTAAAATTTAATTATAAAATACCAACAAAAATACCTAAAGTTATGGCAGATTGTGAAAAAATTCCTGAGGCCATTGTTAATTTACTTGATAATGCTATTAAATATACTGACAAAGGTTCAATTAGCTTAGAAGTTTTAGCTAAAGAGAACTCAGTTATTGTGGCAATAAAGGACACGGGTATAGGAATAGCTAAAGATCGACAAAAAGAACTATTCCAAAAATATGCCCAGGTTAGTGATGGTAAGAAAATACCTCTTGGTAAAGGAACGGGACTTGGTTTGGGTTTATATATTGCTCGAAAAATTATAGAAGGTTGTGGAGGTAAAATTTGGGTCGAGGCAGAGCTTGGTAAAGGTAGTACATTTTACTTTTCATTGCCAATTTTAAAAATTAATAAAGAAAAAGATATGTAAAAAATAAAAATGGAGGGAATATGACAAACAATCAAAACAATGGAGATCAGTCTGGTCAATTTCAGCAAACAAGAAAAAAAATTATTTTCATCGAAGATGATAGAATGTTAGTCAGAGCCTATCAGGACAAGCTAGCTATGGAAGGTTTTGAAATGGATAGTGCTTTCGATGGTTTGGAGGCAATTCAAAAATTAGGATCCATTGATTACGATCTGATTTTACTTGATCTGATACTTCCGAAAATTAATGGCCTTGATGTTTTAAAACAGCTTCGTTCTTCTGGATGGCCAGCTTCCAAAAAACCAGTTATCGTTTTTTCTAATCTTGGTGATGCTACAGATATTAATATGGCAAGAAAACTTGGTGCCGACGACTATTTAGTGAAAGCAAATCTTACGCCAAATCAAGTGGTAGACAAAATTAGACAGTATTTAGAGTAAAAAAATATTTTAAGAATAAAAAAGGTCAATCTTGAAGTTATCTCTGATTGACCAAAGTAAGGATCTGTCTATTTATTCTGTTTCCAATGTTGTCGAAAAGGGTGTTGAGGAACTATTCTTTAGAGTAGCCCCTACTTCTTTTGTTTTGTAACCAGTTTTTCTTATCCGAATGATATATGTACTATCTTGCCAGTTATCAGCAAGAATAGTGAATTTGCCGTTACCATCAGTTTTGCCAGACACTACAAAATGTTCTCTATTCACATCCAGGATGTCTATAAAGACATCTGGTGCTGTAATGACTTGCTCTTGTAAATCTTTTTGATAAATTGTACCAAAAAGATTTACAATTTGCAGCGGTAGAGATGTTATCTCTATTATTCCAGATGTTCTTTCGTATCCAGAACGCGATTCCCAGTATGCGGGATATGTTGGTGGTGATCCCCAAATTGTAGCAAAATCTTGGTTTTCGGAAGAATTATTAGGATGGCCAGCTGACCAATTGGTGTAAGTAACCGGTTCACCACTAGTCCATAACCAATTACCTTCCGAGACTGAATCTGTCAACCCTATCCAGAGTCTTTCTGGCGGAAAAGTTTTGAGTATCCATTCTTCTTCTGCTGTATTGCGAATAGTAGCTAAATGACCACCAACACTTATTGCTTCAGTTTCTGCTTCATTCCATGTCATTACTGGTGAAACTGTTTTGGAATAGTAGTGACCATTAAGAGGGCACAATACCCAAGAATGACTACTAGCATAAATATTGCTTGGCAGAGAAAACACTGTGCAAGCAAGAGCGGTAAACAAAACTTTTTTCATGTTCGTCTCCTATCTGTTAAAGAACTTATTCTAATATACTTGTTATTGCCAAAATGTCAAGGTTGCAACTTCTCTAAAATCCTTGACGAAAAGGGGTTTTTATGGTATAGTAACATGTTCTAATAGTTAAAAGAGGAGGTTACCTTGTTGTGGAAAAATACAGAGCTATTGGTGGCAGTGTTTTTGTAGAAAACGGTTATCAACCGTCAAAAGTTAGACTAACTGACGAAGAATATCCTCGAGCAGTATCGAGACTTGTTTACCATTGCTGTGATGTTGTGCCTTGGATGTATGATCGGCCAACGCGTCAGATCAATCTCTGCTTAGCCAAAAGATGCATAAAGCCCGCTAAAAATGAATGGTGGGTTTATGGTGGCAGTATGAATCCTGGAGAGTCTTTGCTGGAAACCGCTCGTCGTCACTTTGAAGATGACACGGGCCTTTTGATTGGTGTCGAAAGGCTAAGAAGACTTTTCGCTTCTAGTGATATTCAGCAATATCTTTGGTCCGATGGTGTCGGTGGATATTCAATGCATGTTTTCGCAGACACTTTTGCTTTCGAAATGACGCCGCAAGAATTGGCTTTCGCTCAAAATCATTTGCGAGCGAGCGAATATTATCCGGAAAAAGGAATAGTATTGTTTAACAGACAAAAGTTACTAGGTGTCCAGGCTCATCCTGGTATTGTCCGAATATGGGATGCGGTGAATAGGGTTTTTGTCAAGTAAATTGCTACAACATAAGGTATACAAACAAACAAGGGATGTATTAATACATCCCTTTTAAAATACTCCTTGCTCTTGACAAACTTCTTGAATTATATTCAAATCTGAAATATCTTGAGTGTGGATAGAGCTACCTTAATTTAATATCTAATTAAGGTAGAAAGTGAGGTCGAGCTATCCGAGAGTTTAGTTCTAATTTTTGAAAGAGGAAAAAATGGTTTTACAAGATTGGACAACTGCGGTAACCGACAGTTGGACAGCAATTTGGGATCGTTTTGTAAATTTCTTGCCTAATCTTATTGGCGCAATTATCATTTTAGTTATTGGTTGGCTTATTGGTATAATTGTTGCGATTGTTATCGACCGACTTTTTCGAATTATTGGTTTACAAACCTTGTTTGAAAAAGCTAAAGTCGAAGATGTTTTGAAAAAAGGCAATATTGATAAAGACACAACAGCTTTATTGTCGTCAGTAGCTAAATGGATAATTTATCTAGTTGTCTTTATTGCGGCTGCTAATACCTTAAAATTGCCTGATGTCGCATTATTCTTAGACAAGATTCTTGCTTATGTCCCAACAGCTGTTGCTGCTGGTGCCATTTTGCTTATTGGGTTAGTTTTAGCTCATTTCTTGTCAAATGTGATTAAAGGTGCCATGGCGGCAGCTGATTTTGCCATGTCAGACGCAATTGCAGCAATTGTCCGTTATGCAATTATTGTTTTCACATTCTTGGCTGTTTTGGTCCAACTAGGTATTGCCGAAGCGCTTATTAGAACCATGTTTATTGGTTTGGTAGCTTTCTTGGCAATTGCTGGTGGACTTGCTTTTGGTTTGGGCGGTAAAGACGTGGCCCAAGACATTTTGGAAAAAATTCGTAAAGAATTAAAATAGTCTGTTAAGTAACAGAGAAAAAATGGAGAAATTTTTGCTAAAAGTAATTTTTCTCCATTTTTTTATTGATTAAAAAAAATAAAAAGTTTAAGATATAAATATAAATGGGGAAAAATGCGACAAGAAAAATATCTTAAGCAAAAAAAACGTAGTTTTACCCCCACAACCAATCATCGATTGGTGTCGGGGTTTACCTTAATAGAACTCTTAGTAGTGGTAATGATTGTTGTGGTTGTTGCTGGTCTTGTAATTACTAGTCTTGCTCCTGCCAGAAGAAAAAGTCGTGACAGTAAAAGAGTTACTAATTTGGATGCAATTCGTGGAGCGCTAGAGACATATAAAAATGAAAAAGGTACTTATCCAAGCACTGGTTCAAGTTGGGTTTTAAGTAGTAATACATGCGAGGCAAGTTGTGATTCGTCAGCGACTGTGCGTTCTTGGTTTACTGACAACGCTAATTCGCTTCATAATATTTTAAAAGTTTATTTATCACCTTTACCACAAGATCCTCTTCAAGGTAAAGCTTATAGTGATGAAGCGGGCACAACAGAAACCTATGCCTATTATTACGGTTCTAATGGTTCAGGTTACAAATTGATGGCACGGTTGGAAGAAGGAAACGAACTAATGATTAATGATGGCGGAGTAATGCCGTCTACTGGTGTTTCGTCAAAAATGTATGAAGTTTATAGTTTAGATGCCTCTACATGGAAGCCGTCAGATCCTCCTCCCCCAGCAATTAGTAATGGTGGGAATGTGATAATTTCTGAGGTTTATTACGATGTTGCCCCAGACAAAGGTCCGTCAGGAAGTTATGGACCAGGGGGGAATGATGGTATGGAACAAAGTTTTGAATGGATTGAACTTTACAACCCAACGTCTGGATCTGTTGATATGGATGGATGGAAAATTTCTTCCCTCTATGGATCTGTAGGCAATATAGCCGGACTCGAAAAAGCTGCTGGTCGCACAACTACTATTGGGTCTCATGAGTTCGCTATGATAATACCTACTACAGGAGTGGGGTTTATTGCTAAATGGCCAGGATATCCTGACGCAAAAATTTTCGTAGCAAGCGCTTTTTTTTTAAACAACAATGGCGACTCTCTTGAATTGAAGAATCCATATGATCAGGTAGTTGATCAATTAAGCTGGGGAACAACTGCAACACCCCTTCCTCATTTAGCCGATGTTGCTGAAGGCCATTCATTGGCTAGAACTAGTGCAACCAGTGGCTTTGTCGATGACGCAAGTCCAAATCCAGGTTCTTTTTAATAGAAAACTATTGACAATAATCAAAGGTCTTGTTAAAATCAAAAAGGAGTTAAAACTGATGTATGGAAAAGACAATCTAGGAGAGGGGGCGCGCGGCTAACAACGTAAGCTTTTTTAAGCTAACTTTGTGTTTTGTCCGCCGTCAAGGCGGTTTTTTTAACATCATAAATAAAGGTTGTTAGATAATCAGAGGATTAGAGATTGCTCTATTCATCCGATTATCCAGTAATCTGGCTACTTTAACAACAGAATCATCAGTGCCTTGGTAGTTGTTTTATCAATTTAGTTTTTCATAAGAGCATATGGAGGATGCCTTGGCACGGAAGACCGATGAAGGACGCGGTAGGTGCGCGATACGCTTCGGGGAGGAACCAAACATCCTTTGATCCGAAGATTTCCGAATGGGGAAACCCAGCCTGCGAAGAGCAGGTTGCCCTGTGTAGAATTCCCAGTGCTAGTTGGAGCCTTTTGATCCATTTAAATTTTTAGGGATCAGATTTTAAGGCCTTCAATCCCGCTAGTGCTTGGGCTTCTGCATAGGGAGGGTACGCGGTGAACTGAAACATCTTAGTAACCGCAGGAAAAGAAAACAACACTCATCTAAAATGAGAAATTAAAGCTTCTCTCGAGAACGCTTTAGTTTGTGATTCCCTAAGTAGTGGCGAGCGAACAGGGAAAAGTCTGATTATTATAAGAAAATTTTATTAGTCGAATGAGTCTGGAAAGGACGACCAAAGAGGGTAATAGTCCCGTAGATTAAAATAAAGTTTTGACTGTAATAATTACTAATTTCGTCTTTGACGAGATTGGGCAAGTATTTCTAGCCACGTGTAAGCTAGAAAGAAGATGGGAGGATCGTCTCCCAAGACTAAATATCTTCCGTGACCGATAGTGAACTAGTACCGTGAGGGAAAGGTGAAAAGTACCCCTAATTGGGGAGTGAAATAGTACCTGAAACCATATGCTTACAAGGAGTCGGAGCTTCGTCTTTTGACGGGGTGACGGCGTGCCTTTTGTAGAATGAACCAACGAGTTAGCTGGCAGTGGCTTGGTTAATCCGCGATAGCGGAGAAGCCGTAGCGAAAGCGAGTCTGAAAGGGCGTTTTTGTCGCTGTCACTAGACCCGAAACCGGGTGATCTATCCATGGGCAGGGTGAAGCTCTGTGAAAGCGGAGTGGAGGCCCGAACCCGGACGCGTTGCAAAACGTCGGGATGACCTGTGGATAGTGGTAAAATGCTAATCGAACCCGGAAATAGCTGGTTCTCCCCGAAATATATTTAGGTATAGCGATTTGTATGGTCTCTAGCGGTAGAGCTCTGGATGATTTTGCCGGTGAAAGTCGGCGAATTAATCAAACTCCAAATTCTAGAGATTTAAAGCAAGTCAGTCAGACTGTGGGGGCTAAGCTTCATAGTCGAGAGGAAAAGAGTCCAGACCGCCATCTAAGGTCCCAGAGTATAATTTAAGTGGGAAAGGATGTCGCAGTCCATTGACAACCAGGAGGTTGGCTTAGAAGCAGCCATCCTTTAAAGAAAGCGTAACAGCTCACTGGTCAAGGTTTGCGGCGCCGAAAATTTAACGGGGCTCAAAATTATCACCGAAGATGCGGACCCGACGTAAGTCGGGTGGTAGGGGAGCGTTCTTAACTGAGTGAAGGTGACTCGTGAGGGTTGCTGGACGGTTAAGAAGTGAGAATGTTGGTATGAGTAACGAATTAGGCCGACGAGAAATCGGCCCACCAAATATCTAAGGTTTCCCTCGCAACGATAATCGGCGAGGGGTTAGTCGGGCCTAAGCCCGTGAGGGCGATGGACATGGCGTGAATATTCGTCAACTGTTAAAAGACTATATTGTCATGACGCGTTTTAGAGGCTTTGCCAATCTTATGGTTGAAAGGTAAAGTTAAAGAAGCGACGAGAAAAGTGGCAATCCACTACTTTCAGCATCCGTACCATAAACCGACGCAGGTGGATAGGTAGAGAATACCAAGGTGATCGAGCTAACTTTCCCAAAGGAACTCGGCAAAAAAGCATGCGTAACTTAGGGATAAGCATTGCCCCGCCTAGCGGGGCCGCAGCAAACGTTTTTCAGGCGACTGTTTATCAAAAACTTAGGTCCCTGCGAACCATTCTTGGAATGTATAGGGGCTGATGCCTGCCCAGTGCTAGAAGGTTACGGAGAGAGGTGATCTCAAGTCGCAAGACTTGGGTGAGCTTTGAACTTAAGCCCTAGTGAACGGCAGCGGTAACTATAACCGTTCTATGGTAGCGAATTTCCTTGTCGGGTAAGTTCCGACCCGCACGAATGGCATAACGGTCTGAAAACTGTCTCTGGGAAAGGCTCGGTGAAATTACAATGCCGGTAAAGATGCCGGTTACCCGCAGCAAGACGGAAAGACCCCATGAAGCTTTACTATAGCTTGATATTGGGTTAAACCTTCGATTGTATAGAGTAGGTGGGAGCCTTCGGGCGAAAGTGTAACACCACCCTGTTGGAGTTTTAATTCTAACCCTCACAAAAAGTGAAGGGACAGTGTCTGGTGGGTAGTTTAACTGGGGCGGTTGACTCCTAAATTGTAACGGAGTCGTTCAAAGGTTGACTAGCTCTGTATGGAAAGCAGAGTGATAGTGCAAACGCATAAGTCAGCTTGACTGCAAGACTTACAAGTCGCGCAGATGCGAAAGCAGGAGTTAGTGATCCTCTGGCACAGTACGAAGTGGCCAGAGCTCAACGGATAAAAGCTACTCTGGGGATAACAGGCTGATCGCGCCCAATAGTCCACATAGACGGCGCGGTTTGGCACCTCGATGTCGGCTCATCCTATCCTGGGGCGGAAGTACGTCCCAAGGGTTTGGCTGTTCGCCAATTAAAAGGGTACGCGAGCTGGGTTCAGAACGTCGTAAGACAGTTCGGTCCTAATCTGCTGTGGGCGTTCGAAGTTTGAGGGAGGCTACTCCTAGTACGAGAGGACCGGAGTGGACGAACCTCTGGTGTACCAGTTGTTCTACCAAGAGCATTGCTGGGTAGCTATGTTCGGTTGGGATAACCGCTGAAGGCATATAAGCGGGAAGCCCGTCCTAAGATTAGACTTCGTTTAAGGTTCCCGGAAGACCACCGGGTTGATAGGCTTCAGGTGTAAGATTGGCAACAATTTCAGCCGAGAAGTACTAATAAACCAAGAGAAACTTTTTTGACGAAACAACTACTAAGGTACTGATGAAAAATAACTAATAATTCACAACAAACAATCTACAACTTGTTGTAGTTGGTGATTGTAAGTTGTAAGTTAATATAATCCTTCGCAATTTAAGTGCTGGTGTTTTAGCGTGGTGGGTACACCTCTTTCCATTCCGAACAGAGAAGTTAAGCACCATAGCGTCGATGATACTCGGACCGCAAGGTCCCGGGAAAGTAGATCGACGCCAGCACTTAGCTTACGAGGGATTTTTTAGTACTTATATTTCCTAGGTTAGTAATATCTGTAAATTTTTTGTATAATGTAAGAGACGAAAAAAGGAGGTTGTGATAATTCCGGTACGCAATATTTATAAATTTTTTCTACTAATTTTTTTATTATTTACCATAGTTTATGGTATTTTTGGTCCTCCTTATGAAACTGCTTACGCAGCGCCAGTAACGATTGGAACATCAACTAGCGCTAGTGCCACCACTGGAGCCGAATATAGAAAGAGCTTTTATGACAGCACGAATTCTACCTATTGGTCGTTTTATTATAATGGCTCGGCTATTGCTTACAAATACTCAACTGATGGAGTGACATGGAATGGAACAGGCACAATTGCTGAAAATACTTCTGATTTTTCAATTTGGGCCAACGGCACAACTGTATATCTTGCAACATCAAATGGGATCGTTCTTAATGTCAGACAAGGCACTGCCGCTGCTACCTCTATTACATGGGGTTCTCCCGTGACAGCAAGTGGTGCATATTCGATTACTGGTGCTCCCGTTATTACTCAGGATACAAACAACAAAATATGGGTGGCTTGGCCTTATGATGATGGTGGTTATGGAGCAAGTGGAATTTTTGCCAGAAGATCAACGAATGTTAATGACATAACTGCTTGGGATGCTATTAACACTCTTAGCACAGACCTTACTAGCGTTAATATTGTTCCTCTTACAGGAGGAGATATATATGCAGCCTGGGTTAGCGGAACTACTTTAGCTGGGAAAAAATATACTAATGCTAGCTCTAGTTGGGATGCTTCTGCAACTACTGTGGTCAGCACCGCGACCACAGACTATTCTTTAGTATCAGATGCATCGGGCAATATTCATTTAGAATATCTTTCTTCCGGTTCAATCTATTACACAAAATATTCCGGGACATGGTCGAGTGCTGTAACAATTCAATCTGGTAGTGCTACCCATCCTTCAATTACTATAGATACAGCGTCTGGCGATCTTTACGCTTTTTATGCAAACACGAATACAATATATTACAAAAAAGGTGTTTCTCCTTATGCTTTAGCCAATTGGGATGCCGCCGCCACATCTCTTTATGGAACAGGAACCAATGTTAGCCCTTCTGCAAGTTATCAAACGACTGGTAGCAAAGCTTTTCTTTCTTGGACTAACGGTGCTGCTAGTCCTTACAATGTTTATTTCGACAATAGCATAGCAACTTCTTCTGGCCCAGCTACTCGCTACTGGATTAATAACACAAGCGGCAATTGGAATGATACTGCTAACTGGTCAGATACATCTGGCGGTACGGGTGGCGCAACAGTGCCAGTAGCCGGAGATACAGCCATTTTTGACAATGCCGGCAGCGCTCACAATGGCGCGTTAACAATTGATACTGCTATTGATGTTGCAACGCTTGATTTTCAAGCTGCTTACATAGGTGCCATTACTCAAGGTGCTAATACAATAACAACATCCACTGTCATGAATTTGAATGGCACAAGTTTAACTGCCGGAGCAGATATTACTGCTTCTGGTACTTTAACTATAGGAGCAAGTAAAACATTAGACATTAATGGTCACAATCTTACTGTTACGGGTGTTTTTACTAATAATGGCACATTAAAACAAACTGGTGACGAAACAACTGTCAGCTTAACAAATGACACAGCTCACGGCACGGTTGAGTATTCTGCCACTTCTGGTACAAGAAACATTAGAAATTGGACATATTATAATTTAAAAATTAATGGTACGGGTGGCACATTCAGATTACCAGCCACTGCTACAACCACGGTTAATGGTGATTTAGATGTGACCGCTGGCACCCTAACAACTAATGATGGAACGACTAATAGAAATATTACGGTTACTGGCAACGTTACTATTGCTGGAACTTTGACAGCAAATGCTTCAACTATTACCTGTACTGGAAACTGGGCTAATTCAGGTACTTTCACCGCTAACACTTCAACAGTTATTTTCAATAAAGCTTCTAGCACTCAAACCTTAAGCTCTGGTGGTGTAGATGCTGGAAAATTTTTTAATAATCTTACTCATTCTGGAACTGGAACGCTTCAGCTTATAACCAATAATCTTGATGTTAATGGCATTTTTACCAACTCGGCTGGCACTTTCGATTCCAATAATTTGAACATGAATTTTGCCGGACACTGGAATAATACCGGTACTGCTATATTTATAAGGGGTTCTGGCTTATTTTACTTTGATGGCACAACGACTCTGACAGATTCTTCTTCAAATGCTGATGATTTGGGAACATTAGATTCTGGATTAGCTACAATTACTTTGGGCTCAAGTATTACAGCAACCCGAGTTATGGTTTATAGTTTTAACATGGGAAGTGGTGGTTATAATTTAAATTTAACTGGAACTGGAAGTCCTATATCAGTGGCTATTTTCAATAAAGGCACTAACTCAACTTTCACTTATACGGGAACTGGTTCTAGTACAAACATTATTACTTATGCTTACAACAACCTGACTGTTGCTCCAACCACTCCAACAACTTACTCATTAACAGGAAATCTTACAGGCACTAAAGCCATGTCTGGCAACTTGACTGTTAATGCTAATGCAACTTTAGATCTACGACCTTCAACAATTGATTATAATCTAACAGCAGTAAATGTAACCATTAATGGAACTCTTGATGCAAGCGATTCATTGTCTACTATTGCAGTCGGTGGTAATTGGTCAAATGCTGCTGGTGGTGTTTTTGTTTCTGGTTCTTCTACTGTTAATTTTACCAAATCCTCTGGTACTCAAACTCTTGATTCTGGTGGTACGGGCGTAGGGAAAATTTTTAATAACATTACTCACTCTGGTGCTGGAATTTTGCAGCTTTTGACTAATAACATAAACATTGATGGTGACTTCACTAACTCTGCTGGTACTTTTGATGTTAATAGTCGCGATATGACCGTTGCGGGGTCATGGAGCAACACGGCGACTTTTGATAAAGAAACAAGAACTGTTACTTTAGATGGCGGCGCAACAGGGAAAACAATCAATGGCGGTGCTTCTGGTTTCTATACTTTAACTGTTAATGGTGCTGGTGGTGGTTGGACTCTAAATACTAGTAATTTAACTACTATTAGGAATTTAAATGTTACCGCTGGCACATTAAATACAGGAACAGTTAGTCTTGGCAGCGCTTCCATACTATCTTCAGCGACTACTATTACTATAAATGGTGGAGTTTTGATTGGTGGGAGTGGTTCGATCGTTGGAAAAATTTTTAATGTAACAAATGGAACTTTTACAGCTGGCAGTGGTCAGGTTAATGTAGGAAGTTTTTCAGTTTTTGGTAGTTATACTCATAATGGTGGTACAGTTGACTGGACGACTAATAATGCAACATTTGCTTATTATGCCTACGGTTCAAATATTTTACCCAATGATATTTATCATAATATAAATTTATACAACTCCGCTGCTCTAGCAGAAGAACAGAGCGTAACTTATAGTCTATCCGGTACAACAGTAGCGGAAGGCAATCTTTCGCTTTATGTTTTGTCGATTGGTCCTAATACTCTAGATATTTCTTCAAATATTTTAACAGTAAATGGTGATATAACAATTAATTTAAATACTATACTCTTTGCTACTTCCGGTACGATAAATGTTGGTGGTAATTGGATAAATTCTGGTACTTTTACTCCGGGTAGTGGCATAGTGGATTTTACTAAATCCTCTGGTACTCAAACTCTTGATTCGGGTGGCACAGGCATTGGTAAGTTATTCAACAATTTAACTCACTCTGGCGCTGGCACATTACAACTTTCTACCAATGCTTTGAATATCGATGGTAATTTTACTAATTCAGATGGCGTATTTAATGCTGATGGGTTGAATATAAATATGGCTAAAAATTGGAATATTTCTGGTGGTTCATTTACTGCTGGAACAACTCCTGGAACACAAACTATTACTTTTGATTCGACCAACGCTGCGGCAATTTCTGGCTCAACGACTTTCAACAATTTAATTATGGATACTTCAGTTGATGGGGCTAAAACTATTACTTTTGCCGCGGGGGCAACTCAGACCATAAATGATACATGGACTTTAGACGGTTCTGTTGGGAATGTTTTGGCTCTTCGTAGCTCAGTGCCAGATACGGCTTGGTATTTTGTTATTTCTGGCGATATGATTTCTGGCGATTATATTGATGTTTCCGATAGTCAAAATATAAACAATGCTTTTAGAATTACCCCGGGAGATAACGTTACTGATTCGGGTAACAATAATCCTGGTTGGAATTTTTTCCCACCAGATGCACCAACGATTGGCACACCAGAAGCAATTTCAGTAGCTGCTATTCGTTGGAAATTTACTGACGTAAATCCAAATGAAGTAGGTTTTAAAGTATATGATGCGACAGACACTTTAAAGGCAACTTGTGTAGGAGTTGATTTAACTTCTTGTGACGAGGTTGGACTTTCGGTTAATACGGAGTATTCTGGTCGTTATGTTGTTTCTTATAATGATTCCGGTCAATCTCCTCATTCTGGTACAGCCGCTTCAACTTATACTTTGGCTAACGTGCCTTTAGCGTCAACAGTAAATCGATCTTCAAGCACTTCGCTTAAGGTAATTATTAATGTTAATGGCAATTCAGCAGCAACTCAATTTGCTATTTCCAATGAAGCTTTAGGTAAATATGTCCAAGCTGATGGTAGTAATGGTGATACCGCCGTTTGGCAAGATTACGCTACTTGGGGTGAAGCAACTGGTATAACTAATACTGGGTTAGTCCACTCAACAACTTATGCTTACAGAGTTAAAGCTAGGAATGGCAACAATATTGAAACAGCAGTTTCTCCATCTAGCTCAGAAACAACATTGTCTCAAGGTCATGGTAGTAAGTCTTCAAAACCTACGCCTACCCCAATTCCTAGTACTAGTCCTTCTTCTCAAGAAAGTGGTCAACAATCTTCATTTCGTTTTAATAACGATCAAGCGCCTTATTTTTCTGGGGACAACCAAGCAAATGTTCGAATTTTGCAAAATGTTTTAAGATATCTTGGTTATTTTCCATTTTGGGTAGATTCTACTGGTTTCTATGGCAGTATTACTAAACAAGCAGTATTCCTATATCAGAAGTCAAAAGCAATAGTTGCCAGTTGGTGGGATTGGGGAGCTGGTTTCTTTGGTCCAAGAACAAGAGCAGCCTTAAATGAAGATATTGAAAACGGAATAATCCCAAATTGTGCTATTGAGGGAACTTGTGATGATTCTAATAAAGTATATTTTCCTTATGATTTAGACATTGAAAGTTCTGGCTATTATGTTACTAAACTTCAGGAAAGACTAGTAAGTGAAGGGTTTCTTGACTCTCGTTATGTTACAGGATATTTTGGTTTCATAACTCAAAAAGCGGTGATTGAGTATCAGAATTATCACAATATTGATACTTCGCAAGGTGGGGCTGGACGAGTTGGGCCAAAGACAAGAGAAATATTAAATAATTAAGTTTAATATAATTAGCTCTTTTGTAAAAAATTTAGTACAATAAAAAAGAGCTGTTTATGGCAATTAAAACCAGAGTTATAATTTTAATAATTATCCTATTTGTTGGTGTAAGCTTTGGTGTCTACTTATATCTGCGTGCTGCAGGTATTATCAAAACTGGCGCCGAAGCGGTTATTGGGTGTCAAAACTCGAGAGATATTTCGAGTTTTTTTGGTAAACCAGGGACTAATTTAGAAAGTTATAATTTATTTGGCAACGAAGTCCTTATAAATAAACTTGTCGCACCATACTTAGATCATATCCAAAAAGATGTTAATGACGCAAAAACTGGTTATAATTTTACCAACATTCAGACATATAATAATCGTTCTAAGGTAGGTGGTGGGGGTAAATCTTTACATTCATGGGGAATTGCTATTGATATAAATCCTGAAGCCAATCCTTATCAACCGGGAAACTACGGACCGTCACAAACAGATATTCCACAAGTTGTTATAGATATCTTTAAAAAATATGGTTTTGCTTGGGGAGGTGATTGGCCTGGTGAACGTGATGCGATGCATTTTGAGTGGTATGGGGCGGAAATTAGCGGTTCTATTTTAGACAAAACAAGTTCACAGAAAATTCTTTCAGTTGCAACTGATGTTGATGGTGTAGGTTCGCCTAATGCGAACGGCAGTTATTCTTGGATTGTACCTTTTGGTTCTCATACGATTACTGCCAAGTCTCGTGGCTATCAAGATTCAAGTTTTTCGGTTTCCTTGGCTTGCTTTTCTGCGACAAAGCTAGATATTGCTATGGAACCGTTACCTTCTAATTTAGCAGGTTCAATTACTGGAAAAGTCCAAATGGCTGGCAACTATCCACTTTTAGTACCAGCAACAATTTCTCTTGACGATCGAACGGTAGGGGTTTCTAGTATTACTGGTGATTATACTATTCCCAATGTTCGTGAAGGAAAGCATAAAATTACTGCCAGTGTTTTAGTTTTTCCCGGAGGCTCGACAACAGTTGATTTAGTCCCGGGCGAAAATGTAAAAAATGTTAATGTTACTATTGGTAGATAGGCTTTTAAGGTATCACTATTGACAAATAACTCACATAAGTGAGATATTTGTTTTAAATGTATAAGAATTTAAAAGTCGTTGTTATTGGTGGCGGGACAGGCTTATCGAGCTTGCTTCGTGGCCTAAAAAACGATTTCGAAAAATTAACAGCCGTTGTGACAATGGCTGACGACGGTCGTTCAACTGGGAGCTT
The DNA here is from genome assembly GCA_041666185.1 of Patescibacteria group bacterium. Classification (GTDB taxonomy): domain Bacteria; phylum Patescibacteriota; class UBA1384; order UBA12157; family JAENIV01; genus JAMCZU01. The sequence goes on along the minus strand of JBAYHL010000004.1, from coordinate 4,967 downwards.
ACGTCACGATCTAAATGTTTTGCCCCCAGGTGATATTAGAAGCTGTATTGTTGCTCTTTCTGACGAAGAGCATCTTTATCATAAATTGTTAAGTTATCGTTTTCCTCATGGGCGAGGTCTAAAAGGCCATAACTTAGGCAACTTATTATTAATTGCCTTAGAGGACATTACTGGTAGCTTCAAAAAGGCTATTGGAGAATTTTCTAAAATTTTAGCAATTAAGGGTCAGGTAATGCCGTCGACTTACGAAGATGCGATTATTTCTGCTAAACTAGCTAACGGTCGAGTCGTTTGGGGGGAATCGACCATTTCTGTTGCTGGTCACAGATCATCGATCAAACAAGTTCAATTGCATCCAGAAAGCGCCAAGGCTAATCCAGATGCTGTTAAGGCAATTGAGAAGGCCGACGTAATTCTAATTGGTCCTGGCAGCTTGTATACAAGTATTATTCCTAATTTTTTACTTAAAGAAATTTGTCGAGCAGTTGCCTCGTCACGGGCCAAAAAAATCTTTATTTGTAATATTTCTACCGAAAGAGGGGAAACAGAAGGTTACGCTGTTGCCGATCATATTAAAACTTTAACTGGACATTCTGATCCGCAAATTTTTGATATTTGTTTGGTTAATTCTAAACTAATTTTGAAATCTAGTGGCAAAAGATTGGGTGAAGTAAAAAATATAACAACTGATGAAAAAACTTTTGGCAGATACAAAATTGAGCAAGCAAATATTATTGATGAAAAAAAACCTTTGTATCATGATTCGGAAAAATTAGCCAAAGTTATTATTAAATTAGTCCAATAGAAAGGTTGGGGGTATATGTGTGGGATAGTTGGGTTTATTGGTAAGGGAAATGCAACAGACTTTGTTATTAAGGCTCTAAAAAAACTCGAATATCGTGGTTACGATTCTTGGGGGATAAGTTTTGTAGAGGATGGTGAGCTTAAAGTCGTTAAAGAAACCGGGAAAATTGGCGAAGTTTCGTTAAGTAAAGTAACGTCAAATGCTCAAATAGCTATTGGTCATACTCGTTGGGCAACTCATGGAGTAGTAGCAAAAGAAAACGCTCATCCACACACTGATTGTCGAGGAGATATTGCTGTTGTCCACAATGGTATTATTAATAATTATCAATTACTTAAAGAAAAATTAATTAAATCTGGACATAAATTTTCATCGCAAACTGATACAGAAGTTATTCCTCATTTAGTTGAGGAATATTTAAAAAAAATGCCAATCAGGGAAGCCTTCCGCTCCGCTTTAAATGATTTGCAAGGTGATTACGCAATTTTACTAATTGATAATACTTCAAAAAAACTTTATTTAGCTACTAGCGGTTTATCTTTAGTAATTGGTGTTGGCAAGGAAAATTTTTATATTTCTTCTGATCCAATTGCTTTTTCTAATTTAACTACCGATGTTTTTTTTCTTAAAGATGGTATTTTGTCAGAAATTGAAAAAGAAATTAATTTTTTCGATATTAAAACTGGTGATCTTAAAAAAATTGCTAGTTCGAAAATTGCTACCTCCGAATATGAAATTGGCAAAGGTTCGTACAAACACTTTTTGTTTAAAGAAATTAATGAACAGCCAGAAATTTTAGAAAAAATTGCCAATACAAAAGAGTCTAAAGAGATTGAAACAAATGCTGCCTTAATTAGGAATTCTTTTGGAACTTTTTTTGTTGCCTGCGGAACGGCTTATCACGCGGCTTTAATGGCTGAATATCTTTTTGCTAAATATGCGAAGATGCATGTCAACACGAGCTTGGCGAGCGAATTTCCAACTTTTGAAAACTTTATTACTGATAAAACTTTATTTTTTGCTATCTCTCAATCCGGTGAAACAGCCGATGTTTTGGAAGCGGTAAAATCAGTTAAGCGTAAAAAAGCTAAGATTTTTTCATTATTAAATAACCCGGATTCAACTTTGGCAAGAATTTCCGATGTTACAATGCTCACCCCTGCTGGTCGAGAAATTGCAGTGCTTTCCACCAAAGCTTTTACCTCACAAGTAGCGGTTTTATATCTTCTTTCGTTAGCGATCATTGGCAAATTAGAAACAGGAAGAAAAGTTGTTCAAAAAACTGCCTTAGGAATTAAAGAATCTTTGAAGCAAGCCAATATTGATAAAATCAAAATCTTGGCGCAAAAAATTAAAAATAATAAAAATCTTTTTACTATTGGCAGAAGCTTAAATTATCCAACAGCGCTTGAGGCAGCTTTAAAAATTAAAGAAGCTTCCTATATTCATGCTGAAGGTTTTGCCGGCGGTGAACTAAAACACGGAACGATCGCTTTGATCGAAAAAGATGTTCCTTGTATTGTTTTTGTCGCAAACGATGAAACAAAAGAAGAAATTCTCTCTAATGCCGAAGAAGTAAAAGCTCGTGGTGGTTATATTATTGGTGTCGCTCCAGAAAATCATAAAGTTTTTGACTATTGGTTCAAAGTTGCCGATGTTCCTGAACTTTCGCCGATTGTAAATATTGTTCCAATCCAAGTTTTGGCTTATTTTTTGGCTTTAGAAAAAGGTTTGGATCCTGACAAACCACGTAATTTAGCCAAATCGGTAACCGTGAAATAAGAAAGGATTATTTATGCCCGAACTTCCCGAAGTTGAAACAATTAGAAAAGGGATTATAAAAAAAATCAAAGGTAAAAAAATTGATGGTGTGGAAATTAAGGCATCAAAACTTTTTATTGGCAATTTAGAAGACGTTATTGGTGGTGAAGTTGTTGACGCTAAAAGAGTCGCTAAGATTTTAGAAATTGTTTTAGATAATGGTTATTCAATTTTGATTCATTTAAAACTCACTGGTCAATTAGTTTTTCAAGATTGCCACGAAAAAGATTGTAAAGCGAGTGTTGGTGGTCATATGCAAAAAGCTTACGGTCAAGTCTTGCCTCATGCTCACACTCATATTATTTATACTTTTACCGATGGTTCAAAACTTTATTTTAATGATTTAAGAAAATTTGGTTGGAATCGGGTGGTTAAGACTCCCGAAGTGGGAGAAATTTTAAGTCCTGATAAATTTGGTCCTGAACCTAATAACAAAGATTTTAATTTAAAATACTTAGAAAAAATATTTTCCAAATCTGGCAAAAAAATTAAAGAAGTTTTAATGGATCAAGCAAAAATCTCTGGACTCGGAAATATTTATGTTAACGATGCTTTGTATTGGGCTGGAATTTTGCCTTATCGCAAAGCAGATTCTTTAGACAAAGAGGAAGTAAAAAATCTAAAAGAAGCAATTGAAAAGGTGATTAATTTAGGTCTAAAATATGGTGGATCGTCAGAGAATACTTATGTTAATATTGAAGGTCAAAAAGGTCACTATATGGAAGTGACAGCGGTTTATCAAAAAAATAAAGATCCTAAAGGACACGTTATTAAAAGATTAAAAATTGGCGGTAGGGGTTCATTTTATTGTCCCATTTGCCAGAAATAAGTATACTAATAAAAGAAAGGGGTTTTATGAACCAACGAAAAAAAGGTACGATTGCAACATGGTTGCTGGTAACAATTATCTTGGTTTTTGTGTTACTGTTTGTCGGTATTGGCTATTTTGGGTGGAATCATTTTAAAAATAACAAAACTTCAGTTTTAGCTAGTCCGTCTTCAGCGGTAACATCTAGCCCTTTAGCTTCTTCAGCTAAAAACGATGAAAGTTTGCTAATATCTCTTTGCCAGAAAGAAAATAATTTTCCTGATATTACGTGTGAAGTAATAAAGATTGATGGAAATTATGCTTATGGCAGTGCTGGTGGAACTGGCGGTGGTGCTATTTGGTATGCTAAAAAAGTTGATGGCACGTGGACAACAATAATCAAAGGCACGCAAGATAGTCCGTCTTGTTCAGAAACTAGCGATTTTCCAAAAACAATTGTTCCAACTTGTATATAAAATTAATAGACAGGATTTATGATGGAAAAAATCCAAGCAATAGTTCTAGCAGCCGGTAAGGGTACACGGATGAATAAAGGCAAGTCATCACCGATTCCTAAAGTGATGTTCGAGCTTGGTGGTAAGCCAATGATTGATTATTCTTTAGTTAATTTAAAAAAAGCTGGTTTTTTTAAACCGATTGTTGTTATTGGTTATAAGGGGGAAATAATTGAAAAGCATCTTGGAAGCAAAGCCTTTTTTGCTTGGCAAAAAAAACGTTTAGGAACTGCTCATGCAGTTAGCTGCGCTAAAAAAGCAGCAAATGGTGCTAAAACAATTTTAGTCATTGGTGGCGATGATAGTGCTTTTTATGAACCTGAGATGATCGAAAAGCTAGTTAAAGATCATCTTCAAAGTGGGGTAGACATGACGCTTTTGACAGTTGAGGTTGCTGACCCAAAAGGCCTGGGGCGAATTGTTAAAAATTCTGACGGTAATGTTGAAGCAATTGTTGAGGAAAAGTTAGCCACACCATCTATTTTAAAAATTAAAGAAATAAATACCGGTTGTTATGTTTTTGAAGCTAGTTTTCTGTGGTTAAATTTAAAAAAAGTAAAGAAAAATCCTACCGGCGAATACTTTTTAACTGATTTGGTAGAAATCGCTAATAAAGGCAATTTTAAAGTTAAGGCTTACAAGACCAGGCAAGCTAACTGGCACGGTATTAATACTTTAGAGCAACTAGAAGCTGCTAATGTTCATATGCGCAAAGCCTTAAAGTGATGAACTACAAAACCCGGGGTATAATTTTAAAACGAACTAATCTAAATGAGGCTGATCGAATTTTAACAATTTTTACTGAAAATAATGGCAGGATAAAAGCCGTCGCTAAGGGGATTAGGAAAACTTTGTCAAAACTCGCAGGTCACTTAGAGCTTTTTTGTTTAACCGATTTTGTAATTGCTGAAGGTAGGAATCTGGATACTATTACTGCAGCAGAAACTCAAAAATGTTTTATTAACCTTCGTGGGGATTTAGAAAGCACAAATGTTGCTTATTATTTAGCAGAAATTAT
>JBAYHL010000003.1:0-65461 GCA_041666185.1 Patescibacteria group bacterium | reverse complement strand
ATCTGAAAACTGCCTTCGTTCCACGAGAAGAACAGCCATATCGAATTGTGCCTTAGACACCCGACACCTCATATCACATTCTTCGTCTTCATAGTCCCAACTACAATGACCAGGACTCAAAATTGCTTCCCAGTCAAAGCCAAGAGGACATTTTTCAGAATTTTTTGGAGTGAGCCGTTTGTAAAGAATAAGATGACTAAGGTCATTTTTTCTCAACCAGTCGTTAAACAATTCGGAAAAACCACAAAATTCAAGACTAGGAGCATATGATTTACGAGATGTATCGTAAAATATCTTACCATCCTCTACTTTCCAACAGGACACAAGACCGCGGTGCTCTAACAAAATATCGCTATCTGTCTTAAGCACAATATCGAGCATTTCAATGCAATCACCAAACCTATTAGGGTCATATGCGCTGGCTTTCTCGAACAGCTCTTCGCGAGTTAAACCATTTGGATGTTCCTTGGCTAAAATTGAAAGAACTGTAAAAGACATTGACAATGTTGCCACAATTCTTACCCCCTTCTTTTTCTCTTTTAAGGTAACATAACAATATTTTTATTTCAATCAGGTCACCGCAAGAATTGTTGCCAGAAATTTTACCGAGTGCTATATTAAAATCTGAGTTTGAACTTGTACCTTAAAAAGGAGGAATACTTATGCTAGGTCAACTGCAATCAATAGAAGAAATACAAGCCAATTATATTAAGCGGCAAGCTCAAGAAGAGGCAGAGCGGGCGCAACGGCCAGCTCAACGCAGTTATTTAGTCGGCAATCTAGGAATAATAACATTTAGTCCAACCTATTCTAGCGCTCATCTTGACCTGACCGATGAATATTCAGCTAGACAGGCACAAACGTGGAATGAGGACCTTTTTGATCCAAAGCAGAAATGGATAAGTGAAAACCATTTTGCCGATGGCATGGACCCAACGGGATTTGGAGATTTTACAGTTGACCTTACACTTTCACTAAACGAAACAAAGATTTCCAAAGATTATGTTGAATGTATTACTTTCTTTACTGATTTGGCAAAAGACGGCAATGGTAGTTATGGTTATTTTCTGTTTACAGAATGCCACCAACAAGGGGAAGATGTTAAACTTGATAACCTCAAAATGCCAGGCAAAGAAGCCATTGTTCGTTTGTGCAAAGAGCTATATCATACTTATCGTCCGGAAAATGACACTACAGATATTTTTTACATGATGGATAGACAAGAAAAAGCCATTATCCAAATTACAAGTCAAATCAATCAAAGACCTGATAACCCTTATGAATGGCTTAAAGAAATAGCCGAAAAGCTAACATCTTATCTTTAAATCACATATCAAGTGGACGAAAGTCCACTTTTTTAGTAAACTCAAAAACCTCTAGGAACGTTTTCTTGACCTTCTGTATCAGGATGAAGCGGTACAATTTGAGAAATTTTCCACTGACCGTTGTCATTTACCATCTTGTATTGAAATTCTGGTTGCATCGATGTAATATTACACGTACCTATTCCCCATTCAGCGCTAACTTGAGCCGTTGCCGTGGTACTGGTCTTGTCTAGCTCTTCAGTACTTATTCGACAAGGACCGGCGACAATGTAAACATTATGTAAATCCCAATATGATTCTTTCGTGTCATCAACTTTTGCTTGAAGTTCTTGTGTGAGATAGCTTTTAGCCTTAGTTAAATCAATACTGGAACCGGAAAATGTATCAAAAATACTTTTTTGAAAATTCTCGGCAATTTGAGCCGGTTCCTCAACAGGAGCTTTTGAAGACGGGCTAGCTGAAGGGCTAGCAGAAAGAGTTGGAGTTTGGTTTTTAGTAATCTCTGATGCTTTTTTAAGCTGAGACGTGCTATACCAAACGAGACCAATAACCCCAAGGAACAACAATGTTGCTCCAACTGAAATTAAAACCACCCAAATAGTGCTCATCCCTTTCGATCGAGACATAATCCTCCTTTTGTAATTTAAAATCCCAATCTCGATGTATACAAATACACTCTTTTCAATACTTATATAATAATTTATTTAATGTTCTTATCGATTTCTTGATCATCAATACGATATTTTTTTGTCAAATAAAATTTTGTAATTAACTGATTAACAGCAATCGCTGCCACCAAAAGAATGATAAAATAAAATATTCCTTCAAGAGTAAATTTAGGTATTTTTTTAACTTCTAAATAGCCGACAACACCAGCAACAACCCCGATACTAGTGATTAGTCTCAAGGAAGAAATTGCACTAACCGTACTTTGAGATTGTAATTCTTCAAGCATTTGTATGGCTGAATCAAGATAATCCTTAGTCATTAACCACAAATCTTTAATATATTCATGAGTATCTTGTAAAGTTTCATACTTAAAATCAAATAATGGCTTGAGCTTTTCGTCAATTTGCTGTAAATTTACAATTTTTTGCCTAGTTTGAATATAGGTATCCATTTGTTCTATTCTAGCGTCTATTAAAGTAATGGTTTTTTGATAAATCGATAGTTCGTTTCTATACTTTTCAATCTCACTACCCTTAATTTCGTCCAACTCTTTAATTCTTTCTATTTTCTCCCAAATAGTTCGATGAATCGATAAATACCTATGTAGTTGTGTCTTATACTCACGAAAGAATATTTCTGCTTCAATTATTTCCCTAGCTAATTTATCGCTTTCTAAATTATTAATTAAAATGATGCCTGGGCTACGATAAACTTCAATTTTCCCAGTAGACAACATTGAGTAGACTTCTTCATTATGATCATTAAATAATTCTTGAGCCTCTTGCTTAGTTGCATCACTTACCATAACAATATACGGCAAAATTGTCTTAATATTGGCTAATTCTTTAGGTACGGGCGCACCTTTGCTAAATAAATATGATAAACTCTTAGAAAGTTTGCTGTCATAATAATCTTTAATTGCTTTAAAATCTTTTTCTAAATCTTCAAATTCTTTTTCTAATACGATTAAACCATCTTCGTATATTCGATAATCTATTTTATCATTTGTGTTAACAAAAACGTATTCTAAAAAATTATTTTGTCTAGAAATATCTTTGACATCAAGTCTTTCTCGAGCTAATTTAAATTCCTCCGCATCAAAAGACAGATCTGTTTTTCCACTTTTTAAAAAATCCCAAACTTCGGTGAGATGCAGAGTTGTCCTCTGAAACCAACCACCAATATATATTTTATGTATGATCATAATCTAATTGTAACATAATTTAAATCCTCACCCAAAACCCTTGAAAAAGAGAAAAATTAGGTTAATATTAGTTTATGTTAATTCTGTAATGTCTGTGATGGAGGAGACGATGAAAAGACGAGAATTTCTGAAATTTACGGGTGCTTTGCTAATTAGTGTTTTAATCGCTGGCTGCGGTGGCGGCAGCGGAGAAAATCAAACACCAAATCCCAGCATCAAGGTCAAGGTTGACCTAGAGGGACAGACCAGCAAGATTGTAACTCTCGAACCCAATAGTACGGTTGTCGATGCTATCAAAACCGCCTTCCCATACCAAAAAGGGGATAAGAAAACTACCATCAACGGGCTTACTGGTAACTGGGGTTACAAAGTCGACAATATCGAGCCATCGATTTATGCAGGGGATTACCACCTCACAACAGATGCTAACATAAAACTTTACCGCTTTTGAGCGCATCTTTGCCCGGGAATTATTCTCGGGTTTTTTAAAATTTAGGACTTTAAAATATCGATAAAAACATTGCTAGGAATTTCAACTCGACCTAAGCTCTTCATCTTCTTCTTACCTTTAGCCTGTTTTTTAAGTAGTTTATTCTTACGAGTAACATCACCGCCATAAAGTTTAGCCGTAACATCTTTTTTCATAGCAGAAATATTTTCACGAGCCAAAATTTTACCACCAACCGCAACTTGAATAGCAACTTCAAACATTTGCCGTGGAATTAAATCTTTTAATTTTAAAGCTAGACTTTGAGACTCACTCTGAACGCGCGAGCGGGGGACAATGCGATTAAATTCAGAAATCACATCGCCGGCAATCATTACATCAAGCTTGACAAGATCACCTGGCCGCCAGCCAATCAATTCATAATTTTGCGACGCATAACCAGAACTGCCAGACTTTAATTTATCATAAAAATCAACAATTATTTCTGAAAGCGGCACTTCGTAATCAAGCAAAGTCCGATCACCAATATAATGAGTATTTTTATAAACACCTCTCTTTGATTGAACAAGCTCCATTATCGCCCCCATATGTTGAGGTGGTGTGATTATCTCTAAATCAACCCAAGGCTCTTCGTATTCAATTTTTCCATTAACTTCATGTGTTTTATACATTACCGAAGGCTGAGTAACAATTAAATCAAGATCGTATTCACGCTCTAAACGTTCTTTAATAATTTCTAAATGCAATAATCCCAAAAAACCACATCTAAAACCTTGGCCAAAAGCTTCGGAATTTTCTGGCAAAAAAGTCAAACTAGAATCATTAAGTTGAAGTTTTTCTAATGCTTGGCGAAGGGAACTAGTATCCTCACCCTGCATAAAAAAGTTAGCGAAAACCATTGGTTGCAATTTTTTAAAACCGGCAATAGGGGAGACATTAACAGGGGATTCTGAAGTAATCGTGTCACCAACTTGGACCTCACTTAGATTTTTAGCGCCGGTAATAATATAACCTATCTCCCCCGCCTCCAATGTGTCCTTTGGCAAATATTTAAGTTTAAATTCCCCCACTTCGATTGTGTCCTCGGTTTTTTGATTAGCCAAAAATTCAATCTTGCTTCCCTTTTTAATCGCACCTTCGAAAACCCTAACGTAAGCAATAACTCCACGAAAAGAATCATAAACAGAATCGAAAATTAATGCTTTAAATTTATCCCCTACTTCTTTTTTTGGTGCCGGAATCTTTTCAACAACTTCTTTCAAAACTTTTTCCACTCCCTCACCAGTTTTAGCAGAAACTTTTATAATTTCATTTCTATCGATTTGCAGCAGTTCTTCAATCTCTTCCTCTACCCTCTCAACCTCAGCATTTACTAAATCAATTTTATTTATCACCGGAATGATTGTTAAATTATGAGCCTGGGCTAAATGTAAGTTTGCTAAAGTTTGGGCCTGAATACCTTTCGTTGCATCAACTAATAAAATCGCCCCCTCAACAGCCGCTAATGAACGAGAAACTTCATAAGAAAAATCTACATGACCAGGAGTATCAATTAAGTTTAGAGTATATACCAAACCAGCAATTTCATATTCCATTCTTACTGGCTGTAGTTTAATTGTTATACCTCGTTCGCGCTCCAAATCCATCGTGTCTAACATTTGTGGCTTAATTTTATCTTTTGAAATTGTTCCAGTCACCTCTAACATTCTATCAGCTAATGTCGATTTTCCATGATCAATGTGGGCAATAATACAAAAATTTCTAATATTTTCAAACTTCATTTATTTTAAATCCTCTATCATTTTCAGGGCTTCTTCACGAGTAGAAATCGTACCTTCTAAAAAGGCTTCTTCAATTTTCTTTTTTATCTCCCCCACTTTAGGACCAGCAGTAATATTTAAAATTTCTATAATATCTTGACCGGTAATTAATGTAAATTTTTTCAATTGTTCTTTTTCTTCTTCATTGGCCTGCTTTTCAAACTGCTCTTTTTTCTTTAAGGCTTCAAAATACATCCCTATTTCTGGTTGGCCATCAGGTCTAATTGATGAGCCCAAATCAGCCTTTGTTAGATCTAACAATAATTGAATATGTGAATTAGTAAAAAGTTTTTTTTGTTTTCTTTCTGACATTCCCTGAAAAGCATGAACAATCCGCATGTGCTGCGTGATTGCCCAAACACACGAATCAATAAATTCATTAGAAAACTTTAATCTCTGCAAAATTTCATTCGTCATTTTAGCACTCAAGATGTCATGTTCAAAAAAAGTAATTTTACTTTTAGGATGATCACGAAAACCTTGAGTGTCAGGCTTTCCGATATCGTGGAGCAAAACTGTCCAAGCAAGCTCGGCTGATGGATTTTCTAAAGACTCCATCGCCATTAAAGTATGAGCCAAAACATCACCTTCACTATGAAATTCTGGTGGTTGCTCTACACCTTTTAATTTTTCTAATTCCGGAAGTATAGTTTTTACCAAACCTGATTCTAACAATTTAATTAAAGCTTCTTTCCTATTTAAACCAGTTATAATTAATGTCAATTCTTCACGGATTCTTTCAATAGAAATTTCTCCAATTTTCGAAGCATTTTTAATAATCGCTTTTTGAGTTTTTTCTTCTAAGCTAAACTCAAATCGATAGGTAAATCTTATTGCTCTAAGCATTCTTAAATAATCTTCTTCGATTCTTTCTTCTGGGATTCCAACAAACCGAACAATTTTATTTTCCAAATCTTTTATACCATCAACAAAATCGATAATTTGCAATTTTTCCGGATCGTAAAAAAGAGCGTTGATAGTAAAATCACGCCTTTGAGCATCTTTCTCTGCCGTTGTGAATTCTATTTTCTCTGGGCGGCGATGATCAGCGATACCAATATCGCTACGGAAAGTTGCAACTTCAAATTCGAAATCTTCTATATTAACTGCCATTACACCAAAAGCTTTACCTCGATCGTAACTAGACGGAAATATTTCCTTAACTTCTTCTGGTTTTGCTGAAGTGGCAATATCAATATCATGAGGATCTTTTCCTAAATAAAAATCTCTAACTGCCCCACCGGCAATATAGGCCTCGAATCCTTTTTCTTGCAAAACTCTAACAATACCAAAGGCCGCTTCTTCTAAAGGAGTTATTTTACGTTCAATTTCAAAATTAATTTTTTCCATACTCTAATTTTAGCACATTTTTCTTCTGTTAGCGAGACTGCTTAGTAAATTTAGGGTTAACAAAAATAATCTTTTATTTTTGCAACTATTTCTTTACGCATAATAATACTGTCTGTTTTTGCTACATTATTATTAAATTCTAACCCCAAAACATCTTCTAAAAATTTTCTTGTTTTCTCATCCATTGAAATAATATAATTATATCCTTCGACAATATCTATAATATTAGTAAAAACGAAATCAATATTTTTACCTTTGAGACTTTTAAAAACAAAGTTGTTAATTTCATTAATTCTATTTTCAATCAAATCTTTGCAATTAGCAGACTCTATTTGAAAAATAAAAATTTTTTTATTATTAAACTCTAAGTGATCAAGAACATCGTGTGTCATTTGTTTAAAAAGTTTTTCACCAGTTAGATCAGATTTAAAGACAAACATTTGATTGATAAAATTATCCGGAATTTTTGTCAGTTTCTTAAGATAGTTGGCAGCCACAATATCTCTTTTGGTTGTAAGATTACTTTTAAAATTAATCGTATTAGAAGCAATCGCTCCATAAAGATAAACTGCTATTTCTTTGCTGGGTTCAATTTTTGTTTTTTTATATTTTTCGACAATTAAAGTTGCGCAAGAACCAACGAGCTCAATTTGAACTTTTGCCCATGGATAAAGATGAGACTCATTAGCTATTCGATGATCAATAATTTCCTTAAGTTTTTGAGGACTAATTTCTTTCCCTAAAGTTCCTAAAAAACTTGTGTCCACCATAATAATTTGATCAAATTGATCTAAATTACCTTCGAAAACTGGTAAAACCTTTTCTTTAAGATAATTAGCAACAAAAATAATTTCATCGGAAAAATTACCCAATAAAATTGCCTGAGCATTTTTCCCTTGTTTTTTAAGTAAATCCGTGTAGCCAATGGCTGAGGCGTAGCCATCTAAATCGGGATTGGCATTACTTGTGACTAAAATTTTATCTTTATTCATTTTCTTGCTTAGACGATTCTTCTTTCTTGCCAACCACTTTTTTTTGAAAAACAATCACAAAGACCCCTAGAGCGAAAACAACCATTGTAATCGCCTCAAAAACATCAGCCCAAACACCAGTAACTAAACCAGGAATTGAAAAAATAAAAGAAATACCAATAATTAAAAGCCCGAAACCAATTTTTGTTTGATGTGTTGTAAAAGAATAAATTGCCCCTAAAATTGAAATGATTAGCAAAAAAGCTTGCTGCATGAAACGCTCCCTTCAGTCGCTTTATTATTTTAATTTTCCACTTATGATCATTTTACCATCAAAAAGATTGATGTTTTCAACTTCATAATTTGTATAGAATTCTGAGAAATTTTCATCCATCGTCTTGCTAATAGATTCTGCTATTTTATCACTAATAAATTTTGGCATGGAAAGATTACCAGCAGTAAATTTTTGAACTTCAAATTTAACTTTACCACTATTTACTTTTGGAACTGTAACAATTTTTATTTGAGAACTTAATGGTTTTGTTAATGTTCCAAAAATATCAACACTATTTTCATTAATAATAACTTGGGTATTCTTAATAATAAAATTCCTGCCCGATAACCCCCCTGAAGTTACAGCAGTTAATTCTTCTTGTGTTATGGTTATTTCAATATTTTCTTGCAAATCCGAGGATTTTATTTTTTCGTAAAAACTATCTTTATCTTGAAACGTTGAGGCGACAATCTTAGAAGGAAAGTTTATTTTTTTGATTTGATTATAACAATAAAACGTACCAATAATTGCCAGCACCAATAAACCAACAAAAAAGAGAATCATTGTTTGAAAAGTACAACAACTTTTATGGAGCGCTTTTTTATCTAGCTCAGAATAGAATTCATCTTCCTGGTTCTTCATCTCTAACCACCTTTCCTCGAAAACGACCAAAAATCACTTTTATAGAAGAAGTTTCTTCGCAACCAAATATCCAAGTTAAAACTAAATAGATCAAAACTGCTATCGCGGTGCTTGCCAACGTTTGAATTAGCACTCCCCAAAAACGAGTCATGTCAACAAAAATCGCCATTACAAACTTTGTCTCTTGCAAGGCAACCGCCATAATAAGTGAAGCTAAAAGAACTTTTAAAAAGAATGCCACCACTGGCCATTCTGTTATTTGTATTTTTTTTCTTAAAAGTAAATATAAAATTGAAGCATTAAAAAATGAACCAATGGAATACGCTAATGCTAGACCAAGAACGCCCATTGAACCTGCTAAAATTTTACCAGTAATTACTGAGATAATAACCGTAATAACCGTTACCATCATAGGTATTTTAGTATTATGTAAAGCGTAAGATGCCCTAGCAAGGAGCGGAACTGTGCTTGTAAAAACAAGGGAGAGAGCAAAATAACCTAAAGTGTTAGCGGTATCGATGGTTTGTTGCCAACCAAAATGACCAGAACCTAAAATAATTCTTACTATTTGCGCTCTAAGAAGAATAATACCAAAAACCATCGGAACAATGAAAAAAAGAATTGATCGCAGAGTTTTAGTAAAATCGTTTCTAAAACCTTGCCAATCATTATGAGAAATTTTTTCTGAAAGAGTTGGAAAAATTGCCATTGCAAAAGAAGTTCCAAAAACTACCATTGGCATGGTTTGAATATTATCAGCCAAATTATAAATCGCAATTGCCGAACCACCTAAAACAGAAGCAATGCTAGTAAAAAACAAAAGCATTATTTGATTAGCGCCCAAGCCAATTGCTCGCGGAAACATCAAGATACCAATTTTTCTAACAAAACTATTTTTAAAATCAGCCACCATCTCCCATTTAAACCCAAGCCTTATAGCAACTGGAATTTGGATTGACATATGTAGAAAAGCACCCACAACAACGGCAATTGCTACCCCCACAACACCAATGCGTGGCGAAAGAAATAATGTTCCCAAAATAATTGATAAATTATAAATAAGAGGCGCTAGAGAATAAACTAAAAATCTTTTATAAGAATTTAGAATAGCTCCAAAGATATAAGAAAGACCAAAAAAGATTGGCGAAGCCAACATTATTCGAGTTAATTTAACTGTAAGCGAAAGTTCTTCTTGATTGAACCCTGGCACAAATACTGGAGCAATATATGGCATTAAAACGCCTAAAATCAAACAAAAAATTATTAAGCTTAAAATAGCAATGTTAATAACCGAGCTAGCAACTTTCCAAGCCTCACTTTCTTTTTTTTGATAAACAAGACTCGAAAAAACCGGAATAAAAGCTGACGATATTGCGCCTAAAATTAGAACATTAAACAAGAGATCAGGAATCCTGAAAGCAGCATAGTAAGTCGATAAAATATCTGTAGGAATTTTTTGAGTCAAATAGTGGTCTCGCAACACTCCTAAAACATTTGACAAAAAAAGGGTTACGATAAGAATTAGGGAAGCGCTAAGATAAGAATTCTTGCCTCCCAAAAAGCTTAAAAATTTTCTCATAAGTCCATTCTACGAGATTTAAACACTTAAAACAAGGTTTAAATTTAAGATTTACGTTTACGCCAAAACCAGAAATAACCAACTATACCAGTAACACTCAAAGAGATAATTAGATAAACAAGCCAAATAAATTTTGGTGTAATAGTAATCCCTGCAACTTCTATCATTTTCCCTCCTTAAATTTTTAGCTTGTCGCCTTCAATAGTTTCCAATTTAATTAAATCTTTTGTTATTCTTTTTAAAGATACTTTTTTATTTTGTAAAATCTTTGCCGCCACTTTCTGCGCATCGGTAATAATTTTAGCTACTTCTTCGTCAATTTGAGCAGCTTTGCTTTCTGAATAGTTTCTTTGTTCGGAAATCTCTCGGCCTAAAAAGATCATTTCTTCTTTTTCACCTAAAACAATTGGCCCAATTTTATCTGACATTCCGTAAACCATTACCATATCACGAGCAATTTGTGTTGCCCTCTTTAAATCGTTTTGAGCACCGGTTGTTACATCACCAAAAATTATTTTTTCGGCTACATAACCACCCAATAATTGAGCGACTTCATCTTGGAACTTAGCTCTTGAATAAAGTTTCTTATCTTCTGTTGGTAAAGACCAAGTGTACCCTAAAGCCATTCCGCGAGAAACAATAGAAACTTTGTGAATAGGATCGCAGTTAGGTAAACTTTTGCCAATAATTGCATGGCCTACCTCATGAAAGGCGGAAATTTCTTTCTCTTGCTCCGAAAGAAGATGTGATTTTCTCTCTGGTCCGAGAATAACTTTTTCAATCGATGAATTTAATTCATCTTGTCTGATTTCTTTTAAGCCATTTCTAGCTGCTAAAATAGCCGCTTCATTAACAACATTTCTTAAATCAGCTCCTGAAAGACCAACGGTTGAGCGAGCAAGTTTTTCTAAATCAGCATCTTTGGCAAAAGGTTTGCCGTGAGAATGAATTTTTAAAATTGCTTCTCTTTCTTTAATATCGGGTAGGTCAATGACAATTCGTCTATCAAACCGACCCGGTCGAAGTAAAGCCGGATCTAAAACATCTGGCCGATTGGTTGCTGCCATAACAATTACCCGAGTATCTGTTTCAAAACCATCCATTTCAACCAAGATTTGGTTTAAAGTTTGTTCTCTTTCGTCATGAGAACCACCAAGACCTGACCCACGTTGTCGCCCAATGGCATCTAGTTCATCGATAAATAAAATTGCCGGGGAATTTCTTTTAGCTTTTAAAAACAAATCCCTAACTCTTGCAGCCCCAACCCCAACAAACATTTCGACAAATTCAGAAGCAGAGATTGAGAAAAATGGCACATTAGCCTCTCCGGCAACCGCTCTGGCTAAAAGTGTTTTACCACAACCTGGTGGACCAACTAGCAAAACACCTTTAGGAATTTCTGCGCCAAGACTTTTAAATTTAGCTGGGGTTTTTAAAAATTCTACTACTTCTTGTAGCTCTTGTTTTGGCTCAATCAGACCAGCAACATCTTTAAATGTAGTTTTCTTAGCTCCTGGGGTAAAAAGTCTGGCTCTCGATTGACCAAAAGACATAGCCTTATTGTTGCCAACCTGGGCCTGACGAAGCATAAAATATAAAATACCGCCAATCAAAAGAAAAGGTAAAATAATTGATAAAAATGAGGACCAAAAATTCCCTCGATCAGGATTTTTAACATCAATACTCACCTTGTCGGAGGTAATACCGTAGTCTTTTAGACCGACTCCGGATTCTTTATAAGATTTAATTTCTGTGCCGTCTTTTAACTTAGCAGTTATTTGATTTTGATCAACCGTAATAGAAGAAACTTGATTATCACTCACCTCTTTAGCAATTTGAGAAACTGGCACTTCTTTTGTTTCTGAGCGGTTGAGTGGCACAACTAAAGAATAAATAATTAAGGCAAAGACAACAACAGTAATTAAATAAAAAATATTTCGAAAACAACTTGATTTTAAATTTATATTCATGATAAAAAGTTTTATTTAAAAATTTTGAAATGGTGGCTAAGGCAGGATTCGAACCTGCGACCTCGGCCTTATGAAGACCTCGCTCTACCACTGAGCTACTCAGCCCCTTCGTTATCCTCAGAGTAAACTCACTTGGGCCGTCTTTAAAGATAATTTGGTAGCGGGGAACGGAATTGCACCGCTGATCTTCAGGTTATGAGCCTGACGAGATACTACTTCTCCACCCCGCGATATTAAAAAACTTGAAGCTAATCTTACTCAAAAAGCCTCAAGAAATTTAGCTCTATAGTTATTTTAGCAAAGAGAGCTTGTAAAATCAAGGTGTGTATTGTCTTAGAAACGCCAAGAAGTAAGAAGACCACCATTAAATCTGCTTCTTTTTGAAATAAAGTAAAAAGCAATTGCTAAAGCAATTAAAACTGAAACTGCTAAATAAACAAACCAGTACAATTTGAAAGATTGCTTAAAACCGGCAATTAAACTAATTTTTTCAGGCTGATCTTTACTAATCACCGTTTCTTTAACATTTAAAGTACCGAAACTTAAAGTGTCCGAATTACCATTATTATCAGTCGCCAAAATCTTAACTTCGGAAGTGCCATTATTTTCAATTTTTTGATCTAAAGTATATGTTTTTTCTTTACCAGAACCAGTTACGCTAGCTGCTTCTAAGAGATTATATTTTTTATCAAATACCTGAGCTTCAAGAGATTTAACTTCACCAGAAATTGTAACTTTAAATTCTACTTCCTCACCAGAAAAAATGCTGTTAGGAGTAAAAGCGGTTTTATCTTTAATAAATTCAAAACTTTTTGCTCCTGTTGGAATAGATGTTGGCGAAGCAGTAACTGATGGCGAAGGTGTTGGTGTTGAAAGCTGAGCAGCAACTTGTTGTTCAGCTAAATTTCCTTCTGCAGCCGTACCAAATTCCTGAACAGCAACAATCGTCTCAGCACCTTGAAATTCACCAGAAACCACCGCAATACCAATTTCACGATAGTTTGGACCTAAGATATTTTCTCTATGAGTTGGTGAATTCATCCAAGCTGTAAAAAGTTCATTAGCGTCACTGTAACCAATTGCTAAGTTTTCGCCAGCATAAGTATAAACATAACCAGATTCATTAATAAAATCCCAAGGGGTTTTACCATCTGGGGAATTGTGAGCAAAATAATCTTTAGCTAAAATGTCTTGAGCTTTCGCATAAGCAGCATTAGATAATTTAGAATTTGCTAATAGATTGCCTAATCCGTTTTGAGATCTAGATTCATTAGTTAAACTAACTAAGGTATCAGCTGAATAAGTTGCCGCGCTCGCAAAAGAAATATTAAAAATAAGAGTACTAATAAAAACAACAAGACCAAATATATATTTAATTGCTTTGAATTGAATTTTATTCATTGCCCCTCCGCTCCCCGATGCAATATCGGGGAAGTCCCTCCGAAGCCCGTCAGGGCGTAGGGGGACGCTTTCCTTTTATTTTTGTTTTAAGGTGTCTTTTTATGACATTAAGACAGTATATCACAAAAAAGACCGCCTGTCAATGTTGCGATATTCGAGAGAACTTAAGGATTTTTACTTAGTAAAGTATTGCCACCATAAAAGCCAGTTAGGAATTCTTGTTGGCGCTGTTACTCCCGCCACTGTTTCTTTTTCTTTATTGAGTTGTTCCGGAAAACTATTAGCAGCCGATGATTCTGCTTTAGGAGTTTCTATTGGTAAAATAACCAGTTTTTCTCCTGATTTTTTAAGTCCCAATAGTTTACGCGCCTCTAATTCTTTAAAAGAATCCGACTGATAATATAAATTAAGATTTTCTAAATCTTTTTTTTGTTGGTTCAGAATCACAATTTGTTCATTTAACTTGTAAATTGAATGTTTTAAATCCCAATTTTGCCAAATAGCCCGGCCCAACAAAAAAAGCACCCAAAAAACTCCAAGATAAACCCCTACCTTAGTAATTTTAGACAATATTTTATTTTGATTAAATTTCATCATTAACTATGCACCTACTATATATAGTATACTATATAATAAACAAAAACCCCGTCAAATTACGGGGCTTTTGTTTACATACAATGTGAGTGATCACCAACGACTGTTTGATTCTGGTGGTTCTCTATCTTCTTTGTCTTTCGAACGAAGCATTAACCATTCATAACCATAATACCCACCAAGAGCTGCGCCAGCAGCAATAATTAAAATACTTAAAGCAACCAAGAGTTTACTCCAACCACCTGCTGCCGCACCTTTTTCGGAAGGTGTCGGGCTAGGAGTGGGGCTAGTAGTAGCCTCTGGCGTTACATTTGCATCAGATTTTGGTGTTTGAGCAACTCTTTTAGTCGTCGCAACACCGTTTCCAATTGAAGGCGTGGTCTTTGTTGTTAATGTGTTATTAATAGACGAAGTTCCAATAACACTTTTTGGTGAAATTCCGGAAGTTTTTACATTAAGCTCTGTAACTCTCCCCTTTTCACCTTTTTTTAGAATCAAAACCTTAACAACATAAGATGTTCCTGATTGGAGATTATTAATCTTCGTGCCAGTTAAATTACCATTTAAAACTTTTTGTGAAACATTACTTTCGCCATAAATATTCCATTCAACCAAATACTGCTCAACTAATTTAGAATAATTCCAACTAAGAGTTAACTCGTTGTCAGTTGAAAGACTGTGGGTAACATTTGCCATCTTTGGCGACTGTTTTAAGACAATTTTAACCTGTTGATTAATACTATTACCACTTGGATCTGTGGCATAAATCGTAAAACCAGAAGTTTTTATATTTAGATTTTCGGTCAATTTTGGTGTTTCAAGGTGCCAAATACCATCTCCAACAGGTAAGGCATTTAATTTTTCTGGAAAACTTGGATCAAGGACACTTGTATTTGCCCAAACGTCCAAATTTTTCTCTCCTTTGAAGAACATGTTTAAATCAATTTTTTGGCCTTGAAGATAAACTCTATCTTGTGCAAAACCTTCGATTTTTGGAGGCAGTGGAGATGTAATGTCTTTTTGAACTATTGCTTTCTCTGGTTCGGAAGTGGTTTTTTTTGAAAACTCGGCTTTCGATACACTGACCTTTTTTTCTGATGCCGAAGCCTTATCCGCACCGAAAGCAATTGCTCCAAATGGCAAACCAAAAATCAAAATCAAACTATAAATCAAACAGCGTTTTAACATTTTCGATATGTTTCTTTTCATTTTACTCCTTATAATAAATTTTTAAGCTACTATTAACTGTGCCATAATCCGGACTGGTGACCCTACCCATCTCGCCTGGCGTCAAGCCAAGGCGGACCCTAAATTTGTGCGTAAGATCGTCCCTGAAGATTTTTGCGTAAAACTATAGCAAATCAAAAATAACAGATATTAGTGGCAAGGACAATCAATGTCAACCCCCACACCTATTTCATCAACAAACTTTGTTTTGTGATCCAAAACAACCAAATCGACAATAGGTGTGGGGGTCAAGTCCTGTGCCGAGTAGCACAGGACAAAACAGTAAAATGATTGAAATTATTAGAAAAACAGGATAAAATGTTAGTAGATTTCAACAGGCGTCTTTTCTTTTTTGTTGCTGGTGGGCGCGTAGCTCAACGGCGGAGCAATCGGCTTATATCCGATCGGTTGATGGTTCGAATCCATCCGCGCCCACCAAAAGCAAAAAAGATAACCATACACGCCCGGTTGCAGGTTCGAATCCTGCTCCGCGCACCAATTTTCGTCTTCCATCTTGACAGAAGACGATTTTTTTGATATACTGTCTTAATGTCATAAAAACAGATACCTTAAAACAAAAAATAAAAAGGAACACAAAACACGGAGTGGAGGGGCAATGAACAACTTAACAACTACCGCGACAAAATTAAACATTTTGCCTAGTGGTAAAACAAAAACTAAACAATCAAAAGCTACAACCAAAAAGAAATCTTTGGTAATTTCTAAACAAACTTATATTAAAATTGGTATAAGTTTTTTGGTAATTACTACTCTAATCAGCGGTGTTTGGTATTTTAATCGTGCTTACGCTGATAAAATTTACCCTAAGGTAATGGTTGCCGGCATTAAAGTTGGCGGCCTAACTCACGAACAAGCTAAAACCCAAGTTGAAGAAAAAATTAAAATTTTAGAAAATAATGGTCCAGAAATCACTTATAACGATCAGACCGTAAAACCTACCCTTTCTGAGATGGGAATTACTTTTGATACAGATAAAATTTTAGACCAAGCTTTTAATTATGGCCGTGGAGAGAGTCTTAAAGAAAAATTACAAGAAAATTATCAATTAGCAATTAGTGGTTTTGTTTTAGAGATTAAACCTCAAATTGATGAAGTAAAGTTTAATGAGTATTTATCACAATTATCTTCTGTTGTCGAAAAAGAACCAAAAAATGCAACTCTTTCAATTGAAAATGGTCAAGTTAACCTTACTCCTTCTGAAAAAGGCCGCGGGTTAAATAAGGATCAATTAAAGAATGATTTAACTGCCCTTATTAATTCTGGTAATATTTCAGGATCTATTGTTATGCAAACTTCCGATTTAGAACCAGCTATAAACGACGAGGGCACTACTGAAGCCAAATCTCAAGCAGAAAAATATCTCACGGCTGCGCCTATTACCGTGACTTTTGACACCTCTTCTTGGTCAGCAGGAAGCAGAGAAATCAGCTCTTGGATTAAATTTAATGAAGATGGTGATAAACTTGCTACTTCCATTTCACCAAATGCTTTTGTTAATTGGGTAGCCGAGCAAGTTGAAGTTCCTGCCACTGATCGTGAAGTTGAAGATGGTACTGGCAATGTTATTTCCGAGGGCCAAGATGGCCGTGGAGTCGATACTGACACCTTAACAGCTCAAATCAGAGACGCTTTAGCTCGCTCACAAAGTAGCAGTTTTGCAATGGTCACTTCTACTATTCCACGAGGACAAAAAACTATATATCCTCACGCTCAACCAGGTCGTTATGGTAGTAAATATATTGATATTAATCTTTCTGAACAAACTTTATACGCTTTCGAAGGCAGCACTTTGGTTAACCAGTTCTTAGTCTCGACTGGTAAAAGCGGTTACGCGACTCCTACAGGCGAATTTAGTGTTTATGGTAAAGATCGTGCAGCTTTAATGGATGGACCTGACTACTATCTACCAGGTGTTCCTTACATTAGTTGGTTTTCTGGTGATTATTCTATTCATGGTACCTATTGGCACAGTAATTTTGGTCACCCAATGTCTCATGGTTGTGTTAATATGGCCACTTCTGACGCTGAATGGATCTTTAACTGGGATGACGTTGGTACACCGGTCTACATTCATTATTAACAGAAGATTTAATTTGAGTTGAACCTGTCTTGCTATCACGAATATGATAAAGACAGGTTCAAAAAAGACTCCTAGAGCCCCTCCAGGAGTCTTTTTTGTTACCCGCGATTGTTTGTACCCCCTACTTTGTTTCTTTTCTAAGCTCAATATTAATCGATGTGGCAATCCCCTTCTTCTGATCTTTTTCAAGATACATAAGGTGAGTTTTAAAATCAACATATTGTGGTCTTGTCGCCACAAGATAGTAAACTCCAGGATTTACTTTAAACTTAAACCGACCAGATTTATTAGAAATATCCGTGCTAATCAATCGGTTATCTTCTTTATGGTAAATACGAACAATCGCTTTAGGTAAAGGACGTGAGTAGGTGTCAGAGACCATACCTGCGGCGACAACCCTCCCAAAGCGCGTAACATCAAGAACAATCATCAGGGCACAAAATGCTAAGAAGATAATATAAACCGGATTAAAATTAATCACCAACATCATAATCGCAAAAATCATTCCTAAAGCAAAAAGCGGTAAACGAATCTGTTGAGTAAAATGATTTAATCTGATGACAAAGATCCACAAACCTAAGCCAAACGTTGATTTGGCGTGTGGATCAAGAGGTATGTTAAAGAAAATGCTTTGATTTACATCGGCAATTTTAATTTCTGAACCAGTGTAAACTTTCTCGTAAAAACTAGATGCCTTTTCACTTGAAGGAAAAACAAAATCAGCCCGACTTACTTTCAAGGTAAAAGTACCCTCTTTCATAGCAAAAGTGTATCTTCCTTGCTTGTCAGAAATAGCAAGCTCTACTAAATGATTATTCTTATCAAGAAGTTTTACTATTGAAAATGGTATTGGTTGACCAGTTTGAGAGTTAAAAATCACTCCCCAAGTTTTACGTCGCCTCTTAGAAAGGCCAAGCATTTGCGAAAGATAAGTAAACCCATAAATAAGCTGTGGCCATAAATTATTTACGTTAGAAAAAGCATTAACCAGTGTTGGCATAAGCAAAGCGCCGGCAATCAAAACTGCCACTACTAGATTTGCCTTAGAAACCTGTTCAGGACTATTTAAGAATCCTGCAACATAAATAGCTGATCGCTGTAAAACCGCCGAAGTTGTCGAATTCACTTGAATTTCAGCCGTTGATTTTGTTGAATTATCACTTACGGCAATTTGCTGACGACCAGGAGTGTTGAGAATAAAATCACGAGGGGCAAATGTATGAACACCATTATCGGAGCTTTGGAATGTATAAGGATGAGATTCATCATAAGTTAGCTTGGCTTGAGTATCGCTAGAGGTAAAATAAACTGATTTATCGTAGCCTTTAACTACATTACCACCAACATCAGCGGCTGTTAGTTTAACTGCTGGGAAACTTTGTCCGGCATTTCTTGATTGCGGCATATTACCCATAATCAAGAAGGCAACTACCCCACCCTGCTTTTCAATCGCCTTTTCCTCTTCTGTACGACTTTCCAAGGTAGTAATCGTTAAAACTTCCGAGTTTGGACTGTAATGGTTAGCGCCATCAAAAGCCCGAACGTAAAACTTGTAAGTTGTGTTAGGTAAAAGCCCTGAAAAATCAAAGAAGTTATTTGCTGTTGTGCCAACTAAAATATTGGTAGTAGGATTATAAATTTCGTACCCTTGAACACTAATGTCATCTGAAGAACTATCCCAAGCTAAAGTTAAGGTAATCGCTCCTAGCTTAGTTGCTCGTAAATTCGATGGCACGGTTGGCGCTTGAACATCGGCCGACGAAGAAGTTGGCACAGGGCTTGCGCCTGGAGACGTTGTTACCCCACCTGAAGGAGTTGCGCCCGGAGATGTTGTTGGCGACTCTGTTGATGATAGTGTCGGTGAAGGAGGCTTGTCACCATGACCTTGGGACAGTGTCGTCTCTGAGTTCGACGGAGAAACTGCCGTTTCAATATTATCGCCATTTCTAGCTTTAACTCTATAAGTATAATTTGTTGAATGAACTAAACCAGTGTTGGTAATACCATTTTCTCCACCCCAAGTAGCATAATCTTGCCAAACGGCGGTATCGCCATTACTGCCATCGGCCTGGACATATTTACCCAAACTTTCGTTGGAAATAGCAAATTGAGTTGGAGAAGGGTTACCATTAACATTGACGATCACCTTAAGAGAGGTACTAGATGACTGCTGAAGGGTTGGCGCTAAAGGCGTGTCGGCTAAAGTGTAAGTTGAAGCCGCTGTACCTGAATGCGATGATTGACCAGCCATGTTGTAAGAAACAACGTAGCGACCAGAGTACTGAGTGTTTGTTGAAAGTCCAACCTCATCGCAATAAGTCAAATCCACGCCTGGGCAAGTTGCCTTCAAATTATCGCCTGCATCGTAAACTTTAAAACCAATTTCGTTGTAAGAAGTGTCTGTAAATGTCCAACGAACAGCCGTTGTCGAAATTGCTTGTGGAGTGCCAATTGTCGGCGCATCTGGGAACAACAACCAACCAGGAACGTTATTACCAGAGTCAATACAATTTGCTCCAGGTGTAATTCTAAACTCATTGGTATTATTTTGGCTGTCTTTAACATCAATATACTCCCCTGAAGTCATATCAGCTGGAATTACAAATTCCCAAGCAGTATCAGGTATTGAACTACGAAGAGTTAAAACCTTACCGCTGCCACCATTTAGATCCCAAGTCTTTCCATCAGCGATTGTCTGGACAAAACCAGCTTCAAAGGTAATAGTTTTAGCTCCATCAACCGAAGCATCCATGGTTAAGTTATTGAAATCTGTCGAACCAGAAATTACTGTTGGGCTAGTTGAATCAAAAGTAACTGTTTGATCACCTGGGGTTGCTCCTGCAGAAAAAGAACCGACAGAAATATTCCAATCTTTAGCAACATTAACGTTTAAACCATTGGCATTGAAAACCCCATTAGAGTTTGTAAAATTACCATCAATATTAATTGCATTAGTTGAAAGTTGAAGAGTTCCAGCCCCTGAGTGAGTAAGGTTGTTAAAGGCTTTGCCTGTCCCAGTACCACCCGAGTTCAATGTCTGAGCACCAACCGATTTAGTAAAATCAACTATCGAAGTACCAGGAGTAAACGTATTGGAGTTAGTCCAGTCACCACCAACTAAAATATTAGCTGTCGTCGCCGAAAGAGTGGCCACATCACCGATAGTTAAATTACCGTAAACAGTTAAATCATTACTGGTAACAGAAAGTTGCGCCGAAGAAAGACCAGTAACTCCTAAAATCTCTAGATTCCCTTCCAACACAGTTGCCCCGGTTAAACTATAGATTGGATCACCAGAAAAAGGAATTATAACAGCTGCTAAGGTAAGATGATGATACGTATCTGGAGGTAAAGTCCTCTCACTATTTGAATAGATATAAAGTGTTGTGTTGTTAGTAGTCCAATCAGCGGTTCCGCTAGTGTGTCCATAATAACCCCAAGACGAGTTTGTCCCTAAATTAACTTGCCCGCTACCAGACACAAAAGCACCACTTAACACATTAAAAGTTTTAGCATTAATTGTGTTACTTCCACCATTTAAGTTTCCTCCATCAACATTCAAAACCGTGCTGGAAGCTGTTCCCAGAGAAAGAGTGCCAGTGTTTAATGTTCCGGAATTAATGCTAATGTTTGTAACAGTGGTTAAGTTACTAGTATCTAAAGTCCATCCTCCACCGGCTCCATTGATTGTTAAATTATAAAATCCGGAGGCACCACCATTAATTGTTTTTCCGGTTGCACCACCATCGAAAGTGACTGTCCTCGTTTCTTTGTCAAAAGTAGCCGTGTTGCTCCACGATCCCGCAACAGTTATATCACGACCATTAGCATCAAAAGTACCAGCCGAATTAGTGAAGTTGCCATCGACGTTTAGATTAGTATTAACAAGCTGCAAAGTACTTTCACCAGAGTGAGTAACATTGTTGAAAACTGAGGTAGAACCAGGATCAAAAGTTTTTGTGTCAGAAGCAGCGTCAAAAGTAACTGTATCGGTTGTACCTTTAGTGTATTTAGCAACAGCACCCCCTATCTCTGTTCTGGAAAAATTTCCACCAATATTAATAGTCGTATTATTGGAGTTATTGAAGTCAATAACAGGAGTACCTGAAATGAAAACCTCACTTTTAAGACTGAAATTTCCGTCAATGTCTAATGTCCCAGCTGTCGGTACAACAGTGTGAGTAGAACTTTCGAACGCGAAAGAACCATATACCTCAACCTTACCGGCTTGGTAATGCAAGGAAGGAATAGAAAGACTGCCAGAATAAAGATAAAACTGCAAATAAAGATTAGAACCAAAATTTCCTGTTCCAGCCAAATTAATAGTAGGCGTTGAATCATTGCTTATTTCAAATATAGAATCATTAACATCTACTCCTTGAATTAATCCACCATCACCAATAGAAAGTGTTAGGTCTGGATATGACCAATAAAAAATCTTTCCATCTCCAACAGTTAATGTGCTATTAACTGTGAGGGTAGCACCATAAAAATATACAGAATTAATGTTAAATGTGCCATTAACTGTAAATGTTGGACCGTACACATATAAAGAGGTTGCATTACCTGTAATAGATGCCCCTGGATTAATTACAAAATTGTAGAAAGATGAAGATCCAGTTCCTCCAATAGTCTTACCACTACCAGTAAAGGTGAATGTACTTGTGCCAGTAGTAATAGTAGCACCAGACATATATGTCCAGTTACCAGAAACAGTGATGCTCGCCGCCGCGTCTGGTTTTAAAATACCCTTAGCGGAGCTGCTGGTATAATTAATATTAATATCATTGTAGCTGTCACCATTGAAAGCGCTGTATTGCCCGTCGTTAACATTGAAAGTGTTAGTAACAGTTTGAGCCGCCGTTGGGTCAACGTCATAAGTGTCACTTGGGGTCACGTAGGTGTTAGCAATGGTTAAGTTGTACCAAGTATTAGCGCCAGTGATAGTTTGGGTTGTCGTGCCATTGAAAGTCACTGTCGAAGCACCAGCAGTAAATGTGTCAGAATTGGTCCAGTTGCCAGCAACATTGAAGTCAATAGTTTGAGTGCCATTAGCTAAAATCTTGTTATTACCGGCACCGTTATAGATTGTTAGGTCGGTTGACGTGATTGTCGATTTAGTTGTTACATTAGTATTTTGGATAACACCATTTCTAATAGTGTTCCCAGTTAAACCAACGGAAAGACTACTAGAAAGAGTTAAGTTGTGGCCATCTAAATCAAGTGTCGCAGTTCTGTTGTCGTTACTGGAATAAACAGTAACCACAGCGGCGTTAATGTCACCTTGCAAAGTGTAAGTAACACTATTGGTATCTGAAAAAAACTTAACATTACCAAAAGAATTTCCGGCGGCCACATTAGTAGCCCCACTTGCGTTATATGTTAGCTGAACATTACTTAAAACAGCGTTATTATTAGTTACCGGTGTACCACTGTTCCAAACCTCAATAGATAAATTGGTTGCACTAGTAATTGTATTTGTAGAACTTCCTAAAGAAGTATTTCTGACCGAAATAGAATTCGTTAAAGTAGTAGTTGTTGTTCCGGCTGAAGGAAAGTTGATTGTCCAAAACTGATTGTTCCAATAAGCAGCACCACAATTTATAGAAGCCGAACTCCCAGTGAAAGCAACTATGCTGGTTCCCCTTGTGAAAGTACCAGTAGAAACATCCCAGTTACCACCAACCGTAACAGTAGACGACGAACTGCCAGCATCCAAAACTCCGCCAACAGTCACATTAACTGCCGTCAGACTATAATCGGTTGTTGAAGGCCGCAGGTCTAAAGTCGCGTTAGTATTAATAGTAAGATTGCCGCTCATAGCATTGGCACCCGTAAGATTACCAGTTAAACTGTAAGTTGCCGATGTTGCCGGTGACAAAGTTAAATTATTATAAGCAAAAGTAGCAATGTTAACACTGGCACCAGTACCAGTAAAAACAACTGTTGAACCAGTACCTTTGTTGAAATTGGTCACGCCTAAACCTGATCCAGTGCTTGTTACCGTAAGGGTGTACGAACCACTACCAAGATTTAAAGTACCTGAACCAGTAACTGACTGAATTGTCAGATTAGAGTTAAGAGTAGCAGTCCCAATAATAATAACACCTGCCAAACTTTCTGCATTAGTTGAAGTATTAGTAATAATCGAAGTACCAACAAAATCTAAAATACCACTACCTCTAGAATAAATCGCATCACCAGTATTATTCCAATCACCAAGGAAAAATGTATTTAAGTTATTAGTATCAAAAGTGCCATCAGAGTTAGTAAAGGTATTATTCTCAACAATGGCATTGGAAGTCAATTGTAAAGTACCAGCACCAGAGTGAGTAAGACCATAAAGCTGATGATTTGAATCAGTACCACCAGAGTTTAATGTTTGTGTCCCAGATAATTTAGTAAAATCAATTGTTCCTGAAGTTGTCAAAATTCCAGTCGCCGAGATTGTCCAGTTACCAGACGCAAAAACACTATTAGCTTGCGGAGCAAAAGTCGAAGTACCTCTTGTCTCTAAGTCGGTGACTGATGCCTGCCCTCCCGATGTGTAATTAAAGCCACTTTCCAACCAAAGTTTTTTCGTAAATGTCGCGTTGCCACCACTAACCGAGAAAAACATATTGGGATCGGCAAGGGTAGCCGCTGTTGCAAGTAAGGTATTGGTCATTGGTCCTACAGTTTCATGACGAATAACAATATCTTCGGTATACATTTCTAAACCAGTAATGTCGTTGGTGGTATTTAAAACTTGAGTAATTAAGTTACCTTTATAAGTAACATCATCTGTAAAGAGAGTTAAAGTATTGTTAGCGGCAACACCAACAGAATTAAAGGCAAAGACTCCACCAGTTGTCGTCGTGGTTGTTTGTTTAGCCTCACCATCAACAGAGATCGCCACAGTGATACCGGCACCAACATTGGTGGATTTATTTTCATTTGTATAGACTGTCCCGGAAATATAGGTTACTCCCCCGCCAAAAGTCCAATTTGTGTTATTACCAGAGTCGTTAGAGTTATTAGCAGTAATTAGCGCTCCACCAGAAGCGTTAGAATCTTGGGCATCAACATAGGTAAGAGTTGGCGCATTAGTGGCGTTAAGATTCCAAGCAGTGCCAGAAGATGATGAGCGTAAACTTATCAGTTGACTAGTCGCGCCATTCATTGTTAGAGTACCAGAAACAGCGGTTGTTGACGAAGCCGCAAATTGTAAAGTTCTAGCCGCCGTTGCTGACGCCGTCAAATTATTAAAGGTCGTTGAGCCAGAGATTGCCTGAGTAGATCCTCCCGCACCATCTAAAGTGACTGTTTGGGTTCCAGGAACAGTTCCGGCAGAAAATGACCCACCAGAAATATCAAAGTTACCAGCGACATTAATATTTAAACCGTTAGCATCAAAAGTTCCGGCAGAGTTAGTAAGGTTACCATCAGCATTTAGAGCAGTATTAGCAAGCTGAAGTGTTCCTGCACCAGAGTGAGTAACATTATTGAAGGTAGATAATGACCCTGGATCAAAAGTTTTTGTCCCAGAAGCAGCATCAAAAGTAACCGTGTCAGTTGTGCCTTTAGTGTATTTAGCAATGGCACCAACAGCACCAATCTCTGCCCTTGTAAAACTTCCACCAATATTAATGGGTGTGTTATTGGAGTTATAAAGATTCATAGTAGGAGTGCCCGTTCCAAATATCAATTCACATTTGATACTAAGGTCCCAATCAATATCTAAATTTCCAGCTGTTGGTACAATATTATGAACAATACTTTCAAATGCAAAAGAGCCAAACACTTCAACCTTACCAGCTTGATAATTTAAAGAAGGCAGCGCTAAATCACCATAATAAATCATAAACTGTAAATAAAGACTGGAACCAAAATTTCCCGTTCCGGTTAAATTGATAGTTGGTGTTGCGTCACCAATTATTCTAAACACAGAATCTGCAACATCGACTCCTTGAATCAAGCCACCGTCACCAATGTTAAGCGTTTGGTTAGAGTTCGACCAATACAACATCTTAGCATCACCAACAGTCAGGGTACTGTTGACCGTAACAGTAGGAGCATAAACACTTATATTATTTACACTAAATGTACCATTAACTGTAAAAGTAGTGCCATAAACATATATATAAGCTGTATTGCTTGTAATAGAAGCGCCTGGATTAATTACGAGACTATAAAGAGACCAACTAAGCGACGTCCCCCCAATAGTTTTACCACTACCAGTAAAGATGATTGTACTTGTACCATAAGTAAAGGTAGCGCTAGTTGCTAGAGACCAGTTGCCAGAAACAGTAACACTTGCTGCCGCATCTGGTTTAAATATACCCTTAACAGTACTACTGGTATAATTAATATTAATGTCATTGTAACTGTCACCATTAAAAGCGCTATATTGACCGTCGTTAATATTGAAAGTGTTAGTAACTGTTTGAGCCGCCGTTGGATCAACGTCGTAAGTGTCGCTTGGTGAACCAGCAGTATTGGCAATCGTTAAGTTATACCAAGTGTTGGCACCGATAATGGCTTGGGTATTGGCTCCATTAAAGGTAACTGTTGAGTGACCTGGTGTGAAAATGCCTCTTACTGAGCCACCTGCAGTATCAAAGTTAAAATTGCCCATCACCGAAAGGCTACCACCAGTGTCATCAAAACGAAGCTCGCTTGGAGTAGGATTAGTATCGTGAGAATATATACCAACTTCACCAGTAACAGTGATTGTTGAGTGACGAGCATTCAAAATTGAGGCATGGGAAGTTGCCCAGTTAGCGCCAACAAACATCCAACCGTTAACAGTAATAGAATAATTGTCGGTGTCAACTTCTAAGGTATCGTTAGTTTGCCAAGGGGCAATAGTAAAACTAGAGCTGGTGATATTGCCACCCATTTTGCCATAAACAGTCGCGCTGCTAATTCCGCCACGGGTTTCTAGATAAGGATAAGGATAGGTTGCTGAAGCCCCAGAGATAATATCTGGCGAAGCTGGGTTAGTCGAACTAACCATCATGGTAATAACTGGTTTTGAGGCGCCAAAATTACTAATACCGTTATTAACATACGACCCATTAAATGCATTTACATAGATATTTTTATTACCAGTAAGAATGCCGCTATTTAAAGTTAAAGTTCCTGTGCCCATTAAATAGGCTCCGTTTGTTAGAGTCACCGTACCAGCACCGGCTTCAATGATTAGGCTGTGCATACGCTTATTGTTATCACCCCAACTAGCAGTATTGTCGATCGCTCCCGTACCGGTAAATTTAACTGTTGAATTACTGTATATAAATTGATCGTTATTCGTCCAGTTACCAGCCATATTAACATTAATCGTATGATTAGCAGGACCAACGCCGCTGGCATCAAGAATATTTTTACCACCTGTATTGGAGGTACTAATTTTTATACCACCACTACCACCGCCATTAGCATTAATTGTCGCGTCAGTTGTCTGAGAGCTATTGATAATTTTGCCATAACGCGTGTTGTCACCATCCCAACCAATTTGGTTAAAACCAGTGCTTGAAACAGAATTTAAGGTGTAACCATTCAAATCCAATGTGGCTGTTTGCCCAGAAGAACCAAAAACTCTAACATAATCACAGGTAACATCGCCACCTAAAGTCTGAGTTGATGAAGATGGAGCAACCGCCAAAATAGAGTAAAAAGTACCGGGAGTAATAGTCGTTGCTCCCGAACCAGTATAAAGAATTGTCAAGTTCACCATATTGGCACCGTTAGAAACAACTAAATTAGACCCGCTAACATTCAAATTAGGACCATATTGACTAGCAACTCCAGTAATATGAGAGGTACTTGGATTGGTCCCCATCAACGTAAGCTGATTAATTATGGCACTATTATTTGTCCAGCTAACATTTTTGTCGGTATAAGCTGTTTTTAGATTATAAAAAGTATTAACCCAGCTTTTACCATTAATTGAGCTATTACCGGTAATTTCAACGGTCGAAGTATTCCCAGTCATATTAACAGTCCCTGTCGACGAATCCCAGTTACCGGAAAGAGTAATAGTTGAAGCATTTGGCGTTAAAGTACCCACGATCGTCGCATTAATCCCAGCGACATTGTAGTTAGAAGCTGTTGTGCTAAAGGTTGCGTTAGTATCAATTGTAAGACTCCCTGTCATAGCATTAGCAACAGTAAGATTACCGGTTAAATCGTAGCTTTCAGCTGACGCCGGTGTGAATTGGAGGTTGTTGTAAGGTACAGTTGTCACATTAACATTGCCGCCGGCATTGACAGCTGTGTATTTAACAGTTGAACTACTGCCAGTTGAAAGCGTCCCAGAAACCACTAATGGTGTGGCTGATGTACCACCTAAAGTTAAGATGTAACCAGACGAACCTAGATTTAAGGTAGCAGTTGATCTAACTTCAGTATTGTCATTAACCGTAGCATTTCCTCCTGGCGTGTAAGTGTAACCTGATTCTAGCCAAAGTTTCTTTGAGAAAGTTGCGTTATTAGAACCATCAACCGAGAAAAACATATTAGGGTCAGCCAGATTATCAGCTGTTGCAAGCAAGGTGTTGGTTATTGGCCCGGCGGTTTCGTGACGAAGTGAAATATCTCCGGTGTACATTTCCAATCCCGTGATGTCATCTACCGTATTTAAAACTTGTGTAACAAGGTTTGATTTGTAAGTTACATCGTCAGTGAAAAAGGTTAAAGTTTCGTTAGCGGCAACCCCAACAGAGTTAAAACTAAATACTCCGCCAGCCGTGGTTGTCGTTGTCTGTTTAGCCGTACCGTTAACTGAAACTGCCACCGTAACACCAACACCAACGTTGGTGGATTTGTTTTCATTGGTATAGACCGTACCAGACATATAATTTACACCGCCACCAAAACTCCAGTTGTAATTATTACCAGAATTTAATGAATTGCTAGCGCTAATTGTTGCTCCCAAAGTAGCATCGGAGTCCTTAACATCTAGATAAGAAGTTGTTGGCGTGCCGGAAGTGGCAAAATACCAAGTAGTACCAGGAGAAGATGAGCGCAAAGAAAGCAGTTGTCCTGCCGCGCCATTCATGGTTAAAGTACCAGAAACCATATTTAATTGACCACCTTCAAACTGTAAAGTCCGGGCAGTAGCAGCTGTTGCTGTTAAATTATTAAAAGTTGTTGAACCAGAAATTGCTTGAGTGGATCCTCCTGCACCATCTAAAGTGACTGTTTGCGTTCCAGGAGTCGCCCCGGCATAAAAACCTCCACCGGCAACGTCCCAATTGCCAGCGGCATTAATATTTAAACCATTGGCATCAAATTCTCCCGCAGATTCTGAGTTAGAAAAGTTGCCATCAATATTTAAGGCAGTATTAGCAAGTTGTAAAGTTCCCGCACCAGAGTGAGTAAGATTATTGAAAACGGATGTTGTGCCTGGATCAAAAGTTTTTGTACCTGCAGCGGCATCAAAAGTGACTGTATCAGTCGTACCCTTGGTATATTTAATTTCAGGAACGCCAAAGGCATCTGTCCTAGAAAAACTTCCACCAATATTAATCGTCGTATTGTTGGAATTATTAAAGTCGATAGTAGAAGTCATTTGATCGTACTCTTCGCCCATGATAGAAAAATCACCATCAATATCTAATGTCCCGGCTGTTGGTGTGATAGTATAAGTACCACTTGTAAAATATAAACCATAAGCTTCTACTTTTCCTGCTTTATAATTGAGAGAAGGCAGTGTGCCATTACTATCGACAAACATAAACCTTAAATAAAGATTAGAACCAAAATTTCCTGTACCAGTTAAATTAACCGTTGGCGCAAGATCTTCTACGTTAAAAATGGAATCGGCAACATCAATTCCTTGAATTAAACCACCATCACCGATAGAAACCGTTGACCCACCAACATAATAAAGACCTACATATTTACCATCCCCAACTGTAAAGGTACCATTAGCCGTAAAATTAGGACCAAAGTTATACACATAAGGAAGATTATTGGTAACTGACGCACCTGGATTTATTGTTATATTATAAAAAATACTGTAGCTTGCTGTTCCACCAATAGTTTTGCCGCTACCAGTAAAAGTAATTGTACTCGTACCATAAGTAAAAACGGAATTAAGCGCTTGTGTCCAGTTGCTAGAAATATTAATATTAGCACCTGCGTCTGGTTTAAAAATGCCATTAACAGTGCCGTTAGTATAATTAATATTAATATTGTTATAGGTGTCGCCATTAAAACCGCTCCATTGGCCATCGTTAATATTAAAAGTATTAGTCACAGTTTGAGCAGCAGTTGGGTCAACATCGTAAGTATCACTTGGTGTACCAGCGGTATTGGCGATCGTCAAATTATACCAAGTATTAGCACCGGTAATAGTTTGGGTTGTCGTACCATTGAAATTAACTGTTGAAGTTCCGGCTGTAAATGTGTCAGCATTTGTCCAGTTGGTAGAAACATTAATAGTTGCCGAACCAGCGTTTAAAATATTGTTTGCCAAAGCTCCGGTTCTTATAACAACATTCGCCGCCGTAATAGTTGAAGCATTGGCTAATAAAGTAGCGTAATTTGACGTATAGCTAGCCTGGCCAAGATTTAAAGTCCCAGCAGTAACTGCATTACTTGCCGTATCAACGGTTGAGCGATAAGTGCTATTGGAGCTATAAATAAAAAGATTACCAGTTGCGGTAACAGCATTAGCAAGTGTGATAGTCTTGTTGTTACAAGTAAAATATAAATTCCCAAAATGACCACCAACAAAAGATGTGTCTAATGTAGGATTATATACTGTATTTAAATCATCAATATTATACCCAGGGCTCCCATTGTAAGTTCCGTTGAAAACTAACGGGGTAGTATTGTTGTACAAATAAAACCATGCATTCCCACCACCTCTCTGTAGAGTAACTTTAGCACCCGAGGTACTACCAACTGTAAAAGTACCGTAAACTTTTGTAGCAATGCTAGACAAAGTTACAATTTGACCGGGAGTAGTCATTGTCAAATTGTACAGTGAATGAGAAGCAGACGATCCAGCACCTAAATTTGCTGTACCCGTAAGAACAACTGTTGAAGTCCCGTAAGTAAATGTACCATTGGAGGTGTCCCAGTTACCAGAAGCCGTAAAAGTTGACGTGCCAGTGCTGCCATTTGCGCCAGCATAAAGAGTTCCACTAGCATTAACAGTTCCATTTACACAAGAAATGTTGTAACTTGTAGTTCCAACGTAGGTATTAAGCGTTGCATTAGCATCAACTGTTAAACTGCCCGTCATGGCATTAGCAACAGTAAGGTTACCAGCTAAATCATAGCTTTCAGCCGAGGCAGGTGAAAATTGAAGATTGTTGTAAGGAGTAGCGACAACACTGACATTGCTCCCAGCATTAACAGCTGTGTATTTAACAGTTGAACTACTGCCAGTTGAAAGCGTCCCAGAAACCACTAATGGTGTAGCTGATGTACCACCCAAGGTTAAAATATAACCAGAAGAACCCAGGTTTAAAGTAGCAAGACTTCTAATTTCCGTACTATCGTTAACCGTAACGTTACCTCCTGGTGTATAGTTGTAACCACTTTCTACCCAGAGTTTTTTGGAAAAAGTTGCGTTATTAGAACCATCAACCGAGAAAAACATATTAGGGTCAGCTAGATTATCAGCTGTTGCAAGTAATGTGTTAGTTAAGGGTCCCGCAGTTTCATGACGAAGCGAAATATCTCCGGTGTACATTTCCAAGCCCGTAATGTCATCTACCGTATTTAAAACTTGGGTAACAAGATTTGATTTATAGGTAACATCATCAGTAAAAATAGTAAGAGTGTTGTTAGCGGCTACTCCCACAGAATTAAAGCTAAATACCCCGCCGGCAGTCGTTGTTATTGTATTCTTTGCTCCACCATTAACTGAAATAGCCACCGTTATTCCCGCACCAACGTTGGTGGATTTGTTTTCATTAGTATAGACCGTTCCGGAAATATAAGTAACTCCCCCACCAAAAACCCAATTTTGATTATTACCAGAATCATTAGAAGTGTTAGCCGTATTGGTGGCACCCAAAGAAGCGTCTGAATCCTGAATATCTAGGTAAGAGGTTTCGGCTGGATTAAGAGTACCAAAATACCACCAAGAACCAGAAGAAGACGAACGTAAGGAAAGCAGTTGTCCTGCCGCACCGTCCATTGTCAAAACACCTTCTACAACCGTAGTCGATGCCGCAGCAAATTGTAGAGTTCTAGCAGTTGCAGTTGTCGCCGTTAAATTATTAAAAGTTGTTGAACCAGAAATTGCTTGAGTGGATCCTCCTGCGCCATCCAAAGTGACTGTTTGCGTTCCAGGAGTCGCCCCGGCATAAAAACCTCCACCGGCAACATCCCAATTACCAGCAACATCAACATTTAGCCCATTAGCATCAAATTCGCCGGCAGAATTAGTAAGATTACCATTAATATTAATAGAGTTGGTCACAAGCTGCAAAGTATTATTACCTGAGTGAGTAAGATTATTAAATGTTTGATTGGCACCTGTGCCACCAGAGTCTAAGGTTCGGCTACTTGCAGAATTAAAATCAAAGGTAGAACTACCGGCGGTTAGAATACCATATTGAGTCATATTGCCACCAACCGTAACAGTCGAACTACCAGCAGTGAAAGTCTTATTAGCATCGTAAGTAGTAGTATTGTAACCAACTTGAAGATTGCCAGAAATGGTTAAAGAATGATTGCCTGTGTTGTAATTAGCAACTCTGCTAGCTTGCTGATCTCCATTTACCATTAAATTACCATTTATAATTACGTCACCAGTTTGAGCCACAGTAAAACCACCACCACTTAGCCATATTGACATATCATAAGTGTGTGCTGGCAGATTTAAAGTACCGCTCGTACCATTACTGTGAAGACTGAGATGGCCAGTACCTACTCCTACTAAAACCGCAGCCGGATCAAGTGATAAAACATCGCCAGTTGGTTTTTTGAGATAAATGGTTTTATCAGTCGCAATTGAAAAAGTCCCTGTCCCGACTGTCAGAACCCCATCAGTCCCAACTGCTTGTGCAAGGCTGGTGGTGTTACCACTTTGGCCAACAGTTAAATT
Source organism: Patescibacteria group bacterium (assembly GCA_041666185.1). Classification (GTDB taxonomy): domain Bacteria; phylum Patescibacteriota; class UBA1384; order UBA12157; family JAENIV01; genus JAMCZU01. The sequence continues at coordinate 32,834 of JBAYHL010000003.1, read as the reverse complement.
ATAAAATCTTGATTCCCAGGCATTTGTGACACCAGTTGTAATTGTTTTAGTACCTGTTCCATTCATTACAACAGTTGAAGTCCCTGTTTTAAGAGCATTGTTGTTTGTGCTATCCCATGCTTTAGCTGAAGTATTCCAGTTACCGGAAACTGTAATGGTTGAAGCCCTCATTTCAAATGTCCAAGTGCCATTGTTACCAATAAAATCGTTACCAACATTTAAGGCATAATTACTGCCGCTCTTAAGATCAAATGTACCATTAGTAATATTAAAGTCATGGGTTACATTAACTGCACTTTGGGCTATCCAACCACCACCAGCTCCGTCAATGGTTAAATTATAAAAAGCATCCCCATTAGTCGTAATGCCTCTATTTGTTGTTGATCCGTTAAAGGTGATTGTCGAAGTGCCGGCCTCAAAGGTGTCATAGTTCATGAAATCATTAGCGACAGAGATAGATGTGCCTGTGCCAGCAACGAGCTTGTTTGAAAAGGCGACACCAGAATTAACTATGCTGACATAATTGTTAACAGTTAAAGAGCTATTTATATCCAATTCGCCATAATAACCACCTGCTGTTCCCATAATTAAAGCATTACCTACAGATATATCGTGAATGTCGGCATTTAAAGTTGCTTTTTTACCAGTCTGACCAGAGACTATAAGGTTGTTAGCAGAAATACCGCTGGATAATTTAGCATAACATTCGGTGCCGGCTGGACATGCGCTACCAGTAGTGATAGTTAAATTGGGATAAATTTCGCTCGATACAATTGTAGGAGAGGCAGGATTTGAAGTGCCAATAATATAGCTGACTGTCGGCAAAGAAGCACCAAAAGAGGCAGCAGTATTAATATATGGAGACGAGTTATTAGGATAAGCAAAAGTAATATACCGGCTACCATTTATTGTGCCACTTTGAAGATTTAATTGACAATCATACCAAAAAGTAATGTCACTCGACAAAGTAACTGTGTTACCCGGCGCATTAATTTCTAGATAGTTAAAAGATGTTGTGCTGGTCCAAAAATCAGCCGGATTAAAATTAATAGAGGCTGTCCCTGTTGTGCCAGTCATTGTAACATGAGAGCCGCTTGAGCCGCTTGTCCTATTATAATGGCCAGTAGTGCTATTCCATGAACCCGATAAAGTAATTGCTGAAGCATTGGCGGAAAGAGTTCCATTAATAGTTAAATTTATTGTAGATATTCCGTAATTTGAGGTTGTTGTATTTAAAGTAGCGTTTGCATTAATAGTCAAATTCCCACTCATCGCACTAGCACCAGTTAAATTACCGGCTAAGCTGTAAGTAGTAGCGGCTGTTGGAGTTAAGGTTAGATTGTTGTAGGCAACTGTTGCAACATTTGTCGCCGTGGTTGTGCCAGTATAAGTTACAGTCGAATTGGTACCTTTTTGAAAGGTTGTTGTATCAAACCACGACATGGGCGTTCCAGTGCCAGTAAGCGTCAAAGTATTTCCACTTCCCATGTTGAGATTTCCTAAGAAAACCACACTAGTAACAGAGGTCATTTTGGCATTCGACCCAAGAGTTAAGACACATGTAGGGGTTATATATACCACCCCCAAATCGCCGGCGTTGGAAGAAGAGTCAGTCAATGTTGTTGCTCCATCAAAATATAACATCCCAGATCCTCTTGAAAATGTCGCCGACCCAGTATTGTTCCAAGCTCCAGCAAAATTCATACTTTTATCGTTTGTATCAGCATCAAAAGTTCCGGCAGAATTAGTGAAAGTGCCATTCACATCAATATCGTTGGTGGCTAACCTCAAAATTCCCGCACCAGAATGAGTAAGATTATTAAATAATTTTCCTGTTCCCGTACCACCTGAAGTAAGAGTTTGTGTACCGGAAGTTTTATTAAAATTAATGGTCGAGGTACTGGCAGTGAAAGTACTATTATTAGTGTAATCTCCACCAACATTAATAGTAGAACTTCCAGCATCAAGTTCAGCAGTCCCTGCACCACAAGCGCGAATAAGAACATTTCCACTAACATTTACTGTTGAGTTATTGGCAATAAATTTGCCACAATGACTAGTTCCACTAGCTGATCCTATCGAAAGATTGACAGTATTTACAGTGTAGCCGGCAGTGTCAAGTGTAGACGTAGCGCTGTCCACAGCAGAGTAAATATCAAGTGCACTAAAAGTAGTTGTTCCACTTAAAGATATGGTATTGGTGGCATTAAGAAATATATAAACTACTCCATAGGTTGCAGCCGGTATAGACAAAGGAGATGTTGCCCTGAAGGTCATTTGTACTGATGTTATGCTATACAATCCAGTCAAAGAAAGCGGTGTAGTATTGTCGTACAAATCTATAAGTTGATTACCATTTAATGTAACCGCACTAGAGGCATTACCTACTGTTAGCACTCCTTTGATGCCAGTTCTATTGGCAAAAGTAATGGTTTGGCCAGCAGTAGTTGTTGTTAAGTTATATACATATTTTAAATCTGTACCTGTGGTGATCGAACCTGTAGCTCCTGTCATTGCAATGGTAGAAGTATTGTGAATAAATGTTCCCGCGGAATGATTCCAGTTACTTTTTACAGTAAAAGTAGAAATCCCAGCTACAAGAGTTCCTCCAGTATCAACCAACATTGAATGTAAGGTAAGAGCATTGCCATTTGTATTTAAAGTTCCAACCACAGAAATATCCCCTGCAGTTGTTCCGGCAGCGGTGATATCGACGCTAGCAACATCCAAAGTCACTGACCCTGAAGGGATCGAAACATCGTAAGTAGTAGTCCCAGTTTGCCCTGGATATTCACTGTTACAACCACCCCACTTAGCCGTATCCGACCAGTTACCAGTTGTTCCGTCCCAAGTACAAGTAAAATCAGCGGCGGCTTTAGCCGTTGGCGCCTGATAAACATTACTATAGACAACTGTTCCCGTAACTAAAACTATCCACAAACCCAAAACTAAGGTATGGACAACTTTACTCAAAGGATTTAAGTGCCACCTGTAATACCAAGGATATTTTTGACGCAAAATATCGTGCAACGGCGTCATTGCCGGCACGGTCGCTCGAGTGCTTTTTGTAATTTTAGAAATTTCGGCATCTAAAGACTTCGCTTCATTTACCTCATCTTGGTTCATTAAAACCCCTCCTGCTACACAAAACCTAAGAGTTTCCCACTCTTTTTAGAAAAATAAATTCCTACTATATTATATATTATAAAAACTTAAAAATCCAAAGAAAAAATATTAAATGGTATTTAAGTCTTTAATTTTGAAATTTACACTCTGTAACTCTTCAAAATTTGATGTTCGTAAAAGCACTAAACAAAAATTCTCTATTTCTTTTAAAATATCTTGATTAATTTCTAAAGTATTTTCTAGAGATTTACGGAAAAACTCTTCTATTTTTTCTGCTAATTTAGATAAATTTTCGCACCTCATTAAAGCTGCACTACCCTTAAGAACATGGGCTAAACGCTCACCTTCTCTTAAAGCTACTTCGTTTTTTAAATCAGAAATTAAAATTTTCAAAACTTCTTGAAGCTTACCGGCAATATCTCTCGTTTGCCTTAAAAAAGTTTCCTCATATTTTTGTAAATCAGCCATTTATGAATTTAGAATACTATTAATTTTTTGAATCATTTCATCAGGTTCAAATGGTTTATGAAAATAACCATGAACACCAACTTCTTCCATTTCTTTACGAACTTCCTCATCGCGATAAGAAGTCATAACAATAATTGGAATTGCCTGAGTCTGAGCCGAAGCACGTAAATTTCTTAAAAGCACAACCCCGTTGCCCGCTGGTAACATTAAATCTAAAATTACCACATCTGGCTTAAGAGAAAAAACTGCTTGCTGACCCTGTAGAGCGTCAACTGTTTTAGTTGTATTAAAACCAGCCTTTGCAAAAGAATCAAACAAAATTTTGCTCAATAATTCATCGTCTTCAATAATTAAAATATTCTTCATATTTTTATTTTAAACTATTCGGCTTGCTGTTTACCAGAGGATATTTGTATAAGTTTAACAATCCCCCAAGCCACCAAAGCGTAAACAATCAGCGCAACTAATGCTGATGGCTCAAAAATTGAGGTTGTTTCGGCTCCTTGGGCTAAACTCGTATGAAATATTCCATTAAAAGGCGCCACAAAAACTCCACTTAAACCATAAATGAAATTGACAAAACCACTTGTATGACTTGCTCCCGCAAGCTTCAAAACAAAACGGAAAGCTAATAGTATTTCCAGCACTCCGAACAAGAAATAGACGAAATACGTAGCCGTCTGAGAACCACTTGCTTGCCTATTACCCTGATTATCCACCGCCGGATTAATGTTTCGCTGAGTCGTTGTTGTTTGACTTGACTGGCTATCAGCCGTCCCACTACTAGCAGGGTTTGTTGCAACAGTGTTAGTGTTGTCCTGTGTTGTTGTTGTCTCTTTAATAATTTCTGACATAATAATCACCTCCTTCTTTTATTTAAACATTTTTAATTACTTTTTGTCTGTTTTTTCGGTGGCAATTTTTACTACTTCGTGATAGTTATTTTTTAGCTTGTCTTTAATGTCAGTGGCATCTTCACTGGTAATCTTTTTTTCCGTTTCGTAAATTTTTACCACTTTACCAACAACCTCATCATACTTTTCTTTGGTGATATCTCCAACCAGTGATAGCTCTTCGGCAATTTTTTCTTTGATTTCATGAAGATATTTTTTAATATCCTCCCGTGTTTCTTTGCCGGATTGCGGTGCAAATAAAATGCCGGCGATTGCCCCTGCAAGCACACCAACCGATGCTCCAATGATTATTCCTTTTGTTGTTTTGTCCATTGTCATGGTTACTCCTTTTTATTACTTTTTATTAAGGTAATTACTTCGGAAGTCATTTTACGGATAAATTCAAATGTTAAAATGCTGTCTTTAAATTTTTCCAATGAAGTAATTGTTCGTTCGATAAAATCCTTGAATTCCCCTGTGGTAGTTTTGGCTGTAATAGCAATTTCTTCAAACTTCCTGATTAATTTATTGATTTGGATACGAATTATTACCGCCCAAATAAAGAGAATGATCATAAAAATTGTGCCCACAAGACAAAAGATACTGACAGAAACCTGGAAAAAACTATTTAAATTCATAAAAATCCTTTCAACTCAATATTATTATACCACAAAATTTCCTTAACTTGGTTATTAGGGACGGTGCGCTCTTTTAATTGGGTGTTTAATATTTTTAAAAACTCTGTGATCTTAAACACAAAAAAGACGGCTTTAAACCGTATTTTTTGATGGCTCCCCGGGTCCGATTCGAACGGACAACCTAATCGTTAACAGCGATTTGCTCTACCGTTGAGCTACCGGGGAATACAAAGTTATTTTATCATTTTAAGCAAGCAAAGTAAACACATATTTGTATTTATTCAAATTTTGTTTTATTCTAAATATAGAAAGCTTAAAAGGAGGATTTTATGAGTCATCGAGCAAAAATTATTTTAATAGTTATAATTTTAGCTGTCATTGTTATCGCCGGTGGTTTATACGCACTATATAGAACTAATTATTTACCTTCTGTTAATTTGTCAAATTCTAGTTGGCTAGATGAAAAAGATAAAAATCTTGAGAAAAAGGATGATATTGTTAGTGACCTACCAACTAATGCCTCGACTGTTCGCCTTAACCTGCCTACCTCAATTAGTAAATTAATGATTTCTCAGAAAAAAGGGTTAGGGGGTTTAGGTGTCCAAACTGACGACCCCAAGGTTTACGATTTTGTTTGGATGGATATTAAAGAAGGCACCCAAATCAACAGCTTAGCTTCTGGTAAAGTTGAAAAAGTTAATCGAAAAGGCTTAGGAGAATACGAAGTAATTGTTAATTTTTCCTATGGTTTATGGGGAAGATATTTAGCAATTGAAAAGCCTTTAGCTAAAGAGGGTGACTTGGTCAGAGAAGGCCAACCAATTGGCACTGGCTTAATTGGCAGTCAACCAGATAGTAATTTATTAGCTTTCTCGATTGCTGATGAGAATCTTACAGAAGGAACCAAGAGTTCATTTTCTTCAGGAGTAATTGTTAAACCTCTTGATTACCTAAAACCAGACGTTAAAGAAGTTATATTACAAAAATACAAATAAAATTAGGACTTAATTTTGTTATTTATCTTAAGTAATCTTTTAGTTTTTGAGATTGCTCATTTTTCTTGAGCTTCTGTAAAGACTTAGCTTCAATTTGACGAATACGTTCTCGAGTCACACCAAATTCTTTACCAACTTCTTCTAAAGTATGGGTGCGACCGTCTTCTAAACCAAATCTCATTTTAAGAATTTTTTGTTCTCTTGGTGAAAGAAAAATTAACGATTCACCAACGTGGCCTTTCATTAATTGATAAATAGCATTTTCTTCAGGTGAAAGAGATTCTTTGTCTTCAATAAAATCACCCAAACGCGAATCATCTTCTTCACCAACTGGTGTTTCTAAAGAAACTGTTTCTTGAGAAATTTTTATAATATGTTCAACTTTTTCAACCGGTATTTCCATTTCCGCCGCAATTTCTTCAGGTAATGGCTCTCGACCCAAATCTTGAACTAATTGTCTTTGGGTACGAATAAGCTTGTTGATTGTCTCAACCATATGAACAGGAATTCTAATAGTTCTGGCTTGATCAGCAATTGCCCTGGTAATTGCTTGCCTAATCCACCAGGTTGCATAAGTCGAAAATTTATAACCTTTATGATAATCAAATTTAACAACTGCTCGTAAAAGTCCGGTGTTTCCTTCTTGGATCAAATCTAGAAGTGAAAGTCCGCGGCCAATATATTTTTTAGCAATCGAAACTACCAATCGTAGATTGGCCTCAGCTAATTTTTTCTTAGCCGTTTCGTCACCTGCTTCGATACGTTTGGCTAAACGAACCTCTTCATCCGGTTTTAAAAGAGGAATTCGGCCAATTTCTCGCAAATACATTCTTACTGAATCATCGGAAATATCTTTTAGCTCACCAACTTTTTGGGTTGGCTCGTCTTCAATTTCCAATAACTTTCGGCCTTCTTTAACATCAATTCCTTGAAGAAAAAATTCATCATACAAAGCATCTAAAAGAGGAACCTTTTTTTCCGGTTCTTCAAAAGCTTGTAAAATTTCTTGGTAAGTAACAAAGCCTGCCTGATGACCTTTTTCCAAAAGCTTTTTTAAGTTTTCTGGAAACTTAATTTCAACTTCCTTTTTGCGTTTTGAAGGCGAAACTTTTTTCTTGCTCATTTTTGCCTTCAAGCTCAATCTTTCTTTTGAAGATTTGTCTTGTCTGTCCCTAGAAGATTTAGCCGCCCGAGAAGTTTTGTAATTACTTTGATATGGCATCCTGGAACTCCTTAATTAATTTTTTTAGCCGTTCGAGATCGTTAGATATTTCAGCTTTTTTAATTTCTTGAGAATAATAATCTTTTAAGGCTTCTTTCTTATCGCTTTGGACTTTTTCTAAAACTACTTGCCAATCCTCCATAAGATCATCATCTACCTGTTCATTGGTAATCAAAATAAGTTCGTCAATTTTAATCTGCAATTGACGATTAAGATCTTTTCGCAAAGACTCTTTAAGTTCTTTTTCAGTTAACTGAATATCGGTTCTTTGATTATTTTTATTATACCATTCCAAGAGATAATTGTAAATCATTTTCAAATCAGTGTCTTGGAAGTCTTCTGCCTGAAGTGCTTTTCCGGCTTCTTTAATTTTAACCGGATTTTTAAATAAAATTGACAAAAGCAATTCTTGAGCGGATATTTTCGGTTTTTTTTCTTGCGTGATTTCTTTTTGTTTTTTCGACTTTTCGGGAGTAACTTTTGTCAGAGCATCGAAAATAATTTGCTCAGAAACTGCCAATTTTTTGGCTAAAAGCCCAACATAATGAGCCTGCTCAATTGTATCAGGAATTTTTTTCAAAATTGGCAAAACTTCTTTAGCAATTTCTTTCTTGTCGGTTGCTTCAAGACCTGACGGATGATTTTTTAAGGCTAATTCGAAATACCAATCTATAATTGATCGAGCATTTTTGACAGCTTCCAACCAAAGCTTGGGATCTTCAGCAATCATTTCTCCCGGATCTTTAAACTCACCCAAAGTTACCATTTTAACATTAAAACTTTCACTAATTGCCATCTCGTATGCTTTTTTGGCACTTGTAAGACCGGCTGTATCAGAATCAAAAGCGAAAATAATATTTGGGCTGTAACGATAAAGAATTTGCAAATGATCGGGAGTTAAAGCTGTCCCAGAAGTAGCAACAACATTTTTAACCCCTGACTGCCAAGAAGCGATTACATCCATTTGACCTTCGACAACAACAGTAGCCTTCTCGGTTCTGATTGCTCCTCTGGCTTTCTCAAGATTATAAAGAACTCGACTCTTATGAAAAATTACCGTCTCGGGAGTGTTTAAATATTTTGGTTCTTGATTAGAATCTAACACACGACCAGTAAAAGCAATTGTATTACCCATAACATCACGAATGGGAAAAATAATTCTTTTGTAAAACTTATCGGGGTTACCAGCACCCTGAAGCTCTTGGTCGGAAAAACCATGCTTCTTTAATAATTGCATCATCGCTCGCGATGAAGGCCCGTAACCAATCATAAATTCTTTAATAGTTAAATCTGTTAGTTTTCTTTTTTTTAAGTATTCTAAGGCTATTTTTCCCGCCGGATGAGTAATTAAAATTTTATTAAAAACTTTCGCAGCAAATGCGTTGACAGTAAAAAGCCGACTTTTTTTATCAGGTTGCACTTGGGAGATCTCGTCTTGAGTTCGGCGTTTTAAAATCACCCCTGCTCGGTCAGCTAACATTTTTAAAGCTTCTGGAAATTCTAAATTTTCCATCTTCATTATAAAAGTAATGATGTCACCACCTTCAGAGCAACCAAAACAATGCCAAATTTGTTTTTCTGGGGATATCATTAGAGAAGGTGTTTTTTCATTATGAAAAGGACAAACTGCTCTATAATTAACCCCAGCTTTTTTTAGGGTTAAATAATTTGAAATTAGATCAACAACATCAATTCTTTTTTTTATCTCTTCGACTTGGTCATTCATAGTATTTTCAATATACCCCGCCTACTACGCCTGAAGCAAGTTTTGGGCTTGCAATGGCGGTCAGGCAGAAAAGGTGACAAAGACAATAAAATTAGTATATGATAATAAAACCAAGACGAAACGAGGTAGGCTGAGATGCTAAAAAGGTCATGGTTGATTGCACTGTTCTATTTACCTATTGCCGCTCTTCTCTTTTTTTTAGCTATCCCTTTCTTTACACTTCTTTTCTATCACGTCGGTGGTTGGCGCCGAGATTGGGTTAATTGCCACTAGTTTTCTTCCGTCGTTTCTCTACGACGGATTTTTTATATAAGTCATGGTCAATGGACAATTAGATCTAAATTAAGATATAATACGGCTGTTGGATAAGATACTCCTGTCCTACCCTTGGGACACCAAAAGGAGTCCAAACATGAGAACTTAAGGGCCCCAACTATTCAAATACGGTCGAATTGAATAGCTTTATAAACCTAACTTGATTGGAGAAATCATGGACAAAAAAGAGTTTAACAAAGCCATGGAGGAATCGGTTCAGAAGCAAGTTCTAGAAGAACCATACCCGTTATGGCGAAGATCAAGATGGGATGAATGGGGCTCACCAGTTGGACTAAGTCTTGGCTGGGCACTATTCATAATTCCATTAGGCCTATTTCTTTACCTCCTGCACCTAGCAGGATTGGTCGGATAGAAACTAAAAAGACGGCGAAAACGCCGTCTTTTTAGTTTATTTTTTTCAATTAGAAACTTCTTCGTGGACGATCTTCCATTGGACGTGCTTCATTAACGGTAAGTTTTTTTCCATCTAATTCTGACCCGTTAAGTGTTTCGATTGCTTTTTTCGCTTCTTCTTCAGTTGCCATTTCAACAAAACCAAAACCTTTTGATTGCCCGGTCATTTTATCGTTAATAATAACTGCGGATTCAACTGTACCAACTTTAGTAAAAGTTTCTCGTAAAGTGTCTTCTGTCATGTTGTAAGACAAGCCACCAACAAATAATTTTTTAGCCATTTTTTTCTTTCTTTTTAATTAACATTTAATTGTAAACCGACCTAATTTCTTAATAGTTCAGCTTACATCGGTATGTTTGCTTTAGTACTTAAGTAAATTAACATGCTCACTATAACATTACTGTCGAAAAGTATCAACCGCGGATTCGTTTACCCTAAACGTAGTCAAGAGAAATCCTTTATTAACACTTCTTTCTTTTCCTTTTTCCACCTTTTTACCTGCTCTTCCCTTTTTCTTGCACTAGAAATATCCTCACACTCTTCACTATAAACAAGCTTAACAGGCCTTCTACAGGATGTATATTTTGCACCCTTTCCTTTATTATGCTTGGATATCCTTTCGTTAATGTTATTCGTTATTCCAGAATACAGCGAATTATCACTACACCTTACAATATAAAAAAACCATTTTTTATTCATACGACTCACCAAAAGTTTACTGAAATGGTCCTTCGATTACACTCGGGACAAGTCAGGATAAACGGAGAGGCAGGGATTCTCAACCTACGGTTGATGACCCGCAGGGTCAGAACCCTTATTCTTTACTAAGCGGAGAGGGCGAGATTCGAACTCGCGAGGCTCTTACGAACCTATTCGCTTTCCAAGCGAACGCACTCGGCCTCTATGCGACCTCTCCGCTCAACAAAGAATAAAACTCATAATCCTAATCTATTAAACAATATTTCTTTCTGTTGACCTTGCTTTTTTAACTCAACCTCTCGTTTCCTTGCCAAATGATAAGTTTGATATGCTTCGTAATAAATCAGCTCAAATGGAATCAACCCTTTTGTACTTCTGACTTTACCATTGTTATGTTCACTAAAACGCTTAACAAGATCTTTCGTTGAACCAATATAAACCCATTCTTTAATTTTACTTTTAATAAGATATGTATAATTCATAAATTTAAAATTTAATCTTATTATACCAATTATTCCTGTAACTTAAAAGGCCGCCTGATAAAAAAGGCGGCCGACATAAAAACATAGATCGCAGGCAAGTTACCGGCACATACACGCGACAACAACGCGAGACACGCGCATAGTGGCAGGTGCCTTAGACGGTTTCTTACTCCGATGGCCATGACCATTATGGCCATTCCCGTTAGGAGGGGACGCACTGATTTTCTCAGCCTTACGAACCAGCCTATTCAATGCCTTCAATTCACCTTCCGAGCCTTTGGCTGCCATACTGTCCAATTTATTCATTTCTCCGTTGGACAACCCAAGCTCGACACCGAATACCTTCTCTATCCTTCCTTCAGTTACAAACATAACAGACATTTTACTACTCCTCCTGTTCTTGTTTACTTACAATGGTCGTCGTTACCAAGAACAAGAGTACTTCAACTACTGTTTAACAAACTACCCACCCCCTTCCTGTGAGGTATGTATAATTCTATGTTATTGATTATGACGAAACGAAAACCGCTTGTCAATACCCTGCGTTAACCAACCTGTTCTTCATCGTCAATAATTTTTGAAAGCATTATTTTTTTCTCTACTGAAGCAATTAATTTTCGCGTTGCCACCACCGAATCAGGTGAAACTGAAACTGAAGTTGCTCCTTCTTTGACCATTAACTCAGCAATTTCCGGATAAGTTGTTGCCGCCTGACCACAAATAGAGACACTGATATGGTGTCTACGACAAGTTTTAATTACATGGGCAATGCTAATCCTGACAGACTCATCTCTTTCATCAAATTCCTCCGCCAAAACTTCGTTATCACGATCTATTCCTAAAGTTAATTGTGTTAAATCATTTGAACCGATCGAAACTCCATCAATACCTTCCTGGCAAAATTCATTAATCAAAATAACATTTGAAGGAATCTCAACCATCATCCAAAGCTTAAAGTCTGGTCCACGACGTAAACCTGACTCATCAATTAATTCTTTTACTTTTCTAAATTCGGCAATAGTTCTAACAAAAGGAATCATCAACCATAAATTTTCATACATTCCCCTTACACTCTTAATAGCTTCTAGTTCTAGTTTGAATAAATCCGGTTCTTTAAGATAACGATAAGCTCCTCGATAACCAATCATCGGATTATTTTCTTGAGGCTCAAAAGCTTCGCCACCTTTTAAATTTCTATATTCATTAGTTTTAAAATCAGTTGCCCTGTAAACTACCGGTCGAGGAGAAAAAGCTTTGCATACATCCGTTAATCCATCAACAATTTTTTTGACATATTCTTCGCTTTTACCAGCTTTCACTAAAGCGCGGGGATGTTCACCAATTTCGGCAATCATAAATTCTGCTCGCATTAAACCAACACCATCGGCTGGTAGTTGAGCAACTTTTTCCGCCACCGAAGGCTCACCCAAATTAACATAAACTTTGGTCGCCGTAATTGGCACTTCCTCAGCAAAACCACCATGATCATCATGAGCCGCCGGTGCCTCTGTACGTGTTATTTTACCTTTATAAACAAAACCTTTGGCGCCATCAACAGAAACAACTTGACCAGTTTTCAACACATGGGTCGCCGTTCCTGTACCAACAACACAAGGAATACCTAACTCACGTGAAACAATTGCCGCATGAGAAGTTTGTCCTCCAGTTTCAGTAATAATTGCCGCCGCTTTCTTCATGGCCGGCACAAAATCTGGACTAGTTTTTTCCGTTACCAAAACTTCGCCTTCTAAAACTTTATCAATCTCTGATGGTGAGTGAATAATTTTAACTGGACCAGAAGCAATTCCCAAAGAAGCGGCAATACCTTTGAGAATAACTTCCAACTTACCATCGCCAGCTGACGACTCTCCCTCTTGCCGAGCTTCATTAGTTGTCGGTTGTTGATTGTCAGTTGTTGTTTTTTTTATCGTCGTCACTGGTCTTGATTGAACAAAATAAATATTACCACCCTCAATTGCCCATTCGGTATCTTGAGGAGCATCGTAATGTTCCTCAATTTTTACACCAAATTCAGCTAATTTCTTAATTTCCTCATCAGTTAATTTTTGCTCTTCTCGTTCTTTTTTAGTACAAGTAATATGTTTGTTTTCTTTACCAACCTTAATAATTTTCCAAGCTTGTGGTTCAATATTTCGTTCCAAAATTTCTAAATCTTTTTTTCTAACTACATAACGATCCGGGGTGACACTACCACTAACAATGGCTTCTCCCAACCCCCAGCCGCCTTCGATAACAGTTTTTTCCATGTCCGAGCTCACTGGCTCGATCGTAAACATAATGCCCGATTTTTCGGACTGTATCATTTTTTGGACCGGCACAGCAATACCAACTTTTAAATCATCGAAGTTATTTATTTTACGATAATAAATTGCCCGCGGTTCAAACAGAGACGCCCATGCTTGACGAACAGCTTTAATCACTCCATCGGAACCAGAAACATTTAAAAAGGTTTTTTGTTGACCGGCAAAAGAAGCTGTTGGTAAATCTTCTGCGGTAGCGGAAGAACGAACGGCCACAAAAATCGCCGAAGACGACGTTGTGTAAAGTTTTTGATAAGCAGCAATTATTTCCTTAGCCAAACTACTCGGTAGGGGTTTTGATAAAATTTCTTTTTGGAGTTCTAAAGCAATAGCGTTTAATCTTTTGCTATCATCAACATCCAGACCACTTATAATTTTTTTTATCTTCTTGTTTAAACCTGTATTTTTCAAGAAATCAAAATAAGCCGTTGAAGTTATAATAAAACCAGGTGGTACTGGTAATCCTGCTCGTGTTAGTTCACCTAAATTAGCTCCTTTGCCGCCGGCAACAGCAATGTCTTCCTTTGAAACGTCTCGAAACCAAAGAATATTTGACAAAATCCCTCCTTGATAAATTTTTAATACGGGCCATTATTGTGATTTTCTTAAAATCTTATATATTGTTTCTATTTTAAAACCACGGCGTTGTAAGAAATTAGCTTTTTTGTGAAAGTCTGCATCGTTTAACCGACTTTTACTATCAAGGGCAGTCTTGGCTAGCTTTTCTTCGTTTTGACCAATTAAAACAGCCTCGATAATATCTTCTGAAATTCCTAGCTTTTTTAATTCCAACTTTAAAAGATAAGATCCCTCTGGTTTCAAAAGATTACGATCCGCTACCCACATTTTAGCAAATTTTTTATCGTCCAACAATTTATTCTTTTCCAAAACATCGATCGTCTTTTTTATTTCTTTATCGGAAATTTTCTTCGCTTTGAGTTTTTCCGTTACCTCAAAAATACTTCGCGGACGAAATTTTAAATAATTAAGAGCAATCTTTAATGGATCGAGCATACAATGACAAATTCCTAATTTTTAAACAAACCATGTATCTATTTAAACAAAATTTAGAACCGAGGGAAGCTACCGAGCGAAGCCGGTCGAGGAACGCTCCGATTTGCCGAAGCTTGGCGATGAGGCAAAATCGGAAGCGACGAGTAGGTTGGATAGGGTGGCTGAATGCGAGCGTAGCGACCCGAGGACCTATCATTGATTGCTGCTATCTCTTCTTACTCCTTATCCGCCTTCTCTTCTTTCTCATCTTTGACCATTACTTTTTCTTCAATCGATTTGGCAATTTTAGGATTTTCTCTTAAAAATTGCTTGACACCTTCACGACCTTGACCCAATTTCTGAGCACCCATTTGATACCAAGAACCAGCCTTACTAATTATTCCCATTTTAACTGCTATATCTAATAAATCGCCTTCTTTAGAAATACCTTCACTAAACATTAAGTCAAATTCGGCCGTCCGAAAAGGCGGGGCAACTTTATTTTTAACAATTTTTACTTTAACCCTATTGCCAATAGGAATATCACCTTCTTTAATTTGTTCTGTTCGACGAATATCAAGACGAATTGAAGAATAAAACTTCAAAGCCATACCGCCAGCAGTTGTTTCAGGATTACCAAACATTACTCCAATTTTCATTCGAAGCTGATTGATAAAAATTACCACCGCTTTAGAACGGGAAATTGCCCCAGTAAGTTTTCTTAACGCTTGTGACATCAACCTGGCTTGCATACCCATTTGAGCGTCACCCATCTCACCTTCAATTTCTGCTCGTGGAACCAAAGCAGCTACTGAATCAACAACAATTACATCAACTGCATTAGAACGAACCAACGTTTCAGCAATTTCTAAAGCTTGTTCGCCTGTATCTGGTTGGGAAATTAATAATTCTTCAACATTAATACCTATTTTTCTTGCATAGTCAGGATCGAAAGCGTGTTCAGCGTCAATGAAAGCACCAATACCACCCTGTTTTTGAGCTTCAGCAATAGCATGCATTGCCAAGGTTGATTTACCAGTTGATTCAGGTCCAAAAATTTCAATAATTCTCCCGCGAGGAAAACCGCCAACACCTAAAGCTAAATCTAGAGAAATTGAACCGCTAGGAATCGAAGCAACCTGTAATCTTTCTTTTTGACCGAAACGCATGATTGCCCCCGTACCAAATTGTCGCTCGATTTGCCCTAGAGCCATCTCGAGAGCTTCTTGTTTTCCTTTGTTTGCCCCTTCACTGTGAGTTGCCATTTTTTCCCTTCTATCCCTCCTAATAATTTTCAATGATTTAATTTTTAAACCAGACCCAAGCGAGCCATATATCTATCAAAGTAAATCGCGCAGCCGAGCGGGCAGGTGTGAACGCAGTGAACGAGCGAGGCGAGCGCTTAGGACCAAAATTCTCGCTGGGAATTTTGAGTCCGGTACTTTGATGGATATTGGCAAGCAATTTATTTTAATACTCAGCTAAAATTTTTATTACTTTTACAGTCTCCTTTTGAACGCGATTAGTTGCCCTAATCTCGATATTATTTAATCCTGTTTGAAGCTTAACTGTTTCTTTAAAATTACCTTTGTCATCTAAAAATACCACTTGGTCATTAATTTTCAAAGAAGACCCTTCATCAGTTTTACCAATAACTTCTACCCTATCTTGATGAATAACGGTCTCAGCTGAAGGGGACCGAATTTCCAAATTAGGCGGAGCTGTAAAATTTTTGATCGCATAAAAAATATAACCCAAAAAACCAACAATCCCTAAAAAAACTAAAATTAAAACAATAATTCTAGGTGTAAGATAAGCTTTTCTTTCTTTTATCTGAACCTCGGGAGCAATATTTTTAGGTAAATTGTTTGTTCCTCTTTCGTGATGAAAACAATCAATCAGTTCTTCTTTTGGCGCACCTAAAAATTCTGCGTATTTAGCCAAAAAACCTAAAACATAAACATCGGCCGGCAATTCTCCATAAGAGCCCCGCTCTAGCGCGTCAAGATATTTAACTCTTACTTTTGTTTCTTCTTCGGCTTGTTCTAAGCTCAGATGTTTACGTTTACGAAAAGCGCGCAATTTCTCGCCTAGAGTTTTTTCTGTTAAAATTTTTTTACTAATAAATCTTGCCACGTTTTAATTAAAACAAAGAGACCAGATTAGGTCAAACGAAGCATTTCTAAAAATTTAAAATAAAATTCAAAATTGTTTAAAATTAAAATTATAAAAGCAACGATTAATAAGAAAGGCGATAAAATCAGTTTCGCCCTGTAATCAACCTTTTTTTGCTTAAAACTAAAACCGATTAAGAAACAAATCATTAGAAGAAAACTTACTAAAACCAGGACTAAAACGCTCGATGGCCCAACAAGAAAAATTGTTAATAACAAAATATAAAAATCTGAACGATCAAGAATCTCCGAATGAAAAATTTTTCTCAAGAGCAACAAAATCAAAACCAAACCAATACCAATCGCTAAAGCCCAAACGCTAGGTGAACTCATCGCCCAAGCGGCTTGATATAAATAATTACTATTTGGTGGTAAAAGATATTTTCCAAACTCATCACCTTTTAAACGAAAATAAAAATAAGTTATATTGACGGCAATCTGTAAAAAATAGATCACGATTACAGCAATTAATGCTCGACGAGCAGCTTTAGAAGAAATTTTACCTACCAACGTCAAATAGAAAAGCCAAAGAACAACCACACAAGAAAAAACTAATGGTACCCAAAATAATAAAGTAAAAAGCCAATTCATAAAATTTACCTCATAAATTTAATTTACAACCAACAATCGCCAACTAACAATTAGAAAATATTAATAGTTTTTTAATCAGTTGTCGTTTGTTAGTTATAGATTGTCAGTTATTTACAAAATTGTCAAATCAGTACCGAGCTCATAAACATTAGGATCGTTACCACCATCGGTTGAGTGCTTGGTAATATTTTCTGGTCGCTCAAAGACACAATTAAATTCATAAGTCTTATTATTAACAGAAACTCCTAAACGATAATTATAAGTTGAGTTATTAAGAGGATCTATTGGTAACGAGTTAAAAGAAGCGCCAGTCGAGATAATTGTAAAATCTAAAGGGATCCAACCCTTGCTATCAATCTTTTCACGAGTCGCATCGTCAAAAAAACCAGTATCAATCGAAGAATAAGGTCCCACCAAACCTTGAAAATCGTGCTTATCAGCCAAATATTGGTTAACAGCCATTGAGAGTTCTTTTATGTCAGCAAAACGTTTCGCATCTCGAGATTTTTCCAAAACTTTTGAAGGTTTCAAAATGTAAATAATAGCCCCACCCAACATCGCAATAAGAGCTAAAATAATTAGAATTTGGATAAAACTAAATCCTCCCCTTTGCCCTTTAAACAAAATCCTCCTTGAGCATTTTAAATTATTATCTTCGTTCGGCCAAGAAACTTTCTACTTTTTCTACCACCAAAGCTGGTGTAACTTCAGATTTAACTAAGTAGTCAACCGCCCCAAGCTTAAAAGATTCGTAAATAGCGTTTTCGTCACCAATATTTGTTAAAAGAATAACCGGCGTATTAAAAGTCGCTGTCTGCGATCGCATTTTTTTAAAAACCGCTAGACCATCTAAGCCTGGCATTAAAATATCTAACAAAACCAAATCAGGCTTTGCGCTAGTTGTTTTTTTTAAACCATCCCAACCATCATAAGCTGTTACCACTTCATAACCATCGGTAACAAATTTTTTTTCATACATTCGAGATAAAGTTGCGTCATCTTCAATAAGAAGAATCTTTCCTTTGCTTGGCATAATAAACCTCTCTCTTAATCATAAACTTTCACAAAAACTTGGTCAAGCAGTGTAAACAGGTAAAGTAAAGTAAAATGTTGAACCTTTATTTTCAACTGATTCCAACCAAACCTTCCCGCCCATCATTTCTAAAAGTTTTTGGGTGATCCAAAGTCCTAATCCAGTACCAGTAATTTGGACCGTTTTTGCATTTTTAACTCGATAAAATTTACCAAAAAGCTTTTTTTGAGCATCTTTACTAATACCAATACCAGTGTCTTTCACTTGACAAGTAACTTCCTTGTCACTGGCTTGAACGCTGATTTCGATTGAACCTTGCATAGTGTATTTGATTGCATTGCTTATTAAATTGTTTAAAACCTGACGGACACGAACCGAATCGGCTTTAATTTTCGGAATTGATTTATCATGAAAAATAATTTCAAGTTTTTTATTTTTAGCTTGCGGCTGATATTCACGAACCGTTTGACTAATTAAACTCGTAAGATCAATTTGTTCTGGTTTGATAGTTATTTTACCTTGTTCGATCCGGCCAACGTTTAATAAATCATCTACTAAATCAGCTAATCTCCGGTTAATACCGACGACTTCCTCAATCGTTTCTTTAGTTTCTTCATTAATAACACCTGTATCACCTGACAAAATCATGTCTAAATAACCTTTAATAGCTGTAATAGGCGCTCGTAATTCGTGAGTAGACAAGGAAATTAACTCTTGTTTCATTTGCTCCAACTCAAATTCATAAGTAATATCACGAAAAACAACAATCGCCCCAACAATGTCATCTTTAATATCACAAATGGCTGCCAACGAAAGATAAGCCGGAAAAAGAGAACCATTTCTTTTACGTAAAAAATAATCTTTTGAAATAATTTGATTACCGTCTTTTAAAATCTTTGCAAGAGGAGAGTCTTTTGCTTCAACTGGTAATTTTTCTTTATTAAAAATACCTAGGGTTTCCAAGAATGCGCCACCAAGTAATTCTTCTGCCAAATAACCGGTAATTTTTTCACCCGCTTTATTAAAATGAATTATTTTTTGATTTTTATCTATTGCTATTACCCCATCGCCAATAGAAGTTAAAAGGGCTTCGTCTTTTTTACGTTCTTCTTCAATCTCTCGATACATTGTCGAGGAATTAACAACAATAGCCGCTTGTGAGGCAAGAATTGAAAATAAACGTAAATCTTTTGAATGAAAATTATTTTCTTTTGAAGAAAAAATTTGAACTACACCCAAAGTTTGAGACTTAACCTTTAAGGGTGCGGCAATTATACTTTTAATTCCAGTAATACGGGCTCTTTTTAAAACTTCTTCCGTTTCCTTATCAATTTTTCCCACCATAATTGGCACACCTTTACAGAAGGCTTCACCCATTACCCCCTCGTCTGTTCGTGATCGAAAATCATTAATTTGTCGTTCGCTTAAACCGTAAGCTGGTTTTTTGCCTAAAAGAAGATGAGTTTCACCATCAAACAAAGTTACTAAACCAATATCACTTGAAAACATTGTCGTAATTGAATCCAAGATTGAATCAAGAGTTTCCTCAAAATCAAAAACCGTCGCAACACTTTTTGAGACTTGATTAAGAGCCTCCAATTCTGAAAGCCGCTGACGATTTTCTTTCAAAATCTCCGATAATTGAATGGAAATTATTGCTAAAGCCGCCTGATTAGCAATAATTGCAAAAAAGTTAAGATCGTCTAGAGAAAACTGATGTTTTTCACGAGTAAAAATACTCATAACACCAATTACTTGATCGCGAACCATCATTGGCACTGTCACTAAAGAACGAAAATTTTCTTCAACAAATTTAGAAGCAACTTTTTCTTTACTTAAATCAGTAATTACGACCGGTTTACGACTTTTGACCACTTTCCAAGAAACACCACCAGAAGATGCAGGAATTGGTGGTTCTTCCATAATGTCACCTAAACCACGAGCGGCTTTTCTCACCAGAGCATTGCCTTCTAAAATCATGAGAGATCCGGCATCAACTTTTAAAACAGCTAAAACTTCTTCCAGCAGCGGTCCCCACATACTAGGTAAATCTTTAGCCGAAGCCGCAATTTGAGAAATTGAATACAAATCCTCTAAATTTGATTGTATTTGAGTTTCTTCCATCCTTTTTTCTATTTTTATTTATTGAGCTTGGTTATCTATATCTTGATCCTGACTTGGTGGGTAAGGATTTTGATAAGGTGGAGGGG
Organism: Patescibacteria group bacterium; assembly: GCA_041666185.1. GTDB lineage: Bacteria > Patescibacteriota > UBA1384 > UBA12157 > JAENIV01 > JAMCZU01. The sequence continues at coordinate 12,533 of JBAYHL010000003.1, read as the reverse complement.
TAGAAGGTGGATAATTTGGACTCTGAGGAAAAGCTTGATAAGACGGATTTGGTGATGACATAGGAGGTTGAGCTTGATTCATAGGCACCTTCGCCTGAAGGCGCTCATGATCTAAGGAAATTGCATCTATCAAAACGTCTCTTGGTTTTGCCCCATCAGGTGGTCCGATAATCCCTTCTTGTTCCAAAATATCTAAAAGCCGAGCTGCTCTGGCATAACCAACACGAAGCCGTCTTTGCAGTAGTGAAGCCGAGGCTTTACCAGCCATAACAACAGTTTCCTTAGCATCTTCATAAAGTTCGTCTTCTGCCAAAAGTTCACCTGTTGCTCCACGGTCAGTACTGGGCCTATAATTTAAAATTGTCTCATCGTATTGAGGGGTACTTTTGGATTTTAGAAATTCAGCAACTTTGGTGATTTCTTTATCAGTAATTAAAACACCCTGAATACGTTTAGGTTTGCCAAGTTCATTGCCAACATAAAGCATATCTCCATTACCAAGTAAACGTTCAGCACCCGACAAATCCAAAATCGTTCTAGAGTCAACTTGAGAAGCAACGGCAAAAGCAATTCGATTAGTGATATTAGCTTTAATTAAACCAGTGATAACATCCACTGAAGGACGCTGAGTTGCCATTATCAAGTGAATACCAACGGCTCTGGCCATTTGCGCTAAACGAACAATTGCCGCTTCAACTTCATTAGCCGCCTGAGCCATTAAATCAGCTAACTCGTCAATAACAACTACAATATAAGGTAAACGACCGTTTGGCGGGTTAGCATTGTAAGCTTCAATATTTCTACGATTAGTTTCCTGAAGAAGTCGAAAACGACGATCCATTTCTGCCACCGTCCATTTTAGAGCCGAAATAGTTTTATCGACATCGAAAACAACTGGTGCTAAAAGATGGGGGATGCCATTATAGTGAGTAAATTCAACCCTTTTCGGGTCAACTAAAATTAATCTTAAATCTTGAGGAGAATTCTGATACAAAAGAGCGGTAATTATACTGTTTATACAAACTGACTTACCCGAACCGGTCGCCCCCGCAATTAAAAGATGGGGCATATTTTTAAGATCAGCCGCATAAGGTATGCCAGCAACATCTCTACCTAATGGTAGAACAAGATTAGATTTCTTAGCCTTAAATTCATCAGCATTTAAAATTTCTTTCATCGAAACAACTGCCCCGACTTTATTTGGAATTTCAATCCCTACGGCTGATTTTCCCGGGATTGGCGCTTCAATTCTAATTGGATGCTGAGCCAAAGCCAAAGAAAGATCGTTTGCTCGAGCAGTAATTTGATTTAATTTTACCGACAAACCAGGTTTTAAAGTGTACTGAGTCACGGTTGGGCCAACATTAACATCACCCATTGTGACTTCTATTCCAAAATCTTTAAGAGTTTTTTGAGTAATCTCAACATTTTTAGCAATATTACCAGGAGTTGCTTTGGAAGCATTGTCGTCTAATAAATCCACTGGCGGATATTCCCAGGCAATATCCCCAGCACTAGCAGAAGTCTGAGGGTAAGTTGCTGGCATATTCTTACGACCTAAAGTTGTAAAAACTGAAGCTCGTGGTTCGTTAATTTTAACACCTGCTTCAGTTGCTCCTGGACCAAGTTTTTGCCACAAAGCCCTGATGGAAGTGTTAAAAGTAACTAATATTGAAGCAATTGCTAAAGCAAATACTAAAATTAATGAAGCATAAGGACCAAGAAAACTAGCAAAAAGAGCCCGAATACCACCACCAATAGTTCCTCCCCAAGGACTAATCATGGCTGGGACAAAAATTAAAGAAAAAACGACGCCGACTAAAGATGTTGGTTTGAGTTGAAAACGATTTGGAAAAAGCAAAACTGCACCATAACCCAAGAAAATAAAAGGAATAATATAACCAATTATTCCCCACCAATTGGCTGAAAGTCTAATAAAAAAGCGGCCAAAAGAACCAGCTAAATTAAACATCCCTAAGAAAATAATAAATCCTAAAATAAGTAAAACTACCGCCACCACATCACGAGTAGTGTCGGGGTTCATTGTCCAATCTAATTCTTCCCAAATAGAAAGTCGCTGACCCTTGCGACGATACTTCCTTTTGGCCATTAATCCGCTCCTTAAAAATAAGTTAAGTTACTTATAGTATATCATTTTTAGCATAAGAAAAAACCGCCTTATTTAAGCGGTTTCATCTTCTAAAGATTCTCGGTGGAATTCAACCAATTTACCAGTTTCTGGATCTGTTTGAACCTCGATTACTTCGGCTACAGCTTCTTGATTGATCTCGCGAGAAATTTCTCCAATACATTCAGTTGTCATACCCTCTCCTTTGTTTTTGTTTTTCTTTTAAGATTTATTATCTTTCTTGAGATATTAAACTATTGTATCACAAATTTATGCTTAAGTCAATGCCAACATAAAAAAATATCCCGCCCCTCATAATAAAAAGGGCGGGAATCAAGATTTTTATCTGTAACTTTACGAATTGGTTGTCACTGAGATAATCCCGAGTGTAAACGCCTTACCTAAAGCACCTGCGCGATTCCTTACCTTGAGTTTTTGGTAAATATTACTAAAATGAAAATCAACCGTCCTCTTACTCACATACATCGCATCAGCTATTTCTTTACTACTCACTCCTTTTACAGCATATTTTAGTACTTTTTTCTCTGTCCTTGTTAATTCTGGCAACCTTCTGACCTCCTTAAGCTCTTCTTTGAAAGCATACAGACAATTTATAAGTTTATACTAAAATTTCATAAAAGTCAAGACAAAGTAACAATTTACTAACAAAAATTTATTCAAAAAACATGCCAATAAGGTTAAACACTTGACAAATGATTTTATATGTATTATGATAATACAATCCCTTAACAAATTGTGGATAACTCGCAATCGCTGGTTGTCCAAGCACTTTACAAGGAGAGGGATTATCCGCCTAGGGCGACAAAAGACTTTTTTCTTACTTTCCCGGTCAGCCAGGACGGTAGGAAAGAACTCAAGTCTTTAACAGAAAAAGCGCAACGAACGGTCAATAATTTAAAGTAAATTTGGGCCGACTTCCGATTGCGCTTTTTTGATACTAAAAAAGCCCCGTAATGGGGCTTTTTTAGTATAACGATAAGTTAATCTTAAACCTCGATAATGACCGGGATAATCATTGGACGGCGTTGAGTTTCTTTAAAAAGAAATTCACCCATTTCCTGACGAATGGCTTTTTTAATGAAATCCCAGTTAGCTGGATATTTTTCGTTATGACGAGAAAACATTCGTCTTACTTCCTGACGAGCTTTATAAACTAAATCTTCTCGTTCACGCATGTAAATAAAACCACGAGAAATTATATCAGGCGAGGTAACGATTTTACCGTTTTCGTGATCAATGGTAAGGATAACGACAAAAATGCCGTCCTTGGCCATTGCTTGACGATCACGAAGGACAATATTACCTACATCACCAACACCCAAACCATCAACTAAGACATATGAGGCATCGGTTTTTTCTTTGGCAATACGTCCGGTTCCATTTTGAATTTCAAAAATTTGACCGTCTTCTAAAACAATAGCGTTACCTTCTTTAACAGTTAAAGATTCCGCCAACCTGGTATGCAAAACTAAATGACGATATTCACCATGAATTGGAATAAAGTATTCTGGTTTAACAGTTTCAATAACCAATTGTAATTCATCGCGCTTAGCATGTCCTGAAGAGTGAATTCTTTGAGCTTCACCCCCATAAAAAACATCTGCTCCTTCTTTAAATAAATTATTTACTGTATCGGAAATAGTTCGTTCGTTACCAGGAATAGCTGAAGCTGAAATAACCACCGTGTCGCCTTTTTTAATTTTGACTTGGCGGTGTTCACCACTGGCCATTCGAACTAAAGCAGAATATTCTTCTCCCTGAGAACCGGTGCACAAAATAATTAATTCATTATCAGGAATATGTTCGATTCTTCTTAAATCGATTATCACACCTTGGGGTAATTTCAAATATCCTAAATTTGTAGCAATATTGATGGCTTTTTCCATCGAACGACCGGCAATCGCAACTTTCTTATGAACTCGCGCGGCTGAATTTAGAACTCCTTGAATACGATCTAATGAAGAAGCAAAAGAAGTTACAATCAATCGGCCTTTAGCCCGTTTAAAAATCGATGAAATTGTATCATGAATAATATTTTCCGAAACAGGTGTACCTTTGTATTCCACATTAGTGGACTCTAGCATCAAACATTTTACACCTTGGGAACCAAGTTGAGCCAATTTTTCAATAACTTTTTTCGATTCTAACTTTTCTTGATCTAACTTAAAGTCGGCAATGTGAATCACTAGCCCTTCCGGAGTATCAATAGCCAAACCAACATCATCTAAAAAGGTGTGTGAGAATGGAATAAATTCAATTTTAAAAACTCCTAGTTGAATCTTGTCACCAGCTTTGACTAAACGAATATTAGGCGACTGACCAGCTTCGGTCATTTTCGCTTCAATAAAACCAGCTGTTAGCTTAGTCGCAAAAATTGGTGCTTGAAGTTTTGGCCAAATAAAAGGAATAGCGCCAATATGGTCTTCGTGACCATGAGTAAAAACAATTCCTCTGATTTTGTCTTTACGTTCTTCTAAATAAGAAATATTGGGAATAATAAAATCAATCCCAAGCATTTCACCACGAGGAAACATGATTCCGCAGTCGACAATAATAATATCATCGCCATATTCGTAAATCATCATATTTTTGCCAATTTCACCGTTACCACCTAAAGGAATGATCCTCAAGCGTGGGGTAAAAGCTGGAAAAACTTTCTGTGGTTTTGTTTGTAACCCGTTACTGGGTAAAGTAGTAATGTTCATATGTTTGTTAACTCCTAACTAACAATTACCAACTAACAACTATAAAGTTATAAATTGTAAGTTGTTAGTTATTGTTTATCTTTTTAAGTATTTCGGGGATCTGAAGAAAATCTTCTTTCATTTGTTCTTTTAAGCTTCGTTGATACAAAGCTGCCGCTGGATGGTACAAAATTAAGTAAACCTGACCAGCTTTTTTGTAAGCTTTGCCATGAACCGAGGAAATCGCCTTAATTTGAGGGAAAAAGACCCTCATCGAATGACGACCTAAAGTAACTATTAATTTAGGTTTAATTTCTTTAATTTGGGCATATAAATAGCTACGTGTACAAACATCAACTTCTTCTTCTAAAGGATCTCTATTGTTTGGTGGTCGACATTTAACAACATTAGCAATGAAAATATCTTCCCTTTTAAGGTTAATTAAAGAAAGCATTTCTTCTAAAAATTTACCCGCTTCACCAACAAAAGGCTTGCCTTGAATATCTTCGTTTTGACCAGGACCTTCACCAATAAAAAGAATCTCTGTCTTAGGATTTCCTTCACCTGGGACAGCATTTTTTCTATTCTTAGAAAGGGCACATTTAGTACATTTGCGAACTTCGCTCGCAATTTCATCTAAGCTCATTTAAGTCAAAAATTCCTTTAATTTAAAGAGGTCTTTTTTTTGATGTTAATTACATGGTAACACAAATATATAAATTTGTCAAATACTCGCGATTAAAATCTATCAAGAGGTATACCAACATTAACAAAGCCTGCTTTCTTATTATTAACTGTTTGGCCAAAATAAATAGTTCCCAAGCGTTTATCACTTTTTTGAAGCTTGAACTCCTTGGCTGGAAATTTATAACCAGAGGCATAGGCAGTTAAACGATATTGGCCACGTTGGGCTAAAATTGCAAAATGACCAGACTGATCAGTGGTCTTAATTTCTCTAATAACATCGTATTCTTTATCAATAATTAGAACTGTTGCTCCGGCAATCGGTTCTCGAGTTCTAGAATCGAAAATAAGACCTAATCTCGTAGCCCGAATTCGACTGCTAACAAGATACGCGATCAAAAGAATCGCATAAAATCCAGATAAATATAAATTGAATTTCGATTGAATAACAACCACTGTCAAACTGGTTAAAATTGCTCCTATAATCATTAAAGGAACAGCGAAATAAGAAAGAGCAATTAAAAACCAATCTGTACCATTTTTTAACCAAATAGCTAATTTAAGCTTAAATGATAAAGTTGATATTTTAGGTTCAAGGCCAATGCTTAAATTAATATTAGTATCATCACTTTCAATAACAAATGATTGGCCAAAATAAATATCGCCTTGTGGACCAAACCTAGTCGCAAGTTGACTGGCTTTAAATTTAGAAATTTTAGGCGGGAAAGTATAACCAGCTTTGGTAACAGTTACATAATAGTTGCCTTTGGAAAGAAGAAAATGGAAACGACCATTTTCATTAGTGACTTTAGTGGCAACAAGTCGCTTGGTTTTTACATCAAAGGCTCTAATAATCGCCAAATCAACTGGTTTACCAGTTAACGAATCGTAAACAATTCCCCATGGTTTGCGACGACGCCTAACAGCCGCCGCGGTAAAAATTGCTGGAAATAATGAAGCTAATGCCTGAAAACCTTGCGGGAAAGCTTGAACTAACAAGGGGAAAAGCCCCAAAGTAGCCACCGTTGCCGTTACCGGCGTTAAGACTTTAGAAATTTTTTGCAAAGTTGGTGATTCCTGAAAAGTCTCGATAAGGGATTTTGCTGGTTCGGTATAAATTGGCGATGGAGTTGTAACAATTGCTGAAGGAACGGCCGTTGGCGTTGAAACAGTTGTTGTAACATTTACAGGTACAACGGTCACATAAGTTGTTGCTGTCATGCTGCCGGCTAAAACACTAATAGTTTGCTCACCTTCTTTTTCTAAAATAACTGATTGGGTATATTTACCACCCTCTCCGGTCGAAAGAGTATAATTTTTTTCGTTAAATTTAGCACCGTCATCTGACGAAGAAAAAATAATTTCCCCCGTATAATCAGAAAATACACTGTCACAAGTGTTGTACATGGTAGTGGTAAGTTCAAAAGGCGAACCAACACTAACAGTACTTAAACTGCTTACAAGACTAATCCTTCCCAAACTACTACTCGCTACACTAATATCCTGGCTTTGAGGAATATACAGATCATCTGTTTGATCGTAAGCTGTAAGGGTAAAATCACCAGGATTGCTTGAATCAACCGTAAAGCTAGCTACACCAGAAGAATCCGTGATAACAGAAGAAGAAATTGTATCATAGGTAGTATCGTTTGTGTTTCTAGACGATTGAAGCTGAACGGTTCTGCTAGCCAGAGCAAGACCCTCGCTATTTTTTAAAATTGCTGTAACTGTCAGCGTTCCCCCGCAAGCAGTCAAGGAATTACTTGATACACCTAAAGATGACAAAGAAAGCGCACCAGAATTAATAGTAATCGTCCCGCTAGTATCAGTCCAACCAATGTCAGGTGTCTCTGATGCTGTTACAACCGACGAACCGGTATGAAAATCCAAATAATAAAAAGTTGTCGTTCCATAACCACTTAAAATATTAACGTCAAGCTGACTTCTGGTCCAAGGACCATTAGAGCTAGCAGAAAATCGACCGTCAGAAGAGGTAGTTGAAAGACGAATAGTTTTACTGCTACTAACAGTCGTGTCGTTACCATAAACATCTGTGATACCAACCGTAACCGCACTTGAAGCAGAGCCCATATCTAGAGTTGCCGGAAGGCTTGAAAGATATAATTTTGCCGGATCACCCGGATCAACAGTAATACTCGAGGAAGTTCCAGAAGAAAGAATGCTGTAAACATCATTAGCGCTAACAGTCCAAGCACCAGCAGTGTGAAAGATGAAGTTTGCCGTACCAATACCACATTCGGGATCTCCTGGCTGGCGATCAGTTTGAACACAGGTGCCTCCTTGAGTGAGTTGAATTGTTCCAGGATTAGTATCCCCCGGATCAGTGGTGGTAAAACCAGCATAAGAAGCATTACCTTTATCTAAATTATTATTATCATCAACCGCGTAAATAGTTGCTGTAACTGTGTCACCAGCCTGAACGGCATCTGGTGTTCCACTTACCCCTACTCCATCAACAAAAGATTGTCCCGGAAGCTTAACTAAAAGTTTGGTTGCCGTCGCATTGGCGGGACTATGGTATCTTATTATTCCACTACCGCTAATGCTAAAACTGTAAGCAAAAATATTAAGGGGATCGAAACTAGTAACATAATTAAAATCTTTTTTAGCATTAACGGCTTGCTGTATCCAAGACACACCATAATTAGTCGTTGTGTAAATTACCCCACTTCTACCAACAGCTATAGCATTACTTGAGTCTAATGCATGAACACTAGTTAGGTTAACACCACTTAGATCTGCATTTTTAAACCAATATTCCCCCCTCTCGACAGTGTAATAGCTTGTCGGCCCACCAACTACAACCCCATGAGATGAATCAAAAACAGTAATACTCAATAAATGCGATGTTGTCCCAGCACTTTTACCGGTAGCCCACCAGCTAATTCCTCCGTCGTAGCTATTATAAATTGTGCCAGAATTTCCAACCGCCACTGCATAATCGTTATCAAAATTTTTAACGTCATTAAAACTTTGAGCACCCTTGGTCTGTGGTGTCCATGTTTGACCACTATCAACTGAATTAGCAATCATCCCGTTATTGCCAATAGCCACAAGATAAGTAGTGTTAAAAGCTATTACTTTTTTAAGAGTTTGAACAGTGCCACTAGTTTTAGCAGTCCAAGTGCTGCCACCATTGGAAGAAACCGCTATCGCTCCTGAATCTCCAACAGCAATAAAATTATTAGCATCAAAACAAGTTACACCTAAAAGATTTCTTACTGAATCAAATGTCCCAGAATGCCATGTATTCCCAGAATCTGACGAGTAAGCCACCGCCGCAGACCATCCATCGCTATTATTTATGCCCACAGCGACAACACTAGTTCCACAAGCGGCAACAGCTCTAAAACCATTGGTTGTCCCATCAGTTTCTACTGTCCAAGCTTCTCCTTTGTCGTGAGATACACCAAGATAACCAGACAAACCCACAGCAACAACATCATTGGTCCCAAAAGTAGTCATACCATAAATACTGGTAATTGAACCTGTATTTATTTCCGTCCAGTTGTCTCCCGCGTCGGAAGAGGTATAGATTTTCCCATTGTCGCCTACCATAACAACACTGCTAGCGGTAAGAAATAGAGGAGGATAAAAAGTAGACTGAACAGCAATACTTTCGTTAACCCAAGTGTCTCCACTATTATGAGAAACATAAACCTCACCATAACTACCAGTAGCAATAACATTATCTCCTGTGCCAGAAACCGTACTTAGATACTGGCAGCTCGCAGGATCATCACACGCCTTAATACTCCAAGTATTTCCATTATCATGAGAAACACCAAACCCATTTAAACCATTTGCCGTCACAAAATTATTTTGACTAATATTGGCGACGTTAATACCACCGGAATCAGCTTTGGTATCCCAAGTTTCTCCTGCATCAGTCGAAATTGACATTGAACCATTATAAACCAAAAAATTCGTATCACTTAAAGCAAAAACTTTTGTTGTCAAAAAGAAGCTACTGCTATTTAGAGTCCACGTTTCACCCCCGTCATGAGAAATAGATATATTACCAGACATCTCCCCACCGACAATCATGGTTGAATTATAATAAGAAATATCACCCAAAGGATCTGTTGTTTTGCTGTCCTTAGCGCTCCAAGTTATGCCACCATCGGTTGATTTTAAAATAGTTCCATGAGCACCGATAACTATAAGATTATTATTTCCAAGCGAAATAATTTTTGAGAGATCGTAGATTGTGCCACTAGTACGACTTGACCAAGAAATACCATTGTATTGCATGATTAAACCTTGAGCACCAACAGCAAAGGCGTTACTAGCGTCAAGACAGACCATGCTTAAATTTGATTGAGCGGTGCTGTAAACAGTTTCCCAATTAACCCCTGCATCAGTAGATCTAATAGTTGTCCCACCTACACCAGACGCCCAAAGTGTCTGATTGTCCGGACAAGCAATAACGTTTTCTAAATCATCACCTGTCGGCGTTGGATTTACCCATTCCCACCTGGGAAAATCGTAAGTAGTGGCTTTGGTTTTATCAGTATAAGGTGACAAATAAAAATAAACCAAAGGCAAAGAAATAATATAGAGTAACAAAACTAACCAATGGATGCTTTTAGTATAAGGTCTGGTGTGCCAATTATAATACCAATAATATTTCTTACGTAAACCATGGTGAAGACCAGCAAATTTTGGTAATAATGTTTTAGTTGAGTCACGAACAAGATCAATTTGATAATTAATTTTTTTAATATTTTTAAAATATTTTGTTTTAGTCCTAGTTAGCTTTTCGATTTTTTCTTTATCTTTAGGTAACAAAAAATCGTTTTCCGCATTTGTTTTCCGCTGTTTTTTTCTTGGCAGTTTAAAAAAACTAAAATCCATACCCCTCCAAGAGAAATTTTAAAAACGCCGAAGACTAATTTTGATCGTTTGCTGCTTTAATCGAAAGACTTACTCTACCACGTTCTCTGTCAACTTCCATGACTTTCACTTTGACAGTTTGACCAATTTTTAAAACATCTTCGATTTTATTAACATGTTCGTTCGAGATCTGAGAGATGTGGACCAATCCGTCCTGATTAGGCAAAATTTGAACAATAGCACCAATTTCTTTACCCGAGTTTCGATCCTTAACAATATTTGTCACAGGAGCTTCGAACACTTCGCCAACTTTCGCTTCTCTGGTAGCACCTTCAACCCAAGCCATTGCCTTCTCTCCCATCTTAGCATCAGTTGAGGCAACTGTGACAGTGCCATTATCATCAATGTCAATCGAAGTAACTTCTTTACCGCCACATTCTTCAATAATTTTACGAATTGTTTTACCACCCGGCCCAATAATTTCCCCAATTTTATCTTGAGAAATTGTAATTGATTTAATTCGTGGAGCATATAACGAAAGTTCTTTACGAGGCGCTTCAATTACTTTAGTAATTTTAGCCAAAATTTCATCATTGGCTTTGCGTGCCCTAACCAAGGCTTCTTCTAAAATTTCCGCTTTTATACCTTTAAGTTTAGTATCAAGCTGAATGGCTGTAATACCTTTTTTGGTTGCTGTAATTTTGAAATCCATATCACCAGCAAAATCTTCAATCCCAGCAATATCAGTTAAAATTTTATGATTTTTACCATCTTCCGAAGTCATTAACCCCATGGCAATACCAGCTACCGGTGATTTAATTGGTACACCAGCGTCCATTAAGGCCAAAGTTGAACCGCAAGTTGAAGCCATTGAGCTAGAACCATTCGAAGAAAGAACTTCCGAAACTACTCGGATCGTATAAGGAAAATCTTCTCTTGATGGCAAAACTGGAATTAAAGCCCGTTCAGCTAAAGCACCGTGACCAATTTCTCTTCTTGAAACCGATCTCATTGGCCTAACTTCACCAGTCGAAAATGGCGGGAAGTTATAGTGATGCATATAACGCTTTGTGCCTTCTTCTTCCATTGTTTCAATAATTTGTTCTTCTGAAGGTGGCCCTAAAGTTACAATTGATAAAACCTGAGTTTGACCACGTGAAAAAAGACCAGAACCATGAGTTCGTGGCAAAAGACCAGTTTCGATACTTATAGGTCTAATTTCGTCAATTTTTCGTCCGTCTGGTCGCATTTCTTTTTCAATTACCGCTAAACGAACTTCTTTTTCCAAAATTTGGCCAAAAGCGCTCTTAAGATCAATTTGTTTATAATTTCCTTCAAAATTTTCTAAAACTTCTTTTTCAAAAGCGCTAATTTGTTCTTCCCTTTTAACCTTATCTGCTTCATAAACAATTTTTGCTAATTTCTTACCAAGATATTCTTTAACTTCTTTAATAATTGCTGGTTCTTCCGGCTTTTCAACCGTTTGCTTATCACCGGCAATAATTTCTTTTTGGACTTCAAGTGCCGGCTCTAAAGATTTAAGACCAAACCTGATTGCTTCACCCATTGTTTTTTCATCAACTTCCGAAGCTCCTGCCTCAAGCATTAAAACTTTATCTTTGGTTCCTGCAACTACCAAATCCAACTCGGATTTTTCTAATTCCTTTAAATTTGGATTAGCAATAAATTTACCATCAATAAGACCAACTCGAACACCAGCAACTGGTCCTTCAAATGGAGCAACTGACTGCGACAAAGCGGCTGAGGCAGCAATAATTGAAATTACATCCGGATCGTTCTCGCTGTCAAAAGAGAGAACAGTAATTACCACCTGAACATCATTTTTAAAACCTTTAGGAAATAAAGGTCTAATTGGTCTGTCGATAAGTCGGCAAGTTAAAATTGCCGCTTCCGACGGTCGACCTTCTCTTTTTATAAAACGACTACCCGAGATTTTGCCAGCAGCATAAAGTCTTTCTTCGTAATCAACTAATAATGGAAAGAAATCAACATCTTCCCGAGGCTCTTTAGCTACTACAGCGGTTGCCAAAACAACGGTATCGCCATAACGAACCGTCACTGAGCCAGAGGCCAACTCGGCCAATTTACCTTTAGAAATAATTAGGTCTCTTCCACCAAACTTAGTGGTAAAAGTTTCT
>JBAYHL010000002.1:0-76596 GCA_041666185.1 Patescibacteria group bacterium | reverse complement strand
CTCTCTTTTTTACCCAAAGCTTCCAAAATTTCAAAAGCTCCCGGTGAAGCAGTTTTACCAGTAAGCGCGACTCTAATTGGCCACAAAACCTCACCAGCAGATAAATCATTTTTTTTGGCAATAGCCCGTAAAGTTTGTTCGAGAGAGTCACGACCAAAATCATTTTCTTCCGATAAGTATTTATAAGACTCTTCTAATCCTTTCAAAGTATTTTCGTTTGTGCTTTTTTTTGGCACAATAATTTCTTTGTAATTGGAAGGCTCTTTATAAAAGAACTCGATCTGTTCAGGAATTTCTGATAAATTTTTAAGTCTCTCTTGAACTAAAGAAAGAGCTATAAGAAATTTTTGCTTATCTAAAACAAAATCATTTTTGCCCAAAAAATCGGAGGCCGCTTTAGCTAATTCCCCCAAAGACATTTTTCTAATATAGTAACCATTAAGAAAATCTAATTTCTGTTGATCAAAAATCGAAGGACTTTTACCAACACTTTCAAAATTAAACTCATTAATTAGATCATCAAGCGCCCAAAAATCACCACCTTTTTCCGGCGACCAACCCATTAAAATCAAGAAATTGATCATCGCTTCAGGTAAATAGCCTTTTTTAATAAAATCCTCTGTAATCGAAGTTGGATTTTTTCTTTTTGAAAGCTTTGTTCGATCAGGATTTAAAATTAAGGGCAAATGACCATATTCTGGAATATTAAAATTTAAAGCATCGGCTAATAAAATCTGACGAGGAGTATTGGAAAGGTGATCTTCGCCCCTAATAACGTGGGAAATTTTCATTAAGAAATCATCAATCGCCCCAGCAAACATAAAGGTTGGCATACCATTAGATTTTAAAATAACAAAATCGCCAAACAAACTAGAATCAAATTCCATACTTCCTTTTATTAAGTCTTTGAATTTGACTTGCTTTGGTTCAACAATAAATCTTAAGGCTGGAGCGCGACCCTCTTCTTTAAATTTGGTAATTTCAGCCTCTGACAGATTACGACAACGGCCACTATATTTAGGAGCTTTCTTGGCTAAAGTCTGCTCTTCTCTTTCTTTAGTGAGCTCTTCTTGAGTGCAATAACAATGGTAAGCTTTTTTTTCTTCAATTAACTGATCGGCATATTTTTTATAAATTTCTAAACGTTGGCTTTGGTAATACGGACCATAACCATCGCCACGCTCCGGACCTTCGTCCCAATCAATCCCCAACCAAATAAGGCCATCTGTAATATCATCGACAAATTCTTCACTAGAACGTTCCGTGTCAGTATCTTCAACTCTTAAAATAAATTTGCCCGATTTCGCTCTAGCAAACAACCAATTAAATAATGCAGTATGAGCGGTCCCCACGTGCAACGCTCCTGTAGGACTGGGAGCAATTCTTGTTCTAATTTCTTCGGCCATAAAAACTCCTCTAAGATTTTATTCTTCAACAGCATTAATAATATGTTCTATTTTACAATTTTCTTTATCAATAGCAACAACGTCAATTCTTATATTCGCCCCAGGATTTTTTTGCCATAAAGCTTTGGCTAACTGCAATAATTTCCGTCTTTTTTTATAGTTTACCATTTCTTGAGGCAAACCAAAACTCAAGTCAGACTTAGTTTTCACCTCCACAACAACAAGAATGTTTTTGTCTTCCATTAAAAGGTCGATTTCACCACAAAAAAGCCGAATATTTGAACCAATTAATTTATAACCTTTGTTTTCAAGGTATTCTAAAGCAAGATTTTCCCCATATTTGCCGAGTGCTTTGCGACCATCCATATTAATTAGGATATTTATTTATTGTCTTCGGTTTTTTCTTTTACTTGCTCGTGGGAGGAAACAGCTTGAGCAAATTTTGCTTCTAAAGCTTCTTTTTCTTTTGCCTTAATTTCCGCTTTCTTTTCAGCAGCAATTCTTTTTTCTTCTTCAATCTTAGCTAGTTCTTCTTCAGAAACAGCTTCTTCCCACATCTTATAGTCTTTTTCTTCACGAGCTTTTTTGGCTTTTTTACCAACTAAGCCACGAACGAAATAAAGTTTTGCTTGCTTAACTTTACGAGATTTTATTTTTTCTAATTTAGTAATTAAAGGTGAATGAATAGGAAAGATTCTTTCCACACCAACACCAGAAGCAATTTTACGTATTGTAAAACTACCATTCAAGCTTTGGCCACCTCGAACTTTAATACAAATTCCTTCAAATGCCTGGATACGCGTCTTGCTACCTTCCGTAATCTTAAAAGAAACCCTTATCGTATCACCCGGTCGAATTTGAGGGATATTTTTTTTGCCAAATTGTTTAGTTAATTTAAGTAATTCCATTTCTTTATTATTTTAGCATAAAGGCTTAAATTTGTCTATCCCTTTTTAAGGCTTTAAAGAAAACCCCGGTAAAAATACCGGGGTTAATGGTTAGATCGTTAAAGATCGATCTGTTCTGTGATCAACAAACTCCTTAAGGCGCTCCGTAAGAAAAAAAGGATTTCCTTCATACAAAGCGTTAAGACAACCAGTCACCAAACTTTCCAAACCATTAAACTCTGGCGGTGGCTGAACTTCATGAAAACAAAGAATGGTATAAACCGTCTTGTTCCACTTGCTTCTACTCCTATTACGAGCAGTCGACCAAACAAATTGATGATCACCGTAGCCAAGTTGGCTAGAAACATCATCAAAAGCTTGAGCTGCCACGTGTTCCCAAAAGTGACCAAGCGAACCAGCGGTTCCTTCTCTTATTTCGCGAACAAAGTCCATATCTTGACCACATGTAATTCCACCTTGGGAAGCAGAAAGTTGAGGAAATTCGGAGATAAGTCTACTTACAAGATCCGGATGATTCGAAACAAACTGTAACTTAGAAGGTAAGTTGCATTCGATTCGAATCGAGCGATACCATTTGAATTCCTCCCCAACAATATTAAGTAAGGAGGGAGGAGTCCGTCGGTAGTCGCTTACCGCGAGAAGGTTGAAAATGAATCTCCTTAGTGCCGCCATATCCATCCCTCCTTGACTTTGCTTCTTTCTCTCCTTCACTTTCAGAGATACAAACGATTAACCCTGGAAGTTCTCCTGAAACACCTTGTCAAAAAGGTGTGCCATGTCCGGGTTATTGCCAATAATGTTATAAACATCATCGGCGGTTTTGGCTCCTATTGCCTCTCTTGCTGCAATAGTTGCCGTCGTTCGACGTGCTTCACGTCTATCTCCTGCTGTTACAGAAGATCCACCCTTGAAAACACCATGTCTTCCAGAATGATTGTAAAGCCGTTTTACCTCATCTCCTTTCGGCATTTCAAAACCCTCCCTTCTGCCGAAAATAAGACGGAGAGATAAGTTTTTTAGTTCACTCTACCACCTCCTTGTTGTTAAAGTGCCACATTAATTTATACCACTAAACCCCAAGAAAGTCAAATATAATCTGTAAAAAATTAGATTTAAAAAAGAGCCGGGAAAAATATTCCCGGCTACCGATATTTAAAGAAAGAATGCCTATCCGTCTATTATAGAGACAAGCTCTTTGAATCTTTCTTCATCAACCTGTTCAGCCTTCGCCCTTCTTACCTCCTTTCCTGGCACCAACTTAATTGCGTAACCACCTGTGATAATCACAGCTTCCTGGCAGTGGTTGGGGTAAGAAAGAAAAACTTGATCCCCATCGAAATGAGCTAAACGAACAAGCATTCTACCCACAAATGGCAAAAAGTCGTCCCGCATAACCTCATTTTTACCAGCGTTACCCTCAGGAACACTAAGAAGGTGTTCTGGTATCTGACGGCTATCAATCATGGAAGCAACAACTTCCATCTCTGGCTCAGACGCCATTGTGTTCCGGATGATCACACCGTCCGGAATAGCAGTGAGTAAGGGTTTTAGTTCAGCAGGATCGTAATACTCTTTAAGTGTTCGCCAAACTGTCGCTAATATTCGCTGTAGCTTGCTCATTGTCTTCATCCTCCTTGAATTTTGTAAAACAAAAGCGACTAACAGGCAATATTTTTCAATCCGACTACCTCACTTTCATAAGATAATTTTCACTAGAAAAATATATTATATCAAAGAACGATTGTTTATAATAACAAAAAAATAGAGCTTTGTCAAGACGATAACCACTATTTTAACAAGACTCTATTTATTCAACACTGACGACAGTTTTGCCAATTTTCTTACCAGTAAATCTACGCACACTTTTTTTTGTAAATTTAACAATCCCCGCTTTTTTAGAGTACAAAGTATCATCACCACCCATAGCTGCACCAACACCTGGAGCAAATTTAGAACCACGTTGGCGAATAATTATTTGGCCTGAATTGATTTTTTGACCACCAAAAATCTTAACACCTAAACGCTGCGCTTGACTATCTCGTCCTAATTTACTTGATCCCTTTGCTTTTGTATGAGCCATATATTCCTTTCGAAAAAGTTGAACTAATATACTTATTTAATCAAAAAAAGAGAAAAATGTCAATACAATCTAGTTTTTAGCTTTCAGTTTTTTTATGTTACTATAATTTTGAATTAACTATGAATAAATTTGTCCACCTTCATTTACATACTCACTATTCGCTTTTAGACGGTCTTGGGAAAATTCCCGAGATAGTTTCTCGTGCTAAACAGCTAGGCATGGAATCCTTAGCCATTACCGATCACGGTGTCATGTATGGTGTGATTGAATTTTATCAAGAATGCCAAAAACAAGGCATTAAACCAATAATTGGCGTTGAAACTTATGTTGCCCCCAGAGAAATGACAAGCAAAGTCCCAAGAATTGATGCTAATCCATACCATCTAGTCTTATTAGCTAAAAATGAAATTGGTTATCAAAATTTACTCAAGCTTGTTTCTTTATCTCATTTAGAAGGTTTCTATTACAAACCAAGAGTTGATAAAGAATTACTTAAAAAATATTCTAAAGGTTTGATTGCTTCATCGGCTTGTTTAGCCGGTGAAATACCTCAATCAGCTATCAGCGGTGGTGCTCAAGCAGCCGAAAAAGTTCTTTTAGAATATTTAGAAATTTTTGGCAAAGATAATTTTTTCCTAGAACTCCAGCACAACCCGGAATTACCCGATCAAATTAAAGCTAACAAAATAATAATTGAGCTTAGCAAAAAACATAAAGTAGGTCTCATTGCTACTAATGATGTTCACTATATTAATAAAGATGACGCCGAAGCTCAAGATGTACTTTTATGTGTTCAAACTGGCAAATTTGTATCAGACACTGATCGCATGAGCATGAAAGAAAATGGTAAATTTTTAGACATCTCTTTTCTTTCACAAGACGAAATGGCTAAAAATTTCGCCGATGTCCCTGAAGCAATTGAAAATACCAATAAAATTGCCGATATGTGTAATTTAAAAATTGAATTTGGCCGCTTTATTTTCCCACAATTTGTGATCAAAGATGGCAAAACCCCAGAAGAAAAATTACGAGAAATTTGTTACGAAAATTTAGAAAGTAAATATCCAAAAGCCGGTCCGGAAGTAAAAGAAAGATTAGACTTCGAGCTTAAAACAATCGAAAAAATGGGTTTTGCTAATTACATGTTAGTCGTTGCCGATTATACCAATTTTGCCAGATCTCAAGGGATTTCCACCAACACAAGAGGTTCGGCAGCTGGTAGTATTGTTTCTTTTCTAACTGATATTACCGATATTGAACCACTCCGATATGGACTTCTTTTTGAAAGATTTTTGAATCCAGAAAGAATCTCTTGGCCTGATGTTGATTTAGACATTTCCGATCGCAGACGAGAAGATTTAATTGCTTACGTAACAGAAAAATATGGCGCTGATAAAGTTGCTCAAATCATTACTTTTGGAACAATCGCTGCCAAAAATGGTATTCGTGACACTGGTCGAGTTCTAAGCATGGGTTATGCTGATGTCGATAAAATTGCCAAACTTATTCCTGCTGGCCTAACGCTTAGCGAATCACTGGAAGTTGTTCCGGAGCTTAAAGAACAGTATGAAAATGACTCCCAAATTAAGAAACTTTTTGATTTAGCAAAAAAAATCGAAGGTGTTGCCAGACACGCTTCAGTCCACGCTGCTGGAGTAATAATCACTGATAAGGCTTTAACCGAATACGTTCCGCTGCAAATTTCTATGAAGAGTGAGCAAAGCATTGTTGCTCAATACGAAATGCATGCCTTAGAAGATTTAGGATTGGTTAAAATGGACTTTTTAGGGTTAGCTAACTTAACTATTATTGACGATACTTTAAGAATTATTCGGAAAACTAAAGAAATAGATCTCGACATTAACCACCTTCCACTTGATGATCCAAAAACTTATAAACTACTTTCCGCAGCCAAAACTTCGGGTGTTTTCCAATTAGAGTCAGACGGCATGAAACGTTACCTTAAAGAGCTAAAACCAGACAACATTAAAGACGTTATGGCTATGACGGCTCTTTATAGGCCAGGACCAATGGAGCTAATCCCTGAATACATTGCCGGCAAACACGGCCGCAAAACTATTACTTATATTCACCCTAAACTTGAACCAATTTTAGCAGAAACTTACGGTGTCGCCGTTTACCAAGAGCAGATCTTACAAATTGCTCGAGAAATCTGCGGATTTTCTTTAGGACAAGCTGATGTTTTGCGAAAAGCTATTGGTAAAAAAATTAAAAAACTTTTGTTGGAACAAAAAGAAAAATGGGTCGAGGGAGCTATTAAAAATGGTACAACAAAAAAAATTGCGGAAAAATTGTTTGAGTTCGTCGAGCCATTTGCTAGATACGGTTTTAACAAGGCTCATGCCGCCAGCTATGGCCTTTTAGCCTATAAAACTGCTTACCTTAAGGCTCACTTCCCAAGTGAATTTATGGCCGCTTGGATGACAAGCGAGGAAGGAAGGGATATTGAAAAAATTACCTTCGCTCTTAACGAAGCTCAAAATATGGGCATTAAAGTTTTACCACCAAATGTTAACGAATCGTTTGTTGACTTTGGCGTAATTCCTTCGACCGGTGATATTAGCTACGCCCTTGCCTCAATTAAAAACGTGGGTCGAGGTGCCACCGAAGCAATTGTTGAAGAAAGAAAACAAAATGGCCGCTATGAAAATCTGGAAGATTTCTTAAAACGATTAGGTAATAAAGTTTTAAATAAAAAAATTCTTGAAAATTTAGCTAAAACCGGTGCCTTAGATCAACTTGGTGAAAGAAACGAAATTTTAATAAATATGGAGAACATTTTAAAATTTTTAAGTGATATTTCAAAAGATGCTAATACTAATCAAATGGGGCTTTTTGGCGATAGCAAGGCAAAAGAAATTATTCAAACATTAAAATTATTGCCCTCCGAGCCAGCTGATAAAAAAGAAAAGCTTTTTTGGGAAAAAGAACTTTTGGGAATGTATGTGAGTGAACACCCTCTTAAAGGCATGGAGAAAACTTTAAAAAATATCGCTCGGCCTATTAATCAAATTACTGTTAGTGAAGGTAAAACTGTTAAAGTTGCCGGTATTATTACAACTATTTCCAAAATCACCACTCGCTCAAACGAGCCAATGATTTTTGCCACTTTAGAAGATACTTCTGCCAAAACCGAGGTTTTAGTTTTTCCAAAAATTCTAAAAAAAGATTCTTTAATTTGGCGAACAAATAATGTTGTTTTGGTCGAGGGGCGAACCAATACCAAAGATGGCGCTTTAAAAATAATCGCTCAAAATGTTTCTGAAATTACTTTGACTCCAGACATAAAACCAGAAAACCAATTGACAATTACTTTACCAAAAGACGCTAAAAAAGAATTATTAATGCAAATTAAAAATATTTTAGAAAATTTTCCGGGAGAAATGTCGGTTGTTTTATGTGTTCCTAAAAACGGTGATTTCAAAGAAGTTAAAACTAAAACAAAAATCGAAAAATCCCAAGAACTTATAAAACAGTTGGAAGAACTTTTAGGAGAAGGAAGTGTCGAGTAAACTAAACAGTAATTTGACAAATTATTGTATAAAAATTAAACTTAAATTGAGACCTGCAATAAAGCAGGCGGAAAAAGGAGGTTTTAATGGCCGAGCAACCACAATCAACCGGCGGGTCAAGCGGGATCGATCCTAAACTAGCAGCTTTGCTTTGCTATCTTATTTCAATTGTTGGCGGAATTGTTTTCTACATGACTTCTAAAGACAAATTCGTTCGATTTCATGCTATGCAATCAATTTTCCTCGGCATAGGTTTTATTATTTTAAGTGTTTTAGTAACCATTATACCTATCCTATGGTTTTTTAGTTGGATAGTCTGGCTTGCTTTTGTTGGTTTAACGATTGTTATGATGATGAAAGCTTACCAAGGTGAAAAATTCAAACTACCTATCATCGGTGATATGGCAGAGAAGAATAGCTAAATTCAAAAGGAGCTTTCTTGGAAATTAAAATTTATTCTACCCCAACTTGTCCTTACTGCATTCAAGCAAAAAAGTATTTTAAAGATAAAAATATTAGTTTTGAAAATATTGATGTTTCTGAAAGTCACGAAGCGTCCGAAGAGATGGTCAAAATCTCTGGGCAAATGGGAGTACCAGTTATTAAAATTGACGACAATATTATAATCGGTTTCGATAAGACAAAGATCGAAAAGCTACTTACTCCTAACGAATAATATTTGGTCTAGCTACACTATCAGAATAATTTTTACAATGTTTGATAATTTTTTGTTGAACATCAAAGGGATTTTCAACATTACTTAAAATCATCACCGGATCAATACCGGCCGTTCTAAGAGTTATATCACCAAAATTTAAAACCGTTTTTACCAAACCTTTAATTTCAACGGTTGAATTTTGAATTTTTTCTAATTCAGCTTCGGTAATTTTACGACCAAAAAGGCCGTTTTGTTCAATAAGAATAATTCGTTGGTTGGTAAGAATGTATAAATAATTATTGTAAACAAACCATTGATAAAAACCAAAAATTACAAAAAATAGGATAACAGCAATTATTAAAAAAGAAGTGATATGCGACAATCCAAAAAGTAAAATAAATATAACCGTTACAATAATAAAACCAATAAGCCAAAAGCCTGCCGAGGCTAAAACCCAAGGATGGCGTTTGATAACAAAAATAACATCCTCATCTGATCTTTGACCGTCAAATTGAAATTTTTCGTCTTGCATATCCCTTCCTTTTTTATTTTAATTCCAAACACCCATCATAAATGGCGCGATCATACCTAAAGCGACTAGAACAATAATAAAAATTAAAATTAATCTTTTACAAGATTTTTTATCCATTTTTCCTTCTCTTTCTTAATTCTAATACAATCAAGATTAAAGCTAAAGCGACTGTAAGACCGACAAGAACAACAAGAGCAGCAATCTTTTCTTGCGTTTTAGAAATAACCGCTACCGAACCAAAAACTATCGAAATAATATAAAGCAATAAAACTGCCTGTCTTTGCGTTAACCCGGCAGTTAAAAGTCGGTGATGAAAATGACGCTTGTCAGCCAAAAATGGTGATTTTCCCTTAAAAACTCTTCTAAGAACTACCCAGCCAACATCTAAAACAGGAATTCCTAAAACCAGAAATGAAGTTGCCAACTTACCACCGGAAATCATTGCTAAAACAGCTACTAAATAACCTAGCGTCATGCTCCCAGAATCACCTAGAAAAATACGCGCAGGATTAAAATTCCAAGGGAGAAAACCAATAGTTGTCCCGGCAATAATAATTGCCAATAAAGCGCTAGCATCTTGACCTAAGCTAAGACTTAAAAAGAAAATTGCCATAGCAGAAATTAAAGAAATACCGGTCGCTAGCCCATCTAGCCCGTCTAAGAAGTTAAAAGTATTAATCAAAAGTAAAATCCAAAAAATAGAAATTAAATCTGCTAAAATAGCAATATTAAAGCAATCTCCAAAAGTACAAAAATGTATTTGCACGTTAGTTAAATCAATATGGTTGCCAAATGGTAACCTTAGAAAACTAATCGAAACACCAAACGAAACCACAATAATTGCCGCTAAAAGTTGCCAAAATAGTTTCTTTAAAGGCGCCACTCCCCGAATATCGTCAATAATACCAACGACCAATAAAATCAATAAGCCAATAACCATACCGACTATTTTTTGATCGACAAATAATAATTCCGATAAACCAAAATTTAGTCTATTGGAAGCAAAAGTGTAGCCAATAATCATAATTAAAAAAGCTACCACAATTGCTACTCCACCCAATCTTGGTAAAGGACTGGTGTGAACTTTGCGAGGTGTTGGTAAGTCAAAAAGCTTTAATTTTTCCGCTAAGCGCTTAACATAATAAGTTAAGCCTCCGCAAATTAAAGCACTAATAATAAATGGTGGTAAATAAGCTCTTAGCATAAATTTTTAATTTTTTGTTTTTTTAACTCTTCCCCAGTCTTTAGTATAAAAAACTGTTTCGGTAACTAATTCATAATCAAGAATTTCTCGTTTTTCAAACCAAACTTTAATTTCCTTTTCTGCGTCAGAGGTTGAAGCAGAAGCGTGAATTAAAGTATGAACCGGTCTGTTAATATCGTCGGCTAATTCATAAGACTCCATGCTGTAATCGCCTCTAATCGAACCAATATCAGCAATTAAAGGATTGGTGGCGCCAGCAGTTTTTCGTCCTAAAGAAACGGCATGAGGACCTTCCCAAATCATCAGTAAAAGCGGTCTGTCGGTAAAATGATCGATTAATCTTTGACGAGTAAGTTTGGCTAATTCAATTGGCCCCATTCCAGGATCAATACCGCGAGCTTTATAATTTTCTAAGGTCTTTGTTCCGCAAGAAATATACCATTCCTCATCGTCAGGATAGTGTTTAGCAATTTGTTCTTTTGCTGGAACAATTAACTTACAAGCAATTAATTTTAATCCCCTTCTTTCGAATTTAGAAACAAACTCACCAATTAGATGCCTTTGAATAGATTCCGGCTTAATGGCAATTAGGGTTCTTTCCTTTTTGAGCATTTTAGAATCTTTCTAGTAACTTTTTAAATTTATCTGGATTTTTAAAAGGTCCGACCATGGCTAAGTTCAAATTTTTTGGTTGAAAATAATCTTTAGCAAATTTTTGAATATCTTGAGCGGTAACTTTTTCATATTCTTTAACTAACTCTTCAGGATGCTTAATTTCATCCAAGAAAAGTTTTTGATCAGCCAAAAATTCGGCGACAGAAAAAGATTCCTCTAAGCTAAGATACAGTCGGCCTTTCAAATTCTCTTTTGCTCGATGCAGCTCTTCTTCAGAAATACTTTCAGTTTTTAATTTATTGAATTCTTCTAAAATAACCTTGACTGCTTCCTCAGCTCTTAAAAGATCAACTCCCGCCGAAGCACCAAAAATACCAGCATCTCGAAAATCAGCCATCTCTGAATTAACATAATAAGCCAACCCTCGACGCTCTCTAACTTCTGTAAAAAGTCTTGAAGACATTGTTTCACCAAAAAGATTGTTTAAAACTCTTGCAATTGGCCGTTTTGGATTTCCGCGGGGAATAGTTCGAAAACCTAAAATCAAATGAGCTTGATCAGTTTTCTTTTGATGAATTTTAAGTTTTGGCTGCGTTTGGTTTTCTTCAATTTTAAGATATTGTTCAGCTTTTTGAGATTTGACTTTATTAAAAAATTCTTCAGTTTTTTCTTCCCATGAAACATTATTCCTACCACCAGCAATAACAACAATCGTGTTTTCTGGTGTATAAAATTTATCACGATAATTAACAAAATCGTTCCTAGAAAATTTCTGGACCGTTTCTTTGATTCCAGTTACCTGACGGCCCAAAGGTGTATCACCATAAAACAGTTGTTTGGCAACTTCACTGACATAACTTTGAGGAGCATCTTGATACATATTAATTTCTTCAACAATAACTCCCTTTTCGCGTTCAATTTCCTCAGCCGAAAAATTTGAATTGTAAATCATATCAAACAAAATATCTAAGGCTAATTCAAAATGCTCGGAAGCAGAACGAACAAAAAAACCAGTATGTTCTTCTGAGGTAAAAGCATTGTAAGAAGCGCCAACAGCATCTAAAGATTTGGCAATGTCTAAAGTTGTTGGTCGATTTTTAGTTCCTTTAAAAAACATATGTTCCAAAAAGTGCGAGATACCATTTAAATTTTTAGTTTCGTATCTTGAGCCAACACCGACTAAAAAGAGAACTGTAACAGCTTTAGTATTTTCCAGAGGAGCAGCAATAAGACGCAAACCATTGGGTAAAGTTTTTAATTTGTAATTTATCATATG
The DNA here is from genome assembly GCA_041666185.1 of Patescibacteria group bacterium. Lineage (GTDB taxonomy): Bacteria > Patescibacteriota > UBA1384 > UBA12157 > JAENIV01 > JAMCZU01. The sequence goes on along the minus strand of JBAYHL010000002.1, from coordinate 64,384 downwards.
CTAAATATACCTTAAAAGTTTTTCAATTTCAAATTAAAAAAACTCCCGCTATTTCTAGCGGGAGCAACACTTGCAACCGTGGCTCTGTAGCCACCATAATTATTCGCCGGAGAAGTAGCCTTTGCCAAGAGCCGACAACGGTTTTTTGGCAGGAAACCACAACCAGACACCAACTACTAAAAAACATGAGAACGAAATCATGATCCAAAACAATGGATCATGCCTGACAAGAAACGTGGTTCGAGCGAAAAAGCCGTCTGAGTAAAAACTCTCTGGCACGACAAGTCGCGCGAAACGTAACTCTAACGATCGGCTCACGACCGAAACCCACAGTGCCGTCAAAATCATCTTTGTCCAGAGTTTCATTACCTTCTCATCCTCCATGATGTAGCGTAGTTTGCAAGTTGTTAATCTGTTTCGGAAAGGTGAAATACCTTCCAAAACTACCCTAGTATAGCACAAAATAGGCCATTTGTCAAGGGCTTGAACCTGTAAAGACATAATGGGGGGTAAAACAAAAATTACCTAAATTTGACAAAAAATTTGCTTAATTATATGATTAAAATGACCAGTTTATTGGCCTAAATTTTTAAATTAAATAGGAGGTTTTTGTGGAAAATCCACTCAAAGTATCGTTGGAAAACATTATTCCCTTAACTGAGGCTCGTGATCATTTTTCACAAATTGTTAACGAAGTTCAAAAAGATAAACTTTATGTTCTCACAAAAGGCGGCAAACCAGCTGTAGCGATTGTTGATGTTAAATATTTAGAACACATTACTGGCGGCGGCGCAAAAATCGAACACGTTCAAGAAGAAATTAGAAAAGCCCCAGAAAAAGTTGGTTTGCCACCAATGGTTGAACACAAAACTCAACCAACAACACCTTCTGCACCACCAATAACTCCTAGCACTCCCCCAGTTGCTCCTCCAATTACACGACCAACTCCTCCTCCAGTCCAACAACAAGGCGTAACAATTCAACCGCCCAAACCAGCAACGCCTTCTACACCACCTCCGACACCACCAAAAACTGAACAACCAAAACCAGCACCTGCCGGTTTTGCTGCTCCGCAACAACCTCAAAATACAAATGCTGTAAGCACTCAAACAACAGCAGTAAATGTAGCCAAACCACAAGCTGCCCCTACACCAGCTACGCCACCTCCCGCCGGCGGCGAAAAAATTGATGTTCAGATTTCTCAAGAACCACCTGCTGGCGACAAAACCCCGGTTAAAAGTAGTTTACTTTCCTCACCAGACGACGAAGCTTCTCCTGCCCAATATAAAGGTGACACTGGTACAGAAGAACCAGAGGACATGTCGATAGATTAGAGAGCTATTTAATTTTTCGATGTTTTAAGTGTCTTTGGACCCACCAAACAATACCAATTATTATTAGTCCTAAAATAAGCCAATCTAAACTGTGGAAGTACTTTTTTAGATTCTCCCAATTTTCACCCATTTTTTGACCGACAAAAGCTAAAAACAAACACCAAGGCAAAGATCCTAAGAAAGAATAAGTAACAAATCTTTTAAAATTCATCCCGGAAATGCCAGCTGGAAAAGAGATAAAGGTTCTTATAACCGGCAATAGCCTGCCAACAAAGACAGTTGCTTCACCATGTTTTTTAAACCAACCATCAGCTAAATCTAAATCGTGATGGGAAATTAAAATATATTTGCCATATTTTTCAACTAGGGGTCTACCACCCCAGAGACCAATATAATACGACAATACTGAACCTATTACACAACCAACAGCTCCAGCCAAGCCAACTAACCACAGATTAAATACTCCACTAGCAACTAGAAATCCCGAAAAAGGCATAATTACCTCTGAAGGAAGTGGAATATTGGCTGACTCGATCGCCATTAACAAAACTATCCCCCAATATCCAAGAGCATTGATGACATGAATAATCCAATTAGCAAGTGTTGATAAAATTACTGTCGCCATAATAATTAACCTCTATAGATAGCCAAAAAACCAAAATGTTACCGCTGTTAGGGCAAAAGCAATTAATGACCCTGCAACTGCCTGCCAAACAGTGTGGCGTTTTCGATGAATTCTTGACCAAGACAAAGGTATTAAAAATAAATATAACCACCACATCTGGACACCAAAAAGTATAACAGAAATTGTTGAAATTGCCGAAAAAAGAGCTGTATGAATGCTTACTTTCCAAACTTGGGTCAAAAGAGCTATACCAATGACGTTAATAGCGTATGCTGCTCCAATGACTGTTACTGGTTTGGCGGCGCCTAACACAAAAAGAAGAATTGCTCCTACCACCGAAGAAACGCCCGCCAAAAGGAAAGGTATTTTTCGATCATTTTTATCAGAAATATGAAGATCGCGAATTTGACGAGTCTCAAGTAACCATAAAACATAAAACCCGGGAATGATAATGGCAAATAATAAAAATGTTATCATCCAAGGAAGAAATTGGCCTAAATCGCGAGCATATTGATAGCTAATTACGACAATAAAAACCAAGGCTGTTACATATGGGCTAAAAAGAGCCGAAATTATAAAAGCTAAATAATCGATAAATTTTTGAAAAACTATTTTGATGTTAACCGCCTCTTTAAGCCAATTTTATCGCTCGGCAAATCTTTAAAATAAAATTATAAACAGTATCTAAGGGTTTGTTGAAAAGATTAATCAAGTAAGCAGCCAATAGGCCTACTGCCAATCCGCCAAGAATATCAGTTGGATAATGAATGGCGGTTGCTACTCTAAAGAAAGAAACCACAATTGCCATAGCAAAGATTGCCCAACCTAGTTTTTTATACCCTGAAAACCAAAAAGAAAAAGCAACCGCGAAAAGAGCTGCCGCGTGATCAGATGGGAAAGAATAGTCTGGACGATGAAAAATTAATTCCTGGACCCCACTTAAATTAAAAGGTCTGGGACGATTAACTAAGCGGCCAATAATTCCTGCTATTACTGGCCAAGCTAAAATCACAGAAAATGTCGCCCGCATGGCAACTTTTTTAGTCTTTTCGGAGTAAAACCATAAAACAATTAAAATAATTGGTAACAAATAAATTAAATATTCAGCAAAGATCTTGTCTATTATTTTGGGACAATGCTCAGCGAAAAAAGAATTAAGACTCAGAACAATTTTTTGATCTAGGCTATTAATCCTTTGAATCATTTTTAACCTCTTTTACACCTTATCAAAAATAATTTTTTTTGACAATAAAAATTATGCGTCGTAAATTATTATTATGACGATAAAATCTTGTATTATTGATTTTCTAGAGTACATGGAGGTTGAAAAAGGCCGCGCGCTTTCGAGTGCTAGAAATTACGATTATTATTTAAGAGTTTTTTCCACTTTTGCTAAAAAAAATAATGTCGAGAATCCAGAAGAAATTACTCAAGATTTAGTAAAAAATTACCGTCTAGCCTTAAACCGAGGTCAAATTAGTAGTAAAGTACTTTCCAAAACTACTCAAAATTACTATTTAATTGCCTTGCGGGCATTTTTAAAGTATTTACGAAAAAAAGACATAAAAACCTTAGCCCCAGAAAAAATTGAACTAGCTAAAACTGACGAACGACAAATTATCTTTTTGGAGCAAAAAGAACTCGATGAAATTTTAGCCGCACCAGAAGAAAAAACCATTCAAGGAATTCGCGACAAGGCTATTTTGGATTTACTTTTTTCAACTGGATTACGGGTTTCGGAACTTTGCAGTTTACGTCGAGATCAAGTTAATTTAGATCGAAATGAATTTTCTATCAAAGGTAAGGGTGGCAAAGTTAGGGTCGTTTTTTTAGATGCAGATGCCAGGAAATCACTTAAGAAATATCTGTCTGGCAGAAATGATAATTCAGAATGGTTGTTTATAAGCTATGGGCATACAAATAATCAATTGAAAATTGAAAATTTAAAATTGAAAATTAATCACATCACCCCTCGTTCTGTCCAACGAATGATTCAAAAATATGCCAGAAAAGCTGGCATTACAAAAAAAGTTACTCCCCACGTTTTACGCCACAGTTTTGCCACAGATTTATTAATGTCTGGAGCTGATTTACGCTCGGTTCAAAGTTTACTTGGACATTCATCAGTAACAACCACTCAAATTTATACTCACGTTACCGACAAACACTTAAATGAAATTCACCAAGCTTTCCACGGACTCCGTAATAAAAAACCCCGCCAAGAAAATGACGGGGGCGAGAGCTCTAGCAGCCAATAGCCATTTGGAAGATTGTTCGACCACGATGGTGGCCGTAACTACAGTTGGCACAGATTTTATCGTTGCTATCAAGTTCTTTGACCAAGCTATCAACGATAAACCGACCTCGACCATGTTCGGCCATACAATCTTCGGGAAGAGAAGTTTCTTTCATGGCGCATTTGCCATTTGAATTAGTAATTACTAACAAAAGTTTGCTGTCCGTACCAACCCAAACAACTTCTACATCACTTTGTTCAGGTGAGTAACAGAATGCGTTTGTCAGCACTTCTCCTACAACTAGCTTTACTTCCTCCTGTTGATCCTGATTAAGAAAATCGAGTGTTTCAACTTTTTCGCCAAGCACTCTTCTCATTTCGTGAGCACTCTTTGTTCGAGTTTCGCCAGCGACCTTTCGCTTAATACACCCGTTTTCTTGAGCGTCCTTTGTCCCTTTTTTTCCTTTGCATCCCGAGACTTTGTCAATGTTGAGAGTTAGATGAGCCATCTCTTCTATACCTCCTAATTGCTTCAACATTGTTTGACTTAGGACTACTTAGGTTATACCACATTTTGTCAAATTAGGCAACATAAAAATTTAAAAAAAGCGGCCCTATTAAGAACCGCTTGATTCGTTAAGTTATTTCGCGTTTGTTTTCTTTTGTTTATTTCCACACTGACAAGCTTTTATGCGCCAACGAGCGGCCATTTCATCAATATGGTTTTTGGCTTCATCACGCAAATCTGCTACCTTAATTTCGTTAAAGATATCGTTTAGATCACCTTTTTCGATCATTTGGCCAGCAATAACGTAAGGACAAATAACATAATCCGCTCCTTCTTCGTACAAACGTTTCGCTTCGTCAATATGATCGGCAGAGAGAATAATTATTAAATGCGGCCACTTACTTTTCAAATATCTTAGAATCGTTAAACTCTGTTCAACATCAGAAATAGTAGAAGCGACAATCTTTAGCTCAGAAAGATCACCTAAACTTTCCCAAACTTCCGGATCAGTCGCATCTCCATAAAGACAAGGAATCTCCATATCTTTTAGAAGCATCAGTCGATTAAGGTCGTATTCTATCACCTTAATCGGATACAGGTTACATAAAACATGATAAATATAACGTCCCGCTCGATGGCATCCTATCAAAATAGCTTTGAAGTTAATGCCATCGTTTTTAAGATCCTCTTCATTCTTTTTTTGAGGACCAATCCGATCAAGAAATTGTAATAATGGCGATATCTTTTGATAAAGCTTGCCACCAAATAGATAGGACGAGAAAAACATCGACAGCGCCATGACCAATATTGATAAAGTCATGATTTCTGGTTTAATTTGACCTAATTTTATCCCTACGGCAACAAGAACTAGACCAAATTCGCTCACTGGCACCAAAGCAACTCCAACAAAAAACGAAGTTCTTCTTTGATAACCAAATAAAGCGATAATTACCGAGATAAGTAGGGGCTTTAAAATTAAACAACAAATTGTTAAGACCAAAACCGGAAGAATCATGTTAACACCCGGTATAGCAACCTGAACACCTAAAGTGGCAAAAAATATTGGCAAGAAAAAATCTCGCAAAGCTTTGACTCTTCCTTGCAGCTCCAATCTAAAAGGCAGGTTAGCTAAACTAACACCAGTAATAAAGGCTCCAATTGAAGCTGACAAACCTTGGCTTTCGGCCAAAAAAGCAAAGATAAATCCAATAGCAATACTGGTCAGTGTTAGCTGTTCTGTACTATCGGATATCTTGGCAAGAATTTTAGGAAAAACATATTGGCCAGCCAAAATTCCAATAAAAACTATACCGAAAGATTTGATTGCTACACCAATTACATCATTTGTCGACAACCCTTTGGCGGAAAACAATGACAAAGCGACAATCGCTAAAATATCTTGCAAAAGCAGAATGCCTAAAGTAATCGCGCCATGCAAGGTATCTAATTGTCTTTTATCCGCTAGGATCTTTACTACCAAAGCAGTTGATCCAAAGGCAAACATTAGACCAATGTACATACTGGTTAGCGCATCAAACCAGATACAAGCAATGGCAAAACCAAGTATACTTGTTAAAATTACTTGGATAATGCCACCAAAGGAAACCACCGAACCAACTGATTTAATGCGATCAACATCCATTACCAAACCAATAACGAACATGACAAAAATAATTGTCAAATCCGAAAGAGTTTGAATTGCTTTTGGGTCAGCAATCCATTGCAAAGCGATTGGACCAATAATTACCCCGGCTAAAATATAGGAAGGAATAATCGGTTGCTTTAGCAATTTTGCCGCAAAAGCAATAAGAGCTGTCATAACTACCACTATGCCAATTCCGACAACATCTGGTGTCATTCCCCACCTCCGCGAGTTAGTTATTTAATTGGTAATGTACTACTTGTTAAGACTTCACATCTTACTAGCAAAAGAGCTTCTTGTCAATCCAAACAGGTTAATCTTTTCAACGCCTCAACACTTGAGGCGTTGAAATTTTTGCCTTAACAATACTACCTCTAACCATATTGACAAGTAAAAGATTTTCTGCTAGGATAGTGTGTAGCCTTTTAGGTTACACATTGTTTGTTCATTAAAAATCAAATCGTCAACTTCGAAGGAGGAAATGCAATTGAAAACACTGTCACGCTTTTTCGTCACTCTGGTTGCTTTAGTATTACTACAAGCACCAATCTGCGTCCTTGCAATATCAATACCTGCACCGAACGTCAGACCTGGACAATATGTCTACACTGTACCTAACGGTTTTGACCCAGAAGGTATTGGTAAACACGGCCTTGAAGAAATACAAAAGGCCATGGCTAAGTTAAAGTATCCTTACTATGTCGTTATTGTTGAATCGTTCGACGGATATTCAGACGAAGATACTGCTTGCGCAATCGATAACCTTTGCACCGATTGGCAAGATGATCCAGATTTCGATACTACTAAGTCCTGTATCTTTTTACTAACCTACAGTCCCAAAAAATATCGTTTTTTAGCCGGTAGTGAATGGGAAAGCAGGCTTGGATTTGTCAGAGAGGCCCATGATCCCTACACTGCCATCTTTGTAAGCTATGTTAAGAATGCTCGCAAAGATCCAAAAACGGGCATCATTAAGATGGCCCAGGCAGTAGATAAGTATCTGACAACAGAAACTGACCCAGCTGTTATAGCTGCTCGACAACTAAAAGCTGCTCGTCAGACGCTCAATAGCAAAATCAACGAGCTTCAACGGCTTCTTGATTACCAGGAAAGATATTTACCCCAGAACACCGAAAGCTATCAGAGAATCAATAAGCATGCAATTGCTATTGTTGCCGGAACCAATCGAGGACAAATGTTCGCGGAAGTAAAAGTTTTGGATAAAGCTATCAACGACCTTGAAAGCCACATCCAACTTATCAAGTTCCGAGAAAGAGAGCTTATTGCTGCTCGTAGCAAGCTTGATAGGCAAATCGCGAATATGACAGAAACTTTGGGTAAAGATCGTAAACTCTTACCCAGAAACCTCTCTTTGTATCGCATTGCACTTAAGCACGCTAAAGAAATTCGCCAAAAAGACAAAACAGACGAGATGACTAATGAGGCCTCGTCTCTTAGTAAATCTACTTCTGGTTTGGCTAGTTTTGTCGCCGAAAAAGAACGTGAATTGCTAGAACAACGAGTAGCATCAAACATAAAGATGGTGAGTATTGTTTTTATCATCTTTTTAGCCTTCTATTTATTTCTCAGTCGCCTTCGCGCTTTGAAAACTTTGCGTCAGCGATTCGATAAAGAAATTGAAAAATGGCAAGGGATGCTCCAAAATGCTGCTCCTAAGTATATCAATTTCGATCAAGAGCGAACGATGATACTTACTCTTACCGATATTAAGGGAAAGACAAAAGAGCTTTACGATAGCACAACCAAAGAAGTGGACCGTATTTTCATTGCTATCGAAGCTCTTCGCCTTCACATTGAAGAGGCTAAAGCTTTGGCTGTTCGCGGTGTTTTCTTTAACTTCGGACCGCTAAAAAGAGCTATCGATTTCCTTTCTAGCCCATTTGAATTCGACACTGGCGAGGTGGAAAAAAGAAAGCTTTTCGCCCCTGAAACCAAACGAATTACTTTTAAACCGCAAAACCTCATTAATGAGTTAGATAGTCGATATAAGAGAGCGGCTGAGGCTTGGGACCAATTAAAACATGCTGCCGAAAGCCGCATTCACACGGCCGAAGAGCTTATGACCCCTGAAAAGCTCGATGCAATGCTTAAACTTGCAAATGATAACAAGATTCCTCAGCGTTGGCTTGCAAGTCACACTCTTTACGGCGATGATGCTTCTGATCAGACTTACTACGATCAGGTAAATTCCAATCGCTGGAGTGATCCAATCGCCTATCTCGAGGCAATCAATAAAGGTCTGGCGCAAGAAGAAACACTTAGTTGTCAACTTGATCAACTTATCAGAATACGAAAAGCTATGGTCGCCAAACGAATAGAAGATTCCCCATCGATTAACAACACTGTTTTGGCGCCAAAAGATGATCCGCGAATTACCTTCGATAATGCACAACGAGAAGAAGCGAAATTCGAAGCATTACTAATGAGTTCAGACAGCCTTGGGGATATCGACCACCAGGCTGAAATCGTCAAGACGACTTACAGCAAGTGCGTCGAGCAAACAGAAATAGCCAAAAGCGCTATTATGAATGCTAACAAGATTATTGCAAAAACCACGGAGCAATTTGAGAAAACAACGAAAATCCGCGAAAAGGCAAATGAACGTTTAGAGGAGACAATCAAAGTTCATGCTGGCACCCGATATGCGGCTACGGCCTTGAGAAATGGTAATGATGCTTACGAAGCCGGCAAAAATGATCTTTCCACTGCTCAATCGAGCCTGGGAACAAATCACCACGTCGAGGCCAAGAGAAAAGCTGAAGAGGCTATTGAACATTTTTCGCAAGCTCACGAGCAATTCACAAGCTGCATACAACTTTGTGACGAGCTCGACAAAGCGAAAAAAAACTACGAGCAAGCAGTAACCGAACTGGACGAAGAAAGAAACACTGCCATCAAGAAGATAAAAAAATATGGTGGCAAGATTGACAACCTCTCATCCTATCAGCCTCCAACAGGAGATCAGTTGCTTAACTATCTACTGCTTTACGCCGGAATCGAGACTATAAGAAATTCCTGGGAACAACAAGTTCGCGATTCCCGACATACTTACGAAGTCAAACAAGCTCAAATTCGCCAAGAAGAAGAGAGAGAAAGACGACAAAGGTATGAGTCAAGCTCAAGTAGTAGCTCGTCATCATGGTCAAGCTCTTCGAGTTGGGGCGGCGGCTCCTCCTCTTCTTCCGGAGGCAGCTTCGGCGGAGGAATATCTTCATCCAGCGGAGGAAGCTGGTAGAACAATGCCATTGTGAGCAGGGAAAATTAATTTCTCTGCTCTTTTTTTTATACCTTGTCCAACGCCTCAAGTATTGAGGTGTTGAAATAAAAAAAGGATATCCAGCATTTAACGCCGAATATCCTTGGTAAAAACTAGTCATCGTTTGCTAGGTGCGTAGAGCTTTGTCTACCATTTGATTAATTGTCTTGCTATCCAATATTCTTGGCAAAGAAGATACGATTCGCATCGGCTTACCAGTTTTTGCTTCAATGTCTCGTCGTTGCTGACAAATTGGTGTCTCTCTCAAATACTTCACAGTCCGCCCGGTAGAGCGCTCAACGCTTTTTTCAAGCCCAACCAAAACCTTATCTTTCATCACATACCCTCCACATCAAAACTTACTCGATCGGCTCTGTTACATCTTGCTCAAAAACAAAATGTTTGCCAGATCCTTTAGAAAACCATTCACGAAACCACATCGATGCTCTCTCATCAACCTTTTCCAGTTTTTCTAAGGCTTCATCGACCAGTACTACATAACCAGCTTTACCCTGCATTAAGCAAGGAAAAGATGAAGTAAAGTCATAAATTGGCTCCGCATCTCTCAACCAACCAGCAAGTTCAATACCAATCCATTTTTGGCGAATCTCTTCCGGAGCTGGCCCAGCAGGTGTCTTAATAATTCTAAAAGGTACTTTTTCCAGTAAAAGCGCTGTGCCTCCACCGCGCAACTGTTTTTCAGTTGCTTCAGCAAGTTGCCACCCAACTTCACTTAGCTGCGCCTTATTCCCGTCAACTTCTTCGATTATCCCAGTTCTAACAAGAACTTCTGTACAAGTAACCGGCAAGTCAATTTCCGAAAGTTCAATGAATACCCCAAGCCCATTTGCTTTTTCACAGACAGCCTTCATTAATCCATGAAAGTCGTGACGATATTGATTGTAACGCCCAATATCATTAATCATTGAAATCTCGTAAAACACTTCGGCACATATTGCTTGGCATAAAAGAAGAACACCCCCTCGATCTACTTCAGAAACCATAAATCCTTCCCATTCTTCAGGGATAGAGTCTGTTTCCACACCTCTAAGCCATATGTCTCCTGCATCAAACTGACTAACAAGCGGTTCTATAAATTCTCGAAACGTCGGACATGCTTCCATTTATTTCACCCCTTCTGCAGCACCTGTGTTAACCTCCCTTAAAATAGCTGATTACTATATCTTAGTCAACCTGTTAGATATTCTCTTTTAACAACTTTTCAAGCATAATCAAGTTATGAAAGATAAAGAAATTATATTTTTGGACACTGAATTTTCAAGCCTTGACCCATACAAAGGAGAAATTCTTTCCATTGGCTTAGTTAAAGAAAGTGGCGAGGAACTTTATTTAGAATTAACTTATGATGGTGAAGTAGACCCTTGGGTTAAAGAAAATATTATCCCCAATTTGAAAAACAAAAAAGTTAGTCGAGATGAAGCAAAACAGAAAATAAGAGATTTTGTTGGTAAAAACAAATCCGTGGCAATGGCCTATGTTAATCAATTCGATATCTTATACATTTATAAACTTTTTACCATTGATGATTGCCCTTTCTTCTGGATGCCCCTAGATTTTGCCAGCATTCTTTACGGCCTAGGTTACGATCCGTTAGAATATCACGAAAGACAAAAAGATATGGTTAAAAAATTTGGCATTGACTCAGAAAAGTACCAACGACATAATGCTTTGGATGATGCCCGCCTTTTAAGAGAAGTTTATTTGAAATTAAAAAGAAAGATTTAAAAAACTCCGGCATTGTTTTGCCGGAGGATAAGTTTTTGCTCACTAAATTAACTAATCAAACCTTGTAAAAATTCTCTTGCACTTGGTTTGCCCACAAACTGGGTTAACCTTTTGATATCTGCTCTACGAGCCCGTAAATCCTTCTGAGAAGGATTTGGAAGAGCAAATTTATTAGACAAACTTATTTTAAGAGCCTTAATGCAAGACTCTTGATCTTCTCGGATTGCCTTTCCTGTCAAATAATAAAATTTCCTAACTTCCCATGCACCCTCTTGCCTATTAGCACCTTCGGCAAGTGCATTTAAAAACTCTTCATCAGCTCCATTTTTCTCTAACGACATAAGCGTTTCATTAATAAAATCAATATCCGAAGCTTCGCCAAAACACATAGCCAGTCTGTTCGCAGCTTCGCGGTCTTTTGTGTTACCAGAACTGATTACATCATAAAAGGTATGAACTGCGTCAAATAGAAGTAAAGACATTTTCTGGTCATATTTTTTATCTTTAACAATATCTGATTCGAGTCGAGAAGCAACTGCTTTTAGCAAAGAAATAAAACCAGGATGAAGATTTCTTTCACGAGACTTTTCTTTGTGAATGTACCGACAAAAATCCTCGGAAAGATGACGGGCATCTTGGAAGAAATACGAACCATCAATTAAACTATCAACTAAAGCTTCTTCAAGACCTAATAACAAACCGTTTTTACATTGGTCGTGAAGCCAATCTATTAATCCAACGTCTCGTCTTATTGACCTTAACGCGACTACTGCCAATTCAATTCCGTTTCTATCCATTTCTTTCCCCTTTTTGTCTCAGTTGTCAAAGACATGAATTTTAAACCCTATTGGCTTTTCGCTCTGTATTACCACAGAGAATATATACTCTACCATAAATTTGAAAATTATGCTAGAATAAGCTCGTTATGTCTTTAAGTATTGGAATTGTTGGTCTACCCAACGTTGGTAAATCAACCTTATTTAACGCTTTGGTAAAAAATGCTCAAGCCGAAGCAAGCAATTATCCATTTTGCACCATCGACCCAAATGTCGGTGTTGTTGAAGTACCAGATAGTCGCTTGGCAAAACTTACAGAAATTTCTAAAAGTAAAAAAACAGTACCAACAACAATTGAATTTATCGACATTGCCGGGTTAGTTAAAGGAGCTCATAAGGGTGAAGGTTTGGGCAATAAATTTCTCTCTCATGTCAAAGAAACTGACGCCATTGCCATGGTGGTTAGATTTTTTAAAAATTCCGATATTGTCCACGTGGCTGGCAAAATTGAACCAGCTGAAGACATTAAAACTATTCAATTGGAATTAATCTTATCTGATCTAAATGTTATCGAAAAAACATTTGAAAGAATGCGAAAAGAACTAAAAGCTGGCGATAATGAAACTAAAAAGAAAATTGCTATTTTAGAAAAAATTAAAGAAGGCTTGGAAAACGAATTGCCAGTCTGGGCAATTTTTCCTAACAGCGAAGACTTAGCGCCAATTAAAGAAATTCAGTTACTTACCTCTAAACCAGTTTTATATATTGCCAATGTCTCCGAAGACATGGCCGGAGCGAGCTCTGAAGAATTAATTGAAAAATATAACCTACAAGAAATTATTAAAAATCCTGAAAGCTTAATTCCTATTTCTGCTAAAGTTGAATCAGAACTTGGCGCGCTAAATAAAGATGAGCAAGGTGAATTTTTAGAATCCTTGGGACTTAAAGAAAGCGGTCTTGCGCGACTAATTCATGCCGCTTACAGCACCTTAGGACTTATTACCTATCTTACTTCTGGCGAACAAGAAACACGCGCCTGGACTATTAAGAAAGGTTCAACTGCACCACAGGCCGCCGGCGTTATTCATACTGATTTTGAGCGCGGATTTATTGCCGCCGAAGTCATAAAATACGAAGACTTTATTCAATATAACGGTTGGGCCGGTTGCAAAGAAAAAGGGCTCATTAAAACCGAGGGGAAAACTTATATTGTTCAAGATGGCGACATTGTACTATTTCGATTCAATGTTTAACGAAACTCTTGACTTGTTCTCTGTTTTCTGGTAAGATTTAGGTCAGTTTTATTCAGGAGGTATAGCACCTTGGACAATTCAAAAAATGAAAGAGTGGCCGTTTTTATTGATGGCGATAATTTTTTCGACATATTAGATATCATTCGGCAACGAAGGGGTATTAACATCGATATTCAAAAACTTGTTAACATAATTATCTATGGTCGCCCGGCAGAAAAAAAACTAATGATGATCTCGGCTTCACCTGACGGTAGAATAGAACGATCAACCCATGCCACCATCATGAGTTTACGACAAAACGGATTCCAAGTGATTACTGTCTTACAAACTATTCAGAATAATCCTGAAAAGGGATTGCATAGAATTAAAGGATATTCTGACTGCCAATTAGTTTGTGAAATGATTAAATCTCATGAACAATACGATACGGCTATTATTGTTACTCGTGACGGTGACTTTCGATTTGTTGCCCAACTTCTCTCTGATTCATATCAGAAAAGAATAGAAATCTGTGGCATACCTATATGTATGAACCCACTTCTGCTTAATCATTGCGATAAATACTGGAACATTCTTGCCCTGCTTCAAAGAGAAACTGACATTACCTACCAAGGTAAATACGAAGAAGCTGACATTGAAGATGAAGAACTAACAGGAGAAATCTTCGAAGAAGAAAGTCCTAACGCTAGTTAGCAAAGATAAACCCCCGTTTGAACGGGGGTTTTTAAGACCTGAGCTTTTATCCCCATACCTATTAAAATACGCTGAAAGTAATAATAGGTGTGGGGGCTTGCAAAAGTTTTCTTCTTCTGTTATATTTGAAAAGCAATGAAACAATATGAAATTACATTTCTTACAATTGAAGAATTAAAAAATCCGGCAGTTGACGGACCAACGCCAGAAATTATTGAAAGCCTATCTGGCAAAATAGTCTCTGCTTCGTCCTTAGGCCGGAAACAACTCGTTTACAAAGTTGAAAAACAAAGTGAAGCTTATTTTTCGACGATTGTTTTTGAAATTTCGGAAGAAAAAGTCGCTGAACTAAATCGTAAATTAAATCTTAAAGAAGAAATTCTAAGACATTTAATTGTTGCTACTAAAAAATCAAAAGGAGCTTTACCAAAAATTTCTAAAAAAGTTGAGGAAGAACTAGCTCCAGAAAAACAAGTCAAGGAAGAAAAAGTTGAAGAAGCAAAATCTGAGATTGAAAAAGAAACAAAAGTAAAAGCACCAAAGGTAACTAAAACACCTGCTAAACCTAAAAAAGCTGTTGAACCCGAAATAGATGAAGAAGAACGTCTAAAAACTTTAGACGAAAAGCTCAACGAGCTTTTAAAGGAGTAATATGTTTTCTCTAAATCGAGCTCAAATCGTTGGTAACGTTACGCGCGATCCAGAGATGCGCTACACTCCCAATGGTCAAGCAGTCTGTTCCTTTTCAGTCGCGACTAATCGTCGATGGAAAGGTAATGACGGCACAAACCAAGAAGCAACAGAGTTTCACAACATTGTTGCTTGGGGAAAATTAGCCGAAATTACTTCACAATACCTAAAAAAAGGTAATAAAGTTTATATTGAAGGTCGTTTGCAGACTCGTTCATGGGAAGGCCAAGACGGCGGAAAACGAAATCGCACAGAAATCGTTGCCGAAAACTTTATCTTTTTAACACCAAAAGGCGGTTCTTCTGATTCATCACCAGTATTAGGCGGGGAAGTTGAAGAGTTTCCTACTGGAGACAAAGTCGAGGAAAAACCAACTAAGAAAGCAGCGCCAAAAAAAGAAATTAAAGAAGAAATTCCATCAGCGGACAGCGATGATATAAATTTAGACGAAATACCATTTTAAATAGAAAGATCACAGGAGTAAAATGCCAAGAAAATTTAGTCCATCAAGAAAACAATGTAATTTTTGCCGAAAGAAAATCGATATTATTGATTATAAAGATTCAGGAGCTTTAATAAAATATCTTACTCCTTGGGCAAAAATGAAATCTGCTCGCGATACTGGCACTTGTGCCAAGCATCAACGAAGATTAGCGGAAGCTATTAAACGAGCTCGATTTTTAGCACTATTACCATACGTAAAAAGGTAAAAACATATATTGTTTTTGAATTTCTAAAGTTACTTATATTATGTACACTATAAATGATCTAAAAATTGGTACAAAAATTATTTATAATGGTCAACCTCACCAAGTAATTTTTACTGAACATTCTAAAGTTGGTCGCGGTGGAGGGATTTTGCGAACAAAAATAAAAAATTTGAGTTCTGACGCAGTAATAGATAAAACTTTTGCCGGAGCCGAAAAGATTGAGGAAGCAGAACTTGACACACGAAAAGCTCAATATCTCTACAAAGATGCCGAAAATTTCTATTTCATGAATTTGGAAAATTTCGAGCAATTCCCTATTAAAGCTTCTCAACTTGGCAAAATGGCAAATTTTCTAAAAGAAAGTGCCGAAATTGATATTTTATATTTTAAAGACGATCCATTAAATATTCAGCTACCAATTAAAATAAGCTTGGAAATCACCTACACTGAACCAGGATTTAAAGGAAATACGGCCTCAACAATAACAAAACCCGCGACACTGGAAACAGGTGCACAAATTAATGTTCCCCTCTTCATCAAAGAAGGTGATAAAATTATCATTGATACTCGTACCGGTGAATATGTTGAGCGCGGATAAAAATATTTATTAACCCTCTTAATTGTTCTCATACCAAATCCAGCTAGCATTTACTTCGGGATAACTAGATATGTTAGCTGTCATAGTAACCAGATCGTATCTAATATTGCTTAATAAAGCATCTGTCGTAATTGCTGGACTTGATGGCCAAGAAACAGTGCAAGTATATGTAGTCCATATTCTAGTTGGTGTTTCTCCAAAAGTACCTTGCACAGGAGTTATACTTTGACCAGCTGAATCTTTGCAAGAAACACTACTTGGTAGCATTGTTCCCAAAAAATAACCCACAAAAGATTGTTGATCTCCACTTCGTTGCACATTGTAATCAATGGGTTCAAAAGAAGCTGCCCTAATATTAGGAACACATGGTCCTGATGTAAAAGTTAGACCAGTTGGTTGGACACGACTACAAACAGTCGCTTGGCCACAAACAGGGGTGTCACAGCCAGCAATAATTTGACTCGAATCGCCACTACCAAATATAACCCTACCCAAAGGATTTGTATTGTAATAATGCCAACCTGTACTGGCGGCAAAAGCAGGATATTTAGCCATTGTTGTATTAGTATTGGCCGGGAAACAAATATAATCATCAGCCTTCGAAGGTTTAACAACTCCTCCACCTTGAATACATTCCGTCATGGCAGCCACAACTGACGAAAGAGTCCCCTTGCCAGAGGCCTCTTTAGCTTTGCGACGCGCGTTACTCACGGCAATTAAAATCATAGCCGCTAAAACACCAATAATAGCGATAACTACCAAGAGCTCAATTAAAGTAAAACCTTTTCTTTTTTCATGATCCATTAAAAAAACCTCCCTTTTGGTCCTATATTATTAATGTAGCATAAATCTTAAAATTGTTTAAACTTTGCATTTTATCTACCAATTTTATACGATAAAATTACTTATGTTTATTGAAGCTTCTAAATTAATTGGTATGCCCATAGCCTCTTTAGAGACTCAATCTAAAATCGGCACCGTTAGAGAAATTATAGTTGACCCAAAAAATGGTCAACTTTTAGGCCTTATGGTTCAAATCGGCGGAGTTTTTAGCCCTAAAAAAGTTCTTTCGATTATTGATATTACTGATTGGGACCCTAATGGTCTAGTAACTAATTCCGATGAAAATTTAGTTGATGCTGCAGAAGTTGTTCGTATTAAAAACTTACTTGATGAAAAAATTATTCTTTTGGGTATGAATGCTAAAACAGAATCAGGTCAAAAATTAGGAATTGTTGAAAACTTTTTAATTGATACCAATAATACAATTGTTACTAAATATTATTTAAAAGACATCCTTGGTAATTCAAAAATACTTACCGCTGACAGAGTTTCAAAAATTGACAAAAAAATTATTTTTATTGATGATGTAGGCGAACCACCAAAAGGGATCGTGGGGGCCGAGACTGCCTAAATCATGAAAAAAGATTTTACTAGGAAAGTTTTAGAAACCGTCGGAAAAATTTCCAAAGGAAAATTAATGACCTATGCTCAAGTGGCCAAAAAAGCCGGCTCACCACGAGCTTACAGAGCTGTCGGTTCTATTTTAAATAAAAATTTTCACGATCATTCAAAACAATTACCAATCAAAGACTTTTCTCCCGTCCCCTGTCATCGAGTAATTCGTTCAGATGGTTTTGTCGGTGGCTACGCTTTAGGCCAAAATGCCAAAGAAAAAATCCTCCGCGCAGAAGGTCATATAATTAATAATCGCAAAATTGAATTACCAAATTTAGAATAATTAAGAAAAACCCCTCGATTCTCTCTTGGGGTTTTTCTTTTAATATCTAGTTTCGTATTTGATTTACTTGTTACATCATTCCTGGCATGCCACCCATACCACTCATATCAGGCATTGCCGGTTGATTTTTTTCTGGTAAGTCAGTCACCGCAACTTCAGTTGTCAAAACTGAAGAAGCAACCGAAGCTGCATTTTGCAAAGCGCTTCGCGTGACTTTGGCCGGATCAATAATACCTGACTTAATCATGTCAACGTATTCATCGCGAAATGCATCATAACCAATACCTTTTGCCTGTCGTTTTACTTCTTCAATAACAACCGAGCCATCTTTGCCTGCGTTGGTGGCAATCTGACGCATTGGTTCTTCTAAAGCTCGGCGAAGAATTTGAATACCAATTTTTTCATCGCCAGTAACAGTAACACTATCTAAAGCCTTAATTGAGTCAACTAAGGCAACCCCACCGCCAGAGACAATTCCTTCTTCAACAGCCGCTTTAGTCGCATGAACAGCATCATCAATTTTATCTTTTTTCTCTTTTAATTCAACTTCGGTGGCCGCACCAACCTTGATCACCCCTACGCCACCAGCAAGTTTTGCCAAACGTTCTTCAAGCTTTTTCTTATCATAATCCGAGGTTGATTTTTCAATTTCTTTCTTAATTTGTTTAACCCGATCCTGAATAGCTTTTTGATTACCATTACCTTTTACAATTGTGGTCTTATCTTTATCGGAAACAATTTTGCGCGATGACCCAAGCATTTCTATAGTTGTTTCTTCCAATTTCATACCACGATCTTCAGAGACGACTTGCGCACCGGTTAAAATAGCAATATCTTCCAAATAGGCTTTTCTCGTATCGCCAAAACCAGGCGCTTTAACCGCTAAAACGTTCATAATGCCACGAAGCTTATTAACAATTAAAGTTGCCAAAGCTTCACCATCTACATCTTCGGCAATAATCACTAAGTCTTTTTTACCACTGCTTGCCAAATTTTCCAAAAGAGGCATTATTTCCGAAATAGCAGAAATCTTTTTATCAGTCATTAAAATATTAGGATTTTCTAAAGTCGCTTCCATTCGATTAGCATCAGTCATCATATAATGTGAAATATAACCCTGATCAAACTGCATCCCTTCAACAACTTCTTTTTCTAATCCCATGGTCTGCGATTCTTCAACAGTAATAACACCGTCGCGACCAACAAGATCCATAACTTCGGCAATAAGCTTACCAACTTCCGTGTCAGCGGCAGAGATTGAAGCCACTTGACCAATTTCTTCTTTGCCTTGCAAGTCCTTGGCTTGAGTTTGAATAGACTTCACAACCGCTTCAACGCCCTTCTCGATTCCTTTTCGAATACGAAGAGGGTCAGCCCCAGCAGTAACATTTCTCAAACCTTCATTAACCATAATCTGAGTAAGAATGGTTGCCGTTGTAGTCCCATCACCAGCAATGTCAGCAGTTTTTTCAGCAACTTGCTTAATGAGTTGAGCACCCATATTTTCAAACTTATCTTCAAGTTCAATTTCCTTGGCAATCGTCACGCCATCATTAGTAATGTGAGGCGCGCCAAAGCCTTTGTCCAAGATAACATTGCGACCTTTTGGCCCTAAAGTTATCTTAACGGAATTAGCTAGAACATTGATGCCATTTTTAATTCCGTCTCTCGCCTGGTCAGAATATTTAATTTGCTTAGCCATAAAAAACCCTTTCTATTAATTATCATTCAATGATAGCAATAATATCTTCTTCTTTTAAAATAATTACTTGAACACCATCAAGCTTAAACTCGTCACCAGAATATTCTTTGTATAAAACTTTATCACCAATTTTGACAGTTAATTCAATTAACTTACCATCATCGTATTTGCCAGCACCAACAGCAATAATTTCGCCACGATGAGACTTTTCTTTGGCGGTATCGGGAATAATAATACCTGATTTAGTCTTTGATTCTTCTTCCAAAGGCTTGAGAACTACTCTATCGGCTAAAGGTTTAATTTTCATGAAATTACCTCCACAATTTAAATTAATGAATAAATAGATTAAAAAATCGGACTCCTCCGAAAATTTTGCGATGGAAGCCGGAAGGGGGATAACCGACTCCCACCACACATCATTTTAACCAAAGAAAACCAATTCTGTCAAGTCTAAATGTATCATATTTTTAACTCTTTCAATCTTTCCTGCCAAAGATTTCTATATGATTCGCGTTTGTCATAAGCATGCAATTTCATTATTTGAGAGTTAGCAATAACCGATGCCCCCGGACGGTTGTTTTCTTTTTCGTTTTGAATCTTTTTTATTTGTAAATTACTTAAAAATTCTTCCAAACGTTTACCAAAATTCCCGGAAAGAATTTTCTCTAATTTCGTTTTTTTCTCTTTTGTGATTGAAATATTTTTTGCTTGCCAATTAGGCAAACTATTGAAAATCCAAGAGTTTTGGGCAATTAACTTTTGATAAATTTTTCTATCAAATACGGGATGTAAAGTTGCTAACCAATAAGTAAAATAAATGTCATCTTTAAAACAAAGATCAGCTAAATCTAATTTTTCTTCATCGACAGCAAAGCCTAAACAAAATTTATCTGCTTTATACCACTTGTTTTTATTTTGCCCCAAAATTTCTAAAATTGTTATTACAAAAGCCCTGCACGACCAAAGATGATTTTTACTCGCAACAATAAAAATATCAATATCAGAATTAATGTTTGAGGCCTTAAAAGCTAAAGAATTTATTATAGAAACGTTTTTCACAAATGGAGCATAGCGAAGAAATTTAACAGTTTTTCTAACTTTCTCAAAACGTTTTTGGCAAATATCTTTTTGATTTAAAAAAGTCGTAAGAGCTTTTTTATTGTCCGAAAATAAAAAATACGAATCTTTCTTAACAATTATCTTTTTTCTTTGTAAGCTTCTTAATCCCATTAAAACTTGTAGTTTACTTGTCTGACATTTATACAAAAAATGCCACAGCTCTTCAAGTGTTAATGGACGCGAGAAAATTTCAAAAAAGGCTAAGGTTTTTATGATCGCTTTTTCAATTTTGTTCATAGCCTGCTATTTTATACCCAATTCATCTTGAAAACAAGAGCTTAATACTGATAGAATAAACGTAGGAGTTTTTATGAAAATATTTTCTGGTATTCAACCATCTGGCGTTGTTCATTTAGGCAATTACTTAGGGGCAATGAAAAATTGGGCAAAGCTTCAAGCTGAAAATGAGGCAATTTTTTGTATTGTTGATTATCATGCAATTACTGTTAGTTACCCGAAGCAAGAAATGTCACAAAGAATTATTTCTGCCGCTAAAGACGTTTTGGCGTCAGGCGTTAACCCAAATAAATCTGTTTTGTTCTTACAATCAGATATAAAAGAGCACACTGAGTTGGCTTGGCTGCTTAATACCATCTCCACCATGGGCGAACTTAATCGAATGACTCAATATAAAGAAAAGTCAGAAAAACACGAGGAAAGAGTTGGTCTTTTTGATTATCCGGTTTTAATGGCCGCTGATATTTTACTTTATAAAGCTGAGGGTGTACCAGTCGGCGAAGATCAAGTTCAACATGTTGAATTAACACGTGATTTAGCCAGACGTTTCAATACCAAATTTGGTCAAATGTTCCCCGAGCCAAAACCACTCTTGACCGAAGCAAAACGAGTTGGTTCGCTTTCCGGGAGTGGTAAAATGTCGAAATCTGATGCTCCAAACACTTATATCGCTTTAACTGATGATCCAGAAACAATTAGAACAAAAATCATGAGTGCTGTCACTGATGATGGCCGCTCAGATGAAATTTCCAATGGGACAACAAATTTAATCAATCTTTATGGCGAATTTGCTGGCAAAGAAGAAGCTGAAGATTTTATGGAGCAAAGAAAAGCCGGTATTATTAAATATTCCGAATTCAAGCCTGCTCTTGCCGAAGCGATCATTAAAGAACTTGAGCCATTTCAAAAACGCCGAAATGAAATCACCGACGAAGAAGTCAAAAGAATTTTAAAGGAAGGCGCCGAAAAATTAAGGCCAGTAGCTTCCAAAACAATCCAAGAAGTAAAAGAAAGAATGGGATTAGTGATATAGGAATATAATAAATATGGATAATCAAGAAAATATTGTCGGTAAAAAATATGTTACTGGTTTGTCTGGCTTACTGGAACCTGACAAAATGACTCAAATTCAAAAATCTAGCCGTCATTTTTGGGGATCTACTTCGCAAGGACGCAAATTGTCTATGGTTATGTTGTACCTAGGACTAATTGCTATATTTTTCGCTTTTTTTATAGAAGGGCCTAATCTTCATTCTTTACCATTCTTATTTTTTATCACAAGTATGTTAATTTTCTTTTTATATTTAGTACCAAAAACTAGAATCATTACAGAAATTACGTTCTTTACAGACAGAATCAGGTTGAAAGATCTCGAAGAAGAAAAAGAGTTTCTGCTTAAAAACACAACTATTTATAAGACACTCTCTCATAATAGATTTCGTTATAATTTTATGATTAAGTATAAAGGAAATAAAAATCTCTATTCTGTTTTGCCAACTATTGAATTAGAAAACTATATAGAAAAATTACCTCAAACCAAGGATATAAGAATAGTGTGGTTTATTGGTATCCCTATTTTAATGATTATTATTTTTTTGTTACTTTTATTTTAATTAATAGAAAATCATAAGGAGGAATAATGGATCAAAAGCAACCCCAACCACAAAAACCCAATACACAATCTTCATCAGAAGATAAGACACCGCAACAATCTAAAAACGTTTCTTTTTGGAAATCAACTGATCCTCTTATGATTGTTCTTAGAATAGTGATTTATCTTTTCGTTGGTATACCTCTCATGATTATTATATTGGGTGGCGTATTAGCTATTATGGGATCTAGTCGAAAAAATGCTCAGCCATCAACAGCACCAACTGTTTATACAAGCGCTGCAAAAACACCCAACCAACCATCGAGTAGCCCAAGCGGCTCAACTAGCAGCGACGCCTATAACATAAATGCAGTCACCGATTATCAAAAACAAACTGGTTTTACTCCAACCAAATCGTCTGGAATACTACAAACATTTTCCTCTTCCGACGTAACAATACTGGAAGAAGGTTCTGGACAAATTGTTACCTTCAAGATTAGTCCTGCAACTGTCATCACTGATGGTACAAAACAAACCAATTTAACAAATAATAAAGTTGTGCAGATAGAATATGAAGGATTTAACCCTTCTAACGCTTTAAGAATTTGGATGAAAAATTAGATCATAAAAAAACAATCCAAGAAATTAAAGAAAAAATTGGACTAATTATATAAAAATGTACAAGGAGGAACAATGGATCAAAATCAACAAGTAACATCTCAAACACAACAAACCAACCAACGGAAAAACCCTAATAAAATCTACGGCATTATCGCAATTGTTGTAATAATCTTATTCTTAATGACTTTTGGATTTTTAGCTATGCTACTCATGACTGCTAATTAGGATATAAAAAAATATAAGGAGGAATAATGGATCAAAATCCACAAGCAGAACAATCAGCACCACAAAAACCTAACAATAAAAAATTAATTATTATTGTTCTTTTGGCCGTCCTTGTGCCAATAATTATAGTTGTTGTGATTTTAGCAGTAATGGTAACAAAAAGTACTGGTGGCGCTCGCGATAAAGCTAAAGACGCGGTAATTAAAAGCCAAGTAACATCCATTGAAGCAGCCGCGGCAGTTTACCATGACACTAATCAAACATTTGTCGGGCTTGAAAAAGATCCTCAAATTGTTGATATCAAAAACTCAATTAAACAAAACAATTCTGAATTAATATTTCAGACTGTTACAAAAGATAATTTTGTCGGTTATGCCAAACTACCATCATCTGGTAAATTATTTTGTGTAACTCCATTTAATACAAATGAGTCAAGCACAGGTTCATGCGAGCTTGGCCAAGGACTAGAGGTCAATAATGGCACTTCTACACCATCGCTTACAGTTCCCCCAACAAACCAATTAGAGTAACTTTTAGACCCTAATAATTTCTAAAACCTCATCTCTTTTCTCTTCCATGAGTTCTTTTGATTTTACCTAAATAGTTAACCAAGATTTATTCAAGACTTTCTAAGTTAACTCCTTCATCCCAATCTATTTCTGATGAACTTTTTAGAAGCTTTAGTACAATTTGCTTCATCTCCTCGTACCGTTCTTGCGTTTTTGCCTCAAATTTTACCGTTAGATATGGACCATTTTGTGATTGTCGCACAATAAACATTGCGTCAGCAAAATCCACTCTGATTCCATCAATATCACTAATTTTTTCATCCCTAAACCTTTCTTTCATTATCTCAACCATTTTATCTACTACCGCAGTTTTTTTGTCATCAGCACAACCAATTTTAATTTCCGGGCTCGAAATGTATTTAGGTAATTCTTGTAATATCGCTGAAAATGGCTTTCCTTTATTTGATAAATATTCCAACAATCTTAAAGCAGCATAAAACCCGTCATCATGCCCGTAAAATTTATCAACAAAAAAGAAATGACCTGACAGTTCGCCCGCAAACAGCGCTTTTTCTTTAAATAATTTTTCTTTGATCCATGTATGACCAGTTCGCCACATCAGAGGCCTTCCGCCATGTGTTTTAATAGTCTCCTCTACCACCTTAGAGCAAAGAGCGTTATAAATAATTTCCGCCCCAGGATTATTTTCTAAAACACTAGCCGCAAAAATTGCTACTAAAACATCATTCCACAGAATCGTTCCTTTATCATCTACCACACCTAATCTGTCACCGTCAGCATCAAATGTGAATCCTATATCAGCTTTTACCTCTAGTGTTTCTTTTGCTAACCTTTCGACTAATTTTTTTTCAGTTGGATCTGGCGTGCCATTAGGAAAATGGCCATCAATTTCAGTATACTTACTTACTAATTCTGCCCCTATTTTTTTTGCTAAAGCCGGAAAGAAATTTGCTGCCGTCGCATTGTTAAAATCAACCAGAATTTTAAACTTTCGATCAATTTTGATTTTTTCTAAAATTTTATTTAAGTAAGCTTCACTAATATCTGCTTTTGTAACTTTACCCGAACCTTTTATAAACTGTCCTTCGTCTGCTAACTTTTTTATTTCCTGTATTTCTTCTGTTCCGATCGTTTGTGAAAAATCCGACCCCATTTTGAATCCATTATATTCAGCTGGATTATGTGAAGCCGAAATCATAACAAAACCTTTTGTATTAAAATGATACTGACCATAATAAACTATCTGCACTAAAGTCATACCGATATCAAAAACATCAATCCCTGTACTAACCAAGCCTTTTATAACTGACTGCCTATACTCATCACTTGACAATCGACAATCTGCCCCAACTACCGCCGTTTTAACTCCCTTTTTATTTAGCCATGTTCCATATGCTTTACCTATTGTCTCGACGATCTCCGCATTTAAATCTTTCCCTGCAATGCCTCGAATGTCATAACCACGAAAAATATAAGGATTGATTTTCATATTTTTTACCTTTCTAATATTTATTCTAAGATGTCTCGAAACATTTGACAACTTTTGGCCCTTACTGATACTTTAAAGTAAAGATATGAAGACAAAATTTATTTTCGTTTCAGGTGGTGTTATCTCTGGACTTGGTAAAGGGATAACTGCCGCCAGTATCGCATTACTTTTAAAATCAAGGGGGATAAAAGTTACAGCGATAAAATGTGACGCTTATATGAATATTGACGCTGGAACAATAAGACCCCAAGAACATGGGGAAGTTTTTGTTACTAACGATGGTGTAGAATGCGATCAAGATATCGGTAACTACGAAAGATTTATTAACGAAGATTTAAAACGCTCAAACTATGTTACTAATGGTCAAATCTACCAAGAAATTATCAGACGCGAAAGAGCTTTTGAGTATAACGGTGAGGATGTAGAAATCGTCCCACATGTACCAGAAGAAATGATTAGGCGCTTCAAGCAAGCCGGAAAAGAAACTAAGGCTGACGTGGTGATTATTGAAGTAGGTGGCACAGTTGGTGAATATCAAAATGTTCTATTTATTGAAGCTAATCGTATTATGAAATATCGTGACAAAGAAGATGTTATCCATGTTCATGTTGGATATTTACCAACTCCATCATTTCTAGGAGAAATGAAATCAAAACCAGTTCAAACATCGGTTAGAATATTATCAAGTTCTGGAATTATGCCAGATTTTATAATCGGAAGAGCTGAAAAAACAATTGATGATCCTAGAAAAGAGCGTATTGCTTGGCTTTGTAATATTGATAAAGAAAACGTTATTTCGAATCCGGACATGGACACAATTTACAAGATCCCTTTATTATTCAGAGAGCAAAAACTTGATGAAAAGATTTTAAAAAAATTGCATTTAAAAGCAAAAAAGAAAGATCTAAAAGATTGGGAAAAGTTAATTACTAATATTGACAAAACTAATAAGGAAGTAAAAATTGGCATTGTCGGGAAATATACTAAAATTGGTGATTACACTTTGTCTGATTCTTATATTTCCTTGATTGAAGCAATTAAGCATGCTTCTTGGCAAAATAATGTTAGTCCAAAAATAGGTTGGATTGACGCTGAAGATTTGGAAAAAGCTTCAAAACAAGAGATTGCTAAAATAATTAAAGGGTATGATGGTATTTGCGTACCAGGCGGCTTTGGCAGCCGTGGGATTGAAGGAAAAATTTCAGCCATAAAATATGCTCGTGAGAACAAAATTCCTTTTCTGGGGCTTTGCTATGGCATGCAATTAGCAACCGTTGAGTTTGCTCGCAACATTGCTAATCTCAAAAACGCTCATACAACTGAAGTTAACGAAAAAACACCTAATCCGGTCATCCACATTATGCCCGATCAAGAAAAAAAGATGCTTGAACATAATTACGGCGGCTCAATGCGATTAGGCGCATATCCTTGTAAACTTAAAAAAGGCACAAAAACATATAATTGCTATAAATCTCTTATTTCTTCTTTCTCTTCTCTTATTTCTGAACGCCATCGCCATCGTTACGAATTTAATAATCAATACCGCGAGCAATTAGAACAAAAAGGATTGGTAATTTCTGGTACTTCACCAGACAACAAATTAGTCGAAATTATCGAACTTGCTAATCACCCTTTCTTTATTGCTACTCAATTCCACCCAGAATTCAAATCCCGTCCACTTAGTCCTCATCCATTATTTATGGAATTTTTAAAAACTGCCTCGAAAAATTAAAAAATTAGTTCTTCTTTTTAATGTTTCCTTGGTCTTCTGGAGCAGGTGTTGTTGGTGCCGGCTCTGGCGCAGAGGTTGCCTCTACTTGAGGTTGAGCGGCATCTTGCCCTGGAATACCTTCAGTCCCCGGTCCATAGAGATAAGTATTAGGCACCGGAACGTATTTACTAACAAAAGTTTCATCTTGTAGAATTTGGCCAACGGCACTTATTACTTTGTATTTAAAACTTGCTGAAACACCAGAAGTTGCTCTTTCGACTTGGCGAATAGCTCCTGCCGCCATTGAGTCTGATTGTGTATAAACTGCTTCCCCAGGTGATGTATAGTCATAAAGAACCGGATCGGAAACCTCAACTTTACGATTATCTTTTGTGCCATAAATTTGGAATGTTAGACTGTTATTACCAGCATATGCCCAAATTAAAATTGGTGTATCCATATTATTAATAAACTTAAAATCAGGTGCTGGATCATAAATTGTCGCATCCATTCCTACTGGCGGCTCATAATAACTGACTCTAAACGAATGAGCTGAGCGTTCGGTAACTTTCAAACCCGCATTCAAAACCGCTCTAAATAAAGTTGTTGAGACCTGACAAAGCCCTCCACCATATTCTGGTGTTACTTGGGTGCTATTTTTAATAACCAATTCAGGCAAAAAGCCTGTTGTACCGTCAATTACACCAATAGTTTTTATTGTTGAAAATTCTTCACCAGGTTTGACAATTGTTCCAGAAATTTTTTCCGCGCCAAGACTAAGATTATGAATTCTATTTTGCGGTGAACCTCTCCAAGAAGTTTTACCTTCACTAACTAAATCTTTTAGACCAAGTTTTTCCGGGTCGTCTGAAGAAAGTGATGGCTCAGTCACTTTTACCGGAAGATCCAAGCTGCTTTCATCGTTATTAATAGCCTGAATTATCTGTTCAACTGCTTTATCTTTTTCTAATTCGTAACCAGTTTGTTCTAACTGGAAATTTGCCACTCGACCATCGGTAACTTGAAACTTAGGGTCTTTTGGCTCTTGGTAAACCTCGCCAGCAATTTTATCAACTGTTTCGCGAACTTTAACTGGTGATATTTCTGGGGACAAAATATAAATGCTAATAGCGTTTTGAGGCGTATTTATAACATTCTTTTTTGAAAGTCGGGGAATAAATTCTATCATGGATGTAATGTCGGCCGGCTTGAGTTCAAATGTTTTATTAGCAGCTTTCATTACAAGATTTCTTTTCATTAAATCTAATGTTTCGGCAATAGCCGCCTGGGCAATTTTTGAATTTATTTTTGGAACAACTTGCAAAACTTCAAATGGTAATTGTGAATTAAAATTAAAACTACCAAGATTTGAAAAAACAATTTGTCTATTTGTATTTATTTCAAACTTTCGACCTATTTTCTCAGGAATAATAACAAGCTGTTCACTTCTAATTTCGATTGTGGCGTCTTTTTCTTGGATATCTATATCTTTAGCAATGTTTGTAAGATATTCATTAAGTTTTTGTTCGTTTAATTCAAAACTTGCTAAAACAGTGTTAGAAGATACAACTGAGCGAAATGTCTCATTAATAATTTTTCCTAAGTGTCCTGTACGCCCAACAGACATTAGTTGGTTAATAGTTTTATCACGAGATTTTTCGTAATCAACTCCTAGATCACTTAAACCTAAAGTATAAGTTTTTTCTTCCCATACATAATCCAATTTTTTATCTTGTGAACTAGAAATAAGACCTTCGAGTTTGCTCTGAGCTTCCACTCTTGTTGCGCCACCAAAATCAACACCACCAATATAAGTATGAGGGAAAATTTTATCTTTGTAAGTTAAATTAAACGAAAAAAAGAAAACTGCTAAAGCAACAATTGCCAATAAAATACCAAAAACTACCTTCTGAAAAATTTTATTTTTCCAAAGCTTCTTAGCAATTTTCCCTGAGTTTCCCCTAATTTTTTTGAGATTTATTTTGAGCGTCATCCAATTATTTGCCGTTTAAAATTTCTTCCAAAATATTTTTGGCTAATTTTTTTTCTGTTGCAACTGTTTCTTCGGGATTTAAAAAGTACAATTTGAGTTTTCCCTTAGCTAGAGCTTTTTCTGGCAAACAGTCGGAATCTACAACCAATCTCTGTCTTTCAATTTCAAGAACTGCTTTATCCTCCACTACCTCTATAATTTTTGCTTCAACACCTTTTTGTGCCATATTTATATTTGTTAAAAGCTTATTTAAGAAACTTTACAATCAACAAAGCAACAATGTTTAAAATCTTAATCATTGGGTTGATTGCCGGACCAGCAGTATCTTTATAAGGATCGCCAACTGTGTCACCTGTGACAGCTGCCTGATGAGCGAAGCTTCCTTTACCACCAAGATTACCTTCTTCAATATATTTTTTAGCATTGTCCCAAGCCGCTCCACCGGTCGTCATAGAAATCGCCACAAAAAGTCCTGTCACAATAGAACCAACTAAAAGGCCGCCTAAAGCAACTGGGCCTAATATAAATCCAACAGCAATTGGGGCTAAAACCGGTAAAAGCGCTGGTATAATCATTTCCTTTAAAGCTGATTTAGTAACAATATCAACCGCTTTAGAATAATCTGGTTTTGCTTTACCTTGCATCAAACCCTTGATTTCTTTAAATTGACGTCGCACTTCTATAACAACTGCACCAGCTGCCCGCCCAACAGCTTCCATTGAAAAAGCTGCGAAAAGATAAGGTAAAAGTCCACCAATAATTAAGCCAATTAACACTTTTGGATTAGTAAGTTCAAAAGGTAAATTACCGTGAGTTTGAGATAAATCTTGAACATAAGAAGCAAACAAAACTAAAGCTGCTAACCCTGCAGAGGCAATTGCGTAACCTTTCGTAACTGCTTTAGTAGTATTACCAACCGCATCCAAAGGATCTGTTACATTTCGAACAGCTTCTGGCAAATTTGCCATTTCGGCAATTCCACCAGCGTTATCAGTAATTGGACCATAGGAATCGATAGCGACAATAATACCTGTCATTGAAAGCATGGAAAAAGCGGCAATAGCAATACCATAAAGATCAGCAAAGGCATAAGAACCTAAAATTGCCGCACAAATTAGAATTACTGGCCAGGCGGTTGCTTTCATAGAAGTTGCTAATCCGGCAATAATATTAGTTCCATGACCACTTTGCGATGCTTCAGCGATTGTTTTTACTGGCCCATATTTAGTTGAAGTATAATATTCAGTAATAATTACCATTCCTAAAGTAACAACAATACCAATAAGACTGGCATAGTAAAGATTGCCAATGTTTTCCGCAACACCTGTCATGAAGTAATTTGTCACAAAATAAAAACCAATAGCTGACAAAATTGCTGAAGAAATCAAACCTTTGTATAAAGCGTTCATAATTTTTTTCCCGGAGAGTCTAACAAAAAATGTTCCTAAAATTGAGGAAATAATTGCTACTCCACCCAAAGCCAAAGGGTACAAAACAGCTTTATCTTGAGCAAAGGTTAAAGAACCCAATAGCATTACAGCAATTGCTGTTACAGCATAAGTTTCGAAAAGGTCGGCGGCCATTCCCGCACAATCACCAACATTGTCACCAACATTGTCAGCAATCACAGCTGGGTTGCGAGGATCGTCTTCAGGGATACCAGCCTCAACTTTACCAACTAAATCTGCACCAACATCAGCTGCTTTAGTATAAATTCCACCGCCCAAACGAGCAAAAATAGAAATAAGTGAAGCACCAAAACCTAGACCAATTAAAGCCGAGACATCGTGTGTAACCATATAAAAGCCAGTTACCCCAATCAAACCTAGACCAACAACAAAAAGCCCGGTAACTGCCCCACCACGAAAAGCCATCGATAAAGCTGGCGCTAAACCCTTATGAGCAATTTGAGCTGTTCTGACATTAGCCCGAACAGCTACATTCATACCAATATAACCAGCCGAGGCTGAGAGAATTGCACCAATCAAAAAACCAGCGGATGTTTTTAAACCTAAAGTAAAATACAAGATAACGGCAATGACAAGAGCGATCCAAGCAACAGTTTTGTATTGACGATTAAGATAAGCTTTTGCTCCATCTTGAATAGCTTTAGCAATTTCTTGCATTTTTGCATTTCCTGCATCAGCTTTTAGAATTTGCCAAATTAAAATTGAACCATAGATAATAGCTAAACCAGCTGAACCAAAGGCAATAAGATAAGTTAAAGATTCGATGGACATGAAAACCTCCGTAAAAATAACAATTTATTCTAGACTTGTTTATACAAATCTAATGTTTCTTCGGCCGTTTTTTTCCAAGAATATTTTCGTGAAATCTTTCGGCCATTTTCTATTAATTTTTCTTGTAATTTTTTATTTAATATTACCTCTTTAATTTTAGCAGCAATATCTGCCGTATTAAAGGGGTCAAAATATAATGCCGCGTCTTGGTAAACTTCCGGCAAAGACGCTTGGTTCGAAGCAACTACTGGTGCACCCGCCATCATCGCTTCTAACCCAGGCAAACCAAAACCTTCGTAAAAACTAGGAAAAACAAAAACTGAAGCTGCTTTGTACCACAAAGACAGCTCTTCATCCGTAACAAACCCTGGCATTACAATATCACTTTTTGCCTTAGTTTTGTCAATAGCCTCATACACTCGAGTATGTTTAGGATCTTGCTTTCCCAAGATAACTAATTTAGCTGGCATTTCTTTTCGTAATTTACCAAAAGCTTCTATTAACCCTGGCAAATTTTTATGAGGCCTAAATTGACCAACTGTTAAAATCACAGGGAAATCTAAATGATATTTTTGTTTTAATGATTCGATTGCCGACTCCGAAGTTGTCTTAAAAATCTTGTCATCGGCTGCCTCATAAATAGTTTTAATTTTTTTCGAGTCAATATGAAAAATTTTAAGAATATCTTTTTTAGTACTTTCGGAAACTGAAACAATTTTTGCCGAATTCTGACAAGCTTTTTTCATTACATAAGAGAAAGCAGCTCTTTTTAAGAAATTTGTTTTTTTAGCAGTTTCTGGGTAAAAATGAAGAGTTAGGTCATGAATCACAGAAATAAATTTTCCCTTATATCTAACTGGATAATTGAAATTTAAAAAATGCATTAAATCCAATTTTTCTTTTTCTAAAATTTTTGGTAACTTTGTTTGCTCAGCAAGGGAAAAGTGAGAAATATTTGTTTCAACAATTTTAGTATTTCTTGTCTCTATTTTCTTTTTTCTTATTTCTTCGGCGTCAGCCGGAGTCATAAACAAAACATATTGATTTTTATTATCAATTTCTAAAAGATTTTTGATTAAGTTTTGCGAGTACCGTCCGATTCCAGCGACCGAGGAACGATACATTCTTGCATCAATACCTATCTTCATCATGCTTGTGAATACTTAAACGTATAAAATTTATTAGCTAAGAAATTCCAAAAAGTGACAATTCCCGTAGAAAAGATTAAACCAACAATTTTTCTTGTATGAAAAATTGAAACTGCTAAATACATTATTAAAGCATTTATAAATAAACCGACCAAAGCAATAATAAGAAATTTAGTAAATTCTCGATTACGATTAGGGTCAGTTGAGCGAAATGTCCAACGTCGATTCCAAACAAAGGAATTAATAACTGCTACAGAAAACGACAAAACTTTGGCTGTTAAATAATAAATGCCAAAAGTTAAATTCAAAAAATAAAATATTCCCCAATCAATAATAGTTGAGCTAACACCAACTAAACCAAATTTAACAAATTGCCGGACAAACCGGCGACGGAGCAAGTTTTGCATATGATAATTATACCTTAAAACAACTAAAAAAGCAAAGCTTATTGATACTTTCCTTTAACCATATTCCATTTTATTTGCATAAGCTCTTTTAAGGTTTTAAAAATAGCGCTTTTTCTAACTGTTGAACCTTCGGCGTCGTGCCAATCAACAGCAACTTCTTTAATCTTATAGCCTTTTTTAATAGCAATCGCCAAAATTTCCACATCAAAACCCCAACGAATAATTTGTTGTAATGGGAATATTTTTTCAGTAGCTTTAGTAGAAAACAATTTAAATCCGCATTGCGTATCAACTGACTTAATGCCCAATAAGATTCTGACTAAGAAGTTTCCTAAGCGCGAAACAATCCTTCTTGTTATAGGTTGTTTAATTTTAATAGAATCTTTGTTTAGATACCTTGACCCGATAACAATTTCGAAATCTTTAATATATGGCCATAATTTTTCAATTTCCAAAATATCCGTTGACCCATCCGCATCCATAAAAAGTCGCCAATCACCTTTGGCTTCTAACATCCCTTGTTTTACAACCGCTCCTTTACCTTGATTTTCTTCATTGTTGATTAACTGAAAATTTTTCCAATCCTTAATTAAATCCGATGACACCTTGAAGGTGCCATCGATTGAACCGTCGTTAACAATTAAAACTTCCCATTCATATTTTTGAGTACTTAAATATTCTTTAACCTTTTTTAAGGTTTTTGGCAGACGTTTTTCTTCATTGTATGCCGGAATGATAACCGACAAAAACATTATTGGCCTTCGCTATATTTCTTAATAATTTCCTGATACACACCATACGCTTCACGTGGTGTACCGGGGACATACACACTAGACGAACTCTTTTTAACTTCTACAATACCGTAATAGTCAGTATAATCCTTACCAGAATTTGGCACGTCAAAAAGCTCTAAAACGTAAAAACCATTGAGTTTACTTTTTTGCGACCACTCTGCCATCTCTCTGATAAATTCTGCTTGCTCAGGCTCATCTTGCCCTTTCTGGCCATCTTTACCGTCAGGTCGTTGGTTAACTTCGGCCAAAATTAAAGGCTTATTAAAACTTTTTAGCTTATCAATTAATAAAGTGCCATCAGAAAGTTTTTTCTCACCCATTAACTCCATATCAGAAAACCAATCCCAACCAATAATGTCATACTCAACCTTATCTTTTTGAAGTTTTTCCAAGAATCCTGTTTGCAACCATTGACTAGTTAAAACTCGGTAAGCATCTGGATCGCCTTTTTTAACACCTTCCGATGCTCCCCTTAACCATTCTTTCGTCCTCTTATACTTTTCTTCATCGTAATCGGATTCGTTTTCACCAGAAAAACCCGCTCCCTTAATAGCATTGCTACCAGCTTCGTTCATAATCTGATAATACTTAATTTTTCCCTTGTAATTGCTAGAAATTTTGTAGGCATTGTCATAGCCATCTTTATAAGGGTCTCTTACATCTTCAAAATTACCATTAGGTTCAATTACTAAATAAACATTTAGACCGTTATCTGTTATGAGTTTAAAAATAGCATCATGAAAACCAAACTGGTCAGACGCATCGTAGCTCCAACCCATTCTCACCCATTTTGCTCCTAGGTTTCTGGCAACTTTAAGTTGTTTTTGCCAAATTTCATCGGAATAATTACCAAAAGCATTGGGTCGCATGGTTACTCCCCACATAAAAGCCTCTGTGTAATTTTCTGCTGTTACTACCCGAGTACCAGAAGAACTAGATTTAAAAAATTTCTTATAGGTAAAATAACCACCGGCGCCACCAATAATTAAAGCTAATAAAATGATAAGAATTTTTTTCATCTTTCTCCTTTTAAAATTATTCAATAACTTTATTTTACATTTTTTTTATCAAATCGCCAAACGTACATCGCATTACCGATAACCGCATCAGGAGGATTTTTTATCACCCACGAAAAATCAAAACCTTCTGGCGGAACAACCATTTGTTGAGCACAAATAACCGCTACCCCATTTACTGGATTGTTGGGAAGCGTTTGGGCGCTAACACCTTGGTAACTAAAAGAATACTCATCCCAACAAAGAGAATAAACTTTTTTTATGTCATTTTCTTTGGCATAAATCCCAAATCTTTTCATGTTTTGATTCCAATCTAAATTAGAATCGGAAAGATGCTTAATACCCCCTTTAACACCACCGGCAATTTGATTAAAATAAGTTAAATAATTAGGAAAAGCAAGAAAAGTTATAGCAATTTGCAAAATAATTAAAGTTAACAGCAATTTTTTAAACACATTATTTTTGAATAAAACCAAACTACTAATAAAGATATACATGAATGGCAAAATCGGTAAAATGTGACGGATACCAATATCAATTCGGCCAACCATAGAAATTACAAAAAACAATAAAGGTGGAAAAAGTAACAAATAATAGTCAAACCAACCTGCTGGCGCTTGCCAATTAGTAGTTTTTCTTAATTTCCAAAACATAAAAACTGAAGCAACAAATAAAATAATTTCCACCAAAGTCATCTTGTAAAGTAATGTATAAGGAAAATAATACCACCAACCAGAATAATCAACTTCACCATTTAGATAAGACCAATGACCAGAGGTATTATGATCTAAAAGAATTTCTGTACCTTGAGCAAATTTATCAAAAGGAATCACCAACCATTTAGACCATTCGTGAGAAATTGTTTTAGAATGGAAGGTCTTTGATAATTGATAAGTGACTGGCGCTTCTTTAATTTGCCCTCGCGTCGTAAAAGCATAAACACCCCAGACAAGAACCAAGGGAATAATCACAATTAGAGCAATTTGATAAATGGCAGATAGGATTTTTACCCGTTGATTTAATAAAGAGAAAACTACTCCTAAAAAAATCACTGGCAAAACAAACATACCAGAAAATTTCGCTAAAATTATTAAACCTAAGCCCAAACCCAATAAGGCGGCAGTTTTTAAATTAGGTTTTAAATAATACTTTCTTAAAAACCAGCAAACCAAGAGAAAGAAAAAAGTTACCCCAATATCTGTTGTTGCTACTCTTCCGTGAGCTAAAATATTTGGTGAAAAAGCGGTTAAGGCGGCAGCAATTAAGCCAGCGTTTTTACCAAAAAGAGCTCTTGCCCAAAGAAAAACCAAATAAACTAATCCTAAAGTTAATAAAATAAATGGAAATCTTGCCCAAAAAAGAATTTTATCAACATTATTACCAGAAAGATAAAAAAACATGTCACCGTATTCCCACTGGTCACCACCATTAAAATTTGCTGGAATTTCTGGAACATTTGGTTTAGCCAGTTTAGCAAAAAGACCAGCTAGATCATTTAACATTGGTGGGTGTTCGGTGTTAAAAGTATAATCACCCTTCCAAGTATGCAAATAACCAGCGGAAATATGAACTTTTTCATCAACCGTTAGAGAGTCAGTTTTGCCGGAAAAAATCATCAATAAAAAAGAGGTAAGAAAAATTCCTATTAAGGCAAATTTTTGCCAATGCTTTTTTAGATAACCCAAATTAACCCCCACATTACCCAAAAAATAATACTTAAGTCATTTTTCCAAATTGACGACTCAATTAGTCCATATAAAATAATCGAGGACATTACTGCCAAAATAACACAAGCAGTTTTGTTAGAATTAATTTTTTGAAAAGCTTGCCGAAAAAACAAAACCAAAAGCCAAAAAAACCCTAAAAGCCCTAAAATCCCCAAGCTCAGCCAAAACATTAAAAAGATGTTGTGAGGCGTTAAAGCCATTGGCGTAATATATTCAGGAAAATTTCCCCTATCTTTTGTCATTTCGCCAAAAGCATTTTGAAAATTACCCAAACCTACACCTAAAATTGGATGATAACTACCAAGTTCTACCGATGTCTGCCAAATCTGCCAACGAAGATTATTAGATGTTGCTACTCGACCGCTATCAGGCGAAGCCATGAAATCCGGTCTAAAAAATACCCAACCGGTATAAATAGCCATTACAACCAAAATACCAATAATTATTTGACTGGAAATCCTCTCTCGTATCCAACTCCAGTAATAAGCGATAAAAAAAACACCAACGCCAGCAGCAACTGCTAAAAGACCACCACGGCTCCCCGAGAAGTAGATCGCTAATAAACAAACAATCGCCAACAGACAACTAACAACAAACTGCCAGATTTTTTTTGGTAAGTTGTGGGTTGTAGTTTGAAAATTGTAAGTTAATATCAAAACTGTAATTGGGGCTAAAAACAAGGAAATATAATTAGGCGAATAGCCGAAAAGGCCAATTACTCGACCATCAGTGGTAACATGACCCAAAAATCTTTGAATAATTGTATGAATTGCCACAAAAGTACCAGAAAGAATTAGCAACCAAAAGATTTTTGGCAAATCCTGCTTTTTAACAAACTGATAAATTAACCAAAAAACCAAGAGAGGATCAATAAAAAACCCCTTAAATTCACCTAAAGCAATTCTTTTGTCTGGAGCAATAATAACAGAAATTACTAAAGATAAGATTAAAAGCCCTACTGGTAAAATGATTTTTAGAGGAATTTTTCGAAAACCGAGACTTTTAGCTTTAAAAAGACCATAAACAAAAACCAGATAAATCAAAACTTCTAAAGCAGTTGTCGGAATATTAAATATCGAAAAACGGATGAGGTAGGTAGGAAGCAATAATAAGATTAGACAAATAAAATTGACCATAATTTAGTCTTTTTGTTTTAAAATAATATTTTGGACACCAACCAATATCCCAATAAGTATCCAGACATGAATTATATAAAGAGTCGACATAAAGTTATATTGGACTAAAATACCTGCCAGAGCTGCTAAAAGACCAATTAAAACCGATTTTAAGAAAATATCATGAGCATACTTAAAGGCGACAAAACTTCTAAATATTAAAATAACAAGAACCAGACTAAAAGCCGCAAGACCCAAAATGCCCGTTTCGGCTAAAATTTCAATGTATTCATTATTAACAATGTCCCAACCAGTTTTTGGCCGAACAATAGGATAATTTTTTGCCCAAGGACCATAGTTGCCAATACCGATTCCTAAAATCGGGCTTTGATCATAAGCACGCAAAGCCCTTTCGAAAGTGACTAGCCTGCCTTGAATAGATTCTCCTTGGGTTAAATCTTGTAATTTAACATGGCCTAAAAATTCGTTTGTTGCCCTATATTCACCTTTAGAAAGAGCGAAAGAAACTCCATAAACTACAACAACTACCGCCACCGCACCGATTAAAACATTCCTCCAGGTCAAAACTTTTTTTAAGAAAAAAGCGCCTAAAACTAAAAGCGAAACAACCAAACCAGCATATCCTCCCCTTGAAACAGTTAAAACAAAGTTGATCAAAAGAAGAATAATAAGAGCGATTAGCCACCAACGTTGCTTCAAGATGCTAATCTTATTAACAAAAAGAGCTAAACCAACACAAATAGGAATCAACAGATAATTAGCAAAATACAATGGCTCCATTGAAAAAGCCTGAACTCTTGGAAAACCAAATACCCTCGAGGTATACCCTTCCTTGAGTAAGGTTAGTCCTCTAGGAAGTCCAACAACATCACCAGCAAATTGGAAAAGACCGAACAAACCAACCAAAAAACTCGAAGCAAATAGAACTAAAAGGGTTTTTTTCAAGCTCTCTTTATCTTTAATAATATTAACTGCCAGAACTGAAAGCATAATTGTAAATAAAATAAATATTAAAACAGCGATTGCCCTTGTAAGATTTACCGCTTGAGTAAGAGAAAGAAACATGGCAATGCTAAATAAACCTAAAGGAATAGCCAAAACATTAGGTTGAACCTTGTATTTTTTGGAATTAAACATTAAAGCCAAAAACCAGGCAAATAGAGTCAAAAAACCTAAAAGAGTATTGATTTTTAGGTTTACCCCCGCCATTTCAATTGATGGCACTCTTTCAAAAGGCAAAAAGAAAATAATTAAAAACCAGCCTAGCTCAGGAGAACGAACAATTAAATAAAATAAAATTGCCGCCAGCACAAGTATAGGAATTATTACTAGTGACAGAAAAGCTGTTTTGGCAATAATGACACCAATTATCCCTGCCAAAAAAATGCTTATTAACGCAATATAAAAATTTCGCAGAAATCTTTCTTTCATTGGTTTTAAGTATAGCAGGTTAAGAAAGAGAATTAAATACTTGACATTTATCCTTTATTATGATAAGATATCAAATCCTGGAGGTGGTTAAAATGAATAAATGCCCAAGTGTGGATCTACTGATTGACTTCGTCTTTTTTGAAGACAAGTTAAGCAAGGATGCCACCTCAGAGATCCAAGAACACCTAAAAACTTGCATTGGTTGCAAAGCAATTGTCCTTCGTTACAAGGAAGAAGAAAAGCTCAGATAAAATAGAGTTCCTTCGCATTTACCCCTGGTTTAAAAGTTTAAAACCAGGGGTTCTTTTTTATTTTTCACCTTTAGCTACCCAATGACCACTCGAGTATTGAAGGTCATTAAGAAAATTTAAAGTTGCCACTGTTTTTGCTTCTTCTCTTTTAGGATCAACAACATCCAAGCCAACCCCTTCAGTGATAATAGAGACTAACGCTCTCCCTAAAATTGAATATGATGCCAAATCCATCGCCGACTCGTCAGAGGTAAACTCGTCGCAAGTAATTTTTTGACCATTTTCTAACATCACTCCTTTACCAAGCAGCTCTAACCCAGCAAGAGTATGAAATTTGTCTCTTGTTTTTTCCATTCGAAATAATTTCATCACCTCGTCGTCTTTGTCTCTCGCTGTCGCTCGAATTATATCTATATGGTTAGGCATTGATTCAATATACTTCCAATACGCCTGAATTGCTTCTTGAGCTTCTGGACCATAAACCTCCAAATCGGTTGGCAATTTATTACCAGCTCGATGAAAATCCACTAGCGTGTACCTATAATCAGGAGATAACCTCATACTTTCAACAAGATCTTCTTTACTTAAATTAATGTCAGGTCTTTCCAGTTTTAAATCTCTTTCTCTTTGAGCGATTGCCTCGTCAAATTGAGATGACTGCTCAAAAGCAGACAAATACTCTGAAACTGAAGGATAAATATTTTCATTTTCTTCAACTGAGTCTTCTGGAATAGTTAAGTTTTCACCCATACTCTCCTTTCGTTTTTTAATTATACCTTTTTAATAAGCCCTAACAAAATCTCTTCTGTTTTTTGGATGGTTTTTTTAACTTCGAAGTTCTCTTTTATATAAGTGACGCCATTTTGGCCTAATTTTTGGCGTAATTTACTATTTTTTAATAATTTTTTCATTGCTTCCGCTAAAGCATTAGCGTTTTTTTCTGGTATCAAAATCCCCACTTTTTCATTAATATATTCGGGAATCGCCCCGGATTTAGTCGTAATTACCGGTGTGCCGCAAGCCAAAGACTGAAGATTAGTCATTCCTACTTGCTCTTCCCAACGTTTTAAGGTTACCGAAGGACATAAAGTAAACAAAGCATTAGCAAAATAAGGGGGCAATTGTTCGTTTTTCAAAATCCCCAATTTTTTGATTCTCTCCCCTTTAACTTGAACATTTAGTTTGTCATCGCCAATAAAAACCAGTTCAATTTTTGGGAATTCATCTTTAATTTTTTTCCAAGCTTGCAAAATGTATGGTACTCCTTTGGCTTCATCTAAACGACCAACAAATAAGATATATTGACCTAAACCCCGCTCCTGGAGCGGGATATTCGGTTTAAATAGATCAGTATTAATCCCCCATATGCCATATAACAAACTTTTTAGCTTCTCTGGACTGACCCCTGCTTTTAAGAGGTTCTTTTTTGCCCCTTCATTAAGGTAAAAAATAAGGCTAGCTTGTTTAGCATAAACCTTTAAAACATGTTTCAAAACTGGTCCCGAAACCTTACCAAAACGTGAATTTACTGGTCTATTTTCCAAACTTGGAAAAATAAGAGGAATATTTAGTTTTTTTGAAATTCTGTAAGCAATCCGGCAAAGCTTTAATTGAACTCTTGACCCATAAGGTTCAGCTCCTTGAATAATATCAGGTTTTAACCTAATAAGCTTTTCTTCCAAATCTCTAAAATCACGATACGAAATCGCCTCTTTTAGGTCTTCTTTCCTCAGATCACCGTAAGGTGCGGATTTATAAAAATGAACCGGCTTTATTTTAGTAAAATATTTCAATGCCGCCTGGTTATCGTAACGAATTGTATCAGTTAAAATGGCTAAAACTGGTTTGTGCATAATGTTCTTTCTAGCCGAAAGCACAACCCGAAGGCTTTATTTTAATAACACTTCCTTAAAGACTTTTAATGTTTCTTTGGCAGCTTTTTCCCAAGAGAATTTATCAGCTTGGATTTTGGCAATTTTTCTCAAGTCGTCTGCCTCTTGCTTGTGCTCTAGAAGCCTTTGTAGGCCACTAGAAATCGACTTTGGATCTTCCTGGTTTACTAGAACGGCTGCTTTTCCCGCTACCTCTGGAAGAGAGGAAACACTAGAGGTTACTACTGGTACTCCATAAGATAAGGCTTCCAAAACAGGAAAACCAAAACCCTCGTATAGGCTTGGGTAAACAAAAACAGCCGCTTCCTTATAAAGCTTAGCTAGCATTGAATCGGGAACAAATCCCAAAAACTTAACTTTACCCTCTAATTTTAAATGGTTAAAAGTATTGAAAGTCTCTTCCTCATTCCACCCCTCGGCACCAACAATAACTAGTGGATACTTCTCTTGTAATTTTATTGGCAGTAAAGCATAAGCCTTAAAAAGACCTGTTAGATTCTTTCTCGGTTCAATAGTTCCTACCGCTAAAATATATGACCCATTTTTTAAAGTAGAAGGCAAGTTTTTTACAGGTTCTGGTAATTCATTTTTACCCGGGTAAACAACCTTAATTTTTGCTTGCTTAATTTTTAGGTGTTTTTCAAGATCGTTTTTAGTCGATTCAGAAATAGCAATAATTTTAACCGCTTTTTGACAAGCTTTCCTGGTCCTTAAATTCAATCTTTCAGAAACTTCCTGGCCACGATGTTCAGGGAACAAAAAGGTCGTTAGATCATAAATTGTTACTACTTGAGGAATATTTAACCCCATATTTACTTCGAAAAAACTCGGGGCGTAAAAAATATCAGCATCACCTAAAAGATGTTTAAACCAAGGCATTTGCCAACCCCAAACTTTTTCTTTCAAATTACCAGGGATTTTAAAAACCTTCGTTTTAACATTAGCCGATTTTAAAGATTTAATAATTTTAGTTTTATAAGCGTCTTCTCGCATAAAACTAAAAAGTAAGAGATATTGGTTCTCTTTATCAATTTCGATTAATTTCTTGATTAGCTCCAAGGTGTAACGGCCAATACCTGCCTTTTCGTTGACCGCTCTTGAAGCGTCAATGGCAATTTTCATTCTTCCATCGCTTCTTTGTAAACTTCAATTGTTTTACGAGCTGTGTTTTCCCAGGTAAATTTGGCTGCTTGCCGAATACCTAAATCTCGCAATGTTTTAGCCAAACTCTTATCTTTGACAATTTTTACAATATTTTTTGCCCATATTCTTTCGTCTTTAGGAGGAAGAAGTATACCTGCCCGACCAACAACTTCCGGTAAAGAAGAAGTATTTGAAGAAATAACTGGTGTGCCACAAGCAAGTGCTTCCAGTGGTGGGAGTCCAAACCCCTCATATAGAGACGGGAATAAAAATGCTGTTGCCCCAGAGTACAAAGCTGGTAAATCTTTTTCTTCAACGTAACCAGTAAAAATAACTTTTTTTTCTAGATTTAACTTCTTAACTAATTCAAAAAGACCATTATAATACCAACCTTTTTTCCCAGTAATAACCAAATTTTCTTCAATACCTTCTCGGTATGCAAGAGCGAAAGCTTTAACTAAAAATTCTAAATTTTTGCGTGGTTCCAAAGTTCCTACATGCATAAGATATTTTTGACCAGTACCATATTTTTTTCGAACTTTGGCTATTTTTGTTTCACTTTTAATTGGTTCAAATTCCGAAGAAACCGCTAAATGAACAACTCTTATCTGACTTTCGGGAATTTTTAGTAGTGACATCAAGTCTCTTTTGGTATGTTCGGAACTGGCAATAACAAGCATGGCTTTTCTGTACGAAAAAGGCATCCAACGAGAATAAAAGAGTCTCGAAGCTAAAGGTAAATTTTCAGGAAAAAAG
Organism: Patescibacteria group bacterium; assembly: GCA_041666185.1. Classification (GTDB taxonomy): domain Bacteria; phylum Patescibacteriota; class UBA1384; order UBA12157; family JAENIV01; genus JAMCZU01. The sequence goes on along the minus strand of JBAYHL010000002.1, from coordinate 21,396 downwards.
ACCGAAATTAAATCATGGCAAGTAACAATTACTTTACCAGGATAAAAAATTGGCGCCGAAAAACAAGGTTGATGTAATAAATCAACTTTTGCCCATTTGGCTTTGCTTGGGAAAGTGATTTGATCCCAAATAAATCTTTTTACAGTTGGGAAATCCTTCTCTGTTTGAGGTTTGATTAAAATGTATTTATTTTGAGGATCAACTTTTGCTAAAGCGTCAACAAGGTTTTTTACATAAAAACCAAAGCCTGTTTTTTGTCCCAAAGTTGTCTGAGCATCAATAGCTATTTTCATAATTTAGTTATTTACCCTTTACGACTTCTCTCATCATTTCCTTTGAAATCCCTTTTACTAACCATAGGCTAGCAAAATAAACTATTACCCCTATTGGCAAAAGATACCATAGAGCAAGAAAATTTAAGTATTTCAAAGCTAGAGCTAGAACTATACCAGAAAAAGCAACTTTTAACAAGATGTTAAGACGAATTTTATTTTTGATATAACGGCGCATAACCAAAAAGTACAAAATAATTACTAAAACTTCCGTTAAAACTGTTGTTAAAGCCGCACCGATATAAGATATCTTAGGAATTAAAATTAAGTTTAAGCCAATATTAAAGAAGACTAAAAATAGATTAGGCCAAATAAGTTTTGTCTGCTTACCCAGAGAAATTACCGTATAGCCAAAAAGATGAGACAAAAAGGAGATGCCTACAGCAATGATTAATATCTGCAAAGCTAAACCAGAAGTCGCGGCAATTCCCCAAATTGGCCCAACAGTGTGAGCCGAAACAAAGTCATTACCACCAACAATCTGAATAATCCGCGGGGCAGTTAGAATAGTTACCACAATAATCGGTAAGGCTAAAATAATTAAAAAATCGAAAGCTTTCTGAAAAGCTCCTTCAAAACGACCGCTACCATCATGAATATAACGGGTAATAATTGGAAAAACATTACCCATAAAAATTGCCGGTACTAAAAGTAAAATTTCCACCACTTTATAAGGTGGGCCATAAATACCAACATCGGTCGAACTCTTAAGAAGTGAGAGCATAACCGTATCAACCTTAAAATAAATTATGCCTAAAATTGTGACGACTGAAATTGGCAAGCATTGCCAAAAAATTTCTTTCCAAAGTTTAAAATCAAAAGCTAGTTTGAAATGAAGGTAAATTCGCCCAAAATAAGCGCTGGAAAAGAAATTAACCAAGTTGCCTATAAAATAGGACCATAAAATACTATTTAAGGTTGCCCCCGTCTTAATTTGATAAAGAATGAGACCAAAAATAACCAAACGACCCAAAATATCGGTAATTGCCGCTTTGTCCATCCGGAGCTTATTTTGGAAAATACCAACATATGTACCATTTAAGGTCATCCAAAAACTGGCAGCGGCAACAATACCTATTCCTAAACGAAAATCGTGATACTGGGGAATTAATAGGCTAATCAGGAATGATAAAAGAAAAATTAACAGAGCAATTATTGACCTGAAAGTTAAAACATTATTAGTAATTTTATCACTATCAACATTTGGTTTGGCAATTTCTCTAACTAAATACCAGAAAAAACCAAAATCAGCCAGGACGGCAAAAAACTGAGTATAGGCAAAAATTGTTGTATATTGACCATAGCCAGAAACACCTAAATAACGGGTTAAAGCAGCGATCAAACTTAAAGAAATTAAGGTGGTCAAAACTTTCCCGACAATTTGGACAATTGTGTTGTAGGCAACTCTGCGTGTTAGCGACATAATAGGTAAAATATACCATATTCTACCCTTTTAGACAAATGTTTTACCCAAAGCAACCTTGACACATATTAAAAAATTCTTTAAAATCTAGTGTTATTCTAGAATCTAGAGAGTACCTTAAAAAGGAGAAAAAAATGGAAACGCAAATTTTGGCCGTTGTTTCGCAATTTGTTGACCTGGCCTTGAAATACGATTGGAAAGAAATCAAAGAACTACCTGATCATGAAATGCAAATACTTTTCGAATTAGTTTCCGTAACTGGTTTCGGATTAGATGTTTGTGAAGTTAAACAGTTAGTTCTTGGCAAATCCAACGTAATGCTACCGTCCCATTATGGAGATAGTCTCCAATTCCGCCGGGTTAATAAGCTTTGTCCATTCAAAATAACAGATCTGAGCAACAAGGACCACGAATTTGCTACCGGTTGGCTTGATTGCGCCTTGCAATGTGCTATCGATAACGCAAAAGATCGTGAGCAACTTATCGAAACAATCGCCGCTGAAGTTAAACAAAGTTTTCCCCTTGAACCAATCCAATTAACTCAGAAGGGAGATTTACTGGAAGAGCGTTTTGCGTTTTCCCAAGGCCGTTATTTTTATTTCGTCCGACACGGCGAAGAAAGTGACAAGATTTACGACGATTATCATATTGCCGGACATCATGTAGGTTGCAACGGGCCAATGCATCATACTCTCCATCAAGACGAAAACAGTATCTGGTGTGTAGGTTGTGATTTGGACATAGCAATCCCCAAGGAAATTGAAACTTATGGTGAACTACGGCAATTTATGTCGTTGGAGCTATCTCAAGTCACCACATAACCTATTCTTTTCTATCAATTTGCAAGCGAGAAAAATCTTTCTCGCTTTTTTTAATTTTAAAAAAAGCGGCCTTGCTTTTAAACAAATGCCGCTTGATTTGTGATAATTCTAATTTCTAATGCTTAGTCTGCGTTTTTGAGGGCAAGAAATTCTTTGCCCTTGCCAACGCTTGTATTGATAGGTACACCTTCTGCACAAAGAGGGCAATCAGCTTCGTCCCACATATCGAGTTTTAGGTCGATAAGGGTAAAAAGCTTTGGTGGGTCTGCCACATCTTTTGGGGTTACTCCGCCACGATTACACAAAGCCCCTAGTCCAACAACGTTGCCTCCAAGATTGCGCGTCACTTCAATTACTTTCTTGACCGAACCACCAGTAGTAAGAACATCTTCTACTACCAAAACATTCCGACCAAGCAAAATCTTGTCGTAGCCACGTCTGACAACAAATTCGTCACCTTCTTTTTCGGCATAAATGCCAAAAACAGTTTCACCAGTTAGCCGTGACAAATGAAAAGCTGTCCACTGCGAAAGAATTACACCACCAATTGCCGGAGCAATAACTACACGAACATTACTGCTTACAAATTCTTCAGCGATAGCTCGACAAAGCCGCGATGTCTCTACTGTGTGCGGATAAATCGCGTCCTTATTAACGTAAGCTGAGCCGTGCTTACCAGAAGTGTAGACAATATGGCTATTAGTGATAATCGCGTTGGTTTTTTCAAATACCCGTTTAATTTCCTGCTTTTCCATCATTTCCTCCTCTACATATGACTGACATTTTTTCGAATTTCAAAAAAACAAAAAAGCCAAGCTACTGCCTGACCTCCTCGCGTAAAGAATACAATAAATTTAACAAAAAGACAAGATTAAACCATCTTGTCATAATGGCTCTCTATTTTGGAAATAAGAACCTGCTTCGCGGAACCTTGTTTTTCGCTTCGTTCAAAATAGTTCGAGCTTATTTCAATCAAAAAAAACTGGAGCTCCAAAGTAGGAGCTCCAAAAATGTTTAAAAATCAGATGTGGACGTAATCACAGGTTTGAGGGAAATCCCAAGATTTGAGCAATCTTGTTTCGCTCTTCGCTTCGTCGAGCTGTGAGCTCATCAGACCGAAGTTGTCGCAAACAAGAACGGAAGGGTTTGTGCTTATTAAGCCTCTTCCAGAGTGCCATAACAGGACAAGTCCAGCTGTAATTGCCAGCCAACCATTTCTTATCACCTACCACCAAATAGAGATAAGGATAACTACTACCTTCATTTCCAAAAGTCACGGCAATACCTTTGGGGGTAATGGTTTGAAATTTCGGCCGAGTTGAGCCTTCGGACAAGTCGAGCGACCAATTATCCAACGGGATGTTTGACAAAATTTTAACTGTCTGAAACTTACAAATCCCATCAGCTCTAAACGTTGGGAGCATCATAGTGTCAAACAGCATGCAAAAACGCTGAAGTCTGGTAATCAAGGGTTACACCTCCACGAATAAGATTGATCGACTTAATAATAGACTATAATTGAGAATTTGTGAAGGCTTTAACGACTACTTAGAATATTAAAAATAACCCCTTTTTTATAGGAGTCATCAAAAATTTTCTTTTGCTTAAACTTCGTTTGGACAAAACTAAAAGTTTAGCATCTTTTACTTGGTGCGCCCGGCAGGACTTGAACCTGCGGCCTTCAGATCCGCAATCTGACGCTCTATCCGCTGAGCTACGGGCGCGAATGTATCAAGCGACCGTAGCATAGCTTAAAGCAAAAGGCTTACGGATGCGCATCACGCCCTTTATTCTACCCTACAAACGGAATTTTTTCAAGAAATTTCTGCCAAAGCCACTTAAGTTCTAACTTTTTAATATCTGCCGATGATGCTATTTCTTGTTTTTTAGTGCTTTTTAAATAATCCAAAAGCTCACTTGCCGGCACAAAATAACCACCTTTTCGAGCAATATAAGATAAGTTTTTTTGAAATTCTAAATTTAGCCGACCATTTTTAACAAACCCTGAAGCAAAATGAGTATAAATGATCGCCACTCCACCCTCATTTTCTAAAAGGTCGACATTTTTAGGTCTAGTTAACTTATTAAATTTTTCCACATTCGCCCCATCAGCACCGCTAAACCAGTAATTAGCATAAGTTTTAGCAGGATCCTTATAAGGCATATTTTTATCAATTTTTAGAGTATTTAAATTATTAAAACAAAAATTACGAGTATATTTAATATATTTTTTATGATAATCTCCCCAAAAATAAGCAGATTTTTGCTCGTCACCAGCAAATTTCGACAATCGCCAAAAGGGTTTCAGTAAACTCGATCTTTTCACTCCCCAATAAATACTATCAGGATTTTGGGAATGGTTTATTTGGATTTTAGGAAACTTTCCCACAAATTTTTTAAAAATTTCCAAACCGTCAAGTGTATCTTGTCTTGTAAATTTTCCCGACCCAACCGAGTGGAGAGCAATTTCGAAACCTTGACGTTGAAGCTTATTAATAAATTGACGATAACGATAATCCTGCAAAGACAGTCCCTTAAAGCTATCTCTTGGAGGCATTATCCAAACCGTTTTAGTCGTTTTAAAACCTAATTTATACAAAAAATCGTAAACAGGTTTAATGTTATCAATTTTTCCTCCATCGGTATCGTCAATAACTGTAAAGCCAAATTTTTTATTTTCGGGAAATTTCATAGCGATATTAAAATACCCCTTCAAGAAACAGAAGTCAAAAAAAGGCGCCTGTTTGAAGTGGGCGCCCTACAAAAAAGTTCAATCTATGGGAAGGCTTCGAAGTAGCCGACGGATAATTTCGTGCTGGCGAACCTCTTCTTTGAGTTTAAAGATTTTGGCAACATTTTCACATTTTGGTTGTTTGCATTGGTCCACTAAACATGGACCCTTAATCAAAGAAAGATTTTCCACCATGTTGTGTCCGCTAACTTGCCTGATATAAATCGTGCAATGCTGCGAACACCGCTGACATCGTTTTTGACTATACGGTCGCATCTGTTTGAAACCTGACTCTAACTTTACCACCATCATCGAAATCACCCCCCTTGTGTTAAATAGCGTCAGCCTAAAACCTCCTAACAAGCAGAAGGTCTTGGGCTGGCGAAACAACCTCTTAGTTTATCAGCCATGAGCCTGTCAATTGGCGGAGAGTAGAGGATTCGAACCTCTGTGGCGAGGTATTAGCCCACCGACGGTTTAGCAAACCGTTCCCTTAAGCCGCTCGGGCAACTCTCCAAGTATTTAGAGTGTAACTTATTTACTAGTTTTTTACCAGTAGATTATAGAGATCATGGCCGAAAACCAATCTTTTTATTTGATTCTTTTGGTGGGTCAGAAAGTCCTCTGATTATTTGAAAAACAATCCTGAACTGCCTATCATACCCCTTTTCCATCTCTTCAATTTTCTTAATCAAATCTTTGTGGGTTGCCAAAAGTTCTCTTAATTTAATAAATGTTCTTATGATTTGAATGTTAACTTGAATCGCTCGATCGGAATTTAAAACACTTGAAAGCATGGCCACACCTTGCTCTGTAAAGGCATAAGGACGATAAACATCAAATTTTTTCTCGGTTAAGATCGCATTTTGCGATCTTAAAGATATAGTTTCCTCTTTGGTTAACCGAAACATGAAATCTTCAGGAAATCTTTTAATATTTCTTTTGACCTGCTCATTAAGCCGATAAGTAGGCACACCATACAAAATAGCAAGATCGATCGCAAGCATAACTTTGCAACCTCGAATCAAATAAATCTTTTGTTCAATTAAATCTTGAACAACTAAATCTTTCATTTTTGTTTAAATAAATTTATTGTTTTGTGATTACCATATAGTTCGCAACCAAAATTAGAATACCGCCGATAACAATGTTAACACTTAAGATTTGATGTAAAAATAAACTCGCCAAAATTGCTCCTACAATTGGCTCCAATAACATGATAATTCCTGCATCTACAGCAGATACTTTTTTGACTCCTTGGAGATATAAAATTTGATTAATTGTTATCGCAAAAATACTAAAAACAACTAACCATAACCAAACAATCTTAGAAAAATTTAAATCGAAAGAAATCAATGATTGTGAAAGTCCTAAATTTTTTAAAAATGGCATTAATAAAACAAGCAATAAAACCGTAAACGAAACTCCAAAAAATTGAGAACTAATTGGAGAATTACCTTTTTTAGACAAGACACTACCAGTAATAATCCATCCTGATAAAGAAATACCACCTAAAGTAGCTAAAATTAATCCAATAATATTATAGCTGCCAAAACTACGAAATGGATTAACTAAGATCGACACGCCTAATAAAACAATGCTGCAAGCAAAGATCTCCCGTCGAGAAATTTTTTCTTTAAAACCAAATTTGCAGATTAAAGTTGTCCAAAGAGGTTGTACATATAGTAAAAGAACAACGATCGCTACAGGAATACCAAAATACAACGAAAAATATTGACCAACAATAGTAACAGCACTAACAATTCCATACAGAATCAAAAGAGCAAGGATTCCTTTTTTTGCTCGAAATTCTTTTTTTAACAAAACAAAAGGTAAAAGCATCAAACCGCTAATTGCAAAAGGAATAACTGAAATCTCTAAAGCAGATAATCCTTTATTAGCAAAAACCTGTCCGCCAAAAACAATAATACCAGATAGAATTCCAGCAATAATTATATATAGATAACTAATCATTTTTTTAGGTTGAAAATAAACGGAAGGGGTGAGATTCGAACTCACGGATCACTTGCATGATCACCTGTTTTCAAGACAGGCGCACTAGTCCACTATGCGACCCTTCCATAAGCCAGTTGTCAAACGAATTAAATAGCAGAGGATGCACAACGTTCTACCGCAGGTAGGTTGTTATGCGACCCTTCCACAAAATATAATACCTTTATTATTTATATTTTATCAGATTTTAACCTAGAATACCACCCTTGACCCTGCTAGAATTCTTTTGCAAAGATGTACCATGTCGAATGACATGGCTTGACTTTTTTAGCATTTTGGTGTTTCTTATCATATATTAGAAACACTGTAATATTCTAAAGAAAGATTATACTTATGAAACTTGGAATTCTTATTCCCGCCTACAATGAAGAAAAAACTTTGAGTACGGTTATTAAATCGATTCCAAAGAAATACCCAAAAATTGATCAAACTGAGATTATTGTTGTTTCTGATGGCTCAATCGATAAAACAACTGAAATTGCTCGTAAAGCAAAAGTAATTTTAATTGAACACGATCTCAACCGAGGTCTGGGTGGCGCCCTCGGCACTGGTTTTGAATATGCCAGAAGAAATGATTTTGATCTCCTTTTAACCTTTGATGCCGATGGTCAACATAATCAAGACGATATTTGGCCTGTTTTAAAACCATTGGTTCAAAAAAAAGCCGATGTTGTTATTGGTTCACGACTTAAGAAAACCGATGGTATGCCTTGGTATAGAATTGTTGGTATCTGGGGCCTTAATCTAATCACTTTCATGTTTTTTTGGGTTTGGACAACTGATTCACAATCCGGTCTACGCGCCTTTAATCGTAAAGCAATCGAAAAAATAGATATCCAAACCAATAAAATGGAAGTTTCTTCAGAATTCTTTTACGAAATTGGCCGCAAAAATTTAAGATTACTTGAAGTCCCTATCACAAGTATTTATACTAAATATTCTCTTGAGAAGGGTCAAAAAAATATTAATGGCTTTAGGATAATTTCTAAATTAATATATCGAAGATTCTTTAGTAAATAAATCGGAGAGACTTGATGCATATTTTTGGCGGTTTAGCCTTAATCAAAATATTTTTTACCATCTTTGCCGTTTTTGCTTGGTCGCGGGTTTTTATTAGATTTCAAGCAAAAGATTTAAACATTAAAGAATTTATTTTTTGGTCTTTAGTCTGGGGGGCAATGATTGTTTTAGTTTTTATTCCCGGCAAAACTAATTTTTTGGCAAAAATGGTTGGCATGGAACGCGGTAATGACGCCATGTTTTTCTTGGGTATCGTTGCTTTGTTTTATGCTACTTATCGCCTTTACGTTAAAATCAATGAACAGGAAAAAGAAATCACTAGACTAGTAAGAGCATTGGCACTTAAAAATGCTAAAAAATCAACACGGAAAAGAAAATGAGAATACTTTTGATCAGCCACTGGTACAGACCGATTAAATCCCCTGTTAAAAGAATGGCTAGAATGGCTGAATTTTTAGCTGAAAAAAATGATGTTACAGTTTTAACAAGTTTACCATCATATCCGACTGGTATCTTGCCCAAAGAGTATCGCGGCAAATTATGGGTCAAATCTTTCGAAAACAATGTTAGAATTTTTCGTGTTTGGGATTTCCCTACTCCAAATATGGGCTTTATTAAAAGAACTATTAATCATTTAATGTTTGTCTTTTCAAGCTGCATAGCAGTTATTTTTATGCAATCTTTTGATTTAGTAATTGTTTCTTCGCCTAACTTTTTTTCAGGGCTTGCTGGTCTTTTTGCCAGACGTATAGGCAGAGGCAAATTTATTTTTGACGTTCGTGATCTTTGGCCAGATTCTGCTTTTGAGCTTGGCTATAAAAGTAATGGTTTTATTAAAAAAATTCTTAAATCTTTAGAAAAATATTATTATATTCGTGCCAATAAAATTTTTTGTGCTACGGGAGAAATTCGTAAAACAATTATTGAAATGGGCATACCTCAAAACAGGGTTGTTACTTTGCTCAACACGGTTAATACTGACGTTTTCAAACCAATAAAAGTTGATCGAAAAAAACTTGGCTTTTCTTTGGAAGATTTTCTAATTATTTACGTCGGTTCCCTTACTCAAGTCCAAAATCTCAAAACTGTTATTGAAGCGGCGGTAATTTTAAAAAAATATCCTAAAATAAAAATACTTATGGTTGGCGAGGGTGAAGATAAGGGTAATTTAATTACTGCCGCGAAGAAAGCAAATTTAAAAAATATGTCTTTTATCAACGGTCAACCAACAGAAAAAATCGTTGAACTTATCAACGGAGCTGATTTAGGACTAATTTCACTTTCAAAAAATAAATTCTTTTCTGATAATGCTTTGCCTACAAAAACTTCTGAATATTTAGGCTGTGGCAAACCAATTATTGCTTGTGCTGGTAAAAACTTAAAAAGTTTAATTGAAGAAAACCAGGTTGGTACGGTTGTTAACCCTGGAGCGAGTAATGATTTAGCTCAAGCTATTTTAGATTTATATCAAAATAAAGCTAAATTAAAAAAATACTCCCAAAATGCTCGCAAATTAGCAATTGAGCAATTTTCTGATCAAAATTTTTATAAAGTTTTAGAGAAAAATTTACCTATTTAAATACTTGAAAACAATAAGCTCTTTTTCGCCACCTTTGTACTCATAGGTATTTTCAAAAACTTTCTCAAAATAATTAGAGTTATTCTCATAAAACGGGGTGTCTTCTGCGTGTCTTACAATTATATAGTTGACCTGAAGACTGTCTAAAATTTCTAATCTTTCGTCCAAACTTAAGCTCTCATCATAAAATTTGTTACTTTGGCTAAATTCTTTAATTGAATAAGGGTACTCAGCTGCATAATTATCGGAATACAATAAAATCATCTGAGCAAGTGTAACTGCATCCGTTAGAAAAACTTCTTTTGATTTTGATTGCCAAAAATCAATTGTTTTTTGACCACCAAAATAAGTAATATCGGAAGCATTATTTGTTAAACGATTTGAAACAATGCTACCATTTGGATTTTTAGTCAGAGTCTCTTTGAAAGGCACAAAATAAGGAGTCGAAAGAAACACAAAAAATAGAATAATTAATAATGCAAAATTAAGATTTTCCTTAGGCTTTGGTAAAATAAATTCCTTTTTCCGATACATGATATAGATAACCAAAACTAATAAAATAATCAAAGCAAAAATCAACCAAAAGTAATCAATAAATAAAATATTTGTTTCTGAAAAAATATTTTTATCAACAAAATTTGCTGGCAAACCAAAGACTGCTAAAAGAGTGAAAATTACCAAAATAATATTTGCAAACCATATAGCTTTTTGGTGTATTTTCCTCAAAACAAAAACAAGTAAATAATTTATTCCCAAGATAATGAAAAATAAAAGAAAACCAAAATAAATAAAGTGCGGAATAATTGCTAAAGAACGATCAACAAATATGGCGCCAAAATATTTTAAAAATAAAGGTCTTAAACCTAAATAAGGCCAATAGATTAAAAGCATGCCAACGGCAATCGAAAAAAGTAAGCCTAATCTTAATTGTTTTTTTAAAAACAAAACAATAACCGGTAGGCTTAAAATAGCATACCGATAAATAATATTTGCCCCAAGATAAGTTTTAAAATTTACTTTATCACCAGTAAAAGCTGCTGCATTTGCCATAAGAAAACTACTAAAGATCCCCCTTTGGAAAATTAATAAATAAGGAAGTATTAAAATCGCCAGTCCCCCCATAAGCAAACCGAGTCTTTTAAGTGGCTCTTTAACAAAAAAGATAAGTAGAACTAAACCTAGAACAACCCAGATCACAACAAGATAAATAACTTGAGTAAAATGGATTAATCCCAAAAATATCACTAAAAGAGAAATTAAGGTAATGTTTAAAATCTTTGGTGTTTTTTCAAAAAGATAGTTAACCGTTAAACCTAAAATTAATGGCAAAAGTAAAAGCCGATTAAAGCTATCCGGCGAAGGTAAAGCAACTAAATAATAAAAAATATTATCTTTTAAAAAGATTAAAATTAACGACAAAAAACAAACAGTGGTAATCCAATAATTTTTAAAAATTAAGGAAATAAGACTAAACCAAACAATCATACTAATAATAAATAAAGGAAGTAGTGATTGTTTTAAAGCAGTAAAAATAGGGATTCCTAAAATGTTAGAAAATTGACCAATGAAAATATGCCAAACCGGAAAAGAATAAACTGGATTTAAAACTTCTGATTTAACAACCCATAGGTTATAAGGACTTAAGCCTCCCCCAGAAACAATCTTTTGCAAAAGAGCTAAATGGAACCAACCATCACCAATAAGCCTGTCAGATTGGGCATCTAGACCTAAGAAAGCCAAAATAAGAGCGATTAGAACAAAAAATCTTACCACCCACTTGGCAGGATCTTTTTCTTTAAAATAAGAAAAATCAATTTCCCAAATTTCTTGCCAATCTTTGATAAAAGAAATTAAGAAAAGTAAACTAACCAGAAAAAGATTTACAAAACCAATTTGAGAGATGGTTAAATTCAAAACTAAAGCAAAAAAATTGATTAAAAAATAAAAACCGAAACCGAAACCAATTATATAAAGATATTTAGCCAGTTGGCTTTGAACTTTTAATAAACGATAAAGTAAAAATCCTGGCAAAAAAATAATTGTCAAAAAAGAAAGAGTTACTCCTAAACCAGTTGAGCCAAAAGAGCTTAAAGAAAGTAGCACCTTCAATAAAAGAAGCCATAAAATTATTACAATATAAAAAATATAGGCTTTTATTTTCACTTAATCACCTTGTAAATCTTGATATTATTATCATATACTTTTTCAAATAAAGGATTTTTCGTAAAATATTCGTCATCTTGGATTTTAGAATTTTTTACTAAAACATAGTCAATAGCATATTGAGACGAAACAACTAATTCGTCTTTTACCAAATCGGAAGAATTAGGACTCAAAATTAAATTAAGCTTTTTATCCCACGCTGAACCAATATTATAAGCCATATATTGATCCGTCATCACCGCTAAAGTTTTTGCCGACTCATTATCTGAAAGAAAAACCGATTTTGCCGGTATCTGAAACTTTACAAAATTAATTGCTTCATCTGTATTTTGAAAATTTTTAGTAAAAAAGTTCTTTGTTTTATTTTCATAAGCTAAATTATTGAAAAAATACTTTTTAGCGTTTTTAACAGAAGGATTAATTAAAACAAATACTAAAAGAGCCATAAAAATAAAAACTGTAAGATTATTTTTGTAAGAAGAAATTTCGTAAGGATTTTTTTTACTCCATGAATCTTTACCAAACACCCAAAACAAAAGGGCGACAACAATGCTCACAATAAAAATCACTAAAGTGTATTGGGAGACCAAACTATGAGTCACTTTAGAGTAAAAAATTTCATAAGTAAAATTAGAAACAGCTTCCGTACTTAAACCAATAATAATTATCGCACCAAATAAAATAAGCAAAGTCCAATTAAGATATTTTTTTATCCTCATAGAAAATCGATCAAGAAACCCATCGATTAACCTTAAAACACAACCAGTTATTAAAGCAAAAACAAGAAAATATAAAGAAGTATTAGCCAAAAGTCGATCAGTGAAAACAATACTTAAATACTTACTGAAAAGATCTCTAAGAGGTGTGAAATAAACTACTGGGACTAACAACATTAAGGCTAAAATAATAATTATTCTTTTGTTTTTTAAAAACAAAAACACAAATGGTAATAAAAAGTAACCATATTGGTAAGTTAGAGGAAATTTACTAAATTTATCATAAGAAATATTAACTATTGGCGCGCGAGTAAATTCAGAAAGAATAGTAAAGAAAGATCCTAAAGAAACTTCAATTAATATTATTAACAATATTAACGGGATCAAAATAAAGCCTAGCACCCAAAAGATTTTTTGAACCATTTGTTTATAATCAATGTCTTTGTAACGAAATATTAAATATAAAACCGCTAACATTAAAACCGTCAACAAAAGATAAAAATAATGCGGTGGATGAACCAAAAGAAGTAAAATAGCGCTTATAACAACAACAATTGCTTCCTGCCATCTTTTTTCCTTTGAAAAAATATACGAAAAAGTTAGAGCAAGGCCAAGCGGCAAAAGTACAAATTGAGAAAAAGTATCAGGCACAGTTAGGCGGGCAAAGAAATAACCAGGACCACTGTAAAATGAAAAAATCATCATTAACAAAACCACTAGAATTGCCCAAGCCTTCTCTTTAAAAATTATTTTTGCTAACAAATACCAAACAAAAAATGAAATAACCGATAAGACTAAAATCATATTTGCCCAACAAGCTAAGATGTCTAAAGCTAAGACTTTGCTTATAAGAGCTAGTAAGACATGCCAAACCGGAAAAATATAAGCCGGATTTGTAAGAGAGGTTTTGGTAAAAGCAAGGTTTGCCGAAGAAAGAAAGCTTCCGTCAATAGCTTTACGAATGATTGCCAAATGAAAATAAGGATCACCATTAAAATCTGGTCCTTTTAACCTAAGAACTAGAACAATATAAGCTCCTACCACCAAAGGTAAAAGGTAAAAAATATTTTCAATTTTAAAGATTTTTTTTATTTCAAAATGATTAGCTGTTGGCATAACTGGTCTTAAAAGATCCTTTATTAAAGCTACCCCCCAAAGAAGTGGCAGCAAACAATAATAAATTTTTAGCAGAGAATTTATATCGATATTTAAAAAGATTGCCAATAAATTAATTAAAAAATAAAAAGAAAGACTTAGAACAAAATTTAAAAGCCATTGCCCAACAAATTCTTGATTAGTAAAATTTAGAATTTTGCTGATTGACCAGCCGGGAAAAAATAAAATAAAGAAAGCAAAAACTGAAAAATAAAAAAAATTTGCAGAAACTTCTGGAACAATTTTTAAAAACAAAAAAAGAAGTACGCCAAATAAGGCCCAAACAGCAAATCCTAAAATTCCTCTTTTCTTAAGAGTTTTCATATCTTTAATATATCACAATCTATCTCTCCGGGAAGTTTACGATAAATTTAGATACCAGATTGAATCATGGTCTGATTTACCTTGTAAATAGCCGCTTTGTTATTGTAAGTTTTTGTAAAATACTCTGGGTATTGATCAAATGGCGAGACTTTTTCGTCTCCATAAAGATAAAGAATGTATTCAATTTGACCATCTTTTATTAATTCCAGTCTTTTTTTATTAGGCGTATCGAAATAATGAATTTCTGCATATTTTTTTGTTGGTTTTGGATCAAAAGTATAAGAAGCCATATGAACATCTACCATTGTTGGTAAAACATAGTTAGCGTCAGAACTGTCAAAAACTGCTTTGGCAGGAATATAGTTTTTAATAAATTCGATTGTTTCCATCCCACCAAACTTATCAGTGTTGATAATTAAATCCGTTGGATCATTTTCTTTAGCAAAAAAATGCCAATTAGTTATTTCTGCTTTAGTAAATGTTCTCAAATGACCTTGAGCAGGTGAAGACAAAAAGAAAATTAAAATAAGGCTTAATATTAAGACCGGCACTTGGTTTCGTGGTTCTGAAAATTCAAAAAATTCCCGCAATTTAGAGTGACGATTTTCAAAAATAAAAATAGAGACAGAGGCAACAAGCATTAAGGCTACTAGCCAAAGATAATTATTATTTAACCACTGATTAGTAGAGCTTGAAAAAACTTTATCATAAAAATTCGCAACTGCCTCAAACTTAAATTGACAATAAAAAATAATAATCGCTGAAACAGACAAAGTTGAATCAATCAAATATCTGATATTGTTACGACCAGAGATAACTTTGTTTAAGAATCTATCTATCAACAAAATGGCAAAACCAGAAAATAGAGTCCAAATTATTGGCGCCCAACCTAAATTACTATAGAAACGCTTAATAAAAACATGACTTAAATGATCAATAAACCAATCTGTCAAACCTGGAATATTGTGAATAACTGGTCCTAAAACGAAAACTCCCAACAAGAATATTAATTTGCGATATTTTCTAATAAAAATTAAAACTAATGGTAAGAAAATATAAGCATATTTAAGATATTGATCAAATTCATCAAAACGATCGTTACGAAGAGTTGGTTTCATAGTTGTAAAAACATCTAAATGTTTTGTTAAAGTATTTCCTTTAGCTTGGATAATTAAAAATATCGGGATAGCAATCACTAAATTAGCAAAAGTAGCCAAAACAATCTTTTTGAAAATTTGTCTAAAACCAACTTCTTTAAATTTAAAAATGGCATACAAAACTCCAAACGAACACATCCCAAAAAGATAATAAAGATATTGAGTTTGATGAACAAGTGTCATTAAGGAAACTACCAATGAAAGAATGATTAAATGTTTGTAATTAGTAGCTTTATCAAAAATATACTTTAAAGCCAAAGAAAAGCTTAAAGGCATTATAATAAGCTGACTCAGGGTGTCTGGTACAGGCAAGCGAGTAAAGATATAGCCATTGTTCCAAAAATAATAATTTGTAACTAAAAATAATCCTAAAACAGCTAAAAATTTATTGGAAAATATTTTTAGTAATAACCAATACCAAACCATAAAAAAGATTATCGTTAACGCTATAGGAGCCTCTTGCCAGAACATAAAAATATTTGCTCCAGAAATTTTAGCAAGTAAACTCAAGAAAATTTGCCAAACAGAAAAAATATAAGTTGGGTGAAATTGGTCTTTAACATGACTAATATTTTCAATTGAAAGCGGTTGGTTTTCAATCGCCCGACGCATCGCCGAAAGATGATATAAAGGATCACCAAGGAAATTAGCCCCCAATTGATCAACTATGCATAAAACTGAAATTAGAAACAAAAATAAAAATAGAAAAATTAAATTTTCTAACTTAAAAACTTGCCAACTAAAAACTTTTTTAATGCGATTGTCTTTAAAATCAACAATTCCCGCCGCCAAAAAAAGTATTGCCGAAATTACCAAGTAGAACCACGTAAGTTCCGAAAGACGTAAATTAATAAATAAACCTATTAGGCAAAGAAAAAGATTATAAATTAACCCTAAAGAGAGCCATAAGATTACTTGCCCAAAAGTATCATTAAAAAATTTAATCCTTATCAAACGAGACAAAGCAAACCCGGGAATAAAAATAGAAGCTAAAGTTATAAGATTAATCTGGAAGGGCGAAACAAAATTACGGATAAGGACCACTAGAACAATCCATACAACAAAAGGAAGATATAAATACAGAACTGATTTTCTTTCATTTAGAAAATTCATACTTTTAATATACCATTTGGGTAGCAAAAGAAAACTATTATTATCTAAATTAACACATAAAATTAGTAGATTATTTATAATTGAAATATAATTAAAGTATGAGACCTCACAAAGGACTATTAAAAATCCTTTATATAATACTATTACTTTTAATCGTTGCGATTACTGGTTATTTATATTGGCGCAACTATATTTATTTAGATCCCAATTCATCCAAAACATACTATAAAATTTTTAATAAAAACGAAATTTTAGATGGTAATGAAGAAAGTGCCGAGATTGTCTTACAAAAACTGGATAAACGTTATAGTAAATACAAGTCAACTTTTATTAAAATGGCCGGCACTGACAATGAAGACATCCTTAAACCCTTGTTTTACATGAATTTCGTTCATATGTCAGCTTATTACGGTGAAAGAGGCCTCAAGGAACTTTCTCTAAAAGAATTACTTTGGGGAGGCGAATTTTTACAATGTGGCAATTATGCTGCTTTGCTTGCAATATTATTAGACAAATCAGGGTACGAATACAGAACTCTTGCGATCTATCCAGGCCACGGTATTGTCGAAATAAAATTTGATGACCGGTGGCAAGTGCTAGATCCGACAACTAATATTTGGATCGACCAATCGATTGAGGAACAAGTCGCCGGCAAAGACAAGATAACTAAAAAATTCTTTCTGCAAGCCGAGGATTCGTCTAATAAAAAAGCTCGAGAACATATAGATAATCCGAAAATTAAAGTTAATGTAATAGATCTCAGGGATAAATTTATGCTTAAAATTGTCCCTGGTGGACCTGTAAGAGTAGGTCAATACAACTATATTAAACTACAAGATTACAAATACTAACCAAGAAATTTTTTGATTATTTTAACTATTTTTTTATAAGCAAAACCATCACCTAAGAAGTTTGGGTGATTTTTTGGTTTTGGAAACTTTTTAGCTAATTTAACAATTTTTTTAACATCCGTTCCTGCTAATTGATTCCAACCAGATTTAGCTGTCTCGATCCATTCCGTTTCTTTTCTTAAGGTAATACATGGCACTTTATTTAAATAAGCTTCTTTTTGTACTCCACCAGAATCAGTTAAAACCAATCTGGCATTTTGCTCCAAAGCCATCATTTCCAAAAACCCAACCGGTTTAATCAATTTAATATGAGGGTTCTTGGTAATTAAACTGTCTAATTTGTACTCTTTAAGATATTTTTCTGTCCGTGGATGAACAGCAAAAACAATCGGTTCGTTAATTTCTACAAACGCTTTTATAATATTTTCCAAATTTTCTTTCGAATCGGTATTTTCTTGTCTATGAACTGTTGCCAACACATATTTCTTCGGTTCGATGCCTAATCCTTTAAGAACTGTATGTTGCTGCTTGTTGGTTGATAGTTTTTTTTGAATGTCGTACATTACATCACCAACAAAATAAACTCCTTTTGTAATACCCTCTTTTTCAAGAATCACCTTTGATGATTTTGTCGGCGCAAAAAGTAAAGCACTGATATGATCAGAAACAATACGATTTATTTCTTCTGGCATTTGCCTGTTATAAGATCGCATGCCTGCCTCAATATGAGCAATTGGAATATGCAATTTCACCGCCGCAAGAGCGCCTGCCACCGTTGAGTTAGTGTCACCATATATAACCACTAAATCCGGCTTTTCTTTAAGTAAAATACTTTCAATTTTTTCAAGCATTTCCCCCGTTTGCTTACCTTGTGTCGCTGAGCCAACACCTAAATTATAATCGGCTTTGGGAATAGAAAGTTCACGAAAAAAAATATCTGACATGGCCGTGTCATAATGTTGCCCAGTATGAATAATAATTTCTTTAGCAAATTTTCTAATTTCTTCTGAGACAAGGGGTGTTTTAATAAATTGAGGCCTTGCTCCAATAATTGTGATAATTTTTTTCATTTATTTTGCTCCTTTTGTTTTTGAAAACGGCTTAATCAAAATATAACTAAAAATTAGCCCTAAGACAAATGTCCAAAAAATCACCGCCAAACGCGTAATTGCCGAAACAAGCAATCCGTCGGCAATATTTAAGCCAAATATCCTTGAAGGATAAATAACTGCTAATTCATATAATCCTAAATTAGCGGGGACTAATCTGATAAATAAGGCATAAATTGAAAAGGTTGCTGGCAAGAAGCTTTCCCAAACAGATACGCCAAATCCAAAAAAACGATAAGCATAATAAAACGAAAGAACCGTCGCCAAAAATTGCCAAAAAGTAATAACAATAAGTTGTTGCAAAATTTGCTTATGAGTTATATATTCTTGCCATATCTTAAAAAGATTTAGAATTTTTTTAATAAATTTATTACGATGCTTCAATTGTTTTATTGGGATAAAAGCAACACATGAAAAAGCTAAAACTAAAAATAAAAAAATAAATAATTTAGTCTCAAATTTGTGGAATAAATAATAAATTACTCCTACACCTAAAAGTCCGCCCAAAGTAAAAACCAAGAAATTAGTTATCCAATTAGCCACTGTTGTTGCAATAAACTGGCTATAAGAAAGAGAATGTTTATTTTTTAAATATATTGCTCTGACACCCCAACCGCTAAACGGAAAAATATAATTACCAAGCATTGTTACTGCCACTAAGCCAAACCATTCATTAAAGCTCAAATTAACCTTGTATGGTAAAACAGCAACTTTTAAAAACCAACCCTGAATTAAAAAAGTAAGACCTGTAAAAATTACAAGACCTACTAACGACCACCAAGAGGCAACTTTAATATTACGAAATTCAGACAGATTGTCCTTAACATAAAAAACAATCAATAAAACAATTAATAAAAAAAGTAAAAATGAGAGTATTTTTTTTAATTTAACTGACATTTTTCATCTCTTCCAAATCGCGATAGAACAATTCTAATTTTTTCCCTTCGACTGTCCAATTGTAACGAGTTTTAGCTAAGCCGACAAGGTTACGACGATATTTATTTTGCGGTGATTTCTTAAGATTTTCAAGAATCTTTTCGGCAATAAGACGAGGCTTTTTGGGATTCACAACTTCGCCAATTTTATTTTGCAAGATAATTTTTTTAAATTCTGGTAAGTTACTACCTAAAATTGGCGTTTCGGCAGCAATGTATTGAAAAATTTTATTAGGTAAAGAATAATAATAACTTTTAGAAACTGGTTGAGTTAAAGCTAAAGCTAGGTCAACCTGCTTAATTATTGGGATAATTTGCTCTGGCAATACCGCTGGAAAAAAATAAACTTTTTTTTCTAAATTTTCTTTTTTAATAATTGTTTTTAATTCATTTTCAGTTTTGCCACCACCAATAAACGCTAAAATAAAATTGGCAGGTAATAGTTTTGACGCTTCAATCATCTGCTCCATTCCTCGGCCCTCGTCAGCAGCACCAAGATGAAGAATAATTTTTTTATTAGGAAATTGTTTCCTAAGATCTAATTTAGTTTTAATTATTTTTTGCTTAGCTGGAGCATTATAAAGAGAAATAAATTTTTTACCATATTTTAAATGAAGTATTTTTGCCAAAGAGTCGTTAACCGTAATGCCACTTTTAACTTTCCACATTGAGATTTTTTCCAAAATCGGTAAAAGCCACTGTATGCCACGCAAATTAGCGAAAGGAAATGTATCAGACCAAAGCTCATGAGAATCATAAATTAAAATTTTACGAGTTCTGAGAGCCGCAGGGATCGCGCATAGTAATCCATCGAGATCATGGGCATGATAAACATCTGGATTTTCTTTAAAAGCAGCTTTGGCTAAAGAAAAAAATGACGAAAAAATATTTAGTTGAAAAATAGGAAATTTTTTAAAATCAATTAGTTTTATTTTAAAAGGATATTTTTGGTTTTTTTGTTTTGGATATTTACGAGCGAGAATCGTTACTTGATGTGATTTAGCCAAAGTTCCCGCTTCATTTAAAATACGACTATCGTGAAATATTTCTGAAGTTGTAACCATACAAATCTTCATAACAATTTCCTATAAAGTTTATCTAATTTTTCAAAATTACTATCAACTTCCGCATTTTTTAAAACAAGTTGTCGATTACCTCGCCCAATTTTCTTCCATTTTGACGACGGATAGTTTAGTGCGTCCATTAAAGCTATGGCAGTTTTTTTTGCATCTTTTACCGGTACTGTCCAAAAATTCTTTCCTTTTTTCCACTCCTGAATATAAGGTAAATCTGTGGCAACAATTTTTTTCTCACATGCCATCGCTTCCAAAAACGAAACACTACAACCATCTGAAGTAGTTATCGAAACAATCACGTCGGCTAAATTATACAAATCTATCATCACTTCTCTAGATATTTTTCCAAAGAAAACTATCTCTTCTTCTAGATTCTTAATTTCGATTTGTTTTTTTATTCTTTTTAAATATTGGCTATCGGCACCGGTTTCCATTAAAAACAGCTTGGCATTGGCTTCTCGATCAATTAAAGCCATGGTATCAATTAAAATGTCTGTATTATAAACTGGGGCGATTGATCTTGGACAAAAAATAATTTTTTTATTCTCACTGGCTTTTATTTTTTTGACTAAATCGGATGACAATTGTTTATTCTTAAAAGTTTCCAAGTTAATTCCAAAATGGACTAATTGCCAATTTTTCTCTGGCATACCAATTTTGATCGATTGTTGTTTTAGAGCCAACGATGATCCTGTTATTAAATCAGCTTCTTGAAGAGTTTTTCGAACTAAATGTTTTTCCAAAGTAATAAAGGAATCAAATTTCCAAACATCAGAACCCCAGGTTGTTACAACATAAGGATGAAACCCTGAAAGATAGGCCCAGATACCAGCAAAAACTAAATCTTGACCATGAACAATATCTGGTTGGATTTCTTT
>JBAYHL010000001.1:0-224914 GCA_041666185.1 Patescibacteria group bacterium | reverse complement strand
TGCCCGTCGTCTCCATTCGCACTATTTTAGTTATATTTTATCCTGATGTTATCCAAGTATATTTAGTTATATATTATCCGTGAGTTTATCATTGTGGGTTCTTCCGCCCACACTTTAAAATAAAAATAACACCCATCTTGGGTGTATTTTCATTTTAGGGCCTGGTGGGGATCGAACCCACGACGCTCACCTTAAAAGGGTGACGCTCTACCACTGAGCTACAGGCCCATAACAAATTTATTCTACCTTAAATTGCGAAAAAATTCAAGAGGTTCTTCTGTTGACGCAGGTGAAGTTTTGTGGTATTATTGTTCTATTCTGCAATAGGAGGAACGTGATGAGTGCTAAGGAAATGGATGTTAACCGATTGCATGAAATTCTCGCAGAGACAACCATCCAGCTTCGTAAGGGTGAAGAAATTGAAGGGACACCTGAACTTATTGAAGCCGTCAAAAGTTTCAAGGAAGGTGATCAGTTGCCGGGTGGTACTGTGAGCATTTATGCTATGCCGCATGAATCCGAAGTGGCTGAAAACTCTTGGATCAAAAGAGTTGATTGCCATTTGATTGTCGTAGGTGTTGACAAGGCAAAAGCCAAGAAGTTTAGGAGTGAACTTCTTGAAATCTTGAAAAATTGGCCTGCGAAGGCATGGGGAGCAGATATACCAAAATTGGAAAGTGGCCCTTCTTACATAAGTGCCGGTGCTGTTCTAGGTGATCAAGGAGCAGCTTTCAGATTATTTGCTCTTGGAGAAGTTTTAGGTTTTTGGAAAGTTATTGTACCGGAGTCGCTTGGGGTTACGGGACCTGTGGCAGATCAAATGGCGGACTTTGGTCTTATAACGATTGACGGTTTTGATCCTTCCAAGCTTTCGTCCGAAGTCGCCGCTAATTAAATAAGGTAACTTACTAAAACAATTTTTTACCCAGAACTTAATAAGTCTGGGTAATTTTAATAAACTGTCTCGTTAGCCAAATTGTCAAGATTAAAAATAATTTGGTTATGATATAATTAAAATAAAGGAGAAAAAATGCCTTGTTTATTTGCGATTATCGGTGCCTTTGCTCCGCGTTTAGCTCTCGTCTTATTATGGATTTTTACCCCGCTTGTTAATAAGGTTTTTAATAGCAGCGTAGTTTTACCAATTTTGGGTTTGATCTTTTTACCATTTACAACTTTGTTTTATGTTTTAGTAGTTTATTCATTGGGTCAATATAATGTTTGGGGATGGCTTTTGATTTTGGTTGGCTTTTTGCTCGATTTAAGAAGTTATTCAGATGTTAATTTGGGTCGGCAAAAATAATTATAGAAATGAAAATAGCAGAAGATACAATTAAAGATTGGTGGGTGTTTCCGGGTTTCGAATTAGAAAAAGTTGCAACCGGTTTGGAACTACCAGTCAATATTGCTTTTGTTCCTGGTCCTGGCCAAAATGCTCAAGATCCTTTTTTGTATGTTAGTCAACTTTATGGTCAGGTTAAAGTTATTACTCGTGATTTTACAGTTCATACTTATGCTAGCGATTTACTCAATTTTAAACCAGATTATAAATTTCCCGGTTCAGGCGAATCTGGTTTGATTGGAATTGTCGTTGAACCAGAAAGCGGTGATTTATTTTTGTCCATGATTTATGAAGATAATGGAGAAACTAAGGCCAAGATAATTAGAACTTCAAGTGAAGATGGTTTGAGAATGAAATCACAGGTAACCGTAATCGACAATATTCCATCAGTTCATGCGGCTCATCAAATTCAAGCTTTATCGATCGGCTTTGACGAGAAACTTTATGTTAATTTAGGTGACGGCATGATTGATTCGAAAGTGGCTCAAGACGATAATGATTTGCGGGGGAAAATTCTTAGAATGAATTTTGATGGGTCTGTCCCCTCTGATAATCCAAATCCTGAAAGTCTAATTTATGCCAAGGGTTTTCGTAATCCTTTTGGGGCAACGTGGCGAAAAAGCGACCAAGCTTTATATGTTTCTGACAATGGTCCAGCAAGTAACGATCGTATTGCTAAAGTTGAGCCAGGTAAAAACTATGGTTGGCCAGAATCGTTGCGTCAGAATTCGCTTTTTTGGTGGAATTTTACTCAAGCACCAACAGCAATCGCTTTTATGCAAGATAGTCAATTTCCAGAAGATTATTATGACGAACTATTTATTTCGCTTTTTGGCACTCCTAATGCGAAAGGCAAAGTGATTAAAGGTAAGAAAATTGTTAAAATCAAGATCAATGAAGATAATTCGGGTATTGTTTCGTATGACGAATTTGTTAAATATACAGGCGTTGGTCCAAATAGCCCTTGTGGTTTAGCTTTTGGTAAAGACGGTCTTTATTTTACAGATTTATTTAGTGGTAGTTTGTATAAAATTAAATTGAAAAAGGAGGGAAATTAAATTATGGAAGTTCCAAATAATCCGGAAAATAATGCAAATTGTATTTGTCCAAATTGCCCAACTCATAATGAATGTATGAAAAACCAAAAACTATTTTGTTCAATAGGAAAAACAGATTGTACTGTAGAAAAACAAGGTTGTCTTTGTGGTGAGTGCCCAGTTGCTAGCGAATATCAATTAAACGATCTTTACTTTTGTGAAAATGGTAAAGCAAAATAAAATTATAATAAAAGGAGGACCGTATGAAAAAAATAGGTATCATTATCTTGGTGATTGTTATTTTAGTTATTCTTGGTTTTTTGGGTTACAAATATATCTATAAAAAAAATTACTCTTCAAACACGCCTTCAACAAATACGCCTTCAGTGGCTCAAACTCTAGGGCAGCCAAATTCTATTTTAATTGAAAATTTTTCTTTTAATCCTTCAGAAATCACAATCGCGAAAGATGTTGAAGTTACCTTTAAAAATGACGATAGTGCTAATCACAACATTACTTTTGAGAATTTTCAAAGTGGTGATATGAAACCAGGGGATACTTACAAACACACTTTTGATTCAACGGGAACTTTTAATTATTACTGTAGTCTTCATCCTCAAATGAAAGGAAAAATAATAGTCCAATGATTTTAGCTGATCCAATAATTTTTTCAAAACCTTTGCATATTTGGTTAGGACTTTTAGCTCTTCTTCTTTTGTTGTTACAAATTTCAATTGGTACTCGTATTTTAAAACTTCCTTTTTGGGTTCACAGAAAGCTTGTTTGGTGGGTACTTTTATTAGTAGTCCTTATTCATGGGTTTTACGGTTTTGAAATATACTTTCTAAAATAATTAATTATTTTTTTAAAGCTTTATAAGCTTCGACTTAATATAAATATAGTATATTTTTTGTTATACTATAAATAGAAAGGGAGGCGTTATGGGGACAAAAAACTTATCCAACTATTGGTGGATAGTCCTTATTAGAGGAATTGTGGCAATTATTTTTGCTTTTTTGGCTCTTTTTTGGACCGGGTTTACTTTAGAACTAATTGTTATCTTTTTCGGGGTGTATGCACTTCTTGATGGTATTTTTGCCATTTTTGCGGCTATTAAAGCGATTGCCAATCATCGAAAATGGTGGTTACTTTTGTTGGAGGGTATTATTGGTATCGTTGTTGCGATTACGGTCTTTAGTTGGCCAGTTTTAACAGCGGTAGTTTTTGTCTACCTAATAGCCATTTGGGCAATTCTAACAGGTATTCTAGAATTTTTTGTTGGTCTTGCTGCGCCATGGGAAGCCATTGGTAAATGGTTGGTAATATTTACTGGAATCCTTTCGATTATTTTAGGTGTAATAATGTTATCGATGCCTCTTATTAGTATTGTCTTGCTTATTTGGTTGGTTGGAATATATGCTTTGGTTGCTGGTTTAATGCTGGTAATTTTTAGCTTTCAATTAAAAAGTATTAAATAATAAATAAAAGGAGGGTCAATGGACATCAAAAAAACATTGCTAGAGGTTATCTCTGGCACCGGGGAAGCCGGTAAAACTGTCGTTTCTGCTAGTCATGACATTATTAAGGAAGGTGCGGCAACAGTTGGTGACTTGGTTCACATTTCTTTCGAAATTGCCAAAGAAACTGGCAAGGACGCCACTGGGTTGGTCAAGGATGTTGTTGTTGGGGCTGTTAGCGCAGTTTTGGTTACTACTGCTGCCACCGAAGGTGGTGTTGCTAACGTGGTCACTGAAGCGGAAAAGGCTGCCGGTGATATTACCGAAGAGGGTGGCGAAGCGGTAAGAAAAGGTGTTGATGAAGCCAAAAAGATAATTCAAGAGCCGTTCAAATAAATTGTTCCAATATTATAAAAACCCTAGAGACAATCCTAGGGTTTTTTGGTGTTGAATACCCTGTAGCTTGCTACGGGGACGAAAACCTGTTTGGAAACAAACTTTTCCGTAGGAATACCTCGTCAGCTTGGCTAACGAGGTAGTTTATTTTGGGTCTTTTTCTTCAGGCGTATGCATATCCTTTAGATAGGCGTGTCCTTCTATTTTTTCTAAACCTATTTTTTCGGACTCTATTCTTTTTAGGTATTCCTGACTTTGTTGGACTTGACGAATTAATTCAATATAATGAGTGCTTTTGTGGGGTAAAATATCTTCGGCGGCAATAAAGCTTATTGATAAATCGTTTTGATGGCAGAATTGCAATGCTTCCTTTAGTGCGTCATCGTCATTTATCAACTCTTGAATATGTTTATACATAGCTTGGACTCTAGGTAAATGATAATCGTTACTGATAATTCCTAAATGAACCCAATTGTTTTCTTTAGCTAATTTGATCATTTCAACTATTGTAGTAAGGGTGCTGGTTGATTTTTCTTC
Source organism: Patescibacteria group bacterium (assembly GCA_041666185.1). Classification (GTDB taxonomy): domain Bacteria; phylum Patescibacteriota; class UBA1384; order UBA12157; family JAENIV01; genus JAMCZU01. Next base: position 220,145 of record JBAYHL010000001.1, on the reverse strand, counting down.
AAGGACAATTTGGTTTTCGGGAATGCCGTAATGTTCTAATTCATTTGCCATTACTTGTGCCAGGGTTGGTTCTTTAGATCTCTCAGGATTTAAGGAATGAGAAGTAGCAACGATTTTGGTATGAGAAAAATATTTTCCAACTTCAGCGGCAGCGATTACTCTTGCTTTCCCACCAAGCATGCCAAAATTATCACTTGATGCAAAAGAAGTGGACTGGAAGGGTCTTCGAATGTTATTTGGTTTTTTAACAACCTCTCCGTTTAAAACAAAAATAGCATCAGGTTCCCCATTAAACATCTCTTCGTACAATCTTGATTTGTTGGTTTCGGTATTTTTTTCAGATTCAAGATCGTGATTAGTTTCATCACAAAAGTCCTGTTCTTTTTCCACTTAATACCTCCATTTGTTTTTATTTTTTCAGGTTCCTTTTTTTTGCTCAAAGACTTATTGTTTTTTCAAAACTATCTAAAAATATATCAAATATGTGGCTTAAAATCAAGTAACTAGTTGCCTAAAATATGTCCTATCTGTTATTATGATCGTCTATGAATATTTTAAAACATTATTTTATTTTATTTAAATTTGCTTTGCGGGGGAATCGTGGTTTTTATGAATCCAGAGAGTATCTGGCAGAAGTTTTAATAAAAGAATTAAATGAATTTGTTGATTTGCAAGGTAAAAAAGTTTTAGATATTGGTGGTGAACGAGGTGAATTTTGTAAAATCTTAGCTGAAAAGGAAAAATGCCAAACAGTTAATTTAGAACCGGCTAAACCAACAATTGGTGATTTCGTTTGGAAAACTGTTATTGGTAGTGCAGACAAATTACCGTTTAAAGACAGTGCTTTTGATATTGTTCTTTTGCGTGGAGTAATTCAACATATTCCAGTAAAAAATAAACCTAAAGTTTTTCAGGAAATGCATAGAGTTTTAAAAAAAGATGGCATTGCCTATGTAATGATCCCACCTTGGTATAGCCCTCTTTCTGGTCAAAATATTAAACCATTTCAGTACTTTCCTTTTAAAGTTGCCAGACATCTTCGAAATTCAATTTTTCTTTCAAATATTAAAGCAGATTCTATAAATGCTCTTGGTATTTGGCCAATGACTTTTACTAGTACTCAAAAATTCATTAGGCAAGCAAATTTCCTAATTTTAAAGACAGTTGATATTTTAGGCCGAATGCATTTTGTGACAAAAATACCATTATTAAGAGAGTTCTTATTGCCATCGGTAGGATTTATTTTAGCTAAAAATTTAAAGAAAAAAGTTTAAAAAATTATCTCTTTGAGTTTTAAGTTTTAAGTTTCTTTGATAAGATAAAAACATTATGTATAACAAAAAAGTTATTGATTATTTTTCTAACCCGCGTAATATGGGTGAAATTAAAGACGCTGATGCGGTTGCTCAAGGTGGTAATCCGGTTTGTGGCGATGTTGTAAAACTTTATTTAAAAATTCAAGATAACAAAATTGCTGACATTAAATTTAAAGCTTTTGGTTGTGGTGCGTGCCTTGCTTCAACATCGGCTTTAACAGAGATAATTAAAGGTAAAACTCTTGAAGAAGCAAAAAAAATAACCAACCAAGATGTGGCTGATTTTTTGGGAGGAATACCTGCCGAAAAAATGATTTGTTCTAATTTTTCAACAGATGTTTTAAAAAAAGCTTTGGAAGAATTATAAATTCATAATTAGTTTAGTCTGAACTCGAACCTTTACGGAAAAATCCTAAACCGATCATTGCTACGACTGGTATAATTACCCACCAGACATAGTTTTTAATGACAAAATTAGCCATTTTGGAAGCAGCCATAAAAGAATCGCGTGATTCTATTGGCATAAAGTAGAAGATTGATGAAAGAATTAAAGCTGTTGTAAAAAATGAAAAAATAATAATTTCAATTGGTGAAAAAATACCTTTTGATTTACCTCCTGAAATACCACCTTTAGCCGAAAGCAACATAATTACTGCCATAAAAATTAAGACCCTGACTGTAAAAGGTGAAGAACCTGATTGAATCCAAATTGTTCCGACGGTTTTATTACCTTGAAAAAATTCTAAAACATTACCAGAAAATACCTGGGTAACAACCAGGGCAACATAGACACTTAAAAGAGTGGCGACAATTTTTTCTCTTTGTAGAATATAACCAAAGGCGATACCAATAAGAAAAAACACAACTATCGCCAAATCCCAAGATGGAGTCGGCATTTCCCCTACCTTTCTCTAGCTTACATTTATTATATAACAAAAAATTCCTGTCAACAACAACTTTTAAAGTCCAGAGTTTTTTAATTGTTCTAATAATTCTTTTTGCTGTCTGGAAAATCTTCTTGGAAGTCTGATTCTAACAGTGACTAATAGATCGCCCCGACCTCTTTTAGTTGGCATTCCGTGCCCTGGAAAACGAAAAGTTTGACCGTTTTGAGTACCAGGGGGAATATTGAAGGTGATTTTTTCACCTTGTGATGTTTGTAAGATTAAGGTGTCACCTAAGATAGCAGAGGTAAAATTAATTTCTACTTCTGTTTGCACTTGAGAGAAAACCCCCCCGAAAAAATCTTCAAAAATATCACCTAGACCGCCACTAAAACCAAATCCACCGTCTCTGGAAAAGCCGCTAAAATCTTGGTAATTGGCACCACTGCCAAAACCACTATTATCGGTTGTTCCAAACTGATCATATTGAGTTCTTTTTTTGGGATCAGAAAGTATTTGGTAAGCTTCGTTTATTTCCTTAAAGCGTTCACCATCGGCATGGTCTTTATTTTTATCAGGATGATACTGGTGCGCTAATTTTCTATAAGACTTCTTAATCTCGTCTTGCGAAGCATTTTTTAAGACACCTAAAATTTTATAATAATCTTTAGTCATAATGTCTAAGTCTTAATATCTAACAAAATGTCCAATTAATCAATGTCTAAATCTGACATTAGAGTTTGGACATTCCGTTAGATACCTGTAAACTTATTTGTTTTCTTCTGGTTGTTCTTCGGATTTTTTATCTTCTTCTTTCGGCTCTTCGCCTTCAGTTTTTTTATCGCTATCAGTTGTCTGCTTCGAATCGTCAGTTGGCTTTTTGTACATTGCTTCGCCGATTTTTTGAATAACTTGATTTAAATCCTCGGTTGCTTTTTGAATTTTTTCTAATTCATCAGTTTTTGCTGCTTCTTTTAGATTAGCAATTTTTTCTTCAATTTCTTTCTTTAATTCTTCTGGAACTTTGTCGCCAGCATCTTTTAAGGCTTTTTCAGCAGTATAGGTTAGACTTTCAGCGATATTTTTAGCTTCGATTAAATCTTTTTTCTTTTTATCTTCCTGCTCATGCGCTTTAGCTTCTTGCTCCATTTTGGCAATTTCTTCTTTGGAAAGTCCCGAAGATGAAGTAATGGTGATTTTTTGTTCTTTATTGGTGCCTTTGTCTTGAGCTTTGACATTTAAAATACCATTAGCATCAATATCAAAGGTAACTTCTACCTGAGGGACGCCTCGTGGGGCTGGGGGAATACCGTCAAGCATAAAACGACCTAGGGTGCGGTTATCGGCAGCCATTGGTCTTTCGCCCTGCAAAATATGAATTTCTACAGAGGTTTGGTTATCAGCAGCTGTTGAAAATACTTGTGATTTAGAAGTTGGCACAGTTGTATTTCTTTCAATTAGTGGTGTCATAACACTTCCCAAGGTTTCAAGACCCAAGGTCAAAGGTGTGACGTCTAAAAGTAAAAGATCCTTTACTTCGCCGCCTAAAACACCAGCTTGAATAGCGGCACCTAGAGCGACGCATTCATCCGGGTTAACGCCTTTTGATGGTTCTTTGCTGAATATCTTTTTAACAGTTTCGTAGATCAAAGGCATGCGAGTTTGTCCACCAACTAAAATTACTTCAGTAATATCTTTAACATCCACTTTAGCATCGCTAATTACTTGTTCACATAAAGGAACAGTTCTTTCGATTAAATCTCTGGTTAGATCCTCTAGCTTTGCGCGAGTAATTTTTAAAACTAAATGTTTTGGACCAGCGCTTGAAGCTGTGATAAATGGTAAATTAATTTCTGTTTCGGCTGACGAAGAAAGTTCGCATTTAGCTTTTTCAGCAGCTTCTTTAATTCTTTGTAAAGCCAACGGGTCATTTTTAAGATCAATACCTTCTTGCTTTTCGAATTCTTTCAAAATCCAGTCGCTTATACAGTGGTCAAGGTCGTCTCCACCCAAATGAGTGTCTCCACCGGTTGATTTAACTTCAAAAACACCTTCACCGATTTCTAAAATTGTAATGTCGAAAGTTCCTCCACCAAAGTCATAAATAGCTACGTAACCTTCTTTTTTCTTATCAAGTCCGTAGGCAAGTGACGAAGCAGTTGGCTCATTGATAATTCTTTTAACTTCTAACCCGGCAATTTTACCAGCGTCTTTAGTTGCTTGCCTTTGAGAATCATTAAAATAAGCCGGTACGGTGATAACAGCTTCAGTGACTTTTTCGCCTAAATAACTTTCTGCATCAGTTTTTAATTTTTGGAGAATAAAAGCAGAAATTTCTTGAGGGGAATATTCTTTGTCCACCATAACAACTTTTACTCCATCGCCAGATTTAGCAATCTTGTAAGGCATAAGTTTGAGATCTTTTTGAATTTCTTCCTCTTCGAAACGTCGGCCAATAAGACGTTTTACGGAAAAAATTGTATTTTCAGGATTGGTAGTTGCTTGCCTTTTTGCAAATTGTCCAACCAATCTTTCATCATTTTTATTTTGAGCAACAATTGAAGGACATAAATTGCTTCCTTCAGCCGTAGGTATAACTTTTGGTTTGCCGCCCTCAATACAGGCGACAACACTATTAGTAGTTCCAAGGTCGATGCCAATAATCTTTGACATAATTATTTCCTTTCTATAATATTTTTTACTCTAAAATAATTGTAAAGTTTGCTTTACATTTTGTCAAGAGATTAATTTTACTTTCCCTTTGAAACTCGTACTTTAGCGGGTTTGAGAACTTTATTTTCGAATTGCCAGCCGGATTCGTAGGTATCTATAATAGTGTCTTTTACTTGACTATTTTCCTCATAGGAAATGGCTTCGTGAAAATTAGGGTCAAATTTATCACCAGAATTTGCGGGAATTTTTTCTAAACCTTCTTCTTTCAAAATATCTTCGAGCTGTTTTTGAATTTGTCTAAAACCGTTACTTATCTGATCATCTTTTTTAATTTGCGCAAAAGCGCGATAAAAATTATCTAAAACTGGTGTTAATTTAGTCATGAACTCGGCTTTAGTATAAGCTAAGTTCTCTAATTTTTCAGACTCAATTCTTTTTTGGTAATTATCAAAATCGGCCTGGGTTCTTTGCCAACCAATTTTTAATTCTTGAATTTGTTTTTCAAGTTCAAGAATCTTGTTATTTGTCTCGTCTTTTTTAATTTTTTTAGTCATATCAGAAAATATTATATAATTAAATTAATGTTTAATCAACTCTTTAACAAATTTAAAATTAATTCTGTCAGTCGTTCAATGTTTGTAATTGGTTTTCTTTTACTATTTATTATAGGAGCATTTTTAAGTGATTTGGTAAAAATTGATATTTGGTGGTTAGCTGGCATTTTTGTTGGTTTACTAATTGTTCTTATAGTTTTTTGGACCAATTTTTTTTGGCGGTTGGTTTTAATTTCGTTTTTGGGTTTCTTGCTTGGTTTCGGCTATTTTCGCATTTGGGATAATTGGCAAAGAGAAATTACACTTCCATTTAGTCAGGAAATATTATTCGAGGGGCAAATTGTCAGTCACCCGGATTTTTTAAGCAATAATTCACGTTATACGGTTATTTATCAAAATTCTAAAATTCAAGTTGTTGCTAATCGTTATCCAGAGTATCAATACGGCGACAATCTTAAAATTAAAGGGATTTTAAAAGAACCTAATGATTACCAATTTCATCAAGGAATTTTGGGTGTAATTTACAATCCAGTAGAAATTGTAAAAATAAATAATTCCGGCAACATTTTTAAAAAGACAATCTATCAGATTCGTGATAGATTTGAGGAAATTTTAAATAAAACTTTGTCAGAACCATACGCTTCTTTTGCTGCTGGTTTGATTTTGGGTTCTAAAAGAAATATACCAGACTCTTTGATGTCCGATTTTAATCGAACTGGCACAACTCATGTTATTGCTGTCTCAGGTTTTAACGTGACAATTATGATTATTTACCTAGGTTTGATTTTAGGAATAATTTCGAGAAAACTAAAATTTTGGGGTTCGGTTAGTCTTATCCTAATGTTTGTTATTATGACTGGTGCGGCAGCTTCAGTTGTAAGAGCGGGTTTAATTGCTTCTTTAATTGTTTGGGGGCAATATGAGGGAAGGAGAGTTAATTTATTCATTTTACTTTTATTAGTGGCATCTTTAATGCTTCTTTTAAATCCGTACATGTTAAAATTTGATATTTCTTTTCAACTTAGTTTTCTGGCTTTTATCGGTCTTGTTTATCTTTCGCCAGTATTAAGAAATTTAAAAATCATTAAGTGGTTGCCAGATACTTTGAAATTAATTTTAACAGAAACTTTAGCTGCTCAAATAATGGTTTTACCGATTTTAATTTATTATTTTGGTCGCGTGAGTCTTATTTCCCCAATTGTTAATATTCTAATTTTATGGCTTATCCCAACGGCGATGCTTTTTGTTTTTTTAATTGGTATAAGTGGTTTTATTTGGATGAATTTTGGTCAAATTGTTGGGTATGCTGGTTGGCTTTTTCTTAAATATATAATAGTGGTGGTAGAGACTTTTTCGAAAATTTCTTGGGCAAGTCTTGAATTAAAATTACATGGTTGGTGGTGGATGGCGTTATTTTATGGGTTAATTGGTTTATGGTTTTATAAAAACCGACAAAGGAGATTTGATGAATCAGCAAAAACGTAGTCTTCAGTTTATCTTTTCATTAATAGTAATTGCGATTATTGTTTTAAGTGTTGGCCTATTTTCAAATTCACAGGCCACAGGAAATCTGAAAGTTTATTTTTTGGATGTTGGTCAAGGTGATGCAGGGTATATTAAAACACCATCCGGCGAAGACATTTTAATTGATGGCGGTCCCAATAATAGTGTTTTAGATGGTTTAGGAAAAGTAATGGATTTTGGTGATCGTGAAATTAATTTAGTGATCCTTACTCATCCGCATGCCGATCACATTAATGGTTTGGTAGAAGTTTTGAAAAGATATAAAGTAGATGAGGTTTGGGAGACTGGAGTAGAGTACCCTTCCGGTTCTTATAGCACGTGGCAAAATGAAATTTTGGATAAAAAAATCTCAGACAAAATTGTTAAAGTGGGTGATGAAAAAAGTTTTGGTGACGTAAAAATAAAAATTTTGTATCCACTCTCCCCTATTGAAAATAAAAATTTAGACAATCTAAATAATGCTTCAATTGTAAATCGATTGGAATACAAAGAGTTTTCAGTTCTTTTTACTGGTGATGCTGAAAAAGAAATTCAGCAAAAAATATTAGATCAAAATATTTTTTCGACCATTTTAAAAGTAGCTCATCATGGTAGTAATAATGGCTTGACAGAAGATTTCTTGAAAGTTGTGCAACCTGCGGTTGCTGTTATTTCAGTTGGAAAAGATAATACCTATGGTCATCCAACTTCTAGTGTGATTAATATCCTAAATCAGTATGGTGTGAGAATTTATCGAACTGATCAAAATGGCACAATTGAAATTTCTTCGGACGGCAAAGGGTACTCGATTAAAAATTATTAAAAAGACCGATTAGCTCGGTCTTGATAGACTTAGAATCTCCAGGTACCCATATCGTCTAATTGTTGACGAAATAGTTCTAGGTTTAATAGCTTGGTTGATAAATGGGGATTTTTAAGCTTTTGTTGATGATGAAATAATTTTCTACACCATTGTAAATAAAAAGCTTGTCTTTTTTTATCCCACAAGATAGAATCTTCTGGCAATCCGTATGGTTGATCGGGTAAGCCTAATTCTGGGGCAACATGGGCTAGTTCGATATTTTTTTCTGATTTATAATTGCGATACTGCTCACAGAGATTTAGAAGTTGTTGGATGGTTGAAGGTTCAAAAATGATATACGCTTTAATTGTTGGAAGGTCTTTTAAAAAACCATCCAATAAATATCCTTTTTCGGTAACATGTTTTTCACCGATAAGGTGTTGGATCATGAATTCTTCGGCAATTTTTTTGCCTTCTTTGGGTGACAATCTTTCCCCCATAAATCCTGTTAGGAGATAATTACTATATTTATTAGGTGGTACAGTTTCAACAGTTAAATATAAGTTTGCTTTAGATTTACCAAAACTGTCAATTGGTATTTTTTTCTTTTTTGAAAAATGCGAAAAAAGCGCGATTAATTTTTTAAAGTAGCACATTTTTTTCTCCAGTATGTGATGATTAGATATTATGGATAGAAAACAAAAAAGTCAAATTAAGGTTGAAAAAAAATGCGTTTAAGGTTATATTGAGCAAGAGGTATTATGTCAGGACATAGTAAATGGTCACAGATAAAGCGTCAGAAAGGTGCTGCCGATGTTAAGCGTGGAGCAGCTTTTTCGAAACTCACAAATGCTATAATTTTAGCCGCTCGTAGTGGTGGTGACCCAAGCTCTAACTTCACTTTAAAAATGGCAGTTGAAAAAGCGCGCTCAGCCAATATGCCAAAGGAAACAATTGAACGGGCAATTAAACGTGGTGCTGGCGAGATTGGGGATTCAAAAGTTGAAGAGGTTTTATATGGAGCTATTGGGCCGGCAAACACAGGTCTCGTGATCGAAGCTGTTACCGATAATCATAATCGTACTAATTCAGAAATAAAAAATGTTTTAGTAAAAGCAGGAGCAAAACTTGCTAGTTCAGGAGCAATTACTTATCAATTCGATCGAATGGGCAAGCTTCTTATTAATCTAGCTGACCAAAATCATGAAGATTTAGAATTAAAGGTTATTGATGCTGGCGCCAGAGACTTAGAAGAGCAAGGAGATGTTTTAGCAGTTTATACGCAGCCACAAGAACTAGAAAAAGTTAAGCGTGCTTTAGAGGGAGAATTTGTTAATATTCAAGAAGCATCTTTAACTTGGGAACCAAAGAATTTAATTATAGTTTCTGAAACGGAAGCGCAAAAAATTTTATCAATAATGGAAGCACTTGAAACTTTAGATGATGTAACAGCAGTTTATGCTAATTTCGATACGAAAGACCATGTAGCAGAACTTTAATATTTTCTCAAAGTTTTGTTAATTTAAGGAGGTTGATTTGCGAATTTTAGGAATTGATCCGGGTACGGCTCGTTGTGGTTACGGCGTAATTGATGTTTCTGATGAAGATGGTTCGTTTTCTTGGGTTGCTCATGGTTGTAATGAAACAGATAAACTCAAAACTGACGCAGAGAGATTGAATATAATCTTTAATGATATAATAAACTTAATAGAACGCTTTCAGCCAGATCAGATTGCTATTGAATTATTGTTTATGTTTAATAATCAAAAAACGGTTATGAAAATATCTGAGGCTAGAGGTGTAATACTGCTGGCTTGTGCCAAAAAGGGATTAGCCCTTCAAACATTTGAATATACACCTATACAGGTTAAGATGGCGGTTACTGGCTACGGAAGATCGGATAAAAAGCAAGTTTTAGAAGAAGTTAAAAAAGCTTTAAATCCTGTTAGAAATGTTAGTTCTGGTAAAAAAGATGGTTTCGATGATGCCGCTGATGCTTTAGCGATTGCTATGGCTCATTATCATAAATATATAGAAAATAACTTAAAAGCTTAAAACAAATTTTATAAAAGGAGCGAAATGGCAAAACTTAGACAAAATATAGACAAGCTTACGCTTGTCGCGGAATTTTGCAGGGAGGAATTATGGCAAAATTAAGGCAAAATATTATTACTGGTAAATGGGTAGTCATTGCCCCTGAGCGGGCAAAACGTCCAGAAGATTTTGTAATGGCGTCGGCACCTAAAAGACATATGGACGGAGAATGTCCATTTTGTTTGTCCAATCCTAAAAGTGCTTATCAATTTTCTATCAAGGATGCCGAAACAGATCATATTTACGTTATTCCAAACAAATATCCAGCTTTTAATGATGGTGATGAAGAAGTAATTAATGAAAGTGATGATTTTTATTTTTCAACTAAATCAGTTGGTGGCCATGAAGTGATTATTTTTAAAGATCACGAAACAGAGGTTTATGAAGGTGGGTGGGAACCATTGACAGAGCTATTCGGTGTTTACAAAGATAGGTATTTGTTTTGGAAAAAGAATCCAGTGATTGAATACGCTATGCCGATTCATAACTTGGGACCGGAAGCGGCGGCTTCAATTGAGCATCCACATTCACAGTTTTTTGCTTCCTCAATTATTCCTAATTTGATTGAGGATGAATTAGCTGGTTCAAAAAAGTTTTTTCTTGATAAGGGTAAGTGTGTTTTTTGTGCTATGATTGAAGAAGAAAAAAATCAAAATTGTCGTGTGGTTAGTGAAAATGAAGATTTCATTGCTTTTACTTTTTTTGCATCGCGATTTCCTTTCGAAATTTGGGTTTTGCCTAAAAAACATTCACCATTTTTTGAAAATATTTCTCAAGGAGAACTTGAAAATATGGGTAGAATAGCTTATGAATGCCTTTCGAAATTAAATGGATCATTAAAGTCCCCGCCACTTAACTGGTGGGTTCATACTAGCCCAACTAAAAAAGATCATCTTGATGATTACTACCACTGGCATTTAGAAATTGCTCCGAGAGTTTCAAAATTCGGTGGTTATGAGATGGGCTCAGGAATTGTTATTGATGTTGTTTCCCCAGAATTAGCAGCTCAATTTTTAAAGAAGGTTTAAATGGAAAATTTTGAATCAGAACAATTTAAATCAGAAGAAGAAAAACAAGCAGCTTTAGAATATGAAAAATCAATTGAACAGGAAACTAAAAAACCAATTGATGCTTTGGTGGTTTTTGGTTTTGGTATTGTTTCTGATCAAGATTTAGAAAAACAAGCAATGGGAAAAGAAATAATCGGAAAGCCAGAAAAAAGTTGGCGATTACCTTTGGGAGCAAAATTAAGAACTATGGCAGCAGCAAAATTGTTTATGGATGGCCAGGTTGGGGATGTAATTTTAACTGGAGGAACTGTTAAACAAAAAGAAGGAATCAATGCTTCCGAAGCGCAATTAATGAAAGACTATTTTCATCATAAGCTAGAAAATTGGTGGACAAGAGATCTTAAAAAAGAAGGCAGAAGTGATGACGAAGTAGCAAACGAAATTGAAGCTCGATGGCAAAATACCGAACCACATGTTCTTTTAGAAGATAAGGCTACCAATACGATTGAAAATTTTGCTTACACAATTAATTTTTTAGAAGCAAATCGAGGTAAATATCAAAATACGGCTTTGCTTTCAAACAATTTCCATATTGACCGAATTGTTAAATTGGCCAATAAGTTGGGAGCAAGCGGTAAGGGTGTAGGTGTGGAACCAGTTGTTTCTGTAATTGACGAACGTTATCAAAAAATAGCTGATAATTATTTTGGCCATGAAAAAAATCAAATTTATCGCCAAGAAGTTTTGAAGGATTTAGATGAAGAGAGGCAAAAAATTGCTGAAGTAAGATTAGGTACATCTTTACTAGATTACGAAAAGGGTGAAAAACGTTGGAGCCGTGGTTTAGACGAGATTCCGGAATATTGGTTGCCAAATGTAAAATTTATTAAGAATCCAGAACAATTGAAAAATATTTTGAGTGCTGAAGAAAATGTCCAAGAAGTTTTAAGGCAACATGGTATCGAGGACATTGATGCGGCAGACGAAGGTGAAATCCGCCAAGCACTTGAAGGTATTGAAAGAAAAATGCCACCAAAGGATTGGGAAGAAGAGTAAAGGGAAAACTATGAAAATATTAATATTACACAGAGCGCCACTATGGGGTTCGGGAAGTGGCACTTATGTTAGAAAATTAGCAGAAGAATTAGTTAAAAAAGACAAGGTAGCGATTGTCTGTCCCGACGATCACAAATTATCTAAAGTCAAAATTTTTAATGTAAAAACTCCATTCCCAGGTGTTTTTCACAATCATCCGGACTACCCAATGGCAAAAAAATATTCTGAAATGACAAGCTTGGAATTTACGAAATATTTATTGCCGTATTTGGAAGAGACAGTAAAGGCTGTTGAGGATTTTAAACCGGACATTATTCATGTTCAACATGTTTCTTTTTTGGTTTGGGTGGCTGATTATATAAAAATAATGTATAACATTCCTTTTGTTGTTAGTGTTCATGGACCAGATTTAAACACAGCTTTGGTTGATCGCAGATTAAAATTATTAACAAAGCATTCGCTTACAAGAGCAAGTCGAATTTTCCCAAATAGTTTTGATACTAAAAATAGATTTTATTCTCTTTTTGGGGAAACCTTTCGAAGAAAAACTAGAACAGTATTTCCCGGTGTGGATTTAGGCTTGTATCCACTTGATAGACAAATAACAATTGTTAATAAAAAATATCATTTGAAAGATAAAAAATTAGTGATTTTTGTTGGCCGATTAGATAAAGAAAAAGGTATTGAATTTCTAATTCGAGCCGCTAAAAATATTCAAGCCGAAGTTTATGTTCTTGGTGGTGGTGATTATCAAAAAGAATTAGAAGAGCTAGCGAAAGAACTGAAAATTGAAAACGTTCATTTTTTGGGATATTTTGGCAAAGATTATGTTAAGGAACTGCGAGAATTTTATACTCGGGCTGATGTTGTGGTTGTACCCTCAACCGTAAGGGAGGCTTTAGGCTTTGTTATTTTAGAAGCGATGGCGGCTAAAACTCCCGTGGTTGCGTCTCGGATTGGCGGAATTCCCAATGTTATCAAAGATGGTAAAACAGGCTTTTTAGTTAGACCACGTAGCCCGAAAGAAATTGCTGAAAAAGTTAATAAAATTATAAATAACGATAAGTTAAGGTTAGCAATGGGTAAGCGTTGTCGCAAATTAATTGAAGAAAGATTTACTTGGGAAAAGGCGGCTGGAGCAATGCGTGATTCTTATCGCCAAGCTCTTAAGCATGTAATTAAAAAACAGCAAGAAAAAGCAGAACTGGATAAGTTGCTTTCTTGGTTAGAATAATTTTAAAGGAGCAAAATGAAAATTGCTTTATTAGCACCACTTACAAGAGCGGCTGAAATTGATTCTCGTGGCTCAAGACCAAGAATTGTTTATGATTTAGCCAAAGGTCTTGTTGAAAAAGGCCACAAAGTAACGGTTTTTGGTACAGGTGACTCGAACGTTTCTGGAGACTTAATTAAAATTTCACCAACTTCAATTTACAAAATGAAGGAAGCGGAAAACCCTTTTTACCAACATATAATTTATCTTTGTCGCATGATGGATGAGCTAATTAAAAGAGATGAAGAATTTGATATTATTCACAGTCATCTTTATCCAGAAGTTTTACCGATTACCTATACTAAACTTTTAAAACCACCAATAGTCGTAACACCACATCTTTATATGTGGCCAGAATTAATTGAAAATTTTGAAGCTCATCCAGAAGTAAATTTTATGGCTGTCTCTGAATTTCAAAAAGAAAGCGCACCAAGCGTTAATTTTAAAGATGTTGTTTATAACGGTATAGAGGTTGAGGAATTTAATTTTAATGATTCACCAGAAGATTACTTGTTATTTTTTGGTCGCATTAAAGAGTTTGTGGAAGTTGATGGTAAAAAAACCGATCCTAAAGGTGTGACAACGGCAATAAAAGTTGCTGAAAAACTAGGAATGAAACTAAAGATTGCTGGTAATGTTGAATCTGCTGACTTTTTTGATCGTGAAATCAAACCACACTTATCTGAGAAAATAGAATTTATTGGTCCGATTGATTCTTTTGGACCAATTTCGTTTGAACAAAAGGTGAAACTTTATAAAAACGCTAAAGCATTTCTCTTTCCGATTCAGCATGTTGAGGCCTTTGGCATGACAATGCTAGAATCAATGGCTTGTGGAACACCTGTTATCGGCTCTGACATAGGGGCAACATCGGAAGCGATTGTTGATGGCAAAGTTGGTTTTTTGGTAAAGCCAGACGATGTTAATGGTATGGCAGAGGCTGTCAAAAAAATAGATCAAATTGACAGGAACTATTGTCGTAAATATGTTGAAGATAATTTTTCAGCTAAATTAATGGTCGAAAGATACGAAAAAGTATATGAAAAAATTTTAGCTCAAATTACTTAAACCAAAAATCGATTGCCCCAGGTGCGGAAATGAGTTCTAGTAAATCTTTATTTTGTACTAATTTTTTAACATTTTCAAAATCCGGAGTTTTGAGTGAATGTTTTTTTCTCACATAGGCTAAGTTTTTCTTGCGTTTCAAAAGTTCGGTTTGCAAAAGCGTGCTTTTTTCATGAATCTTTTGTGAGACAAGCGGTTCGTTGATAAGTTTGAATTTACAATTTTTTTCTAAAAATTGTAGCCAAAGGTCATAGTCTTCAGAAGTTCTTAAAGCAAAGTCATAGCCGTCAACTTGCAAGTAAGCCTGTTTTTTAAATGATACTGTTGGTTGGGAAATATAGTTATAACACCAAAGTAACTCTGGATCGAACTCTTGGCTTGGTCTGAGGGTTTTTTGACCATTAATTTCCAAGCGTTCTATTGGGCTATAAACCATATTAATCTCAGGGTTTTTTTTGAAAGTTTGGTAAGTTTTTTCAAGTCGATAAGGATAGTTTATGTCGTCCGAGTCAGCTAAGACTATTATTTCAGCTTGAGCTTTTTTAATACCAAAATCTCGAGCGGCACCAGGACCAGTACCGTTTAATAGATAGTAATATTTTATTTTTGGATTTTTATAATTTTTAATAATTTCCGCTGTTTTGTCGGTACTATGGTCATCGATAACAATTAATTCCCAATCTTTGAAAGTTTGGTTAATAATCGAGTTGATCGTATCTTTTATCTCAATTTCTCGATTTTTAGCTGGCATTATGATAGAAATGCTTGGTTTATTCATCTTTATCCTTTACGAATTGTATGTTACATTGAAATTAAGTAGAACGAATCAATATCTCTATCAAATTATAATAAAATTATTTATTAATTGCTATTGGAGGATTGTTCAATGACCCCTAAAGTAAGTTTTATTACCGGTGTTAAAAATCGATCAAACGAATTAAAAGAAACAATTCAATCTTTTTTAGACCAAGACATGCCAGATTGGGAAGCATTGATTGTTAATGATCATAGTGATGAACCAATTGAAGAAGTGGTTAAATCTTTCAAAGACGATAGGATATTTTATTTTGAACTTCCTGAAGGTGAGACAGGAATTTGTCATGCTAGGAACTTAGCCATTAAAAATGCTAAAAGTGACATCATGCTCACTGCTGATGGAGACGATATTAATCGGCCTCAACGTGCTCGGGTGACTTATGAAATAATGACCGAAAATCAAGGTGACGCTTTTTATTGTAATCTAGAATATTTTATTGCCGAGGAAGAAAAGCGTTGGACAACAACTTTTCAACCTTTTAACCCTAACCTTTTTCAGATGTTTAACTTCATGACTGGTGCAGGAACCGCTTTTAGGCGATCAAAATGTTTAGAAGTTGGTGGTTATGATCCGGAATTTAGTTTATCTGAAGATTACGATATGTTTTTAAGGATTTTTAATGCTGGTGGAAAATTTTGTTACACTGAAGAAATTTTAGTTAATTATCGTCGTAATCCAGGGAGCGTTAGTATTAAAAATTTTGATAAGATGCACGATTTTATCATGAAGACGAGAATAAAAAATAATATTCCTATTATTGATATTGATGATGCTAAAAAATATGCTCTTCCAGAAATTGCGGAAAATATATTAAGCCCGGATGGTCGTAAACTTTGGCAGGATGATAGGTTTGTTAATAAAGAAGTGAAATGAAGATATTTGTGACCGGTGGCGCTGGTTATATCGGCAGTCATTTGATTAAAAATTTGCTTAAAGAAAATTACGAAGTGGTGGTTTTTGATAATTTATCAACTGGTTTTATTCAAGCCGCAGAAATAATTAAAGATAATTATGGTGAGTTCGAGTTTATTAAAGGTGATTTAGCGGATATTGAAACGCTAACAGAAGTTTTGAAAAGTAAAAATATCGATGTGGTAATGCATTTATCTGCCAAGATCGATGCTGCCGAATCAGTTAAAAATCCAGAGTTATATCATCAAGAGAATTATCTTAATAGCGTTAACTTAATTGAGGCCATGACGGAAGCGGGAATCAGTAAATTTATTTTTTCTTCATCAGCGGCTGTTTATGGTGGCCCCCAGTACACTCCTATTGATGAAAATCATCCTACCAATCCCACGAGTCCATACGGTCAAACTAAATTAGACTTTGAAAAATATTTAACTAAAGTTGAAAATTTACAATATATAGTTTTAAGATATTTTAATGTTGGTGGTTCTGATCAGGAGGGATTTTTAGGAAAATCCCATCTTCAAAGTCAGGATTTGATTGAAAATATTATGAAAGTTGCCTTAGGGCAACAAGAAACTTTAAAAGTCTTTGGGGATGATTATAATACAAAAGATGGTACAGCAATTCGTGATTTTGTTCACGTTGAAGATATTACCCAGGCTCATATTTTAGCATTAAAAAAAATAAGTGAATGTACTGGCGAGATTTTTAATTTAGGATCTGAGACAGGTTTTTCTATTAAAGAAATTGTTAATAAAGCAAGCATAATTATTGGTCAAGAAATTCCGACTAAAAACATTGAGAAACGTGAAGGTGATATTGAAGTATCGGTAGCATCAGCCGAAAAAGCTAAAAAACTTTTAGGGTGGGATCTAAAATATTCGAGTTTAGATTCGATTATTTTTACTGATTGGAATTGGCGAAAGAAACATTTAACAGGATATTAAAAAGGAGGAGAAAATGCCAAAAATACGTTACCAAAAAAGGTTAAAAATACTTCACGTGACAACTGAGCTCACTCCTTTGGCTAAGGCTGGTGGCTTAGGTGACATTGTTGGTTATTTACCAAAAGCTTTAGCAGAAACATATCCTGTTGATATCAGAATCGTTATGGCTAAATACGAAACAATTGATCTTGAAAAATATTGTGCAGAATTAATCATTAAGGACATGAAAGTAAAGATGCCCGATAATAAAAAATGGGTAAAAATTTCTGTTTGGAAAACTTGTTTGCCAGACACGTATATACCAGTTTATTTAATTGAGTGTCCAAAGAGTATTTATCCTAATGGGGTAGTCCTAAATGATATTGGTGAAACTTATGATGAGATACCTTATTTCTTATATGTTTTTATTTCAAAAGTTGCTATCCAACTTTTGAAGGCTTTCGATTGGCATCCCGATGTTATTCATTATCATGATGGTTTTGAATCGTTGATGTCGAAGTGGATAAGAACTATTTATAAAGACGACCCATTTTTAAGAGATATTTCGTCAGTAGAAACTATTCATAATTTAGCTACCCAACCAATAGGCAAAATAAATGTTGCTAAAAAGCTAGGTCTTAAGAGAAAAGATTTTAGACCAACAAACAAATTATTAAAAAAGAATGAAATAAATTTAACAGCCGAAGCGATTATGAACGCAGACATGATTAATACGGTGAGCGTAACTTATGCAAAGGAAATTTTAACTAAAAAGTATGGGGCAGGATTGCAAAAACTTTTACAAGTTAATAAGGATCACTTTACTGGCATACTAAATGGTATGGATTATCATGATTTTGATCCAAGAACAAATGAAGACACACCGGTTAAATATTGGATTGAGAGTCTGGATAAAAAAGTTGAAAATAAACTATTTTTGCAAAAAAAACTTGGACTAACCCAATCGGCTGATCTGCCTCTTGTATGTGTGGTTTCTAGGCTAACAGGACAAAAAGGTCTTGATTTAATTGAAGATGTTTTAAAAGATCTTTTGGATATGGGCGGACAATTTATTGTTTTGGGTTCGGGTTGGAAAAATATCGAAAAAGTATTTATTAAAGCAGAAAAAAAACATCCAGAAGAAATAGCCGCCGAAAAATTTGATACTAATTTTGCTCAAACAATTTATGCCGGAGCGGATATGATATTAATGCCTTCGCGTTTTGAGCCGTGTGGTTTGTCGCAAATTATTGCCATGCGTTTTGGTACTATTCCAATTGTTAGAAAAACAGGTGGGTTGGCTGACACTGTCAGAGACGGGAAAACTGGTTTTGTGTTTAAAAATTACGAAAAGAAAGATTTTCTAAAAGCAATTGGTCGAGCAGTTGAGACTTATTATAATCAGAAAGAACATTGGCGTAAAATGCAAATAAATTGTATGAAAAAAGATTTTTCATGGAAAAAATCAGCCAAGAAGTATATTTGGTTGTATAAAAAAGCTATTAAAAATCATAAAGAATATTTAAAAAAACTAGAACAAAAAAATGAATGAATAAAGACTTAGAATTTTTATTAAATAAAAGTGACATCCAGTCATTTTTATCAACTAACGTAAAAGATCTTTTTGGGGAAGATTCTTTTTTAGAGGTTTTGGAATTAGAACGTGCTTATACTTATAACAATCGTGCTTATAATGTATTTTACAAAATAAAAGTTGGTGATCAAGTAAAAGACATCCGTGCTTCTGCTTCTTTAGATCTTCCAAAAGAAAAAGAATTTAAAATATTATCTTTTATCTATAATCATGGGTTTAACAATGATGAAATTTTAGTCCCTAAACCGTTGGCTTTTTTTAAGGAGTATAATTTATTTTTTTACGAGAGTCTACCGGGCGAAACCTTGATATTTGATTTGAAAAATAAAGACCTTTTAGATAAAAAAATCCGTTTTGCTGCTAAAGCGTTAAAAAAGTTTCATACTTTACCTAAACCAGATTTTGAATTGTGGGATGCTGGTAATTTCTTGAATTATAAGGATTTTGAAGGCTGGGCTTTATTTAAATTTTATCCAAATTTAGCAAAATCTCTTAACGAAATTGTCGCGCCATTGAAAGAAAAAATCTACCAACAAAAATCTGATGA
This sequence comes from Patescibacteria group bacterium, assembly GCA_041666185.1. Classification (GTDB taxonomy): domain Bacteria; phylum Patescibacteriota; class UBA1384; order UBA12157; family JAENIV01; genus JAMCZU01. The sequence continues at coordinate 201,119 of JBAYHL010000001.1, read as the reverse complement.
CATCTGCCATGGAGATTATCAGCCGGCTAATTTAATTTTCTTTGATCATAAAATTTTTATTTTAGATTTTGGAACAGTTTGCCTTTTGGATCGGGAATATGATGTTGCCAGTTTTATAAATCAATTAGAAATTATGTTAAAAAGATATGGAGATATTGCTACTTTCGAAAATTTAAAAAAAGAGTTTTTGGCTGGATATGGTGATTTTAATAGAGAGAAATTCGATCTCTATACAGCAATGTTGCATTTAAGAATTTTGGTTACTTTTTGTTTTTCTCAGGGTAAAGGGAGAGAAGATAATAGTCAGTTTATACCAGAGGTTTACAATAAAATGAAAAAAAGTTTCAATAAAATTGGCATAAAGGTTGTTGATGACTAATCTCGAATCGCCAATCCAAGATCTTTCCGGTGTAGGACCAAAGATGGTCGAAAAGTTAAAGAGGTTAGGGATAGAAACTGTCCGTGACCTTCTTTTTTATTATCCTTGGCGTTATGACAATTTTTCTGCGCCAATCCCAATTAGGAGTTTGCGAATTGGTGAAAATGTAATCATCAAAGCGAAAATATTTCAAATAAAACAATCATATACTAGCAAACGTTGGTTGAGTATTATTGAGGCAGAATTGGTTGATGATTCTGGCAGTATCAAGGCTGTTTGGTTTAACCAACCTTTTTTAATAAAAATTTTAAAACCCGGAGACGAATGGTTATTTTCCGGTAAAGTTAATTGGGATTTTAAAAATAGAAAGAAAACTTTAAATATTTCACAGTATGAAAAAGAACCAATTATTTTACCAGTTTATAGTGAAACAGAAGGAGTAACGAGTAAATATTTACGAAAATTAGTTAAATCTATTTTAACCACTGACACCTCCGAGGTGTCAGTGGAATCAATTGAAGAATACCTACCTGAAAAAATATTAAAACAAGAAAATTTAGTTGGTTTAAGTGAAGCGATTAATAAAATTCATTTTCCAAAAAAAACTTCCGATGTTGAAACCGCTAAAAAAAGACTTGGTTTTGATGAACTATTCCTGATTGCTTTAAGAATGCTTGTTAATAAAAAAGAACTGTCAAAAAGTAAAGCGACTGCTCTACTTTTTGATGAAAAATTATTAAAAGATTTTGTTAAAAAATTGCCGTTTAGGCTAACTGATGCTCAGAGAAAATCTGCTTGGGAAATTATTAAAGATTTAGGTAAAAATAGGCCAATGAATCGTTTGCTTGAAGGTGATGTTGGTTCTGGCAAAACGGTTGTAGCCGCTATGGCGGCAATGGTAGCCGCGAAAAATAAATATCAATCTGTTTGGCTTGCCCCGACGGAAATTTTAGCCAACCAACATTACAAAAATGTTTCAAAATTACTCGTACCTTATAAGATAAAAGTCGGTTTGATGACAGCCGCTAATAAAATAGCTAACTTAGAAAAAGACGACTTAGTAATTGGCACTCATGCTTTATTACAAAAAAACGTTCAAGTTCCAAATCTGGCTTTAATTATTGTTGATGAACAGCATCGCTTTGGGGTCAAACAACGGGCACACCTTCGAAAAGGCAAATTGATTCCCCACCTTCTCTCGATGACAGCCACCCCTATTCCTAGAACTTTAGCTCTTTGCCTGTACGGCGATTTGGATTTATCAATAATTTCTCAAATGCCAACGGGGCGAAAAAAAGTTATTACAAAGGTTGTTGAGCCAAAAGATCGTCAAAAAGCTTATGATTTTATCCACGACCAAATTAGAAAAGGCTACCAAGCTTTTGTTGTTTGTCCAATCATTGAAACTAAAGATTCTAATAGAATAAATTTATTTGAAACTGATAGAAAATCAGTCATTGAAGAGCATAAAAAACTTTCCGAAAATATTTTTCCAGAATTTAAAATTGGTCTTTTGCATGGCAAGCTAAAGTCGAAAGAAAAAGATGAAATAATGAAAAAGTTTCATGATAAAAAATTAGATATTTTAGTTTCAACAGCTGTGGTGGAAGTTGGCATTGATGTACCTAATGCGACAGTTATGATGATTGAAAGTGCAGAAAGATTTGGTTTGGCTCAACTCCATCAGTTTCGTGGTCGGGTTGGTAGAAGTAAATTTCAATCTTATTGTTTTTTGTTTTCTGAAAGTTGGTCAGAAATTGCTAAAAAACGTCTTAGTGCAATGGAGCAGTGCCATAACGGTTTTGAATTAGCAGAAATTGATTTGCAAATGCGTGGACCAGGTGAATTGGCGGGTATTCGGCAATCTGGTCTTCCCGACTTGAAAATGGCCTCACTTTCAGATACAATTTTAATCAAGAAGGTAAGGTCGTCCGCGGAAAAAATTGTTGCAGAAGACATTGAAAAATATCCGAAATTAAAAGAGAAATTAGCTGAATTCGAAATGGAAAGACATTTGGAATAAATTATTATCATGTTTGACGATTTTCTTTATCGTAATCGGTGGCTAATTAGTATAGTTCTTTTAGTTTTAATTTTAGGTGGGATAAGTATTATTTGGTGGGATAAGGCTAAAGGTGAGAAAGTTGTGCAAGAAAATCGAGAAATTGCTGAGCTTAAAAATCAAAATGAATTATTGCGCGGACAATTAAGCCAACAATCTCAAATGGTTGCTGGTGTGACTATAGCGTCTGACAATCAAAGTGATAAAATTAACATAAACACAGCTACTGCTGAAAAACTGGATTCATTACCTAGCATTGGGCCGGCTCGTGCAACCGATATAATTTCTTATCGTGAAGAAAATGGTGGTTTTAAGACAATTGAAGAATTAAAAAATATTAAAGGAATAGGCGATAAAAGTTTTGAGCAGCTAAAAGATTTGATAACAGTGGGGGAATGAGCCCGGGTGGTGAAATGGTATACACGTTAGCTTTAGGAGCTAATGTCCGAAAGGGCGTGGAGGTTCAAGTCCTCTCCCGGGCACCAAAATTATGGAAAATGATTTAGATAGAATTGAAGAAGATCTAAAGAAAAAAGAAAAATATAAAAAAGAGCAAAAAAAATCTGGTCGTTCAGTTTTTCGTTTGCAAGAAATCATCAAGAACAAACACGAAGGTTCTCAAAAGGAGGAGAGTGGAGACGGTTCTAAAGCCTTGGCAGGGGACAGCTGAAAAGATATTGAAGAACCTGGAAGCAGAAAAAACTGGTTTAAGTGCTTTCGAGGCCCAGAAAAGAATTTTAAAATTTGGTAGCAATACTCTACTTAGGAAAACACCACTTCCCTATTTTCAAATATTTTTTGATCAACTAGCGGATTTGTTAGTACTCTTACTTATTTTTGCGGCTTTGCTTTCTTTTGTTTTAGGAGATACTCGCAACGGCGTAGCAATTTCAATGATTGTTCTGCTTAACGCTTTGATTGGTTTTACGCAAGAATTCAAGGCCGAGAAAATTTTACGGGCTTTAACAGAATTTCTTCCGTCTTACGTAAAAGTTAAGCGTGATAATCAAGATTTACAAATTCCCTCTTCTTATCTTGTGCCTGGTGATATTGTGATGATTGGCGAAGGTGATAAAGTTCCGGCTGATATTCGTTTAATCGAATCGTATGATTTAAGAACTAATGATCAAGCACTAACAGGTGAAGCAAATCCTCAAAATAAAATGGTCAGAGATTATTTAGATGATCATTTATCTTTGATTGAAGTGGAAAATTGCCTTTTTATGGGGACAGTTATTGCATCTGGCGAAGGAATAGGGGTTGTTACTGGTACTGGAATGAAAACAGAATTTGGCCAAATTGCTAAAAAAACAACCGAAATCGACAAAACCCTTTCGCCGCTACAAGATAAAACACGAAAGATGGCTAAAAAAATAGCCCTGATTGCTGTGTTTGTAATGATCGGGCTAATTATTTACAAATATTTTGTTGGTCACGATATACTTGATGCTTTAATTTTTTCGGTAGCAGTAGCGGCTGCTTTAGTCCCAGAAGGATTGCCGGCAACAATCTCGGTTGCCTTGTCTTTAGGCGCAAAAGATTTAGCTGATCGTAAAGCATTGGTAAGAAATTTGGTTTCAGTGGAAACTTTAGGTTCGGTAACAATAATTTGTTCTGATAAAACAGGCACAATCACAACTGGTCAAATGAAAGTAAGGGAAGTCTGGTCTGATTTAGATTTAAAAATTGATAGTCGAGAAAAGGAAAGATTAATTAACGAAGTATGTGTTTTGTGTAATAATGCTCAAATCAACTTACATGGTGAATTTGGCGACCAAACGGAAATAGCGTTACTAGATTGGGCAAAAAATAAAGTTGATATTGAAGATTTAAGAAAAAAATATCACAAAGTGACGGAAACTCCTTTTAATGCAAAAAGAAGATTTATGAGTGTAAATTTTTTTGATGGTGAGAAAAATTTCGAACTTTTAAAGGGAGCACCGGAAATAATAATAAAAAAATGTCAGTTAAGCGAACAAGAAAAAGAAAAAATTTTAAAAAAGTTTAAGGAACTTGCTTTACAAGGTTTTAGAGTTTTGGGGTTGGCGTACAATAAAACTTTTTTAGGATTAGTAGCAATTTTTGATCCTCCGCGGCCAGAAGTTGCTCAGGCAATTCAACAATGCCAAGAAGGTGGTATTAAAGTTTTAATGGTTACTGGTGATAATGCCGTTACGGCTAGATCTATTGGCCAAATGGTAGGAATTATTAAAAAAGATAATTTTGATAACGAAGTGGTAGAAGGTACTGTTTTAGAGAAAATGTCTGATATCGAGCTTCGTAGTATTTTACGTGAAAAAACAATTTTTGCCAGAATCTTGCCAGAACAAAAATATCGAATAGTTGATAATTTAATGAAAATGGGAGAAATTGTTGCTGTTACTGGCGATGGCGTTAATGATGCGCCAGCATTAAAACGAGCTGATATCGGTATTGCTATGGGTAAAATTGGCACGGATGTTTCAAGAGAAGCGGCTGACATGATTTTAATTGATGACAATTTTGCGACTATTGTTCAGGCAGTTAAAGAGGGTCGAATGATTTTTGACAATATTAAAAAATTTTTATTTTATATTTTTTCTTCAAATTTTGGTGAACTTTCAACTGTTGTTGTAGGAATCTTGTTTGGGTTACCTTTGCCAATTACTGCCATTCAGATTTTAAGTGTTGATTTGGGTACCGATATACTTCCTTCAATGGCTCTTATTGCCGAACCTGCAGAGGGGAATGTTATGCAAACAAAGCCTCGTTCTAAAGAAACCCAACTTTTGACCGGTGATTCGTTTTTGCGTTTAGTGTTGATTGGTTTAGTAATGGGTATTGGCGCGGTTTGGTCTTTTTCGTTTACAAATAAACTAACTGGTAGTTATGCAGCAGCAACAACGGCGTCTTTAGCAACATTGGTCATTTGCCAAGCTTTTAATATATTTTTATCACGTTGCCCCAATGTCTCAATCTTTTATTATCCATTTTGGAAAAATTTGTATTTAATTTTTTCAGTTTGTTCTTCATTAATCCTGATTGTGTTAATGACATATTGTGGATTCTTTCAACATTATCTTGGAACCAGTTATTTACCAATCATTGTCTGGCCAAGAATCATTTTGGTTGGTATAATCTTGCTAGTTGTTGAAGAGACGTATAAATTTATAAAAAGAAAAATTTTAAAATAAAATGAATAAAAAAGTTATTGCTATTGTTGGACCAACTGGTTCTGGCAAAACCGTTTGGGCAAAAAAAATTGCTAAGAAATTTAATGCGAAAATAATTTCTGCTGATTCTCGGCAAATTTATAAAGGTCTTGATATTGGAACTGGTAAAGATAAAAGTTTTCGTCAAGATTTAATTGACATAATTTCACCAATCCAACATTTTACGGTTTGGGATTATCAACGTCTAGCTAATGATTTAATTGAACAATATTTAAATATGAAATCTTTACCAGTTTTAGTTGGTGGCACCGGTCTTTACTTATATGCAGTTTTATATGGTTACGTGATTCCTAATTTGCAAGAAGAGAGCTTAAAGTTACGAGAAAAATTAGAAAAATTAAAAGAGAGTGAATTATATCAAAAATTACAAGAACTTGATCCAAAGACAGCGAAAACAATTGATTCAAAAAATAAGCGTCGCCTAATTCGTGCTTTAGAGGTTTCGATTCTTGCTCAAACGCCGTTTAGTAAATTGCAGAAAAAGAAAAAACCATCATTTGAAACTTTAATTGTTGGCATTGAAACTAATCGGGAAGCACTGTACTCGAAAGTTGACGCGCGAATTGACCAGATGATCAAAGATGGATTAGTTGAAGAAGTAAGAGAACTTCTAAAAAAATATCGCCCTGATTTATCTACACTTAACACAATTGGATATAAAGAAATTATTGATTATTTGCAAGGCAGAATAGAATTAAAAGAAGCGATTGCAAAAATAAAGACTAACACGCATGCTTATATTCGTCGACAAGAGACTTGGTTTGGGAAGAATAAAGATATTAAATGGGTTCGAGAGTACGAAGAGGCGGAAAAATTAATCGAAAAATTTTTGAAAAAATAATTTTAATATAAAATATTATATAAATTTATGGTTCTATAAATTTTTTTATTAATTTTACAATATCTAAGGCTGCGTTTGGTTTGGATATTTTTTCGATATTCTGTTTCATTTGTTTTAATGTGACTGGATTTTTTAAAACTTTTTCAAAAATATTAATTACCTCTCCTGGCTTATCAGCCACAAATGCTGCTTGATTATTAAGTAAGTAGCGGGTATTTGCTTCTTCTTGACCTGGGAAGGGGTGCGTGATTATTAATGGTAAATTAGTAGCCAAACACTCAGAGACTGTTAAACCACCTGCTTTTGAGACAGCGACATCGCTAGCAGCCATTATTTCTTCCATATTATCAGCAAATCCACGGATCATAATTTTTTTAGTTGATTTTTGAGCAAGATTTTGAAATTCTTTATAAAGTTGTTTGTTTTTGCCGGCAATAGCAATTATTTGGAAATCGTTTTCTATTTTAGTAATTTTGGCAAATATTTCTTGTAAAGATCCAACACCAAATGCTCCAGCAAATATCGATATTGTAAATTTATTTTCAAGTCCTAATTTTTTTCTAACTTCTTCTTTCTCAATTTTACTTAAAAATTTAATATCAATAGGAATTCCTGTTACTTTAATTTTGTTTTTATCGGCACCAAACTCTACAAACTGTTCTTCAACGTACTCTGTAGCTACTGTGTACATATCAACTTGATTATCAACCCAAAGTTTATGAGCTTCGTAATCTGTTAAAGTCAAGACTATTTTAAATTTTAGTTGATATTGTTTTCTCCAAAAAGTTAGTAAGTTTGCTGGTACGAAGTGTGTACAGATGACTAAATCTGGGTTATAGTCTCCGACAAATTTTTGAAATTTTTGTGTATTCATTCTATCAGAAAGAAGTCTAACTCTTGTTGATGATGAATCGAGTTTGTTATAAAGCCAAGCGTAAAATTCAGGAACCTTGTTAGCGATGTCTAAATACCAATTACCGTAAAATTCTTTTGATAGAATACTGGCATAGTCTAAAAGATCGATATTTTTAACCTCTAAATCAGAACATTGCAATTTTATTGCCTTTTCAATAGCCTGAGCAGCTTTCAGATGCCCAGCCCCAGCTTTCAATGACACGATTAATATTTTTTTCATTTTGAAAACCTTCTTTCATTAATATTGAATAAATACGTTTTTCCTTCTTTATTTTCAGCAACATATATCTTTTTTAAAATTAAATTATTATTTTCAATACCATCAAGCCTTAAGGTTACATTAACTTTTTCGTTTAATTCCGGCAAACTTTCTTTAATACTATTAGTAACAATTTCTTTTTCTGAACTTTGTTTATTGATTTTTATTATTCTTTTATCATAAGAAGCGTAAATATCTTCTAAGGCGTAAAAATACTTATCATCTTGAATATTTGGATTTAGTATCGAAGATATTCCAGAATCTATAGTTTGTTCATTTTTATTTTTATCAGAGAATATTGGTAAAGGTTTGCCATCGACACTTGTGGAGATGTCGAAGTATTTTAATATTGTTGGTAAAATATCAACAGTCCGTGCGTAAGGCATTTCACTATTTTTTATACCTGGTCCGTAAAACATGATTGGGACTAATGATTGTTGACTGTTAAGGCTTCCATGACTTCCGACCAAAACATCCTTGGCTACGTAATAGGGTGTGAAATCCCAGCCATCAGCTGCTACAAGGTGCATAGTAGCTGAATTTTGATTTTCAAAGGAATAAGAAATTCGTCTTAGGGCATCTGGATAATGTTCGAGATAAGTAAGTTGAAGCCATTCTTGATCAGAAAGCCAAGATTTACTTTTGATAAAATTGTTAATAATATTATTTTTAGTATATCCTAATGGATCATTTCCCTTGATGACTGAATATTGAAATTCAATTTTGTCTCCATCTTTTCTTTCAAGTATTTGTCCTTGTCCTAGGCTGCTATAGATATTGAAAACATTTTCTTGTGGATTGGTTAAAACCAATCCGATACCTGGTGAATATTCAATTATTTTTTCGATAACATTGATATTTGTGCCTCCAACATTATAATTTTCCAACATCTCGTCAGTGGTTCTAATATCCCAACTTTCTTTAATTATTTTCCCATAATTGTCTTTTTCTTGACCCTTAATATATAAGAGACCGTCACTATTTCCTCCCCAAAGAGAAACTGAATTATAATTATTATCAAATTTTGCTTTTGTGCCAACATAAAAGTTTGCTTCGAAGCTACCCCAGGCTGGGATTACAGACCATTTAAGTGATTTAAAAGTATTAAAACGCATGTCGTTAACAATATTGTCTAACGTAATGTGGTTTTTAACTTCTCCCATACCGTGATCAGAAGCTAAAACGAAAAGAGTTTTGTCAAAAATACCCTTTTCTTTATAAAGTTCAAAAATCTTACCTACGTATTGGTCTGTTTTTAAATATAAATCGATAGATTTTTCGTCATTTAAAGCACTGTTATGGGTTTGGTGATCGATGTCTGGTAAAGTCATAATAATAATTTTAGGAATTTCATCTTTTTTAGAATATTTACTTAAATAATCGGTTGCGTTAACAATCTGTTCGGTCCTTTTTATCACTTGTTCGTCATGAGGTGTACCTGGGATATATAAAGAACAGCCGCGGTTGGCAATTTGCAACACATCAACAGATCTTACTTCGGGGAAATATTCACATAAAGTTTTAATACTTTTTGACAAAATTGCCTGGTGTTGAAGTATTCCCAAACCGATATAAGATGTGTGACGTCTTTCGACTGGATCAAATTGACGTTGTCCCATTACGCCCGTGTTCCGTGGGTAAGATCCAGTAACAATGCCAGTATGGGCAGGAATACTTGATGATGGCCAAACAGATACACCGTTAGCAGTAAAAGAGCCATTTTGAATAAAATATTTAGAAATATTTGGAAAAGCTTTATTAATGCTTGTTAAGTAGCTTGATTGGTCGTCCAACCCTTTCATGAATAATTCTTTAGCCTGAATCAAACTTGCTCCATCAGCAACCATGATTACTAAATATTTATCATCAGAAGTTATTTTTCCGTGATCAGATGAGAAGCGATAAAGATAGATGCCGCCATATATAAGATTGAAAAGTATTATTATGCACAAGAGTCCTAATAAAACGAATTTAAAAAATTTAGTAATTTTTCTTTTTGGTTTTGCCCAGAATCTAATAATTAGCCAGCCAAAAAATATAAAAACTATGGTAGTAGCGAGGATTAATAAAGAACTGGAAAACCCAACAATACCACCAGTAATTGACATGTAAATTAAAAGAAATAGAATAATTGATGGAAAAATTAAATAAGAAAAATTCTTTTTGATAATCCACTCCTTACTATGTAATATATCAAAAATAGACTCTTTATGCGACAAAGATTCTGGGTAGATAAATTTTTTATGATATGATAAATAAAAGGACTAATTTATGGGTTTAGCTAAAGTTTTTTCAGCAGCAGTTGTCGGACTTGATGCATATCCGGTTGAGGTTGAAGTTGATATTTCCAATGGACTTCCTTCTTTTACGATTGTTGGTTTACCTGATAAAGCGATTGAGGAATCTAAAGAGCGAGTTCGTTCAGCGATTAGGAATTCTGGTGTTGAGTTTCCGATGAAACGGATTACTGTTAATTTGGCACCGGCTGATATTAAGAAAGAAGGTCCAGCTTACGATCTGGCGATTGCTTTAGGAATTTTGGCTGCTTCGGAACTTATTTTACCGATAGAGCAAAATCTTTTGTTTGTTGGTGAGCTAGCGCTTAATGGCAATTTGCGTCATGTTAATGGTGTTTTGGCGATTGCTAGCAGTCTGTCAAAAAGTTTTAAAGAAATTATTTTGCCGGAAATTAATCGCGACGAAGCTGCGATTGTTAAAAATATTATTATTCGGCCAGTGGCTAATTTAAAAGATTTAATTTTTTATTTTAAAAAAGAAAAATCTTTGGCTCGCTACTACAAAAAATTTAAAATCCAGACGCAGGAAAAAAGTGAAAATGATTTTGCTTACATCAAGGGCCAAGAACAAGCAAAAAGGGCTTTAGAAATTGCTGCCGCTGGTGGTCACAATGTAATTTTTTCAGGGAGCCCTGGTGCTGGAAAAACCCTTTTAGCGCGGAGCATGCCATCAATTCTTCCTTCAATGATCGACGAAGAAGTTTTAGAAGTGACCAAAATTTATTCAGTTGCAGGACTTTTGCCACCCGATCAACCTTTAGTTGGTTTACGTCCATTTCGGGCGCCACATCACACAACTTCCTCAGTTGCTTTAGTTGGTGGTGGGACTTATCCACGGCCGGGCGAAATTACTTTAGCTCATCGCGGTGTTTTATTTATGGATGAGTTTCCTGAATTTCCGAGATCAGTTTTGGAGGCTTTACGTCAACCACTTGAAGATGGAATTGTAACCGTATCGCGTGCTCAAGGATCGTTGCAGTTTCCGGCTAAGTTTATACTGGTTGCCGCGCAAAATCCTTGTCCGTGTGGTTATTTAGGTGATACCGTTAAATCCTGTATTTGTACGCCTCAACAAATTATGCGTTATCAAAAAAGAGTTTCAGGGCCATTACTTGACAGAATCGATATTCATATTGAAGTTCCTCGACTAAAGTACGAAAAAATATCTGACGAAAGTATTGGTGAAGGTTCGCTGGATATTAAAAAAAGAGTTGAAAAAGCACGAAACATTCAGCAAAAAAGATTGAAAAAAATTAATGCTGAAATGACCGCAAGAGAATTAAAAAAATATTGCGGACTTGACGAAGTATCAAAAAAACTTTTAGCTTCAGCGGTTAATCAATTTCATTTGTCGGTACGACAATATACTCGTGTTTTGAAAGTTTCTCGAACAATTGCCGATTTAGAAAATAGTCCTAATATTAAAACTTCACATATTGCAGAAGCCTTACAATATCGACCAAAAGAACAAAATATGTATTAACTACCGATATGGAGAACTTTGAAGATTTGATTACCCGCTCTTAAAAGAATGCCGGTTTTGTTGTCAACGATTGATAAAGCAACAAGTAAAATAATCATTGAACCAATAATAATAGCTGATTTTTTGAGATCTTTTTTGGTATAGTCTAAGGCCTCATTTTTAGTAGCAATAGAAGCTTCTGGTGTAGTCGAAGACATTTTATCAGACAAAACAGCAGTTTGAGGTTGTGAAGATTTTTTGATTTGTGGAGCAACTGGGTTTGGTTGTGTTTGTGATATTTCTTTTGAAATTTGCGCTTTAATTCGTTTTCTAAATTTAGATTTATCTTTTTTGCTCATTTAATTACTAACGCTCCTCAATATAAAATATAAACTTTTTTTCTTAAGGTCATTATACTTAAGGAATATCGCCTTTACAAGAGGATTCTTCTTTGGTATTATTAAGTAAGTTTTGCGGGAGTAGTTCATCGGTAGAACGTCTCCTTGCCAAGGAGAAGGCAGCGGGTTCAATTCCCGTCTCCCGCTCCACCTTATTTCATTCGGTGCAAGTTTTTAAACTTTAACTTGTATTAAGTAAAAGTTTACACCGAGCAAAATGAGGTGGCCTGGTAGCCAAGCAGTAAGGCATCGGTCTGCAAAACCGATATGCGCGAGTGCAAATCTCGCCCAGGCCTCCATTAGTTTTGGCTAAGTAATTAGCTAAAACGTAAAGAGAAAAAAATATGCAAAAAACACTTTTAATTATTCAAATCGTCCTAGCAGTTTTGCTGATTGTCTCTATTCTTTTACAGCATCGTGGTACGTCTTTAGGCGGAGCTTTTGGTGGTGCTGGAGAAGTTTATCGTTCCAGACGAGGTATTGAAAAATTTTTGTTTTACCTAACAATTACATTAGCCCTTCTTTTTGTAATTATGGCTATTGTTAATCTTCTGGTTTAATTTAATTAAGCACTCATTATGAAATTTTTAAAATCTATATTTTTAAAGCTCAAAAAAAATATTTTCCAAATAAAATCATATCCTTTCAAAAAAACGGCTTTATCTTTGAAATTTTTACCCCGTGTTTTTAATAAATTTGAAAAAATAATTCTACTTGGACTCTCAATTTTAATTTTAGCATTCATCGGCATCATTGGTGTTAACCGTTGGATTTCTTCAACGCAAGCTATTCCTGAGAACGGAGGAGTTTTTCGTGAAGGAATTGTTGGCGAAAGTAAAGATTTGGATAAACATTTGGCTCGTTTACTCAACGCTGGTTTAACCAAATATGATTTACAAAAAAATATTGTTGGTGATATGGCAGAAAAATGGGACATTAATGATGGCGGTAAATCTTATGTTTTTCATCTTAAGCCTCAATTTAATTCAGAAGATTTAGCAAACCAAATTACTAGCAGTAATCAATGGCCTGATATTGAAATCTCTACACCCGATCCTGCAACTATTCAGTTTAATTTTAAGCAACCTTTTAGTCCGTTTCTTTATACTTCAACTGAACCTATTTTTCCTTACGGTCCTTATCGAATCACTAAAGAAAATAAAAATGATATCGAACTTTCTGCCCGAGATGATTATTACGCTAATCGTCCTTATATTGATAAAATAATTATTAAATTATATCCAGACCAGGACAGTTTATTGAAAGCTGCTAAACGTGGTGAAATTGATGGTTTTGCTTTAACTGCCGATACGCCAACTATTTCTGGATTTAGAAAATTAGAAATAAAATTGCCTCGTCAACTTGTGGTTTTCTTTAACCTTTCGAATAAAAATTTACAAGATATTAATGTGCGAAAAGCTTTAAAAGAAAACTCCAATCCTGGTAAGGCTTTGGAGTTAAGACTTGTAACTTCTGATAATCAAAAAAATGTTGAAATTGCCAAAGGCATTGCCGATAAATGGAGCAAAAATGGTATAAAAGTAAATTTGGATATTAAAGATAATGTTACTTTACAAAAAACCACTATTCCTAAACGCGATTACGATGTTTTGCTTTACGGTTTAGATTACGGTGAAGATCCAGATCCTTATCCTTTTTGGCATTCATCGCAAATTAAAGAAGATGGTAAAAATCTTTCTAATTTTAAAAATACTAAAGGTGATAAATTGTTAGAAGAAGCGCGACAGGAATTCGATTTCAAAAAGAGGGAGGATGATTACAACCAGTTTCAACAAATCCTAGATCAAGAAATTCCGGCTTTTGAAGTTTCTCAAGATATTCTCTATTATCAAATTTCCAAAAATGTTAAGGGTATTGAAAAAATTGTCGGTTCTTTTGAATCAGATCGTTTCTTAAATGTTTCCACGTGGTATTTAAATACCAAAAGGGTAAAGAAATAATAACATAATTTGGGCGGATGGCGGAATGGTAGACGCGCTGGCTTCAGGAGTCAGTGATCGCAAGATCATGGAGGTTCGACTCCTCTTCCGCCCACCATTTGTTCTTGCTAATTATTAAAATTTAATATAATTTGGTCACAGAAAGAAGTCAGGTTTATAACTTGATTTTTTTGTACATTTTAAAAATGGTTAGGAGGACAGTAATGGGTAGCTTTGCCAAATTGGATTTTTTTATGTTGCCCGATAAACTTAAGCGTGAGCCATTACCGGACTGGCTTGAAGAATCGGTCACTTTTGACCAAAGGCATAATAATTGGGACTTTGATTATAATTGCGAGCAGTCTCTTGTTTGCTACGGGATTAGCAATCGTCAATGTCCAACGCTTAGTGAATGGGCAGCCTTTGTTATGGCTGGTAGTATTATTGCGTCTTTGAGCGGAAAATACATAATTCCTGTTCGTCCAGAACATTATGATTGGGGTGGTAACTTAGAATGTTTTGTTTGGGAAGTCCTTTCTGAAAGTGTTTTAGAAAATTTTAAGACAACAAAACTTAATAGATCTTTTTTACTAGCTATGTTAAGAGACTTGTTTCCCTCTAGACATTATTGTCCACCAGATAGATCTTACTGCGAAAGTACTTTTGCTAAGAGGTGGTCAGATTGTTTTTGCGGATTAGCTTACCCTGAAAATATGTCACGTTCTGTTAGCTGCATTAGATCAACTCGTTTTATTGATGCCAGAAAGGCTTTTCAGGCTCTTTCAAAAGATGTAAGAAAATCAATTTTAGAAGTTTCTCAATATACACCAACTATGCTTGATATCGCTGTTGATCATGTTTGCAAAACACATTCGTGGTAACTTTAACTTTTACGCCCTGGTATTATGCCGGGGCTTTTAAAATATTTGCGCCATTGACATTTGTGTTTTTTGTGGTATTTTAAGCAAGGGAGCACCTAAGACTTTAGTCAAAGGGCGCCTTTTTTAATTTATCTCAAGGAGGAAGAGGACATGCCTCAAGAGTCGTGCGGAGTTTTTGGGATCCATGCACCGGGCGAAAATGTCGCTCGTTTGACTTACTTTGGCATTTTGGCTTTACAGCACAGAGGCCAAGAATCGGCAGGGATTGCTACTTCTTGTGGCAAACAGATAAGACTTGAACGTCAGGCAGGTCGAGTTGATCGGTTTACTGAAAATCAACTTTGGCGGCTGACTGGCGACAGAGATCACTCAGCTTTCGTGGCCATTGGTCACACAAGATATTCTAATACCGGTGGAAATACTAAGCAAAATTTTCAGCCCATCAAAGTTAACAGTAAATTTGGTGAATTCGCTTTAGCCCACAATGGTAATTTGCTTGATCCTTTGAGTCTTAAAAGCAAACTTTCAAGTTTAGGTATTACTCCTCGTGGGACGTCTGACAGTGAGCTAATTGCTCTTTTAGTTTCATATTATTCTCGTAAGTCAGCAACCTTTCAAGAAGCTATCAAAAAAGCTTTAAGTGAAATAGTTGGGGCTTATTCATTAGTGATTGTTGTTGGTAGAAACTTAATTGGCATTCGTGATCCTTGGGGAATTAGACCTTTGAGTGTGGGTATTCTAAATGGTGGTGGCCAATTTATTTTGGCCTCTGAAACATGTGCTTTAGATGCCTTGGGAGCGCAGTGGGATTTTGATTTGCAACCAGGCGAAATAGTAACTTTCAGTAATGGTAAATATCAAGTTTCCCAACTTTTGCCCAAGATTTCTAAAAGACTTTGTATTTTCGAGTTTATCTACTTTGCTAGTCCTGGCAGTATTTTGTATGATCGTTTGTTGCAAACTGCTCGTAGACACATGGGAGAAGAACTTTTTCGTGAACATCCAGTAGAGATCGGTAATCCTCATGATTGGGTGGTTGGTGGCGTGCCAGATACTGGTACACCAGCAGCTAAAGGTTATGCGGAAGCATCTGGTTTAGAAGTCAGAGATGTTTTTATTAAGAACCGCTATGTTGGTCGGACTTTTATCCAACCAGATCAACATTTGCGAACAATTGGTGTTCGGGCTAAACTTCAAGTTCTTCCCAGAGAGGTGCTTAAGAAAAAAGTTGTTGTTTTGGAAGATTCAATTGTTCGAGGGACAACGACTAAGCAAACAGTTAGGCTGATAAGAGAAGCAGGGGCTTTAGAGGTTCACGTGAGAATTACTTCTCCGCCATATAGGCACAGATGTCTTATGGGGATTGATACCCAATATAGTTCTGAGTTGATTGCTTCTCACAAATCTATTGAAGAAATAGCTCAAGAAATTGGCGCTGATTCTTTAGGTTATCTCTCGCTTCCAGGAGTAATCTCGGCAATTAATAAAGAGAAATATCTAGAAGCTATTCCGGACGAACATTTTTGTCCTGCCTGTTTTACAGGGGAATATCCATTTGAAATTCCTCAGGAACAAGGTAGGTGTGTCTTAGAAACCATCGGATAATCGCTTGAACTAACTTTTACGTCCCGGTTATAATACCGGGACTTTTCTTTTTAAGTTGATTTTTTATGAATTTTCCCATATAATTGTGGTACAAGCCGAGATGGCGGAATTGGTATACGCGCATCCTTGAGGTGGATGTGGGCGCAAGCCCGTGCAGGTTCAAGTCCTGTTCTCGGCATAATGGGCGGTTAGCTCAGCGGTAGAGCGCTTCGTTTACATCGAAGATGTCGTAGGTTCGAATCCTTCACCGCCCACTTTTTTAAAAAGTTTATATTGAGGAGTTTTTTAACGACGAAATGGATTATAATATTACCCATTTTTTTAATCATCTTGGTTCAGGAACAATTATCGACAATTTTTCGTTCTATATTAGTTGGATTCCTTTTTTGATTGCTTTTTGGCTTTTATTAGCATTGACTGCTTTAATATGGGATCGCAAAAATGGTAAATGGATTTTTTTAGGAACAATTTTAATTCTGATTATTTATTTTGTTTTAAATGATATTGTGATTAAGCCGACTTTAGCAAGCTTTATTTTTCGTGACCGTCCTTATATTGCTTATCCTAATGGTATTATTTCTTCTGGTGAGCTTTGGGTTGACTCTTCGTTTCCTTCGGGGCATATGGCAATCACTGCCAGTCTTTTAACCTTATACGTTTATTTTTATCGAAAATGGTTTGTCTATATTTTTGCAGGATTATTTTTGTTTTTAATGGCATTTTCTAGAATGCATAATGGTATGCACTATCCAACCGATATCTTGGCAGGGATTTTATTTGGTGTCGGTTACGGATTTTTGAGCATTCTAATTATCAAAAAAATTAAAACAAAAGTTTTGAGAGCTAATTAATATTAAGTTCGATTAAACTATTATTTATTTGATTTTTAAATGTTTTTTCAAAAATTTTTATAATTTGTTCTTTTTCATTATCTTCTAAAACATACAGTCTAAGATGTAAGCTTCCGAGAGGAATTAGTTCTAAAGTTAATTTATTACCCTTAATTTTACCTTTAATCACAAGGCTTCTTTGAGTTTCTTTGGAAAAAGTTTGGTCAAAAAGAAAATTACCAAGAGAATAAAAAATTGGTTTTTCTTTGTAAATTTCAGCATCCTGAACGACGTGAGGGTGTGAACCAATAATTAAGTCGGCTCCTTCGTCAATCCAATTACGAGCAAGTTTTTCCTGCGTTTTGTTATGAGTTGATTGATATTCGTTGCCCCAATGAGGAAAAATAATCACAAAAGCATTATCATTTTTTTGTTTTTTAATTTCTTCTTCCAAGTCTGGTGTATTTGTTAAAAAATTAATAGCTAAAATAGCAATTTTAAGATCTTCTTTTTCAAAAACTTTAACAATTTCATTTTTATTTTGTTGGTCACCAATGGATGTGATTTTAGCATTGGCAAGTGTTTTTTTAGTGAAATCTAAAGCTGTGTTTCCTTGGTCCAAAGTATGATTATTGCCAAGGCTTATGGCATTAATATTTAACCATCCCAAGGCATCTTTAGTTGATGGTGGAAATTTCATAACTAAGTTATCTGGTGTTGTGTCGGGGATAAATTTTTCTTCAACAATTGGACCTTCTAAATTTAAGATATTGATATCACTATTAAACAGACTTTTGTCTAAATTCCTAAAAGCCTTTGTGAGATCATTGCCAAATTGGTTATAAACCGCTCGACCAAACATAGCATCGCCAGCAAAGGTAAAAGTCATTTCGGTTTCTTGAGTTTTTGTCAGAGATGTTGTTGCTGGCATAATAGCGGGAGTAGGTGCGATGTTGGTTTTTGAATTTTGACTGGGTTTCACGGAAGATTCTATTCCGATAAAAATCCCAAGACTCAAAAAAACTAAAAAATATAACCAATTTTTTTTCATAACTTTATTATACTAGGAAATTATTGCTTAATCATTTTATTTATGATAATATGAACTTGTCTAAAAATATAAACCTCCTAACAAAAATAAATATATTAGAAACATGAGATAAGAGATAAGGATTTAAGTCTGACCTTGGTTCTTATTTCGTATTTCTTAAAACATAATTTAGCCGGATTAGCTCATTGGTTAGAGCAGTTGACTGAAAATCAACGTGTACGCAGTTCGATTCTGCGATCCGGCACCTCGTTTTACTCAGTTTTAGATTAAGGAGTATCAAACGAAATGAATATTGCCTTCTTTAATCAAATTGATTTTGGGAAATTAATTCAAAAGAATTATCTTTTCGAAGCAACACCAACTTCAGATGGTTTGTATAAATATTTAGCGATTATTTTTGTTGTATTTATTCTTGTAGGTTTTACCTTAATTATTAAGGCTAAAAACATAGATAAAATTTACAAAAATTTATACACCAAAGTTATTAATTTATCATTGTTTACTGGTTTTCTAGGGTTATTCTTGCTTTTTTTTCGCTACGAAGAAATTTCTTATATTGGTAGCAGGTTCATCTTTTTCGTATCGATGGCAGCGATGGTGATTTGGGCAATAACTATTATTTGGTATCGATTTATGATTTTACCGAAAAAAATTAAAGAATACGAAAAAAAGAAAAATTTTGAAAAATATTTACCCTGAATATAATTGAAGGGCCTGCCCTAAGAAAAATTTAGGGTTATAAATTAAAAGTATTTAAGGAGTGGCATAAAGGAAAAAATGAAAAAAACTGAAAGTATGAAAGATTTAGCTACCTCGCTCGGAAGTAGCTTAGTGCCTATTCGTAATGGTGAATTGACGGAAGTCAAAATTATGCAAATTTTGAAGAACAAAGTTATTGTTGATGTAAGTGGTTTGAATTTGGGGATTATTCCAGAACAAGAATTTTCACCAGAAGTTGGTGATCTTAAGGTTGGTGACAAAATTCTCGCTTATGTTTTAACAATTGAAAATGATGACGGCTACGTGATTTTATCACTTAAGCGCGCCGACAAAGAAAGAGTTTCGAAAATTCTTAATGAAAAACTAGAGTCCGGCGAAGCATTGCCAATTAAAGTATTAGATGCTAATAAAGGCGGATTACTTTGCCAATTTGGTGACTACGAAGGTTTCTTGCCGGTTTCGCAACTAGCAACCTCTCATTACCCTAAAGTCGCTTCTGGTAATCGTGATGAAATTTTAAATCGCCTCAAATCTTTAGTTGGTCAAACATTGCAAGTTAAAGTATTAAGTTTTGAACCTAATTCTGGTAAGTTAATTTTTTCAGAAAAAGCCGCGGGAGATACTGCTCAATTTGAAAAAATGAAGAGTATTGAAGTTGGTCAAGATTTTGAAGGTGAGATAACTGGTATTGTTGATTTTGGTTTATTCGTTAAAATTACTTTCGATTCAGATGAGATTGAAGGTTTGGTTCATATTTCGGAAGCCTCTTGGGAACACATTGATGACTTGAAAAGTAAGTTTAACGTTGGTGAAAAAATTACTGTCAAAGTTATTTCTAAGGAAGACAATAGATTATCTCTTTCGCTCAAACGCCTTCAACCGGATCCTTGGTTGAAACTAGCTTCGTCTTGTAAGGTTGGCGATAATGTTTCGGCAGTTGTAACTAAAATTACACCTTTTGGAGCTTTTGTTAAATTAGGTGAAGTTGATGGTTTGGTTCACATTTCCGAATTGGGTGAAAAAATTACCGATCCAAGAAAAGTTGTTGAAGAAGGCAAGTCTTATAAATTCAAAATTATGTCAGTTGAACCAGAACTGCATAAACTAAGCCTTTCATTAAAAGCTGTTGACGAAAAAAAAGTTTCAAAAAAAGAAAGTAAAAAAGAAGACGCGGTAGAAGAAAAACCAAAAAAAACTGCTAAAAAAGCTACTAAAAAAAGTTCGTCAGTTAGCACAAAAACAAAAAAAGGAGATAAATGATAATTAGCTGGCAAGGCAAAGATAACTTTGTTATTAAAACTAGAAATAAAATTGTTAAAATTGGTCAAGAGATTTTGTTAGGTGATCTTGAAATTACTACCCCTGGCGAATATGAAGCTGGGGGGGTGCAAATGGAAGTTATTGACGGGACGATGGAAATTTTTTCAGAAAAAATGATGGTTGGTTGGATTAAGAAAGCCAAGGTTTTATCTGATAGTGAATTGGAAAAACTAAACAGTATCGATGTTTTGTTAATTGGTATTGGTGGTGGTGAATTTACGGAAACAAAGCAAGCTTTGGAGGTTATTAATCAAATTGATCCAAAAGTAGTGATTCCAATGTACGAAAAAGATTTAGAAAGTTTCACTAAAGAGGAAGGGATGAAAGCAGAGGGGCAAGATCAGTTTAAATTTATTCTTAATGACCTGCCTTCTGAAGAGAGAAAAGTTATTATTCTCAATCCTTCGGCATAATTTAGGTCCCTTCCATCATGTTAATTGATAAATTTAACTCTAAAATTAAGAACTTTGAGAAGTTTCTGTTAATGGTGCATGTTGAACCAGACGGTGATACTCTTGCGGCAACAGTTGCTTGTTATATGGGTTTAAAGAGTCTTGGTAAGAAGGTTTCGATGGTTTGTATTAATGAAGTTCCGAAGCCTTTTTTATTTTTGCCGGAAATTGATAAAATTCAAAAAGATGTTTTGTTTGGTGATTATGAAGTAATTATTGTTATTGATTGTGGTGATTTAAGACGAACTGGTTTTCCAGAGCGTTTAAAAAAGTTTGCCCAAACTTTTAAAAATTTTATTAATATTGATCATCATCCAAAAAATGATTTATGGAAGATTGCGAATATTAATATTGTTGACCAGAGTGCTTCTTCGGCTTCCGAGATTGTTTGGGGGTTGCTCAAACAATTACCAATTAAAATCAATCGTGATATTGCTACGGCAATTTTGACAGGAATTTATACTGATACAGGTGGTTTCAAGCATTCAAATACTAGCCCAAAAACTTTGGAAATTGCTGGTGAACTTTTGTCTTATGGAGCAAAATTGAAAACAATCACTAAGAATGTTGCTCTTAATAAAAGTATTGCTGCTTTGAGGCTTTGGGGTGTTACACTTTCCAGACTTCACAAAAATCAAGATTTAGAAATTGTTTCCTCAGTTATTACCCATCAAGATTTAGATGATTGCGGCGCAACTTATTATGATTTAGCCGGTGTAGTTAATTTGATGAATTCGATTCCCGATTCAAAAGCGGCGATTTTATTTTTTGAAACACCAGAAGGAAATATTCGAGCCTCACTTCGTACTGAAAAAGATAATGTAGATATTGGAAAAATTGCTAAACTTTTTGGCGGCGGAGGCCATAAAAAAGCCGCTGGGTTTACAATCGAAGCCGAGTTAAAATTACATGATACACAGTGGGAGATTATTTTGAAGTAAACATCTTGAGATAAAATCAGTTTTGAGGTAAAATTAAAATATGCCCGGGTGGTGGAATGGTAGACACGATGGACTTAAAATCCATTGAGGGTAAAACTTCATGCGAGTTCGACTCTCGCCTCGGGCACCAATGGTTTTAAAAACATTTTCTTGTTACAATAATCTTGAGGTGTAAATGAGAAGACTAGCAAAATTTATTATTGCCAGTGTCGTGACAGTTGTTTTAATAGCAACTTTTTATTTTTTCTTTCCTAGTGTTTGGGGTGAACTTTTATATCCTTTAGATTATCAAGATGCAATTAAAAAATACTCCGAAGAAAGAGGTCTTAGGCCAAATTTTGTCGCCGCTGTTATTTATACTGAAAGTCGTTTCAATCCTAAATCAGTTTCGTCTGTAGGGGCAGTTGGTTTAATGCAGATTATGCCTGGAACGGCTGATTCAATTGCCGAAGAGATGGGTGAAAAAACAGGCGATTTAACGGATCCTAATACTTCAATTAAATACGGCACATGGTATTTAAAAGGTTTGTCTGATAAATATAGTGGTAACACCGATTTAATTTGCGCGGCTTATAATGCTGGTGTTGGCCGAGCGGATAAATTTAAAGATGGCGAGATGGGGTTACCGGCAGAAACAAATTTCTTTATTGAAAAAGTTAAAAATACAGAAACTATGTATGATAAAGTTTATGGTTCCTGGTACTCGCAAAGTCAATCAGAAAAGAAAAATCCGGTATCGATTGGTTTTTCTAATTTAGGCGATTTCGTTAAGCAGTTGATTTTAGGAAGATAATTTTCATGGATTCTAAATATTTGGACTCAAAACAATTACGCGAAAAATTTATTAAGTTTTTTGTTGAACGTGGGCATAAATTAATCCCATCTGCTTCTTTGATTCCGGAAAATGATTCATCGGTTTTATTTACGACCGCTGGTATGCAGCAATTTAAGAAATTTTATGCGATTCCTAATGAAGCGCCAGCTAGTTGTGTAGTTACGATTCAAAAATGTATTCGTACTGGTGATATTGAAGAAGTGGGTGACAAAACTCACCATACTTTTTTAGAGATGTTGGGTAATTTTAGTTTTGGTTATCCGGCAAAACAAAATTCATATTTTAAAAAAGGAGCAATTGAATTTGCTTGGGAATTTTTAACAGAAGTTTTGGGGATATCAAAAGATCGTATTCATGCCACTTATTTCGATAAAGCGGACAAAGGTATTGCAATCACGATAGGTCCCGATCTTGAATCAAAAGAAATTTTAAATAACATTCAAGGACTAAAAAGAATAGAACCACAGGGCGAAGATAATTTTTGGTCACTGGGCACGGAAAATTCTCCTGGTGGTCCAACGGTAGAATTCTATATTGATAACGTAGAAGTTTGGAACTTAGTTTTTAATGAAATGGTGTGGAAGGGTGATTGTTGGCAAGATTTGGAGACTAAAGGTGTAGACACAGGAATGGGTTTCGAAAGATTGTTAGCAGTGTTACAAGAAAAAGACGAAAATTATAAAACAGATTTATTTTTGCCTCTTGTTAAAGAATTGGAAAAAATCTCTGGTAAAAAATATGACGATTTTACTGTTGAATTTCGTATTATTGTTGATCATATTAAAGCGGCTACTTTTGCTATAAACGATGGAATTTTGCCATCTAATAAAGATGCTGGCTATGTTGTCCGTCGTTTAATTCGTCGAGCAATCGTGAAAGCGACTCAAGTTGACATAACCAAAAATTTTATTGAAAAAATTGCCGAAGAAATTTTTAAGGCTTATGAAGGTGTATATCAATTTAATGTTGAGATGATTTTAGAAGAGTTAGAGAAAGAAGAAATAAAGTTCAGAAATACACTATTAAATGGTCTTAAAGAATTTGAAAAACAAAAAGAAAATTTAACTGGTAAAGTGGCATTCGATCTTTATCAAACTTATGGTTTTCCATGGGAAATGACGATTGAGTTGGCTAAAGAAAATGGAATTAACGTCAGCAGTGAGGATTTCGAAAAAGCTTTTAAAGAACATCAAGAACTTTCGCGGACTGCATCCGCTGGAATGTTTAAAGGTGGCCTGGTAGGTGGGGGAGAGATGGAGACAAAATATCATACCGCCACTCACCTATTACTCGCTTCCCTACGCCAAATTTTAGGGCCGGATATTTATCAAAAAGGTTCAAACATTACTGCTGAAAGATTACGTTTTGATTTTAATTTTCCAGGAAAACTAACCGACGAACAAATTAAAAAAATCGAAAATTTGGTAAACGAAAAAATTCAAAAAGATTTGCCAGTTGAGATGCAAGAAATGCCAAAAGAAGAAGCCTTAAAAATTGCCAAGATTTCTTTTGATCCATCGAAATATGGCGATACTGTTAAAGTTTATAAGATAAATGATTTTAGTATTGAGCTTTGTGGTGGGCCGCACGTAAAATCCACAGGTGTTTTAGGTCATTTTAAAATTATTAAAGAGGAATCTTCTTCTGCTGGCGTACGTCGTATTAAAGCAATTTTGGAATAATATACTGTATAAGACAATGGTGAAATTAAAAAATTTGAGGAGGCAAAATGGGACCAGAGCAAGGACCAAGTGAAGTATTGTCACAAGAGGATTGGCGAGCTGCAAGCTTAAAACAGGAGAAATTAGAATCAGACTTCGAGAATAAAAAACGTATTTCTGCTGAGGTATTTGAATTAGCAGGTTATAATATTGGCGATCCAGTGTTTGTGAAAAAAAACGGTGAGGTTGTGAGTGGTGAAATTGATCATTTTACAACAATTACAACTATGGGACGCGAAGAACCAGCTGCTGTTGTTTCCGGTGATCGATATGTAGATACTGTTCGGCTTTACGAACTTAATTTAGCAAATCCTACCGAAGATTTTGAAAAAAGTATGGAGGAGAGGGAGAACTAAAATCAAGGATTTTTAAAAAAACTGTCTTTTGCGAGGCGGTTTTTGGTATCTTGTCCGAAATTGCGGTATACTATTTATGTAGGGATTTAGAGATCCGTATTTTTGCTGTATTGACGTTAACTAATAACAAAAAACAGGTATTATTTCAAAAAGTTTATATTAGACGAGGTTAAAGGTGGGGTTATTTGATTTCTTAGGAACAAAAAAAATTGAAAATAGATTTGCAGTTGCCTTAGATATTGGTACAGAATTTGCTAAATGTCTTATTTTTAAAGTTGAAGATGGTAAGGGCATGGTGGTAGGCACGGGTCGTCAAAAACAGCGACTCTCAGACATGCAAGGTGGAACGGTAACTGATATTGGCGGTGTAGTTAAAAATTGTCAAAAAGCTCTTGAGAGAGCGGCGGAAATGGCAAAAATTATGCCAACACAAGTAATCATGGGAATTGCTGGGGAACTTGTTAAAGGTAATACAACAACTATTAAATACACTCGTCCCAATCCTAAGCAAGGTATAACTTTAGAAGAACTCAAAGATATAATTTCTCGTATTCAACGACGTTCTTTCGACAGGGCACGCCAAATTTTGGCGTGGGAGACAGGTCATGCTGAAGTTGATGTTAAACTTGTGAATGCCGCTATTGTTGATGTGAAAATCGATGGCTACAAAGTTACTAATCCTTTAGGCTTTCAAGGTCGCGAACTTCAAGTTGGTGTTTTTAATGCTTTCGCCCCCATTGTTCATTTGGGAGCTTTGCAGACAATTGCTGCCGAGTTAGGTTTAGATTTGCTTTCAATTGTTGCTGATCCTTATGCGTTAGCAAGGTCGGTTGGGCCAAAAGAATCAGCCGAATTTAGCGCAATTTTTATTGATATTGGTGGTGGAACAACAGACATTGCTGTTGTTAGTTCTGGCGGTGTTGAGGGTACAAAAATGTTTGCTTTAGGGGGCAGGTCTTTTACTAAAAGAATTGCTCAAGTTTTTGGTTGTTCTTTTGAAGAGGCAGAGGAAAAGAAAATAAAATATTCAAAAAAAGAATTACCTGCAGAAGACATGCAATTTGTTAAAAATGCTTTAAAAACTGATTGTCAGGTCTGGCTTTCAGGTGTAGAATTAACCTTAGAGGAGTTTTCAACACTCGATTTATTGCCTTCAAGAATTCTTCTTTGTGGTGGAGGAACAATGTTGCCTGATATCGAAGAGGTTTTGAATAAGGCGGAGTGGAACAAAAATTTACCTTTTTCTCGTAAACCATCAGTTCATTTTATTAAACCGTCAGATGTCGAAAATATCGCCGATATGACCAAAGAACTTAAAAATCCTTGGGATATTACACCAATGAGTTTAGCTAATTTGGCTATTGACCTTGTTGGTGAAGAAGCAGTTGTGGATAATGTTTTAAACCGAATTGTTTCAAGTTTAAGAGAGTAAATTATGGACGAAATATTTTATTTAGAACCAGATGAAGAAATTACCTCTGTAATCGATAAAATTAAGCAATCAAAAGTTGCTAAGATTGGTTTAGTTGTACCCAGACAAGCAACCTTACTTCAAAGTGTTGTTAATTTGAGATTGCTTTTAAAAGAAGCTAAAAATTTGGGTAAAGAAATTGCTCTCATTACTTCTGACAAAATTGGTAGAAACCTAGCTTCAAAAGTTGGGTTGCAAGTGTTCGAGTCAGTTAGAAATCAGCAACCAATATATCAGCCAGCGCCGCCAGCAATAAACCAAGAAGAGGTGATTGAGATAGATGATACACCAAAAATACCTGCTCAAGAATTAAAACCAAAAGGTGTTCACGTTCATCACTTTCAGGAAAAAAGTGATAATCGACCCAGACCAAAAATTAAAACAGAAACTACTACTGCTTGGCGACCGCCAAAAATAAAAAAAGAAGCAAGTTTAGGAAATCTTAA
This sequence comes from Patescibacteria group bacterium, assembly GCA_041666185.1. Classification (GTDB taxonomy): domain Bacteria; phylum Patescibacteriota; class UBA1384; order UBA12157; family JAENIV01; genus JAMCZU01. Next base: position 174,725 of record JBAYHL010000001.1, on the reverse strand, counting down.
AAAAATTCTTATTCCAATGGCAAGTCTTGTTCTTCTTTTAATTTTAATTGGTGCCTTTTTAATTTTGCCAAAAGTTAATGTCAAATTAAAAGTTAGTGCAGAAAATTTTGAAAAAAATGTTGACGTTCAAGTCTCCGGGATCGAATCCGCGAACTTAGAAAGTAAAACTTTTTCAGGGCTACTAATTGATTTAAATAAAGAAAAAGAAGAAAAGTTTACGACTACTGGTACGAAAAATTTAGGTGGTAAGGCTAACGGAACAATTACGGTTTACAATAATTTGGATAATAGTAATCATAATTTTCCAGCTGGTACAAAACTTTCATCATCGTCAAAAACATTTGTCTTTAAAAATAATGTTACGGTTCCGGGGGCTGGTGTCCAGAACGGTAAAGCGGTTGCTGGAACGGTTAGCGCCGAGATCGAAGCAGAAGAAGCGGGTGATGAGTATAATGTTAAGGCTGGTCGTTTTACAATTATAGGTCTTGCGGCAAGCCAGCAAGAATTTATTTACGGTCAGTCAGCTAAAGATTTAACAGGAGGTTTTACGAAGGTCGCTCAAGTTGTTTCACAAGAGGATTATGACAAAGCAAAAGAAAAGTTAACCAAAGAATTAACAGACGAGTTAAAAAAAGAAATGGCCAGTCAAGCAAAAGATTTAGAAGTTTTAGATAGTGCTATTCAAATAGATGTTGTTGAAGAAAATTCTACAGCTAAAGTTGATTCAGAGGCTCAAGAGTTTACTTTGAAAATAAAAGAGCGTTTAAGAGAAATGGCTTTTCGGAGAAATGGTTTTGATGAATTTGTTTTGCAAATTTTAGAAAAACAAATTCCTTCAACTAAAATGATTTCTTTAGGACCAAATGATACTATTTCACCGCAAATTAAAGAAAAAAATTATGATAAAAATGTTTTGAGCTTGGACACAAGAGTCTCAGCTAAAGTTTCTGTTAAAATTGATACAGAACAAGTCAAAGATAATTTGCTTGGCAAAAACCGTTTGGATGCCGAAGGTTATTTAGGTGGTATTGATGGCATAACCGGTTCGGAAATAATTTATTTTCCATCATGGTGGCCAATAAAAAGAATCCCTAACTATAAACGTAATTTGAAAGTTTCGCTTGACTATCTAGAGCCTGAACCAATCACTAGTCCAACACCTAGTTTGGGAATTTCTCCAACAATATTGCCGGAGGTGAGTCAATGAAAAAATTGTTAGGTTTAGATTTTGGCCAAAAGAGAATTGGTGTAGCGATTTCCGAAGGTAGTTTAATAACTTCTTATGGCGTTGTTAATAACGACAGTCTCGAAGAAGCAATACATGAAATTGGTAAAATTTGTCACGGAGAAAATGTTTCAAAAATTGTTGTAGGGCTGCCTAAATCAAAAAGCAACATTCAAGCGGATAAAGTTCGTAAATTTGCCATTGAACTGGCAAAAAAACTAGATTTAGAAATTGATTTTGTTGACGAAACTCTTACTTCTAAAGAGGCAGAAAGACAGTTAGGGAATCAAAAATTAGATCCAAGAGAAAAACGTTACAAAGAAGAAATTGACAAGCTCTCGGCGAAATATATTTTAGAACAATATTTAAATGAGGGATAATGTGTAAAAAGATTTTTGTTATTATTACCGTTGTTTTTGTGGCTTGTGTTTTGTCGTTAGGGACCTGTTTTTATTGGGCAGTAAATCGTAAAGGTAGCGGTGAATCTCGAGATTTCATTGTTCGTTCTGGTCAAAGTACTAATCAAATTGCTCAGAATCTTCAAGATCAAGGACTTGTAAAATCAGCATTAATTTTTTCAGTATATGCTAAATTAAAAGCTGAATTAATTCAAGTGGGGGTTTATAGTCTTTCACCTTCGAAAAGTATGAAAGAGATTTTAGGAATTTTAGCATCTGGTGAAACGTCTGAAGATCTTGTGACTATTCCTGAGGGTTGGCGCGTAACTCAAATTGATGAATATTTAGCCGAAAAGCAAATGATTGAGAAAGGAGCTTTGACTCAAATTGCTTCAGCTGATGAAGGATATTTATTTCCAGACACCTATCGATTTTTGCCCGATACTAATGCAGAAGAAATACGGAAAAATTTGATGGACAATTTTAATAAAAAAACTGTTGAGCTAAAAGTGTCTCGTGATAATCTTATTTTAGCATCAATTATTGAGCGTGAAGCAAAATTTGATGAGGATAGACCCAAGATTGCTGGTGTTTATTTAAATCGTTTAGAAAAAAATATGAAGTTGGAAGCCGATCCGACAATCCAATACGCAAAAGGCAGTTGGAATAAAATTACCCTGTCGGATTATAGAAACGTTGATTCTCCTTATAATACTTACTTAAATTTTGGTTTACCTCCTGGGCCAATTTGTAATCCGGGATTAAAGTCAATTGAGGCAGTTTTGCATCCAGAAAAAAATGGTTACATATTCTTTTTCCATAAAAGTGATGGTCATGCGGTTTTCTCCACTACTCTACAGGAGCACGAAGAAAGATTAAAACAGTCGGATTAAAAAAACCGAGTCGTAATAGACTCGGTGGGTGGTAAAAACTTTATTCATTTGTTGTGGCTGATTGTGCATTTTTTTCTGCCTTGATTTGTTCGAGTAGTTCCTTGCGGTGGACTGGGATGTTTCTTCGGGCATTAATCCCTAGTCGTATTTGGTCGCCCCTAATTTCAATAACCAGTATCTCTGCCTCGTTATCACCTTCACCGATGACAATGGACTGGCCGACTTTTCTCGCTAAGACAAGCATTTCAACGACCTCCTTTTCGGTTGTTGAATTAGCATTTAAATTCATCTAAATTATAATGGTTTTCTGGGAAAAGTCAAGACTTGGAGCGCGTAGAGGCTTGTGAATTTTCGAAAAAACAGTTAAGTTACAAGTAAGGAGAGGGACTTTTATTTAGGTCGCCTTTTTTTAGGCAAAAAAAACAAAGGGATGAAAAGTATATGCAAATTTTAGATCGTTTTTGGGGATTATTTTCTCACGATATTGGGATTGACTTAGGAACAGCTAACACTTTAGTTTATGTTGGTGGTAAAGGGATTGTTATTAATGAGCCTTCGGTGGTAGCTATTAATCAAAAGTCAAAACAAATTTTAGCGATTGGCAATGAAGCAAGAAAAATGGTTGGCAGAACCCCCGCTCATATTGTTGCTATTAGGCCTTTGGTTGATGGTGTTGTTTCAGATTTTGAAGTTACTGAACAAATGCTTAAATATTTTATTGATAAAGTTCATCGCGAAAAGTTCTCTTTATTTCCTCGCCCACGAGTAGTTATCGGTATTCCTTATGGTGTAACAGAAGTTGAGCGTCGAGCGGTTGAGGAAGCAGCTTTAAATGCTGGTGCCAGACAAGTTTTTTTGATCGAAGAACCAGTTGCAGCGGCTATTGGTGCTCGACTACCAATTCAGGAAGCTAACGGTAATATGGTAGTAGACATCGGTGGTGGAACAACGGAAGTAGCAGTGATTTCCTTGGGTGGAATTGTTGCTTCAAGAAGTCTTCGGATTGCTGGCGATGAAATGAATCAAGATATTATTCTTTTTGCTCGTGATAAGTTGAATTTGCTTTTGGGCGAAAGAACGGCGGAAGAAATTAAAGTTACAATTGGCTCAGCAACAGAACTTAAGGAAAATGCTCAAATGCCAATGCGTGGCAGAGATCTTGTAACTGGATTACCAAAGGAAATTACTGTTGACGCCGAACAAATAAGAGGGGCTTTGAAAAAATCAGTCACTCAAATTGTTGATGCAATTCGTGTAACTATGGAAGAAACACCTCCTGAGCTAATTGCTGATATTATGGAAAAAGGGATTGTTTTGTGTGGTGGCGGTGCTCTGCTTAAAGGTCTCGATCAATTAATAAAACAGACAACTCAAACAAGGGTTCATATTGCCAACGATCCTTTGACCTCCGTGGTTAGAGGAACTGGTTTAGTTTTGGAAGACTTAGAAAATTTGAAAGGTGTTTTGTTACCAACCCAATTTAATCGTTAGGAAAGTATGAAAAAATTCAGAATTTTAATTATTGCAATTGTGTTATTGATTATCGGATTTTTTATTGCTCCAACAGGGGCACTATCAACTCCTAGAAATATTTTTTTTCAAGTTTTGAAACCGTTTTCAATTGTTTCTAACTACTCTGTTGATAAAGTAACGATGTTTTTTAAAACTATTGGTAGTTTAGGTTCTTTGGGTAATGAAAATCAAAAATTAATTAAAGAAAACTTAGAACTCCAAAGTCAATTAGCAATTTTAAAGGAAGTTCAGCATGAAAATGAAGTTTTGAAAAAAGAAATGGGTTTTTTAAATACTAAAGGCGATTTAAAGTTAATACCATCAAATATTATTGGTCGTTCAATGTCTGGTTATTTAAGGACAATTACTATTGATCGTGGAACAAATGATGGTATAAAACAAAATCAGGCAGTTGTTTCGCAGGGTTTTTTGGTTGGAACGGTAAAATCGGTTTCTAGTACATCTTCCGAAGTGATCCTTATTACTGATAACAATTCATTAGTGCCCGTTGTTTTGCAAGATTCACGAGGCACAGGTTTATTAAGGGGTGGATTGAGCGGTCTTGCGATTGAGGATGTGCCATTAAATGTTCCTATTAAAAATGGCGAGCAAGTAGTCACTTCTGGTCTTGGCGGTGATATTCCTATGGGAATAATGGTAGGAACCACTGACGATATTGTTTCTCGTGAAGGAGAAATATTTCAAAAAGTTACTGTTAAGTCACCTATTCAAATTTATTTTTTGGAATTTGTCTTTGTGGTAGAGCAATGAAGAAAAATTTAATTAAAATTTTTGCTATTTTATTTTTAGTGCTTTTACAATTGTCTTTGATCAGTAAATTTTCTATTTTTTCTTTTGTGCCTAATATAATTTTTGTTGTTAGTATTGTTTTGCTTTTAAGAGGTTTTTCATCTGATAGTTTTCTTGTGGCAGTGCTTGGAGGATTCTTTTTGGATTTAACATCGCCATTTCGTTTTGGTTTTTATACTTTTATTTTAATTATTATTTTACTTTTTTTAAATTTTGTTATCCTGAAAAATACACCAGCCCTTAATCCGATTTTAATTTCTTTTATAATTTTAGGAATTTTTATTTTTATTGATTTAGTGATTTGCTTAATTACTCATACGCTTCCTGGTTGGCAAATAATTTTAGATGGAGTTATAAATAGTTTATGGAGCTTAGTGGTTTATTTTCTTTTAGATAAATTTATAAAGAAAGAGGAAATTAAATTTAGTAAAAATGTCAATTTTTGATTTATATGATGACCAACATTTACCAGGTGATAAAACACAAAGAAATTTGCGGACTAATATTTTAGAATATGAGCATTTTGATAAAGATGCTACTGGTGGAGAAATCTTTCAAGAAAAGAAAAAATCTTTATGGTTTCCTTATCTTTTTTGTTTTTTAGCGTTTGGAGTACTTCTTGCGCAATTATTACGATTGCAAATTGCTCAAGGTAGTTTTAATAAAAATTTAGCCGAAGGTAACCGTACTAGAATTCGTGAAGTTAGTGCTCCGCGAGGTTTGATTTATGATTCTGGTGGAAAAATTTTAGCTCAAAACAAAGCCTCTTTTAATTTAGAAATTTATCCTTTAGATTTTCCTAAAAAAACAGAAGAACGGGCAGAGATTTATCAAAAATTATCTTCGATCACTCAAATCCCAGAAGATGAAATAAAAGACAAAGTAACGCAAAAAGGTTTTTTAAGTTATGAACCAATTATATTAAAAGAAAATATTGATCGTGACACGGCAATGATTCTGGAATATAAAACAATTAATTTGCCAGGAGTTATAATTGCTAAAAAACCAATTCGGGAATATTCGACTATTGCTGGTTTGGGGCCGATAATTGGTTATATAAGTAAAGTTACTGAAAAAGATTTGAAAGAAAACCTTAGCTATAAGCTTTCTTACGAAATTGGTCGAGATGGTCTGGAATCGTTCTATGAAAAATATTTAAGGGGTAATCCAGGATTGTTAGAAATAGAAGTTGACTCCCACGGTCGTCAACAAAGACAACTTTCTTCTACTAGCCCACTACCTGGTAATAATTTAACTTTGAGTGTCGATGCTGAATTAGAAGAAAAAATGATGGAAACTTTGTCAGCGGAGGTAAAATCTGTTGAATCACCTGGTGGGTCAGCCATCGCTATTAATCCAAAAACTGGTCAAATATTAGGCATGGTAAGCTATCCGACTTTCGATAATAATATTTTTACTTCCCGGGATATTAATGAAGAATATGCGAAATTAATTAGTGATCCTTCTAAACCAATGTTTAATCGAGCAATTTCTGGGACTTATCCATCCGGTTCGATTATTAAGCCAATTGTTGCGGCTGTTGGTTTGCAAGAGGGCATAATTACTGAAAGAACAACTATTAATGATCCGGGCGAAATTAAAGTTGGTAGTTGGGTATATCCTGATTGGAAAAATCATGGTTTAGTAGATATCCGTAAAGCTATTGCTGAAAGTTGTAATGTTTTTTTCTATTCTATTGCTGGTGGTTGGGATAAAATCAAAGGCTTAGGAGTTGAAAAACTTGACGATTATTTAGTCAAATTTGGTTTTCAGGACAAAACCGGTATTGATTTGCCAAGCGAAGCCAAAGGTAATGTTCCTAGTCCGCAGTGGAAAGAAAAAACGAAAAAAGAGATGTGGTATTTAGGTGATACTTATCATTTAGGTATTGGTCAAGGCGACTTTTTGATCACTCCGTTAGAAATGGCAGTGGCAACATCAGCGATTGTTAATGGTGGCGAACTATTAAAACCGCAAATAGTTTCTAAAATTACTGATCAAAATGGCCAAGTTGTAAAAGACTTTAAAAAAGAAGTAAAAGCAGATAAACTAATTGATGATGCTAATTTACAAGTTGTTCGTGAAGGCATGCGTCAAGCGGTTACTGGTGGTTCTGCCCAACGTTTGAACAGTCTACCGGTAGCGGCAGCCGCTAAGACAGGAACAGCCCAATTTGGTGTTGAAGGGAAAACTCATGCTTGGATGACAGCCTTTGCTCCATATAATGACCCTCAAATTGTGATCGTCACTTTGGTCGAAGAAGGAGGCGAAGGCTATGCAGCTGCCGGTCCAGTGGTGTATGATATTCTCAATTGGTATTTTAGTCGTTAGCTAAATTTATCATAAGATGGCACAAGGGTTGACAGTTTTTTAAAACTATTCTAAAATAGATTAGAAAATATCAAATTAATTTTAAAAAAGGATATTATGCAAGATCAGATTCTCCTTACAGCCCAGGGTTACGAGAAAATTAAACAAGAGCTTCAAAAGCTTAAGTCACGTCGGCAACAGATTTCCGAAAGAATAAAAACTGCTCGTGAATTTGGAGATTTAAGCGAAAACAGTGAATACGAAGATGCTAAAAATGAGCAATCTTTTGTTGAAGGTAGAATTTTAGAGTTAGAGGAAATGATTCGCCGTGCCAAGATAACGGTCAGAAATAGTACTGATAAAGTAGAGCTTGGCACAACCGTGACTTTAAAAATAGATGGCGAAACTTTAGAATTTACAATTGTTGGCGCTTCGGAATCAGATCCAGCAAGTGGTAGAATTTCTGTTGACTCGCCTATCGGTCATTCATTGATGGATAAAAGTAAAGGTGAAAAAGTTGAAATTCTAACCCCTAATGGCAAAATGAACTGTGAAATCATCGAAGTTAAATAACTAAATACATTATAAAAAAAACGATTTCTTTTCTTCAGGATTGATTAGGGATCGTTTTTTTGATATGGTGAATGTGGATAACTGAGATAATCGAATGGTTAAGTTAACAGATCATCTTAATTAACTTGATTATCTTGGCTATCTAAGGAGACTTATGTTTTGGGTAGATGAAATAGTCGAAGATATTATTAAAAAAATTCCAAAAGATTCTTATCTGGTAACGGATTGGATGACAACCTCTGGCCACGCTCATGTGGGTTCTCTTCGTGGAGTAATTGTTCACGATTTAGTAAGACGAGGCTTAGTCGAAAATGGTAAAATTGCTGAATTTCAATGGGGTTTTGATGATTTTGATCCAATGGACGGCTTACCAAGCTATTTAGATGAAAGTTGGTTACAATATATGGGTAAACCCTTGTGTAATATTCCTGCACCTGACGGTATTCATGAAACTTTTGCTAAGCAATATGGGGATGAATTTGAAGAGGTTTTAAGTTATCTTGGCATTAAACCAAAAATAGTTTTTACCTCCAAACTTTACAAAGAAGGGGTATTTAACGATTCAATTAAAATTATTTTAGATAGCGCAACAGAAATTAGAAAAATTTATCTTGAAATTTCCGGTTCAAATAAAGGTGATGATTGGTATCCTTTTCAAGTAATTTGCCCTAAGTGCGGCAAGATTGGTACTACTAAAGTAACCGGTTGGGATGGAAAAGAAGTTGAGTTTACGTGTGAGGAAAATTTAGTTTCTTGGGCTAAGGGTTGTGGGCATAAAGGTAAAATTTCTCCTTTTGATGGCAATGGTAAATTACCGTGGAAGGTGGAATGGCCTTCGAAATGGCATGTTACAAAAACTGATATTGAAGGTGAAGGCAAAGACCATTTTGCTGCTGGTGGCTCTCGTGATATTGCAGATAAAATTTATCGTGAAATTTTCAAAAAAACTCCTCCTTACGATATCCGTTACGAACACATTTTAATCGGTGGGGCAAAAATGTCTTCCTCGAAAGGTTTGGGAGTGACAGCTAAAGATATGGCAGATTTCTTGCCAGGTAATATTTTAAGATTTTTATTTGTTCGCACTCGTTTTAAGCGAGCAATTGATTTTCAACCTGAAGGTGAGACAATCCCGTTACTTTATGATGAATTTGACAGAGCTCAGATGGCACTAACCGAAGATCCAAAATTAGATTTAAGTCGAGCGTCTCACTATACGGAAATTGATCAAAAGAAAGACCCTTCGACTATGCTCAGGGCAGGTCAACCAAAATATTTACTTCGATTTTCAAAGATTGCTTATATGCTTCAAATGCCCAGAGTTGATGTTTTTGAATATGCAAAACTTGAAAAAGGCGAAGCGTTAACCGAAGTTGAGAAACAAGAAATTGAAAATAGAATAATTGTTGCTAAAAGATGGCTGGAAAAATTCGCTCCTGAAAATTATAAATTCACAATTCAAGAAAAGTTGCCAGAAGAAGCGAAGAAAATATCTGCTCAGCAAAAGGAATTTTTGAAAAAAATCTTTGGTGCTATAAAAACAAAAGGCTTTTCTGGTGAAGATTTGCATAAAGAAATCCATAATATAAAAAACGAAATGAAAATTGTTCCTCGTGATGCATTTTCTAGTATATATTTAACGTTTTTAGGAAAAGACTCTGGTCCTCAAGCTGGCTGGCTTTTGGCAAGTTTAGACAAAGAGTTTGTTTTAGAAAGATTGGAAGAGGCTCAAGAATAATTCTTCATATTTACTAAAAAAGTGTAAAAATCAGGCTTTCGGGCTTGATTTTTTAATTGTTTTGGAGTATTATTTTAAAATAATGACGGTAATCAAGAAAACCTGAGGAGGTGGAGTAAATTGCAACAGGTTGATTCACGGGAAGAACGGCAGCGTAAGGTTGAGTTAGGGGTTCAGATAATTGCGACTATAGCCCAGCACATTCGATTTGAAAGTAAACTTCAAGGCAAAACTTTAAGTGTAAAAACTTTTTGTTTGGATCAAAAAGAGAGTTTAGTGAGCGATCTTGATTATGTGATGGGAGGTAAGTGAGATGAAACCGATTTATTCGAATAACAGGTTACTTGCTGACTCAATTATGATTTATGGATGTTCGGCTGCTCAGCGAGTGTATAACGAATTATCAGTTGAACAAAGATTTTTGCCCTTAGCTTTCATGGTACATGCTTCGCCTTATGGCTTAGAAATGGAAGATTTAATTAAGAAAACTTTTTCGGAAGAGGAGCTTGTCAGAGCCGTTGATCTGATGCAGGAGATGTATAAACCTGTGCCAACAAAAGGTTTTTTTGCAAAACTAAACTATCGGGTTAAGAAGTTTCTTCTTAATTGTTAGCAGTTTGACAACTTGGGCAAACATGAACAGCAAAAAGGGAGGTAACCTAAATGGAAGCAGTTAAGGAACAGAAGGCTTTGGATACAGTTGAAGAAAGAACGACCGAGGAGATAGAAGTTCCGGTTGTTTCTCCTGAAGAATGGCAGAAGAAGGTTAAAAAAGGTATTGATGTTATTGCTGCAATCACTAAGCATTGTCAATTTGAGGCTTCCTTGCAAGGCAGAGAAATATCAGTTGGTTCTCTTTGTCCTGAACAAAAAGAAAGCTTGGCAGAAGATTTGACCTTTTTGGTAGAAGGTAAGTAGATGAAACCGATCTATGGCTATAGACTGCTTAGTTCACTTACTTTTTATCAAGGTATTATGATTGCAAAAAAACTGTGTCGCGAATTAAAGGTTGATAAAAGGGCACCCTCGTTGGTTTCTGGGTGGCCAATAAGAGGTTTAGGAACAATTTCTGATTGCGAGAGAAGAAAGATAATCAAGCAAACTTTTAGCGAAGAAGAATTGGTCAGGGTAGCTGACCAGATAGACAAAATATATGAGCCCTTACCAACCGATACGCTAACCAAGATACGTTATTGGTGGTTCAGGTTTTCCTATGTGAGGTAAATAGTAACTAATAATTCTAGGCTCGGGTCAAATCCCGGGCCTATTTTTTAAATTGCCTCTTTTCTTTTGTCTTGAAAATGGTATGATAATTTTGAAAGATGAGGAAAAAATGCTTGATATAAAATATGTAAGAGAAAATTTGGAAGAAGTAAAAAATGCCTTGGCGAAAAGAAAAGGTGAATTTGATTTGGGAAAATTACTAGCCCTCGACGAAGAAAGAAAAGATGTTTTAAAAAGAATCGAAACATTGCGGTCCGAACAAAATAAATTAACTGGGAAAAATGACCGGGCAATTGAAATAAAGCAGATGATTAAAGATTTGGAACCGCAATTGCAAGAAGTGGAAGAAAATTTTAAACTTGAAGCTGTTAAATTACCAAATATTTCGCAAGATGACGTTCCAGAAGGAAAAGATGAAAATGACAATAAAGTTATAAAAGAAGTGGGCGAGATAAAGCTAAAGACTGGCAAAGATCATTTTGAGCTTGGCAAGGCTTTGGATATTATTGATGTTGAAAGAGCGGTTAAAGTCTCTGGTAATCGTTTTTATTATCTTAAAAATCAAGCCGTTGAACTCGAGTTTGCTTTAATAAAATATGTTTTAGACGTTGTAAAGCAAGAAGGTTTTCAGCCAATCATTCCACCAGTTTTAATTCGTGAGGAAATGGCGTGGGGTTCGGGTCATTTCGAAGCTATCAATGACGATGCTTATCATACAAAAGACGATTCTTTAGTTGTAATTGGTACTTCCGAACAATCAATTCTACCTTATTTTGCTGGAGAAGTTATTCAAAAATTACCACAAAGATTTGTTGGTTTTTCGACTTGTTTAAGACGTGAGGCTGGTAGTTATGGCAAAGATGTTAAAGGAATCTTGCGGGCTCATCAATTTGATAAATTAGAAATGTTTTCTTTTTGTAAGAAAGAAGATTCCAAGAAAGAACATGAATTAATTATTTCTTTAGAGGAGAAAATTGTTTCTGGATTAAATTTACCTTATAGGTTAGTAGAAGTTTGTTCTGGTGATTTGGGGCTTCCATCATCAAAAACCGTTGACGTCGAAATTTGGATGCCGGGTCAAGAATGTTTTAGGGAAACTCATTCTTCAAGCAACTGTACCGATTTTCAAGCACGAAGATTAAAAATTAAATATAAAGATGGTGATAAAACTGAATTTGCTCATACTCTAAATGGTACAGCAGTGGCAATTGGCCGAATGTTAATTGCAATTTTGGAAAATAATCAGCAAGAAGATGGTTCGATTAAGATTCCAGAAGCTTTACAAAAATATTGTGGCTTTGACAAAATAACAAATACAAAAGAGGTATAATGAAAATTATTGTTAGGGGTCAAAAAATCAAAATTCCTTCTGAGCTTAAATCTTATGTAATTGAGAAAGTTAAAAAATACGAGCCATTAGTTCAAGAACCAGCAAAGTGTGAAGTGGTTTTCGAAGATGAAAATGGTCTTAAGGGTGGTATTGATAAAGTTGTTAAAATTACCCTTTCTCTACCAGGACTCAAAAACCCTATTTTTATTTGTGAGCGATCGTCAGATTTTATGGGTTCAGTTGATCTAGCCCAAGAGCGTTTAGAACATCAAATCTTAAAATACAAAGAACAAGTTAAGATCGGTTCTCGTTTTCCTAATAAATATTGGCTTGAAAAAGAACTAAATACTGAGGAAGAGTAGCCTAATACTCTTAAAACTGATATAATCTAATCAAGAAAGGCACATAAATGCTAGGATTTTTAAATAAAATGTTTGGTTCAAATGAGGGAGAGGTTGAAAAGCTTAAGCCTATAATTGAAAAAATTAATGGATTTGAGGAAGATTTACAAAAACTAACCGACACGGAACTTAAAAACAAAACTCAAGAGTTTAGACAGCGTTTAGTAAAAGAAGAAACTTTAGATGATATTTTGCCGGAAGCGTTTGCGGTAGTAAGAGAAGCCGCTAAACGGACAATTAACCAACGAGCCTTTGATACTCAATTGATCGGTGGGGTTGTTCTTCATCAAGGAAAAATTGCTGAAATGAAAACTGGTGAAGGAAAAACCTTAACAGCCGTTTTTCCGCTATATTTAAATGCTCTTGAAGGTAAAGGCGCTCATTTAATTACGGTTAACGACTATTTGGCGCGAAGAGACGCTGCTTGGATGGGTTCAATTTGCGATAAATTAGGTATAACAACAGCCGTTATTAATCACGAGGCGTCTTTTATTTTTACTCCGCACAAGCGTGATGTCGATCCGGTTTCAATTGAATATGCTAATTTGCAACCAGTTTCTCGTAAGGAGGCTTACGCGGCAGATATTACTTATGGGACTAATAACGAATTTGGTTTTGACTACTTACGTGATAACATGGTCCAAAGTTTAGAGCAGATGGCACAAAGAGAATTAAATTTTGCGATTGTTGATGAAGTCGACTCAATTTTAATTGATGAGGCTCGCACTCCTTTAATCATTTCCGCACCAGCAGAAGAATCGGGTGCGCTCTATAAAAAATTTGCTCTACTTGTACCGCAACTAAAAGAAGTTCAAGATTTTACAATCGATGAAAAAATGAGAGCTGTCACTCTAACTGACGAAGGCATGAAAAGAGTTGAGAAAATGTTGGGCTTAGAAAATGTTTATGACGCTAAATCTATTCAATTAGTTCATCATTTGGAAGAAGCTTTAATTGCCCATGCTTTATACAAAAAAGATAAAGATTATGTTGTTAAAGATGGCGAAGTTATAATTGTTGATGAATTTACAGGACGTTTAATGCCTGGTCGTCGTTATTCTGAAGGGCTACATCAAGCAATTGAAGCTAAAGAAAGTGTAGAAATTCAACGTGAATCAGACACTCTAGCAACAATTTCTTTTCAAAATTTATTTCGTCTTTACAGCAAATTAGCTGGCATGACGGGTACAGCCGAAACGGAAGCCGAAGAGTTTTTCAAAATTTATAAACTCGATGTTGTTATTGTTCCGACCAACAAACCAATGATTCGTAAAGATCAGCAAGATCAGATTTATAAAAGCGAAGAAGCTAAATTTTTGGCTGTTTGTCACGATATTGAGGAGCGTTCAAAAAAAGGTCAACCAGTGTTAGTGGGAACGATTTCTATTGAAAAATCGGAAAAACTTTCAAAAATGCTTAAACGTGTAGGAACCAAACACGAAGTTTTAAACGCTAAGCATCACGAAAGAGAAGCAAAAATAATTGCTCAAGCAGGACGTTTTGGGGCAGTAACGGTGTCAACAAACATGGCTGGTCGTGGGGTAGACATTATTTTGGGTGGCACACCATTTGATGAAAAAGAATACAAAAAAGTTGTTGAAGCTGGTGGTTTGCATGTTTTGGGCACTGAGAGACATGAGGCTCGTCGAATTGACAATCAGCTTCGTGGACGTGCTGGTCGTCAAGGTGATTCAGGTTCTTCACAGTTCTACGTTTCAATGGAAGACGATTTGATGCGAGTTTTTGGTGGCGAAAGAATGAAAGCCGTAATGGACAGAATCAATTTACCTGACGACATGCCAATTGAACATGGTTTGATTTCTCGTTCAATTGAATCAGCTCAGAAAAAAGTTGAAGGTCATAACTTTGATATTCGAAAACATTTAGTTGAATACGATGATGTTGCTAACAAACATCGTCAGGCAATTTACGGCCTGCGTCGTAGTATTTTGGAAGGTAAAAATGTCCATGATGAAGTTGTAAATTTAATGGACGATGAAACGAAGGCGAAATATCAAGAAAAATATAACAAACATGGCGAACGGATCATGAGTCAAATTGAAAGAATGGTTTATTTGCGAAGCATTGATACAATGTGGATCGAGCATTTAAATGCTATGGATTTACTTCGTGAAGGAATAGGTCTTCGTGGTTATGGTCAACGCGATCCGTTGGTGGAATATAAAGCTGAGGCGTACCATTTATATCAAAGACTTTTAGGAACTATTAATTCTCAGGTAGTGGAAATTCTGCTTAAAGCAGAAATCCAACCCGCCCCTGTTCAAAAAATAACTGCTGAGCCAATGCGTAATTTACAAATGCACGGAGCAGATGAAACAATGGCAGCCGGAACTTTTGAAAATGTAGTAAAGCCTATGGTGACACAAAGCGTGCCAGCAATTGAACAGCAAACAGCTCCACAATCATCAAATAATAAAGGAGTTGAGGTAACAGTTAGGACAAAATCTAGTGGTTCAGGGAGTCAACAATCATCATCTTCTTATCCACACGTTGGTCGTAACGATCCTTGTCCTTGTGGAAGTGGTAAAAAGTATAAAAAATGTCATGGGAAATAATATGAAAAAATTATTTTTAGCATCGTCTTTTAGAACCTCGTTGTCAGACAAAACGCTTAAAAATGAGCTGTTAAACTTTTTGTCAAAAAAACCAGAAGATATTCTAATTGCTCACATTCCAAATGCAGCTGATCCGCAAGAAAATAAATCATACGTTAAAGAATCGACAGACCAATTAAAAGCGATGGGGATGAAAATTAGAGAAATTGATTTAAAAAAAGAAAATAGGAATTCAATAAAAGAAAAATTTATCGATTGCGATGTAATTTTTGTTAATGGTGGTAATACTTTCTATCTTCTAGATGTTATTCGAAAAAGCGGTTTAGATAAAATTTTACCTGACTTACTTGATCAGGGTAAAATTTATATTGCTGCAAGTGCTGGTAGCTACGTTGTTTGTCCAACCATCGAAGCTGCGGGATGGAAGCATGCTGATAGAAATATTGTTGGACTTAAGAATTTAGAAGCTCTAAACTTAATTCCGTTTATAATTACCGCTCATTACAATAGGGAAAAATATCATGATTCTATTGAATATGGTGTTAAAAAAACTAAATTACCAGTTGTGGCATTATACGATACTCAAGCAATAGTAGTGGAAGGTGACAAAGTAAAAGTTGTTGGCACTGGTCAAAAAGAATTTTTTAACGGATTTAAAGAAAATGTATAAAAAATGTTACGGAACATAGGAAAGGGAGAGTAAAATATGAAACCAACTAAACATTCCGTAGCTTTTGTTATTTATAACTCTAATTATGATAAATTTCTTATCGTGCAGCGTCCACCAGACGATGATCTTTTACCAAATGTTTGGGGTCTGCCAGCAGGCTCTCTTAATGAAGGCGAAATTTTTGAAGATGCTGTTATTCGTGCGGCCATGGATAAATTAGGAGTAAAAGTCGAAGTTATTGGTCTAGTTGGTGAAGGGGAGCTTGAACGAGGTCAATATATTTTACACATGAAGGAATTTGAAGCGAAAATTGCAAATGGGACTCCAAGTGTTCCTCAGAATGTATCTGGTGTAACGCAATATTCAAAATGGAAGTGGGGTATGGCAAACGATTTGATAGAAGCTGCTCAAAAAGGCTCTTTGTGTAGTAGATTATATTTAAAAAGTATAAACAAATCGTGGTAGACCATGAAAAAAGAAAAATTGGATAGACCAAAAGTTGGTGTAGGTGTCTATATTTTAAATAATAAAAAAGAATTATTGTTAATGAAAAGAAAAGGATCTCATGGTGAGGGAACATGGTGTCCGCCAGGTGGTCATCTCGAATACAATGAAACTTTTGAAAAGTGTGCTAAAAGAGAAACGAAAGAGGAAGTGGGTGTTGCGATCAAAGATATCCAATTAATGGGTGTAACCAATGATATTTCTCGTGATAATCATTACATTACAGTTGCTATGAGTGCTAAAATAAAGTCTGGTAAACCAAAAATATGCGAATTAGATAAATGTACTGAGTTCGGATGGTTTAAGTTAAATCATTTGCCATCACCATTATTTCTTCCAGTCAAAAATTTTTTAAAAAACTATAAATTATAACAAGGAGGGAAACATGGATACCTACAATCAATATCTGGATTATCAAAAGCCACCACTTTCACCACCAGCGTATTTGTTTGGAATTGTTTGGCCGATCCTTTATGTTTTAATCGCCATTTCTTATGGCTTTATTTTTTATGAGGCCAAAAAAGGAAAAATTGCTTGGAAGCTAACGATTCCGTTTATCATTAATTTAATTGCTAATTTTACTTATACTTATTTTCAGTTTGGTCTGAAAAATTATACTTTAGCGACAATTGATATTTTGATTGTTTTAGTAACTATTATTATTACAATGATTTTAACATGGTCCAGGTATAAATGGGTTTTTTATTTACAAATTCCATATCTAGTATGGGTTTCTTTTGCAACTTATCTTCAAATTGCCGTGACAGTTCTAAATCGATAATTTTAAGCGTTTTTCCTGTATAATATATTTAAGGAGAAAAAAATGGCTAAAAAAAATCATCAGAAAATAATATTAATTATTATTTTTGTGGTTTTGGGATTTTTCATTGTCGGTGGAATTATTGCTATCTATAAATTTTATAAAGTAAAAACTCAGACAAAAACACCTATTCCCGTGGAATCTTTGTCAATTGGCAGTTCTTATATAACAGAGGGTTGGTTGCCTTATCAAAATTCAAGATTTGGTTTTTCTTTAAAATATCCTCCGAATTTTTCTAAACAAGAGTCTCAAAACAGTGATGGGGCTACTTTGACTACAAGTGATCCGGTAATGACAATTAGAGCTTATGGATCGGCAAATGTTTTGTCACAAGATTTAACAGGATATCTTGATTGGGCCCAAGAAAATTTGTTTAAAGAAGCGGAAGCTCCAGAAAACGCTAAAAATATTTTGAAAGAAGATGCGATTTTGGGTGGAGTCCCGGCCGGAGAAAGACAGTGGACATATGTAAATTCTATGAGCGGTGTATTAACTTTAGTTGATCAAGTAACAGCATTAAAAGGTGATAATTTTTATAATTTACAAATGGAAATAGCTTATTCTGATTATGATGAATATGCGGCACATGTCTTTGATGGTATTTTGTCGAGTTATCAAATAAATTAATGTAAAAGGGGACTTAAAATGATCAAGAAACGGGGGAAGAAATGGGTCTTGCTTTCCAAAGAGAGCAGTCGAGTACTAGGTACACATCCAACCAAAAAAGCCGCCGAGAGTCAGGAAGCGGCAATTAGTATTTCTAAGGCTCGCGTGGCAGGGCACAGAATTCCCAAAAAATCAGCAAAAAAATAATGAAAAAAATTAAAGTAGCTATTTTATACGGAGGAATTTCTGCTGAACATGAAGTTTCTTGTGATTCAGCTAAGTCGGTAATAGGAAATTTAGATAAAAATAAATTTACTATTATCCCAGTTGAAATATCTAAAAAAGGAAGATTTTCTTTACAAAAAATTTTGTCAGCTGATGTTGTTTTTCCTTGTTTGCATGGCGTTGGGGGAGAGGATGGTTCGATTCAGGGATTTTGCGAGGTTTTGCAAAAGCCATATGTAGGTTCTGGTATTGAAGCCTCTGCTTTGGCTCTTGATAAAATCGCTTCTAAACAAATTTTTCAAAATTTTAAATTACCAGTCCCCTCTTTTAAATTTTTTAATTATTTTCAATGGCAGAAAAATCCTTCACGAATTATGCAAGAAATTAAATTACCAGTTTTTGTAAAACCAGCTAACACTGGTTCGAGTATTGGTATAACTAAAGTGAAGAAAAAATTTGAATTAAAAAAAGCGATTGAAGAAGCGTTTAAATATGATAGCAGAGTGATTATTGAAGAAGTTTTAGAAAATATTCGTGAAATTGAAGTTTCAATTTTAGGAAACGAAGATCTAACTATCTCTATGCCTGGTGAAATTATTCCAAAAGAAGAATTTTATAATTATAATGCCAAGTACAAATCTGGTTTGATGGAATTAGTAGTACCAGCTGAAATTTCAAAGATTAAGATTCAAGAAATTCAGGGTTTAGCTAAAATGGCTTATAGGGCATTAGGTTGTTGTGGAATGGCAAGGGTTGATTGTTTTTTAGATAAAAATTCTGGAAAAATATATCTTAATGAAATAAATACTATCCCTGGTTTTACAAAAACATCGGTATATCCTAAACTGATGGAAGAAAGCGGTATTTGTTACAAGGATTTATTAACAAAATTAATCACACTAGCTTTAGGAAAAAAATGAAACCAATTTCAAAATTTACGAGCCATAGTGGTAAAGAAATCGAAATTTATTTACCAACACTTGAAAAGACCTCAGAATTGTTAGAATTTATTAATCGTTTGACTAAAGAAGACACATTTTTGTCTTTAACTGGCAAACCAAAAACTTATACCGAAGAAGAAAATTGGATTAAAAATACCATTTTAAATATGAAAGCTGGTAGAAGTTTTGCTTGTTTAGCAGTTTTTGACGGTAAAATTATCGGCAGTTCAGATGTTAATCGTGGCGGTACGCGTGATTGGCACGTTGGCACAGTTGGTTTAATGGTCGATGAAGACTTTCGTCGAGATGGCCTTGGTAGATTTTTATTGGAATATGTTTTAGAAAAATCAAAAGAAATGGGAATAAAAATTGCCATTTTGCGTGTTTTTTCTGATAACGAAATTGCCAAAAAACTCTATCAAAAGCTTGGATTTAAAGAATATGGCAATTTGCCAAATGGTCTTTATCGAAAAGATAAATATTCTGACAATATAGAAATGTATAAAGAGATAACTAACAACTACTAGTTGTAGATTGTTGTTTGTAAGTTGTGGATTAGTATTATGACTAACAAAGAAATTGCTAAAATTTTATATCAAGTTGGCGAAATTTTGGAGCTTGGTAATGCCAATGATCGTTTTCGGGTGATTGCCTACGAAAGAGTTGCTCAAACAATCGAAAATTATGCAGAGGAAATGTCAGAAGTTTATAAAAAAGGTGGCTTAAAAGCTCTTAATAATGTTCCGGGAGTCGGTGAATCGATTGCTGAAAAAATTGAAGAATTATTAAAAACTGGTAAGTTGAAATATCTAGAAGAAGTCAAAAAAAATGTTCCAGTTTCGGAAGTAGAATTTTTACAAATTCCCGGTGTTGGTCCGAAAGTAGCTATTAAAATTGCCAAAGAACTTAAAGCAAAAAATATTAAAGATTTAGAAAAAAAGCTTAAAAAGGGTGTGGATCCAAAAATTTTTAAAGAAAAAACCGCCGCAAATATTCTTCGTGGAATCAATATTTTAGAGCGCTTAACTGGTCGAATGCTTATAACAGAAGCGTTGCCAATCGCAGAAAGCATGGTAGAAGTCGTAAAGAAAATGCCAGAAGCAGGTAAAGTCGATTTTGTTGGATCACTTCGCAGAATGAAAGAAACAATTGGTGATATCGATATTGTGGCAACCTCTACTCAACCGCAAAAAGTGATAGATAAATTTACTAAACTCACGGCCGTCAGTCAAGTAATTACTAAGGGTGCGGCCAAATCAACCATTATTCATGAAGGTGGTGTGCAAATTGATTTAGAAATTGTTCCAGAAAACGAATATGGCTCACTTTTGCAGCATTTTACCGGCTCTAAGGAACACAATGTTGCTCTTAGAACTTATGCTCAAACTGTTGGCAAAAGTCTTTCAGAGCACGGAATTAAAGTTGGAAAAAAACAACATAAGTTTTCTCTTGAAGCAGATTTTTATGGATTTTTAAAAATGGATTTAATCCCGCCGGAATTACGAGAAAATCGTGGAGAAATTGAAGCCGCTTTAAAACACAAACTACCGAATTTAGTTGAGTTAAAAGATATAAAAGGTGATTTACATGTTCATTCGAATTGGTCAGACGGAACTATGAGTATTGAAGAAATTGCTAAGTTTGGTCAAAATTTAGGCTATAAATATATTGTTGTTTCTGATCACACGGTCGGTTTGGGTATTGCCAACGGTCTTAATGAAAAACGTTTAGAGCAACGTCAAAAAGAAATTGATAAAGTTCAAAAAAAATATCCAAAAATAAAAATTCTTTCTTCAGTCGAGGTTAACATTAAAGCTGATGGCGATTTGGACATTAAAGACTGGATGTTGGAAAGGTTAGATGTTGTAACTGCCTCAATTCATACAAGTTTTTATCAAGATAAAGACACAATGACAAAAAGGCTTATTAAGGCTATTGGTCATCCACATGTAGATATTATTGGTCATCCGTCAGGAAGAATTATTGGTCAACGTGAACCGTACGAAGTTGACTGGCAAAAAGTTTTCCAAGCTTGTGTAAGTAAAAAAACTGCCTTAGAAATATCATCCTTCCCTAATAGGTTAGATTTAAAAGACACTCTTTGTCAAGAAGCAAAAGCTTATGGAGTCAAATTTGCTGTTAATACTGATTCTCACCAGAAAAATCATCTTGATTTGATTCGCTTTGGCGTAGCAGTTGCCCGTCGTGGGTGGCTTGAAAAAAATGATATAATAAATACTCTAGATACTAAGTCGCTTATTAGTTGGAGTAAAAGATAAGGGCTTGGTAGAATGATTAAACTTTGGTAAGCTGAAGATGAAGGAGTGCTTTTGATTGAGCTTATTGGTGTTTCTAAATCTTACAACCTTGAAGGTGCTAAGTCTCCTAAAGCTTTAGATAACATAAATATTCATATTGGTAAAGGTGAATTTGTTTCGATTGTTGGTCAATCTGGAGCAGGGAAATCTACCTTAATCAAACTTTTGATCTGTGAGGAAAGACCTTCAACAGGTAAAATTTTAATTGCTAATCGTAATATTGTTCAATTAAAGCCCTCTGAACTACCATATTTTAGACGTAAAGTTGGTGTAGTTTTTCAAGATTTTAAACTATTACCTCAAAAAACTGTTTATGAAAATGTTGCTTTTGCCCTAGAGGTTTGTGAAGCATACCCAGAAGAAATTCACGATAAAGTCCCCAGGATTTTAGATTTAGTTGGTATGTTGAAGTGCAAAGATAAGCTTCCAGGCGAAATTTCTGGCGGTGAAAGGCAACGTGTTAGTATCGCTCGCGCTCTAGTTCACTCCCCAAAAATATTAATTGCTGATGAGCCAACTGGTAATCTAGACCCTATTAATGCCTGGGAAATTATTGAATTGCTTGAAAGGATTAATAAGCGAGGAACAATCGTTATTTTAGCGACGCACAATAAAGCAATTGTCGATCGTCTTAAACGCCGAGTAATTTTACTTAAAGGTGGCAAAATTGTTTCTGATCAGATGAAGGGGGGATACGTAATATGAACTGGATACCAATAAAAAGAATTACAAAATTAGGATTAACTAATTTTTGGCGAAATAGGTGGTTATCGCTGGCCTCTACTTTGGTAATGACCTTAACTTTATTAATTATTTCTACTTTCGTAGTTATGACTTTGGTAATTAACAAAACAACTGATCGCATTAAATCCAAAATGGATATTACGGTTTATTTTAAAGATACTGCCACAACTGAAGAAATTGCCAATCTTCAGCAACAATTAGCTTCCCGGGCCGATGTTAGCGAGGTTAAATATATTTCTAAAGAAGAAGCGTTAGGAATCTGGCAAGAGCAACAAAAAAATCAACGGATTAAAGAGTTGGTTAGTTCGACGGAAAATCCTTTGCCTAGGTCATTGGCAATTAAATCAACTAATCCTTCAGAATTAAATAATATTAATGATTATCTTTCTACTGATGATTTCAGTTTAATAATTCACAAAATTTCTTACGAAGAAAATAAGGCGATTATTGATAAACTTCTGGCAATTACTTCATTTGTCAAAAAAATAGGTTGGCTTTTCTCGAGTCTTTTCATCATTGTATCCGTTTTGGTGATTTTAAATACTATTAGATTAGCAATTTTTACCAGAAAAGACGAAATTGAAATTATGCGATTAGTAGGAGCGTCGGATAAATTTATTAAAGTACCGTTTGTTGTCGAAGGTTCTCTCTACGGGGTGATCGCAAGTGTTCTAGCCCTTGTTTTAATGGTAATAGGGATTTATGTTGTTATTGCGCCACTGGTAACTCAGTATTTAGGAGCAGGTGTAACGGAGAACTTGAAGTCATTTTTCACAAGTCACATTTTTTACATTATTTTAATTCAATTTTTGGTAGGTATCGTTATTGGTATTGGCTGTTCAATGTTTAGCATTAGAAAGTATTTGAAGGTATAAAGATGAAAAAAATACGCCTTTTAATTTTAATAAGCATGATTTTTGTTCTCGTTTTTCAAATGGGTGGTATTGGTGTTGCTCGAGCTCAAAGTCTTGAAGAATTGCAAAGACGACAAAAAGAATTAAATAAACAAATTAACGATCAGAAAAATCAATTAAATGCTCAAAAGAAAACAATTACTACTACACAAGATATGGTTAATAGTTTGGAATCACAGATTCAATTAGCTCAGCAGGAGATTAATGCTGCTACTAACCAAATTGATCTGACTAGCAAAAAAATTAACGAAACAACAAAACAAATAGAAGAGAGGCAATCGGAATTAGATGTTCAAAAAGGTAATCTCTTTGAAGCGATGAGGGTTATATACGAAACACCTCAACAATCGACAGTAGAAATAATTGTTGGTTCTAACTCTATTTCAGAGGTTGTTGACAGGGCTCAATACATCGAATCCTTAGAGTATCAAATCGAAACAACTATTAATACAATTACTCAATTGAAAGCACAGCTGGAAAGTGAAAGAAACCAGTTGGAGAAAGAAAAAAAAGATTTGGAAGATCAAAAAACCACACTTGTCAATAAAAGTAGAAACTTGGATATTCAACAAAATGAGAAAAAACGTCTTTTAGATCAAATGACGGCTGATAAATCCAAAACACAGACTTTATTAAATCAATCTACAGCAGAAAGAGATGAGGTTTCGGCAGAAATTTATGCTTTACGACGATCACAGGGAAATTATAGGGGTGGTTATACTGATTATCCTTTTGCTAGCGAATCTGATACTGGTTGTGCTTATTCACGTGATCCGTGGGCATTTTGTTATCGCCAATGTACTTCTTATGCAGCTTGGTATTGGAATGATAAGCTAGGTAAATCTTGGTATAACACACGTGTTGGTTCTGGTAGCGCGTGGAATTGGCCAGCTTTGGCGTCTGATCAAGGTTACAATGTTAGTTCAACTCCGCGTGTTGGGGCAATTGTTTCTTGGCCAGCTGGTGGTATTTTTGGACGATATGGCCATGTTGCAATTGTTGAAGCAGTAAATTCTGATGGAACTTTTGAAGTATCACAATATAATTGGTCACCAATTAGCTATTCGGAAATGCATGTTGGGTCCGATTTGGCAGCATCGGCACGGTTTATATATTAATTTTTAATTAAATTTTAAGTTTTTATTATGTACATTTTCCTTTAAAATTTTGCAGGATAATTTTGTAAAAATATGTATATATTTTTAATAATTTGGTTCATTTTCCTTTTTGTTTACATTGCTTTCAATATTTACGGGCTTTATCGATTAGTGATTTTACGTTTTAAGGGCGACGCTGTTGGCCTGATGATTTTGATTTATCTTATTGTTCTATTTGTAATTATTTCTGTTTCCATGTTATTTATAAGCCAACTTGACTGGTCGAAGAGCTTAAGTCAAATATTAAGATTTTAAAGGTTTAAAATGAGTGAATATCATTTTCCGGTACCAGGGTCAGAAAAAGAAGACGAGATTGTTATTTTTACCAGACGACACTGGATAGCTTTTTTAGGCCAATTTCTGCTGGCTTTATTTTTATTAATTGTCCCCCTAATTATTATTGCAATTGTTTGTATTCTTAATTTTGAGAGCAAAGTTTTTCAAGGATTAGCTTTTAATTTTATTGTTCTAATTTTTTCGGCCTATTATTTGATTATTGCTACTTTTATTTTTATTTCATGGATATCATTTTATTGTAATGCTTATATTATTACTAAAGCGGAGATTATTGAAATTACTCAAGTTGGTTTTTTTGGTCGAAAAATTTCCCAACTTTCGTTACTTCGAGTTCAGGATGTTTCGTCGAATATTAAAGGATTTTTACCTACCCTTTTTGCTTATGGTGATGTTTTGGTGGAAACGGCTGGTGAGCGAGAGACATTTCTTTTACAATCAGTGCCAAATCCACAAGAAATTTCTTCGAAAATTATGGAAATTCATGATGAAATAATTGAAACTGAAGGTCGTCATGGTCAGCTTTCGGAAGGTGAGGGAGTGTTGTCTCCAGGAAAAATTAAATCAGAAGAAAAAGCCCGCCTGCTGACGCCTGAGCATAGCGATGGTAGACAGGCCCAAGAAAAAATAGGGGAAACAAATTTGCCATTGGTTAAAAATTTAACAGAAGAAGAATTAAAAGAAAAAACAGCTTATCAGCAATTATTGGAAAAAGATCAAAAACAAGAAAAAGAAGATGTCCAAGAAGGTGAAGTTTCTAAAGATGATTTAAGTCGCGGTGGTCAAATAGACCTAAAGTAATTTTAAGGAGGAGCTATCCGTTATTTTTCATATTTAGTAAAATTTATTTTCATTTTAACCTTTGTCTTTAGCTTTTTCAGCTATGAAAGTGCTTTAGCTATTGATAAAACTACTCTAATTAAAAAACAGGCGGTAGCTGAAAAGACAAATACTCAAGTTAAGAAATCTAAGTCTGTTTCTAAAACTTCGACCGCTAAATCTTTTTCTGGGGGAAAACAAGCAGCTGTAAATGCTAAAGCGGCCAATGTGAATACTAAAGTCGTTGCTAGCAAAAAGAAGAAAAATAATAACTATACAGTTCGTGGAGAAGTTATCGGTCGTGAGGGAGGAGTGCCTGGGACTTGTGGGGCGGGTTTTTCAACCGGTGCTCATCTTCACTTTGAGGTTAGAAGAAATGGGGCGACTGTAAATCCTCGTGATTATTTAGGGACTACTTTATCTTGGCCAATGGCTCATGTTCGAGTTTCTCAGGAATTTGGATGGACTGATTATGCTCAAGCGGGAGCTTATAATGGTGGACCGCATACAGGTATTGATTTGGTCTCAACTGATGGTTATGGTGCTTCAGTCCATGCAACAGGAACAGGATTAATTATTTTTAATGGTATTTCTGGTGGTTATGGACATTTAGTTATTATTGATCATGGTGGGGGACTTAGAACTTATTATGGGCACTTAATTTGTTCATAAAAGGACTTAAAAAGGAATGGGGAAAGCAAAATATTTAATCTTTATTCTTTTTGGATTTTTGGTATTTATTTTAGGAACTCAAAAAACTCAGGCGGCAGATGCGGACGTTGTTATTAATGAGGTGATGGCTAATGCACCAACACCAGAAACCGAATTGGAATGGGTTGAACTTTATAATGCAGGTGATGTTTCAATTGATCTTAAGAATTGGACTTTTGATGGAAAAATAATATCAGTAGATTCGTTACTTTTAGATTCTGGTAAATATTTAATCCTAGCCAGAGATGCTGATGCTTTTAAAATCCAATGGCCCAATGTAACAGTATTGGTCAATCAGATTTCAATATCCCTGGCTAATAGTTCAGATATGGTTGTTTTAAAAAATGCTGACGGAACTTATCAAGAAGAGTTTTCTTGGAATACTGATTCTGCTGACAATATTTCTTGGGAACGAATTGATTCACAAAAATCATCTGATGATAATTGGTTACCTTCAGATATTTCTGGTGGTACGCCGGGTGAAAAAAATTCAGTTGCTAACTTAACCATTCCTCTTTCGCCTACTCTTTTAAGTCCTAAAGATGCGTCGCAAATTGCTAATACAGATAATTTAGATTTTAATTGGGAAATTCAATTAAATGTAAAATATGAGTTTATTTTATCGAAAGAAAATGATTTTAACGATTATATTTTTGATGAAAAGAATTTACTAAAAGGGGAGTTTGCGGCCAATAACCTAGAGCCAGGGATTTATTATTGGAAGGTGATAGCTAGTAATATTTTAGGCGAGATTAGATCAGAGGTTTTTTCTTTTGAAATTTTACCACCAAGCTACTCTAGCTCAATTATTATTAACGAATTTTATCCTGATTCAACAACTGGTGAAGAATGGATTGAACTTTATAATAATTCAGCCGAAGATGTAAATTTAAAAGATTGGGTGTTGGAAGATTTGAAAGGTAGTATTTGCCAATACAAAATTGATCAAGATTTAGTTATTTCGGCTTTTGGCTATCTTGCAATTTTAAAATCTAAAAGTGGGATAACCTTGAATAACGATGCTGATGGTGTTCGTTTGGTGAAACCAGACGGAGAAATTCTATACGAAACACCAGTATTTGTTGATGGTGATAAAGGCTGGAGTTTTGCTAGAAATTCTGTCGGCGTTTGGCAATGGACAACTAAAATCACTCCAGAATTAGAAAATATTATTTTAGCGCCAGTTGTTGAAGAGGAATCAGATAATGATAACGACACCGAAGAAGATATTCCCGTAAATTCGATCCCAGAAGAAATTAAGACAGGCACAATTAAAGATTACGAAAACCATCTAGTTAAAATTACTGGTACGGTAGTAGAAACTTCCGGCAACACTTTTTATTTAGATGACGGTTCGGGAAAGGCGAAGGTTTACATTCAAGCGGCAACAGGTATCGATAAACCGGAAATGCACAGTGGTGATATTTTTGAGGTGACGGGGATTGTAAATTGTTATCGTAATGTTTTTAGAATTCTTCCTCAAAAACAAGAAGACATTAAACTTATTAAAGCTAAAAAAGAAGAAGATACAGAAAGTGAAGTATCAACTACTAAAAAATCTACCGCAAAATCTTCAGCGGTAAGTACGGTTAAAGCTGCAGCAACAACTGCTAAAGTTCGAGCGCCAACAAAACAAATAGCTTCAAACAGTTCTAATAATATTGAAAGTCAAAACACACAGATTGAAGGCTATCAGTCACCTTTTTGGGTTGAGATAATTAAGGCCTTAGTTGGTCTAATCGGTGTTTTTCTGATAGTATTATTAATTAAAATTTGGCGACTTAGTGCTAATGGGCAAGTTGGTAGAAATTTTGGTGATGACGAGACATAAAAACCCTTGATTTTTTCTTTAAAATGTGCTACTATAACTAGTCGTTCTAAACGATAATTCAGGGAGGGATTACCATGATGGGGAAGTTCAAACCGCGTGAGATTATTGTTGTTAACGATTCCGATGGAGAAGTCGAAGGCGAACTTGCCTTCGTAGTTCGCGAGAGTACTTCGTATGTTGATATGTATGAGGTTTTGCTGCTCTCGGACTATCATCCCGGCGTGTCTATGCAAAACATTGAGTTGAAGCTTGCTTCGCAAGATAAAATCAGACTTGCGGAATTATCGGAGGTCGAAGCCAATCTCGATGTTTGGGAAAAGGCGAATGAGTCCAAGTTCGAGTATCCTCTCTGGAAAGAAGAGGGTAGACTTGTTCTTGTTTAGAAATCGGTTTGTGGCCGAGAGTGTTATGCTCTTGGCCCTTTTTAAATTCTCGGATAAATGATACAATATTTACAAATCCAATGATTACAAAAAATTTTGAAAGTACAATTGAATACGCGAAAGAATTTGCCAAAAAGCTAAAGGGGGGAGAGGTAATTGGTTTGATTGGTGATTTAGGCTGCGGAAAAACAACTTTTGTCAAAGGTTTAGCTGAAGAGCTGAGAGTTAACGAAGGTATTACTTCGCCAACTTTTGTGATTTTAAAAAAGTATCATGGAAAGATTAAGGACAAAAAGATAGATTTTGTTCATATTGATGCCTATCGAGCCGAATCTATCGATGATATTAAATCTGTGGGAATCGAAGATTATTTGGCTGCTGATAATGTCGTAATGGTGATTGAATGGGCAGAAAGAATTAAGGAAATTTTACCAGAAAACACTATTTATATTAAATTTAAGCATATTAGTGAAAATACTAGAGAAATAGTTGAATTATGATTTTAAAGCTTGACACAGCTAATCGTGAAAAAATTTATTTGGCACTTTTTGGTGGGAAAAAGGAGAAGTGTTTCGAATTTCCTACCGAGGATCAGTCGGCTGATTTGTTAGTAACAATAAAAGAAATACTAGATAAAGAAAATTTAACTTTGCAAAATTTGAAAGCAATTTTAGTAAATTGTGGCCCAGGTTCTTTTACGGGAGTAAGAGTGGGGGTAACGGTGGCCAATACTCTTGCCTGGACATTAGACATCCCAATTTTCGGGTTTAAAGATGGTGAGCAGGATAAAGTTTTGACTAAAATTTCCAAAAACCGTCAAAATAAATTTTCTAAAATAGTACTCCCCTTTTACTCTTAAGTCTTTTGCTGATTTTGTAAATTTGATATACTATTATTAAGTCCAAACAAGGAGTATTTTTTAATTTTAGAAAGAATTTTTATGTTTAAAAGAAAAGTACGACCAGTTCCTCATCAACCACGCGAAGTTAAGGTATCGCATGGTCGAGTAAAAAAAACTCTTAAATTTTTTATTTTAGGCATTATTTTAATTATTTTAGGAATCGGTATTTGGGTAGGAGTTTCGGCTAATAAGGCAATTAAAAATATTACCGCTGACAGTAGTAATAAATCATCACTTTTTTCGTTTTTAGGCAGCAATAATACAGCAATTAAAGGTCAAAGTGATGGTCGAACCAATATTTTGCTTTTAGGTATGGGAGGTAAAAGTCATCCTGGTGGAACTCTTTCCGACACAATGATTTTAACTTCTGTTAATTATAAAGACAACGAAATGGGTTTGATGAATATTCCGCGCGATCTTTGGGTGCCAATTCCTGGGTTTGGCCATGCCAAAATTAATGAAGCTCATGCTGATGGTGAGAAAAATAAAGAAACTGCTGGTAGTGGTGGTCAACTTTCTTCAAAAACAGTTGAAAACGTTTTTGGCGTGCCGGTTCACTATTATATTAGTCTTGATTTTGAAGGTTTCAAAAAGTTAATTGACACAATTGGCGGAATTGATGTTTATGTAGAAAAAGATCTTTCAGATCCTTATTATCCAGCTGATAACATGATTGATTATTCACCTTTTAAAATTTCTACAGGCCAACATCATTTAGATGGGGCATTGGCTTTAAAATATGCTCGTTCGCGGGAAACTACTTCTGATTTCGATCGTTCGCGTCGCCAACAACAAGTCATGGCAGCCGTTAAAGAAAAAATTCTGACCTTAAATATTTTAGCTAATCCAAAAAAAGTAACAGAGATTTTTAATATTTTAGGCGATCATGTTAAAACAAATATGAGCGTTGAGGAAATTTATGCTCTTTGGAATACAACGAAAACTATTGATATGACTAATATTATAAGTAAGGTTTTGGATACATCGGCTGACGGACCGTTAACTTCCTCGCAAGATTCACGAGGGTATTATATTTATCCACGTAAGGGTATTGATAAATTTCAAGATTTACAATTTCTGGCTAAGAATTTATTTAATGAGGAAGCAACAACCAATAGGTCGGCAATTAAAATTGAAGTTCTAAATGGTACGGATACAAGTGGAACTGCTTCAACAGCAGCTCAATATTTGGAAAGTTATGGTTATAATGTAACAAAAATTGGTGATGCGAGAACAAAAACAAACAAAACAATGGTTTATGACTATTCTGGTGGAAAATATAAAACATTTGCTCAAGAAATTGCTGATAATCTTAAGGGGAGTGTTGATACCAAGGAGGGCAGTATCACAGGTATTGATATTCAAGTCATTGTGGGCCAAGATTATCTAAGGTAAATTATGAAATTCCTAAATCTTCATCTCTGGAAATTTTTAGCACTTTTTTTGACCATCCTTGTTATTTTTTGTTTTTTTTATTTTGAAACATCGATAATTTTAAAAGTTTTAGTTATAGCACTCTGCGTTATGGGTTTTGCGACGATTCGTGGGTCGTCGGAAATTCTTGTACTTGTAATTCTTTATCTTGGTTTGTACGATCTTTATAATATTCGTTATGGGTTAGCAGTTCCTCTTTCTTTAATTCTTCTTGCAGTTTTTGGTTTAACGCTAATTACTTTTACTCTTTGGCTACATTTTCGAAAAATCATTAAGGATTTAAATAAAGATCTCCTGTGGCTTTATTTGGTAACAATTGGCTTAATTGTTATGGAAATATTTTTAACAATGTCATTCTGGCCAGTTGATCCCAAGATAAAAAGTTTAGTTATTGTGATAATTTTTTATATTATTTGTAGAACGTTTTACTTGTATGTAAATAATGTGTTAAACTCAAAGAAAGTAATAGTTTTCATTTTAATTAGTTTATTTATCTTAGGAGCAGTTCTGGTTTTCAATATGTTTTTTGGTTATTAAGAGAGGGTTTTATGAAGATAAATTTTTCTGGGGCAAGGCTTAAAATAAAAGACTTTTTTGTTAATTTGATCTATCGGTTAAAACCAAGATGGCAATTTCGTTGGGTGGTAACTTTTATACTTTGGCTTTTGGTTTTAACTTATATTGGTTTTGGGGTGTATTTTGCTAGGGAAGTTTATTCTAAACACTCAGAAAGTTCTAAAGTAGTAATTTCGACAAAAATTTATCCAATGCCAGCAGCTTTTGTCGGCGGCAATATTATTTGGGCGAAAGAGTACTATCAACAGCTTTCTTATATAAAAAGATTTTCTGAGAAAACGAAGCAACCATACCCTTCGGAAGAGGAGTTGCGAGCTCAAATAATGAATCAGCTAATCGAGAATCGTCTTTTGGAATGGGAGGCTTCGAAAAATGGTATTAGGGTAACATCTCGTGATGTTGATGATGCTTTCCAAAAAATTGTTGACCAAAGCGGCGGATTGGCAAACGTTCAGAAAACTTTACGAGACTTGTACGATATGTCTGAAGACGAATTCAAGGTTTTAATCAAACAACAGGTAATTAAAGAAAAGATTCAAGATCAGCTAATCGCTCAGGTGAAGGTTTTACATATTTTAGTTAAAGATGAAAAACGAGCAAACGAAGTGGCAACAAAAGCTAAAAATAACGAACCATGGGATCAGCTAGCAAAAACTTATTCGGAAGATATTAAAACTCGTGATAATTGGGGTGGCTTAGGTTGGTTAGCAAGAGGTAACTTGGTGATTGACAACAAACAGGTGCCTGAGTTCGAAGAAGCAGCCTTTAAGGCGAAAATCGGTGAAATTTTTGGGCCAATAAAAACCCAAGTTGGTTACGAGATTGGCAAAATTGAGGACAAAAAGGGTAAAATTGATCAATCTTACAACAACTGGCTTGATAATATTCAAAAAGAAACAAAGATCTACATTTTCGTTAAATAAATTCTTTAAATGAAGAAAACGTTATTTATAATTGCTTTAATAATAGCAACTTTTGTTCTAATCATATTTTTTCGAGGTTCAAAATATCCCACAAGACAAGAAGTTTTACCAGAAGTTTTAAATTCTCCAGAGCAAGTAAAAGTAGCAGAGAGCCCATTTGTATTACAGTATCAAGGTTTTTCTTACGAACTAACTCCAAAATATAGTTATGAGCTGTATGGAATGGTGCTTTCTTATCATCATAGTGACTCGTGGATTGATATTAGTCATAAAAACGATCCTTACAACACAAAAGATATTTGTACAATGTGGGGTCAAGATTTAGATATAGGAATTTACGAAAAAATGAAATTTACTCACGGTGATTGGACTTGTTATGCTAATTTCAAGAGCAGCGCCAAATCAACCGACTATAATAAATTTCAAGCTGACGAGATGTCTAATAATCACCTGATTCCAGCCAGTGACGATCTTAATAATCTTATGAGAAAAGCTAAAAATGGAGATCAGGTTTATTTTAAGGGCTATTTGGTAGATTACAAAGTAACAGACAGCGATGGCAACAACATGGGCAGTCGGCAGACAAGTACAATAAGAGAGGACAGTAAATGCGAAGTTGTTTATGTAGCAGATTTTAAAATTTTAAAAAAATACACTATTTTAGATCGTTTCAAGTCAGGATTAGGGCTAGATTGATTTTTTAGTCCCGGAAAAATTATAGTTCGAAATAAAAAATTCTTTTAAAATTGGTATATTTTTTAAGAGTACTTTTTTAAAAGAGATAAGTAAAAATTTAACTTTTTGTTTTAAAGAAACCTTTAGCCAAATTTTTTGGTAAGAAAAATCAGAAGACTCGATTTTTAAATTTCCAAAACCTGCTTTTCTGAAAGTATCTAGCCATTTTTTGGTGGCATAAAGATTCTCTGAGACACCTAGTTCTTTTTGAGATTTGCCAAATCTATCTTTAGCAAATTTTCCTTTCATTGGTTCTCGTAAAAATATAAATTGGCCATTTGGTTTTAAGACACGAAAAATTTCTGAAGCGGCTTTTTTTAAATCATAACTATGATGAATCGCTTCAAAGGCAAAAACAAAATCAAAAGTTTCTGTATCAAATGGCAGCTGATGCATGTCTGCTTGAACACAGTCAAAATAAACTTGCTTTTCTAACCAATGCGAACGTAATTCTAGATGATGATTAATATCTAAACTGAAGATTCGGTGGTCCTTTTTAGCTATTTGCCACGATGCCCAGCCGGAATCGGCGCCGATTTCTAAGATAGTAAGTTTACGTTTAAAAGCGCCCAAAAATTTTAAAAATTTTTGAAAATCTTTTTCGGCAAAAGAAATGTTTTGAAAAGAACCGGGGCGAAAAAAAAGAAAATTGTTATTTGGTATGGGTAAACTATCAAGAGCGTTAAAATAATCTTTTTTGGCAACATTTTTACCACTGCCGCCAAGTTCTGGTTTTTCGTCAATTTCAAAAATAGCTTTTTGTTCAGCTTGAGCTATTTTTGATTTAATAGGTGTATAAACAATACCATTTTTAATTTGCCATTTCTCTTTTTCAAAAATAAGCCAACCTTCTTGGACTTCTGTTTTATTAGCTTTTTTAACAATTAATTTTGCAGTTGGAAAAAATTGTTTAATATTTTCTTTTTTCATATAACACGATGCTAATATACCAAAAAATAACTTTTGAAGCTATCTATTGCTTGAAATTGGTTGACTAAGGTATGGTTTTGTGTTAAAGTAAATCACAGAATTCTTCAGAAGGGGGAATTAGTATGGAACAAAAAGTTATTGCGATTTCTTGTGAAGAAAGAAACCAGTGGGGATGTCCGTATTGCGGTTTTCGTTCGAGTTACTGTCATGTCTCTGGTTGTGGTGCAGCAATAATGAAATGTGCTGAATGCCAGCAGAATTATGTTGTTTTGACCGAAGGTATACAAAAATCACCTTATGGAGTAGGTGTCATTGGTCAAGAGGACATTGTTTATCCGGAACTTCAAGATCATCCTCGTAGAGGTGTTACTGCTCATGGCAATCCTGACAAGCAACCGGAAAATGGAGGAGAGTTTTTTAACAGTCGAGGTATTGGAGTTGATATGACTCCTGGTTGTTTCGTTTGTGGTTGTAGGGGTGGTAGGATAAAGCCTATGTCTAATATTGCTGCCTTTGTTCAATGCAGAGAAGCGGGAGAAAGAGTTGTGGCAATGTTTAGGCGTGGGGCTTGGCTTGATTACAGAGAGCGTGAACCGGATCGTGTTCAAGTTAAAATTGGTGCCTGCAAAAGACACGAAAAGATGCTTGCCAAGCTTGATTTGTCGACGAGTGATGGAATTATAACTGAAGAGAAAATTGCGAAAGTAATTGGCAAAAGGTGTTACGTGTTATCGTTTGATCTTGCCGACTTATTTAACGAGTCAGAATTTACGATTTGCCATGCTTTTTGGATGATGAGAAGTTGGCCAAGATCAGCTGGACTGGCAATTGCTTGTGTCCAGGGTTATCGCAATTTGAGCAAGGTTGATCCTGGGATTGTGAGTGGCAAAGCGCGCGGGATTATTTGTGAATTTTTGGAATCTTGTCGTCCGTCAGAAGGCAGCAATGTTCCAACTGGAGAAGTCGCTATTAAGGCTTTTGGTTTATTGTTAGACAGACTTTGTAACCTTGAACCGGAGTACTTAGTTAATATCCCAAAAACAGTTGTTAGGTTTGTGAATCCGGAAATTTTCAATAAATTGGTTGAGATTGCTCCTCAATTAGCATAATCCGCATTAGTACAAGGTGATAAAATATAATTTATCACCTTTTTTAATAACAAAAAATAGCCTTGTAAGCTATTGATTGACTTGGCGGGCATATTTATATTCCGAAACTGGCTGCGCATTGATAAATACTCTCTTGTATGGTATATTATTGGCAAGTTTGCATTCCACAATCTTGCGGAAGCACTTGAACAACTCGAAGGAGGAAAAAAGGATGAAACGGAATTTAATAGTTGTTATATTTTTTTCGATAGTGATTTTGTGTGTTGGTTGTGGTGGTGGCGGTGATCAAGAAACTGGATCATGGATTATGCCGCAACCACATCAAACAGGAATTGATCCAGAACTAGGGACTTATCTTATTACAAGGAATTTCTCTAACGATGTGATGACAGCAAAAGAACTTGAAGTAACGAAGGTTGGAAATAAGAAATATGTTCATCTTGCTCATCAATATTACCAACCACCGGCCGAAGTAATTAATGGTGGCTTTAGTATTCAAGTTGGTGATATTGGACCAGGATTGGGAGACTATCCAAGAGAGGGTTATGCAATTTCTGGTTGGTTTGAATCAAAAACAAAAATATCAGGTATGATAAAATTGGCTGTTTACGGGGTTATCACCCTTACATCTCCACCAGATGCAAGGGACAGAGATGTCTTTGTAGCAAATCTGGTTAAGTCTCAACCTGTTAATTAGTTTGGTTATTTTTACCCGCTTGATGATTTATTGAGCGGGTTTTAAGTAAATAAAAAAATCACCATCCGAAGTTTGGTGACTTATCCACACTATGTGGGGAGATTTTGCCTTCCGCGGCAAATTGGCGGGACACGTTGGTCTTGAACTTTTATTTCTTTTCTAAGGTTTCAAATAATCCTAGGGCTTTATTTTTTATTACATTGTCCCAGGTAAAAATTTTTCCGTTCATGGTAATATAAACGCCATTAGGTAAAGATTGCACTGCCGTGATCGCGCATCCAAGATTAAATAGCGCATCAGATTTTTCCTGGTCGTGAGGAACCATTGCGCCCAAGAGAACAATTGTTTTATTTTTGATATTCTTGCCTAATAATTTCGCTGTCTTGACTATCGTATCGGTACCATGCGTGATAATTATTTGCTGCACTTTGCAACTTTCGCAGTTTTTCAGAATTATATTCCTATCATCATTGGTCATGAAAAGCGAATCTTTCATCATTAGAATATCATATTCGATTTTGAGAGTGCATTTGCCTTGCTCTAACATTCTTGGAACAGAGGTCTTGCCAAAACTATACTGATTATTAGCGTCAATTTTTTCACAATCAATTGTACCACCGGTAACAAATAACTTGATCATATACACAACTTTAAATTAATAAATTGGCGGTGTATAGTGGACGATGTTGGAACTGCGATAATGAATCACAGGGGGCTGATCTACATCCCAAAACTTTCTCCCACCTTTTAAACTCATCTTAATTATAACTCATTTGTGCTATAAATTCATATTTTCGATCTAATCCATTGATTTTTCGGTTCTTTTATGGTATATTATGGGCAGTTTGGGGGAATGTTCCTGAACAACTCGACACAATGGAGGAAAGAGATGAAACTTGCAACTGCTATACTGATGTTGACTCTGCTGGTAATCGCACCGGCTAGTGCTGAATGGACCGTAACAAACTTACATCCATATCCTTTAGGATACCAAGAGTCATTTGCTTCGGGTGTATCGGCAAATCAACAGGTAGGTGAAGTAACTGGACCTGACTATGGACACGCCTTACTCTGGAGTGGTTCCGCAGAAAGTTCAGTTGATATTCACCCTGTTGTAGCAAGCCAGTCTTGTGCTAATGATATTTCTGATAACAAACAAGTTGGTTGGGCAAAGGTTAACTTTGCAGCACATGCCAGCTTGTGGTACGGAACCGCAGCGAGTTGGGTTGATTTGAACCCCCTTGGGTCGACATGGTCTGAGGCCCGAGGCATCTATGGTAATCAGCAAGTTGGTGATGCTACATTTAACAGTAAAGAACACGCGGGGCTCTGGAATGGGACAGCAACAAGTTGGTCGGACCTGCATCCAGTTGGTTGGAATACATCATGTGCAAATGCAACAAGTGGGAGTCAGCAAGTAGGTTGGGTTAGAGAATATCCAATTATGCATGCCAGCATCTGGAATGGAACGGCTACAAGCTGGGTTGATCTGAATCCTGTTGGAGTGAACGATTCTCAAGCTGTTGACATTGCCGATGGTCAGCAGGTAGGCTATGCGGCAATAGATGCCTATCATCAACATGCCAGCTTGTGGTACGGAACCGCAGCGAGTTGGGTTGATTTGAACCCAGTGGGAGCCTATGCTTCCTATGCAATGGGTGTTTCTGGCGGTTATCAAGTTGGGTGGACAGATATGAATGGCCGCCGAGCAAGTCTATGGCATGGTACGGCTGATAGTTGGGTAGACCTGAACCAATACCTTCCTTCGGGCGTGTATACAGAAATATATGCAAATGATGTATATGTGTTAAACTCAGAAATATGGGTTGTAGGCCGTGCCTATAATGAACAACACCTTCGGGCTGAAGCAATAATGTGGCATTATACACCCGTTCCCGAGCCTTCAAGTATCCTCGCTCTCTATGGCGGAGCTGTAGGTCTTCTTGTCTTCCGCCGAAGGCAAAAATAACGAGCTCTTTTCGAACTTACAATAACACCCCGAGAAATCGGGGTTTTGTTTTAGGAATTTTTAAAGAGATCGTCTTTTGGTACTTTAGTAGAGTTTTAAACTTTTGTTCATCAGCTCAATATTTTTATGCATTATATAATTGCATAAAAAATTTAAAAAATCTATTAATCCGTCCATCGCCATATAAGCTTCTATTGTTTTTTGAGATAGCAAACCACCGTTTTGTTTTTCTAATTCTGTAATTAGGTTTCTTATGTCTTGCCATGCGCTTTTGTCCTGTATTAAATTATTTATAGCTTCAACTCTAATTTCGCGGTTAAATACACTTTTTGAATACAAATTTATATATTGAATAACTTTGCTAACCAAGTTTTTGTCTATTCCAATGTCATCGTATTGTTTGAAATCGCGTAGTGATCTGAACGCCATAGTTATATCGTCTTGTATTTGTTTCTTTTTCTTAGCTATCTTCCAAAAATCATCCAATTTTGCTTTGTTGGGGTATATTCTTTCTAGTAATATATTTTTCCTGAAGTCCGGAATTGGTTGACCAGAAATCTTTTTATCAATAATTATCTTAAAAGATTCTGAGAGGTAAAAGTCTAAGTTAAAGTACTTTTCCTTACCCCATTCTGCTCTGAGTTTTAGTTCCTCTGTGTTTTCGATACCGTGCACGATTCCACACCTTGATTTGTGCGCTTGTCTTATAAAACTACAGAAAACACATACCCTATTGTCATTGCTATTTAGTTCAAGCTCATTTTTGATTTTCAACGCAAATTCATCAGTATTCTGATATGAGAGGTCTAGTATATTTTCTAGCGCAATTACTAAGTAAACAATTTTTTCGATCTTGTCTCTTGTCTCGTCTTTAGCTTTGTTGTACCAATAAATACCCCAAAATATTTCAGGCAGGATTTGTTTTTTAGAAAAAAACTTTTCCCATTCCTTGTCTATCGATGGTTGATAAAGATTGCCAGCTTTCGTCTTAAAATAAGTAAGGTAATTTTTGTCTATTTCATTATTGTAAAAGGTAATGTAACTATTAACAGACGGATCAATGTAATCCTCGTAAAATGAGCAGCCAAATCTTGCTGTTTCTTTATAATAATTTATGTCTTTTATTAAATAAAATTTTGGAAACTTCGTATTGATCTTGTGGTTGCTTCTTTCGAAAATGTAATATAGCAATTCAATGTCTTCTTTAATTTTTACCATGGTGTCGTCTGCTTTTCCGTCTTGATAACGGTGGATCGAATATCCTACCCCATTGAATCCATCAATAAAATAAAACTTTCTAAACAAATCATCGAAAAAGGCTTTTAGAATTTTATTAGGTTTTTCCGTTTTTTTTGTGTTGGGGTGATATGGCAAATGCCTGATTTTCAAGCTTCGAAATTTAGACCCTGTTAAGTGTTTCCCATCTGGTGTGTAATTAATAAAATGGAATGGGTAGAGAA
Source organism: Patescibacteria group bacterium (assembly GCA_041666185.1). Classification (GTDB taxonomy): domain Bacteria; phylum Patescibacteriota; class UBA1384; order UBA12157; family JAENIV01; genus JAMCZU01. The sequence goes on along the minus strand of JBAYHL010000001.1, from coordinate 136,064 downwards.
CGATTAATCTATTTTTGAAAAAAGTATTTTCTTTTTTCATATTATTCTTTTGAGCCATGCCACCTAAAAGCTCTGCGAAAACCTAGTTTTTCTGCTTCTTCAACTGTTGTAACATATTTCTCAAGTCTTTCTTCTTCAATGGTCGTGTGATCATACTGTTGGTCAAAGGGAAGATGGTAAATTTTCTCTTCTGTCTTACGAGAAATATTACATTTAATGGATGGATATATTTCTAATGGGAAGTTTTGTATTACTTCCATGCCTAACTTAATACACATTTCATTAGCAATTTCTGAAAGCTTTGTGGTGGTAAAGAATACGGATTTTGCTTTTACTTTGTTTCTTTCGCTGTATTCGAAAGTTGTTCCAAAAAGCTGAAAAATATGATTCTCGTAAATGGTTTTATATTTGGACCAATTTTTACATTGAACAATATGTATTTCTTTTCCTTTTTTCGCAATTAAATCTCTGCCTAAATCCTCGTATCTTTCTTTAATACCAAAGTATTCTACCTGATAGCCCTTTTGTTCGTAAAGGAAGCCGATATATCTTTCATACATTTTTCCAATCAACCATTTACTTCTTTTTCGACTGCTCCAATATCTGTCCAATGCTAATTGGTTTCTATCTGAAGCCGACAGCCCGTGATACTCCTCTTTAGTTAAAAATCTTGTTGTCATATCCTGTGTTTCTTCTTCTGTGTAATCCTCAACCATCCAATTATCTTCACTTACTGGAGATTCATCCTTGTTCGACGGTAATTCCTCATCGATTTCTGCAAGAAATGGTGCAATAAGCTCATAATTTTTTAATTTATACTCGGCAATTTTAAGGTTTTTTGCTAATTCTCTCTTTTCTTTATTCGATTCCTTAACCATTTCTGCGGCCCTGAAAGCGGGTCGTTTCTTTGTTTCTAAGATAGTGCTAATGGTATCGTCTTTTAATTTAAAATATTCGGCAAAAACTTCTCCTAGCAATGGAAACCCCTGAGAACGCTGTTGAATCAATTTTTTTACATCAGTCTCTTTTTGACAGGATTCCTCGTATAAAGATTTTATTTCATCTTTAGCTAAAAATAAATTAGCAATTTTATTGCTTAGCTGTTCTAACTTTTTATTAGCAGCTTCTCTGTCCTTTGATAAGTCCTGCCAATACCCAATTATTGCTATCAACACAATTATTCCAATGAAAATTGCCCAACCCATCAGATTTCTCTCCTAAAATTACAATAAATATTACTACAGCATATAAAGTTACCATCACCACTAATTTTGAGTTGCGAATTATTACACAAAGGACAACTGTATTCTGCAATAACTTGCAAATTGGATTCACCTAAAAATGCAAACGCCTGATTTATTTCCTCTTCTAAATTATTTGCGTTTAACAAAACTTCAGTAAAACTTTTCATTACAATATCCTAATTAAGTTTGTTTTGTAAATATTCAAATTGCTTTCTTTGTGTTTCCGCCAAGCGTGGTAAGACTGCTTCTAAATAATTTTTATCATTAAAAAATTTACTTGCCTTTTTAATTGCTTCTTCGTCGCTAACATAAAATTCCAGAAAAGCTAAAGTTGTTTGACACAATTCTACCGTCTTGCTATCTCCGCTATCCGAACAATGTTTAATTATTATACCCATGGCTTCTTTGATGGTTTCTTTTGGGTATGGTAAAAAACTTTGTGGAATTGTTGACATAAATATACCCATTAATGTTCCGTTCGTTAATTCTAAAAACTTTCCCCAATCCATCCTGATAGCATCGGCTAGTTCTAAACTCATTTGATTACTCATTTTGACCTCAAGTTTTGTTATTTATTTCCATATCTTTTTTCATTTCTCTATTCACGATTTCAGCATAGAATTTTGGACTGACTTCTTCTGGAAATTCTGCTCCATATTTTTGTAGAACCTCATTCATTCGTTCAAATTCTTGACTATCAAAAAAATCTAATCCCTTACTTTTAAAAATATATCCCACTATTACAGATCTCATTCGAAGGGTATAAACCGTCAGTTCTCTAATAATCTTGTCTGATTTCATAAACCCATCGGCAAGTCCTGGAATATCATTTTTGATTTTTATTCCTTCTTCTATCGTAAATTCAGTTGCTTCTGGTGTGTTTGCGTCTAAATCTTCACCCGTTAAATAGCAAACAACTTTTCCTATAGCTACACCAGCTAATTCCTTGTCATCGATTTTTGACTCAAAATAATTTTCAGCTTTTTTAAAAAGAATTATTTTAACGGTTTGTAATTGTGTTTCAAAATCTTTTGCGTCATCAATTATTGTTCTTCTAAGCCAACTCATTATTACCTCTTTTTAAATTTTTCTTTAAAAATTTTTCAATCAGACAGTATTTATCTAATTCAATTGTATCACCTGTTGAAAGGTTGGTAAACAGGAGTAAGATATGGTTTGGTGTGTGTAAGAGGGTACAGATTGGCACACAATGGCAAACAGGTGGCGAATATGTTGAGATTAGCACCGGGTAATCTATTTATATTTAATGAAAGAGTTTATTTTATGATTTTTCTTGGTTTTGCTCCGTCTGCCGGATTAATAATGCCTTTTTCTTCGAGTTCTTCTAATAACAATGTTGCTCTGGCATAACCTATATGGAATGTCTCTTTAAGTATTGAGGCGTCCGCAAATCTTTTTTTACGAACTAAATGTTTAGCTTTATCGAACAACTCCTCATTTGTATACTTTATGCGTGGTTTAGATGGATCGATAACCTTTCTGGGTTTAGCTCCATCGGCTGGTTCGATTAGTCCTTCATTTTCTAGTAGATCTAACAAGTTGGTCGCTAGGGCATAGTCAATGTGCAGTGTTCTTTTGAATAAGGCCGGACTGGCATAACCTTTTTTAATTGATAGATCTTTTGCTTCAGAATAAATATTATTGTCATGAGTTCTTTCCCACCGCTTTGCAAATGCTTCTTTTTTCTCTTGTGTATGAACTTTACAATTATCATCAAGACAATTGATAGAAAGGCATTTAGCACAATCTGGATTTTCACAAAGACATTTGAAATCTTTATTTTTATTTGCCATTTCCTTTTTCAATTAAGAATTAATAATTGCATTCTCCGTAATTTGAATATAGTCTGTTATATTCAGCTTGGAATTGATCTATGTCGGCTTTTATTTTTTGTTTTTCTGCTTCAACTAATCGAAGTCTTTGCGACTCATTAACATCCGTGCCTCGTGTTCTTTCAGCAACAATCTTGTCTGCATTGTAGTATTGGTTCCAAAGTTCACTAATGGCTTGCTTAAGTGGAAGAAATTCGGCATCTTTTTGCGCTTGAAAAGCAAAGCAATCTTCGGCTTTTTGTAGGGACTCATGTGATTTTTGAGCTTCTTCTTGGGCTCGATTAATTAAAGAATTTGTATAGTCATCGCTATAACTCGGTATTGGGTAGTTTGGAACTGTAAAATCATTGTCAGAATCATTAGTCTCTGATGCAGTAGAGGACGGTGTGGAATTTGAGGTATTATTTTGATTTTTATTTTCAGAAACTAAATTGTTTTGATTAGGGCTTTGGCTCGAACTCTTGAGAGGGCTGGGTTTATTTTTTGATTCTATTGGGATTCCGATAATTTTTGAGTTCGCATCTTGAATGCCCTCAACCTTTTTATTATCAAAATGGCGATAAATAAAAAATCCAGTTGTTAATAAGATAACGATGGTTAATAAGGAAATAGATATTTTTTTAAGCATGATCCACTTCTCAATAAATTAAAAAATGTACTATCCAACGCAAAATATATAGGCTTATAATTATTCCAACAACTCCTATGATACAACTGCACCACCAATTTGAATCATCACCATAGACTTTATTTGAATCTTTATTTTCACTCATGATTATTTCCCTTTTTTTAAATACAAAAATGGTCTTTCGAACCACGACAATTCCTTTCGGAACTGTCCCACACCCTTTCGGGTATGAACCTACAGTGAATAAGTGCGGTCGAAAGACCGTTTATATCACTGTAGGATTTTTGGTTGCCATGCCCTTACGGGTTTAGGCGGTTTAATAATGTGCTAATTCTAATTTATAGTTTAATTCTATGCCACCCAGAGTAAAATTTCAAGTTTTTCGTGTTATGATTGGCAGAGATGGAGATTGATATGGATGATCCTTTTTTGGCGAACAGAGAATATAAAACAAATGCAGTAATTAACATCATACGAAAGATAAAAAGTGAAATTACTTTGGATGGTAGTCGAACTTTATCATTTGTACCATTTTCCGTAGATGACATATGCGGAGTAGGCGACACACTGGAAATTATTAACTATTTATGCGAAAAAGGTTTTATAAAAAGACTTCCTAATTCTAACAACTTTGCTAATGCTACAGTTGAGATAATTGACGAATCGGCTTTTGAAAACTATTACAAATTAATTACTAAAAGGAAAGATTGTAATCCTGAAGATGAAAGAGATTTTTGGTTTGATGATTTAACATTTAAATTAAAAGTGCCAGGTGGTGATCCAAAGGCAATAAATTTCTCGCCATCCAATACAAGAGGGACAGATTGCTATCATTTTATGAGAGCTATCGTCGCGTTATTAAAACGAGAGGGTGTTAGAGAAGGTAAATGGCTCAAAGCGAGTTTTACACGAGAGGATGTTGTGAAAATGATATTCAAGTTGTTCGAGAAAACAGTTTATGTAAAATGGATTGATGATACTAAAGGTAATTGGAAAAAAATAGTCCCGAAAGATTGGGATGGTTATATTGAGTTGTCTAATTTTGATCGTTCGAGCAAAGGCTATGAGTTTATGCTAAAAATGCCTTAACAAGAAAAATACGACGAAAAAATAAATTAGAAAAGAGATTTGTAAATTTACAGGTCTCTTTTTTATGTCGCAGGGTCTTGACAAGAATTCGTCGTATATCCCTACTGAAATCATATGAGCAAACTTCAAAGCAAAAAAATAAAAGAATTGCAATCAAAAATTAATGATTTTCATGAACGAATTGAGTTCAAATGTTTTGATTGCGAAGGTCAAAATCGTCATGGCGGAGGTTGGGATTGTCAAATGCCCAAATGCCCTTTTTATGAGATTCGTCCAAAGTCGGTTTTCTTTGGCAAGCCGATTCCTCAAAGATTTAGGGCTTCTGTATTTTCTACCGATGATGTTGAACCTAAAAAGTATTAAACCTAAAAATTATTATATCAAAGATGATATGTAGAAAGGATCAAAAATGAACGAAATCAAACTAAAGGATCTCTACCTGTGTGCATTTCTTCTAAACGAAAACCAAAACTTAATTCGAATGGACAACGATGGGCATAAATTTTGGTTCGTTTTTAAAGAAACTAAGGATCTCAACGAACTCACAAACGCTTATTGGCAGAATCAAGCGATAACAAAAGTGAAATCCTATGTTAACAAAGTTCAAGACTTAAAAGATAGGATATTTAGCGAAAAATAGAATGGAGATGTAGATGGAACTGAATTTGGGTGAATTAACCTCGATTGAAATCGATTTAGTTAATAAGGGGAACACTTTAGCAAGGGTTGTTTGGATTTTTGAAAAAGCTGAATTGAAATGGGGGCGAGTTTCAATTAGCAAAAATGGTGGTCTTTGGGTGCAAGTGCCTAAATTCAAGTGTGGTCAAGCATGGGTTGCACCAATAAAAATATTAGATTCAGTTTTAGAAGATAAACTTGCTAGACTGACTCTTGAGGAATATGAAAAAAGGAAAAACTCCATAGAGGATGAAGATATTAATTTAGATGATATAAAGCCATAGCTATATAGCTATTATCTAATCTATCTAATAGCTAAGTTAGTTAGTAGCTAATCTAGTTATCTTCTAACAAGTTATTTATATATAGCTATCTACGGTGTCTTCATAAAGCCGGAATGTTAACAAAATGATATAAAAATTGATCAAAATGTAGCACAAATGGTGGGCGATAACGGGAAAATGGCAAGGAATGTAGGTAAAAATATTCAAATTATTAATAAGCGATAAGGTGTAAAGTCCACAAAGGTCACGCAATTTGAAGGTATGAAATGGGAAGAATTAAGAAAGAACTGCTAGAAATAGCAATAAAAAACAAATTAGGTTTGATTACTCATGTTGCTAACGGACTGGGTGTTTCGAGGAAAAGCGTCTATCGGGCTATAAAAAGATATCATTTGGAAGATTTACTGGTAGAGGTGCGTGAAACTACTTTGGATATAGCAGAATACTATTTAATCAATGCTATCAAAGCTGGAGACGCGAGATCAATAATTTATTATCTTAAAACATTTGGTAAAAGTCGAGGCTATGGAAAAACAGAAAACACAAAAGATAAGTTATCAAAAATTAATGGGTATTAACGACAATGTTTTTAACAGACGACGAAATAACACAATTTCAGGCGATTTATCGGCAACAGTTTGGTAAAGAAATTAGCCAAGAAGATGCAAGAGAACGGGGTACGAAACTGGTTCGTTTGTTTGAAATTATTTATAAGCCCATGACTATTGAAGAATATAAAACGGTTCAAAAGAGGCGAAAAGAATTGAAACCTTGATATTTAAGATGTAACAGGTGTAATATACCCTCCGAAGGAGGTATGAATATGGAAAAGATTAAATATTTTGCTTATTTGAGAAAATCCAGCGAAGGTGAAGAGCGACAAGCCCTTTCTATCCCCGCTCAAAAAGATAAAATCAAAGAATACTTTGGTGAGTTGACGATAGTTGACTATTTCGAAGAAAGTCATAGTGCTTTCAAGCCATATAATCGGCCTTTATTTCAAAAAATGATGGAAAGAATCGAAAAAGGCGAAGCTCATGGAATAATCTCTTGGCATCCCGATAGGCTTTCAAGAAACGAGATAGACGCTGCCAATATTACTTATGCCTTAAGAACTGGCGTTATAAAAGATCTAAAATTCGGTTCATATAGTTTTATTAATGATGCGTCTGGTATTTTGATGTTGCAAATGGTACTCTCGCAAGGCCAATATTATTCAGCTAAACTCGGAACTGATGTTAAAAGAGGACTAGAGAAGAAGCTAAGTATGGGTTGGTTGCCTTCAGAAGCACCCAATGGTTATTTAAATTTTGTAAATATTGAAACTGCAGAACATACAATCATAAAAGATCCGAAAAGATTTGATTTAGTTAGAAAAATGTGGGATTTAATGCTGACAGGCAACTACACCCCACCAATAATTCTTGATATAGCTAACAACCAGTGGGGTTTTACTACTTTAAAAAGGCGAAAAAGGGGCGGTGGTCCTTTGGCACGGAGTTCAATCTATGCAATGTTTACCAACCCCTTTTATTCAGGCGTAATCTTACATAAAGGGGTAGAATATCCCGGGAAGCATGAAGCGATGGTAACTCTTGATGAATTTGATCAAGTGCAAATATTACTTGGTAGAAAAGGCAAACCAAGACCCAAAACGCACTATTTTCCTTTTACTGGTCAGATCCGTTGCGGTGAGTGTGGTTGTCTAATCACTGCCGAGATGAAAACAAAACTTATAAAAAGTACTAATCGATTGAAGAGTTTTACTTATTATCATTGCACTCATAAGAAAAAATGGTGTTCGCAAGGGTATATAACCAAGGATAATCTCGAAACACAAATTGAAAGAGAGATTAGTAGGATAAAAATAATGCCAGTTTTTCGAGATTGGGCACTATCGGTTGTGAATCGTCGGAGCAATCAAGAAATTGGTGATCGAAATAAGATCTATCAATCACAACAAAAAGCTATCAATAATACTCAGACTGAACTCGATAACCTACTTAAAATGAAATTGCGATCATTAATAGATGACGACGAATATATTCAAAATAAACAGGAATTGATAGCAAAAAAAGCTAAATTACAGGAAGAACTTAAGGATACTGACCACAGAGCAGAGAAATGGATGGAGTTAGGGGAGAGATTCTTTGATTTTGTAACATATGCCTTGAAAGCCTTTGAAATAGGGGATATTCAGCAAAAGAAAGAGATCTTCTCAGCTTTAGGTTGGAACTTTGTGCTAAAAGACGGATTATTGGATATTAAACCTAATGAATGGCTGATTCCCATCATTAATCGTTATCCAGCGGTAGAAGCCAAATATAAAAGGTTGGAACCAGTGTTAGCAGGGGTAACAACTGGTTTAAATGATACCAAAAAAGAAGCTTTACGGCTTCTTCGTTTGGAATGGCGGGCCCGACCGGATTCGAACCGGCGATCTCCTCCGTGACAGGGAGGCGCGTTAAACCGCTACGCTACGGGCCCTAATGCTTAAGTTATTATATCAATATTTGGGCTTGATTTCAACAGGTTGTAAAAGTTCTAATTATGTTTTATGCTGTAAACAGAATACAAGGAGGTGGAAATGCGTAAAAAAACTAAAAATATTCTTATTGAACTCTTACTAGTCTTTTTTCTTCTTTCGAATTTATTAATTTTTTCAACAGCGTATGGGTATTATGGTAGTAATACCTTATTTATTATCCGAGTAATGCCGGCTCAACGTAACTTAGCTTCTCAAAAAGTTAAAGCTATGGGAGCGGAGTGGGCGAGAGAGGAATTTAATTGGCAAACTCTTAATCCTCGTCGTGGTCGTTATGATTTAGCGAATGCTGACCAAGCGGTGGCAACCTACAGGCGAAACAATGTTAAAGTCCTAGGGATGATTGCTTATTCTTCGTTATGGGGTTCGTCTAATCCAGCAGCTGGAACAGATGCTCAGTTTTACAAACCAAATATTAATGACTGGAAAGCTTATATTGCTGTACTCGTCAGGCGTTATGGCGGCTACGTTAAAGATTGGGAAATTTGGAATGAACCTAACGCAATGTGGAAACCTAGCCCTAATCCAGAAGAATATCGAGAAGTTTTGGTAGCGGCTTACGATACAATAAAATCGATTGATCCCAGTGCTCGTGTTGGCAGTGGGGGCACAACCTATATTGATGGTGATTATATTTCCCGTTATTTAAATGATGGCGGTTGGGAGCATTTAGATGCGATTTCTGTTCATTATTATCCTGGAGTTGGTCCGGAATCAGATCCAAATAATAAATTGCGTGATGAACTTTCGAAACTTGTTTATAATATTATGATTCCTCGTGGTGGGGGTAAAGAAATTTGGTTAACGGAATTTGGTTGGGAATCAGGTAAGGTTGGTGAAGAAGCTCAAGGGCAAGTAATTTCTAGGGCAGTGATTTTGGCAAGAACTATTAATGAAGTTGGCAAAATTATGCCTTATAATCTTCGTGACGAATCGGGTAACAGTTATGGTTTAATGCGTAATAACTTTGCCGCTAAACCAGCTTATAACTACTATAAGAAAACAATTGAATTTTTAGGGACAAAAAGAATTTCTCAATGGTTTGATTTAGATAATGAATCTAAGTTTTATATTTTTAACGATGCTGGTGGCGGAGTAGCGGCAGCCTGGAACCCAAATGGTAATCAAATTACTGGTTTTCACGTTAATGCTTCAGGAATGCGTTGTTATGATTTAGATGGTCACGATGTTTCAGGATCAGTAATTATGGCTTGGAATAATGGTGACACAACTTTAAGTTTTGGCTCAAGACCAATTTTCTGTCAATTGGATAATTACTATTTAGCCGAAGCAGATCAGCCTAAAAGCGAATTCACACCAAAAGAAGTTGCTGGTGTAAATATTGATACTAGTGATTTTCAAGTGAACGAAACAAAACCTCAAGTTTTAGGCAGTGTTGATGGTGGATCAAAATCTTTATTAAATGGTAATGTGATTGCCTATAAAAATGATGGTTCGGCTTGGTATAAGCAGAGTGAAGCACCAATAATTGATGGTTCCTATAATTTACAACTTCCAGAAGGAAAATATCGTTTAACTTATCAATCTCCCGGATATTTAAGTAGTCGAACACAGCCTTTTGATGTCAAAGGTGATTCGGATGTAAATTTAGAAACAAAAATGTTAAATTTGTGGGTGGCTTATGGTATTTTATTTGGTGGAATTATAATTTTAATACTTTTCATTCTAAAATATACTCGCAAGAAGACCTAGAAAATTCGTTCTCAAAATTAAATAATTTTTTCACAAACTCCTATTTCATTTTAAGGGGTAATTTGTTAAAATTAAGGCTGATGCGGGTATAGTTTAGTGGCAAAATGCATCCTTCCCAAGGATGATATACGGGTCCGATTCCCGTTACCCGCTTATCTGTATTTTTGCCGGAGTAACTCAGGGGTAGAGTAGCTGTTTCGTAAATAGCAAGTCGCGGGTTCGAATCCCGCCTCCGGCTCCAACAAAAAATAAATATGAAAAAAATATTATCAATTCTATTAAATATTTTAAAAGATTTTGTTTTCAATTCTTTTTGGAAAACATTGCCAGTTATTATAATTGTCTCAATATCCTTGATTTTGAATGCCATTTTATGGTATATTTTCGAAGTTAAGATTAAACAAAATCCTCTTCCTTTTATTTTTTCTTCTGGTTTAATCTTCTTAAATCTTATTTTGGGTAATTTCCTGTGGGAAAGGGAGAAAATGGCAAGTTATTTCTTAATTTCTGTTGGATTTTTTACCCAAGTTTTAATGTTAATATTAATTCGATATTTGACGGTAGTTTTTTAAATTTAAACTAAAAAGTTTACATTAAGGAGCGTTAGCGACGAAATGAAAAGAACAAAACTTACTAGATTTTTAGAAATTCTTCCTGGTGCAGTCACTTGGGCTTCACTTATTTTGCCAATTTTCTTCTCGTTTTTTTGGCCAGCCGCAGTAGCAACTTTTGTTTTAACCTTTGATTTATATTGGTTGTATAAGTCAATTTTAATGGGTTATCATCTTGTTTCTGGTTATCGTGGTCTAAAAAAAGCATTAAGAGTTGATTGGTGGGAGCGATGCAAAAATATTCCAAAAGATAATATTAATTTGGATTACAAAAAAATATATCAGGCGGTCATTTTTGCTACTTATAAAGAAGACGTTGATATTTTAATTCCTTCTTTTGAGTCAATTTTAGATTCTGATTATCCAAGAGAAAGAATTATTGTTGTTTTGGCGACCGAAAAACGCGATTTAGAAAGAGCTGAAAAAAACGCCCAGATTTTAAAAGAAAAATTCGGATCTAAATTTTTTAAGTTTTTAGTAACTATTCATCCTGATATTCCCGGTGAAGTTAAGGCAAAAGGTGCCAACGTTAAATGGGCGGCTAAATCTTTACAAAAGTTTGTTGAAAGTAAAAATATACCTCTTGAAGACGTTTTGGTCACGACTTGTGATGCTGACTCAAGACTTCACAAAAAATATTTTCCTTGTCTTACTTACCAATATGCCACAAACCCAAATAGGGAACATCGCAGCTTTCAACCAATACCGCTTTATTCGAATAATATTTGGCAAGCGCCAGGCTTTTCCAGAATCATTGCTTTTGGTAATTCTTTTTGGCAACTAATTGAAGCAACGCGACCTTGGCGGCTAATCAATTTCTCAACCCATTCTATGAGTTTAAAGACTTTGGTGGAAATTGATTTTTGGGACACAACAGTTGTTAATGAAGATTCTCGTCAATTTTGGCGAGCTTATTTTAAGTTTGATGGTGATCATGAAGTTGTACCAATTTTTGTACCGGTTTATATGGATGCTGTTTTGGCGGACGGTTTTTGGCAGACTTTTAAAAATCAATATCTACAAAAGAAACGTTGGTATTATGGAGTTGAACATTTTCCTTACGTAGTAGAGAAATCAATTAAAGCCAAAAATATCCCTTTAAACGATAGGTTAATAAAAATTTATCGAATGTTTGAAGCTAATTATTCTCTAGCAACTTCTTCAATTTATATCGCTGTGATTGCTTGGTTACCTCTTCTTTTTGGTCCTGGTTTCCAAGACACGGTTTTGGCTCAAAATTTACCAACGGTTATTAGAGTCTTATTGGGGTTAACATGGATAGGTCTTCTAACATCAATGACAATTTCAATCCTTCTTTTGCCACCAATGCCTCGTGGCTATCGTCGCCATCATTTTTTAAGCATGATTTATCAATGGGTTCTGATTCCTTTTACAGCAATGTTATTTAGTTCTTTTCCGGCAATCGATGCTCAGACGCGTTTTATGTTTGGTAAATATATGACTTTTTATGTAACAGAAAAAAAAGCTGTTTCAACTCATTAAATCAAAATAAAAATGAAAAGAAATTTTTGGCAAAAAATTGTTCTTGTAGCTATTTTCACAATTGCTTTTTTATTAATGATTTTTTCTTGTTTTAAGGACTCTCAAACAACTGACGAAGCCATTCATTTGTTTGCTGGCTACACTTATTTGACGAAAGGGGATTTTCGACTTGATACAGAGCACCCGCCACTACTCAAAGAAATATCTGCCTTACCGTTATTAGCTTTCAAGAACTTGGAGATTCCTTTAGGTAGCTTATGGAATGAGGCAGGAAATTTTTACTATGATTCATGGTATGAAGCCAGAGTTTTAAGTGAAAACTTCTTTTATTCTTTAGGTAACGATCCAACAAAACTTTTATTTTGGGGAAGACTACCTTTTGTGATGCTGACTCTTCTTTTAGGCTTTGCAGGTTTTTTGTGGGCAAAGAAATTATATGGAATGAAGTCAGGTATTTTTGCTGCTTTTCTTATTTTATTTTTTCCAAATATCTTAGCGCACGGCCGTTTAATTAATACTGATTTGGGTTTGACATTTTTTATGTTTTTAACAGTTTATCTTTGGGGAAATTTCTTAAAAAAACCAAACTTTTTAAATTTATTTTTTAGTGGTCTTTCTTTGGGATTAATATTGTCTTCAAAATTTACCGGATTGATTGTTTTGCCAATATTGTTTTTATTATTTTTAATTAGAGCTTTAATTTTCGAAAAACAAAAAAGTAAATTTTTATTAAAATATTTCATTGGTTTTATGGGGGCATTGTTAATATCTTTTGTTGTAATTTGGGCAAGCTATGGTTTTTCAATTAAAACACCAACTTTAGTTCCGCCAGGTTTTATTGGCGAATATTTTTGGGGGAACTTTCAATTAACATCTTCTTTAACTGATTTTTTGGATAAAGCTAGAGTTTTATTTTTTCCAGCTGAATTTTATAAAGGTATATATTTAGTTTTTCGTCATGCGGCCGTGGGTCATAGTTCTTATCTTTTTGGCCAGTTATCTAATAATGGATGGTGGTATTATTTCCCGGTAACGATCTTTTACAAAACACCGATTCCAATATTTTTCTTTCTAATATTTACAATTATATTTTGGAAAAAAATTCGGGCCAAAGAGTTATTTGACGAAGTTTTACTAATTTTACCGCCAATTATGTTCCTTGTTTTTGCAATGTTTTCTAAGGCTGATTTGGGTATTCGTCATATTTTGCCAATTTTTCCATTTCTGTTCGTTTTCATTTCTAAGTCAATCAACTTATTTGATATTTCGAAATTAAAGAAAGTAAATATCAAAACAAAAGTTTTTTCAATTGTTTTTCTGTGTCTTATTGCTTGGTATTTTATTTCAGCTTTGATAAGCTTTCCAAATTATTTAGCTTATTTTAATGAATTTGCCGGTGGACAAAAAAATGGTTACAAGATTTTAACTGACTCTAATTTAGACTGGGGTCAAGATATTTATCGATTAAAGAAATATCTTGGCGATAACAAAATAGAAAAAGTTTATTTGGTTTATCCTTGGGATGGTGATAAGGCTTTAGAGCATTATGGAATTAATTTCGAACCTCTATATTCGGAAAATAAAAATATTAAAGGCCCAGTAGTTATTTCAGCAACCTATTTTGAGTCCGGTTCTTACTCGTGGCTTAAAAAATATCCATTTGAACAAATTACGCCGGGGTTATTTATATTTGAGCTCAATTAACTTTTTAGTCTTGTGTTTTTTTAGATCTCTTTTTTTCTAAAATAAAGATGGTTGCCCAAAAGCTACCAATAATAATGGAACTGATAATGGCAATAAGCCATTTTAGTCGAGATGAAACTCCTTGAATAAGGGTGGGTTTAGGACTTTCTGTTTTGCTTACGCTACTTTCTTGTGGTAATGGCTGACTGCTAGGGCTAGAAAATATTTTAGTGGAAGAATCGGGTTCAGGGATATTGTTATTGGTAGTGTCGCTAATTGGTGTTGGCTGACCATTTTCAGTTATTTGAGACGGAGCCTCAGTGCTTGGAATATTGTTATCAATGTTTGTATTATTTTCTTCAGTAGATGAAGGTGTTGGCGTTATTGAGGTTGGTGTAGGAGTTACTTCTTGCAAGGAAGTAGTCGGTGTGGGTGTACTAGTGGTTTTATCTACAGGGGTGGAGGTAGGTGTGGGGCTGGGTTCTGGCGGGATCGTTTTAGTTTTTTCGATAGTAATTTTTAAAGCAATATCTGATTGCAAATTATTAATAGGGATTGTAAGTTTTCCTTGTTCGTCACTATTTATTAATGTTGGGTAAGTGTTATCAATGACAATTTGTTCGTTAATATCGGAAGTTGAAGGATTATCGATTGTTGAAGTGCTCCACCACTGAAGAAGATAAGTTTTAGATGGTTGTGCGTCAGAAATAGTGATATTGCCAGAAATTGGTGAAGCAAGCTGGCTACTACCAGCTGATGCGTCGACAACATTTTTCCAAGTATACGGAGCGTTGTCTATCCAAAGGTGAGCTTTGTCAATTATGCCATCAGCTAATTCTTTTTGACCTAAAACTCTTAATTTGGAATCAGAGGTTGAGGCGTTTAAGTCCTTGTACTTTCCATTCGAGAGACTAATATCAGACATGAAATTTTGGTAAGCTTTAGCGAATTTATAATTCCTATTCATTAATAAACTCATGGAATCCCATAAAATTTCTGTCAAACCGCCAGAGTCTAAATTAGCCCATGTCCACTTACGCCACCAAACGCCTTGGGTGTCATCGACCCTTAGACGATCAAAAACTTGTCCGCTAGTATAGCCTTTGTATGGATTAGATAGTTCTGGTCTTGGATTTTGAAAGCCAACCTCACCTCTAATTGAAGGCTTACCCATATCAAAACTTTTAATAATTTGTGAATATGATTGATGGGCAGCAACAACGTCATCTTCTTCGTGAGTTATATTTTCAAATCCACCGTTATAATTATATACTTCACCTGTGGTTATATCTTTAACTTGAAGATCGTCAAACCAAGCAATTCCTTCTGGTACACTAGTTTTTGTATAATAATTAAAAGAAATACCAAGGTAACGAGGAGGTAATTTAGTGTCACGTCCAGTTTCGGGAATGGTAAATTGTTGAGTGGTAATTTTTTGCCAATCGTAAGTACCATCGGGAATTTTCCATTTGCCACACGGGTTTCCTCCAGTAACATTCCAGCTTGGCCAACCGTCCCACATTGTTTGTTCACCACTGTAATAAACGCTGACAAAAGGAGATGTTGGTTCACAGACTCCACCAGCTTGTTTAATGTTTTCGGCTTTAGTCCACCAACTAATTTCATATTGATGTTTAGGTTTAACACCAATTTGGACAAATAAACCAGAATCTTTAACACTACCATCTTTAGTTGCTGGTGGAATAGTAATTTTTAACGAATTATGGCCAGAATGAGCTATTGTTTCGTCAAATGAATAATTTTCTTTTAGAGCACTAATTTTTGGTGGATCGTACCACGCACCATCCCAACCAGGCCAAAGTATATATCGATCACTATAAGCACCCGAACCTATATAGCGATGAAGATCGCCATAGCTTGTTTCGATCTTGTCCCAAAGAGAAATAGGATACGAATGCCAGTTAGAAGTTGATGTTAAGTGTTTGTTTGGGTCATATTGGCTTATATAAGAACCTAGAGCAAGTGTGTCGTCACGGTGGCCTCCACTATAAGGATTACCTTCGTTGAAAAGTTCCCAAGAATGAATAGTGGTTGAATATGAATACCTGGCTGTTAAATATCGCCAATAGTATGTTTGGTAAACTCTGTTGGCACTTGTTGATGAAGCGTAAACATTGTCGTCGCTAGGTGACGCAGCGGTTCCGTCGGCACCGATGCGAGAAAAAACCATATCTTGTTTTTCTTCAGCCACTACTTTCATGTAAATGTTATTTTTTGCGGCTTCTTCTACTAAATAATCTGCATACCAAGCGTGTTGCAAAGATATGTAATTTTGGACATTTATATTTGGTCGGTTTATTATTTCTCCGCCAAATTTATCATTACCTAAATTTTCTTTTAAAGATAATTTTGTAAAATACGCTTCCCCAGTAACTATATTGGCTAAGTTGAGGTTAATATCGATGTTTTTAGATGTTGCGTCTGATGTGAAATCAACGACTAACTGTTTCCAATCTGTGTCACCTGTTACATATTCTGATCTGTAAACAGGTTGACTGCCGCCAGTTTTTGGTGGATATGGGTATAATGAAGCACCATAAGTGCCGGTTCCGGTAACACCAGTTGTTTTTACCCAGGCTGATAATCTATAGTTGGTGTTAGTTTTAATAGGGACACCTGTTCGAGCACTTGGATAACTTTTTGTCATTTTGTAAGAAAAGATTTCCCCAGGCATAGTCTGATTATTACCTGAACCTATTTGATTAGCATTTAAAGTGAAACCCCAGTCCGGAACTCCGCCTTGACCGCTAATACCAAAAAGAATTGGACGAAAACTAGATCCTTGCCACCAAGGTCGAATTAGATTTATCCCCATCTCATTAATTTGAGCAAGATTTTTTTCAATATCGTAAGTTGAATTGATACCAGGATCGGATATACCAATTAAGTTTAGATTTTGGCCATTACTAGTTTCGAAATATCTAGAATCAGTTTTTGATACTTGAACAAAACCAGGGTTGGATGAGTCTATGGCTGTTAAAGTGTTTGCTTGAGGTGTGTAGTGAATTTGACCAGTTTTGTCAGTAACTCGGATTTTGTATTGGTATTGACCTAGATCTTTTGGTGAATATCTTATTTTCCAAACTGGACTTCCTTTTGGGTAAATCCAGTCCTGGTTTTTATCTTTTAAATAATCTTGTTTTTCAAAATCTTGGTAATAAAATCCTGGTTGAACAGTTGCTTTACTCCAATCTGTTTGGCTGGAAGGTAAAAATAAACCATCTACTGAAACGCCGATGCCATCTGGTACGGCGTTAGGATGGCTAACTGTATTAGCGGCGGGAGTTTGGTCGTATGGCCAATAAGGGTTAGCCGTTCCTTCAATAATTGGATCGTATTTAGCTTGAGGGTTGGTAAAATCCCTATTGTGGTACCAATTAATATCAAAAGTAAGTTCAAATTTATTATATTTAGGAATTTGTGGATTTTCTTTAGTCGAGCCTTGGTAAGCAACATTATCTCCATTATTAGTTAAATTAGTAATATAAGCTTCACCATTATTTAATTCTTCGGCTTTGTAGACAAATTTAAAAAATCCGAAAAAAATTAATCCGGTAGTGATAAGGGCAAAAAACAAAATAATAACAGTTTGAAGTTGTTTTCTTTTTGGAATTCTCAAGTTCCCTCCGTTAACATATACATATATTGTATCATTCTTTTCAACAGGTTGCTAAAGTTTTAGTTTATTTTTTTCAGGTTGACCGATGACCTAAGTTCTAGTATAATGTATAATATTGGTAGGGACATTTAAATATCGGGGAGTGGCGCAGCTTGGTAGCGCGCGTCGTTTGGGACGATGAGGTCGCAGGTTCGAATCCTGTCTCCCCGACCAATTAAAACAGAGCATTATGATAAAATTTATTCTTTATCTTTTTCGTTGGCAGCTGTCAACTATTATACTCGCTCCTGTTGTGGCATTTTTCAAGCATTCCCCAACAATATGGGGGACAAAAGAAGACTGGATTGCTGCAATGGTAGCAAATTTAATTGGTGGATGTATATTTTTTTGGGTTGATCGATTTATTTTCAAATCAAAAACAGTTGAAAGTTGGGAAATATTAAAAAAAGGTAAATGTTACGATTGCGGAAAGACGGATTTAGTAAGAAGGTTGGTAGTTGGCCCAGGAGGATATAATCGGACTGATGATAAAACACCCGAATATAGATGCCAAAAATGTTCTAAGAAAAAACTTAAGCAATTAATTCAAGATAAAAAAGTTAATTTTTAAATCATTTTGCGGGTATAGCACAATGGTAGTGCGCGAGTTTTCCAAACTTGATACAGGGGTCCGATTCCCCTTACCCGCTCCATAATAATACGTCCGTAGGTCTTTGTTTTCTAAAGTTACGGTCGCTTGTTATGTTCGCGCCCGTAGCTCAGTGGATTAGAGCGCTTCGCTTCGGACGAAGAGGTCGGGGGTTCGAATCCCTCCGGGCGCACCAAAATATTAAGTTGATGATTTCAGCAAAAAGCTGATTTTTTAATTGTTTTAAGAAAGGCAACATTGAGAACAAAAATTATTTGTACAATTGGACCAAAAACCGAAAGTGAAGAAAAAATTCGTGAATTAATTTTAAATGGTATGGATGTCGCACGACTTAATTTTTCTCATGATAGCCATGAAAATCATGGAAAAAGAATTAAGTTAATTCGCAAATGGGCTAAAAAACTTAAGAAAAAAGTTCAAATTCTTTGTGACCTACAAGGTCCAAAAATTAGAATTGCCGATTTTGCTAATCCTCCAAGAAAAGTTAAAGATGGTCAAAAAGTAATTTTAACAAGCTCTGCTTGTCAGGATATTGAACCAAATGAGTTAGTAATTATGGATCCTTATGTGCATTCCGATGTAAACGTAGGGGATATTATCCTTATTGATGATGGCTCGATTGAGCTTTCAGTAACAAAAGTTGTTAATCACAAAATTCACTGCAAAGTTTTATGTGGTGGCGATATTTATCCAAAAAAGGGTGTTAATTTGCCTTTAACTAAAACCACAACTAATTCTTTGACCGACAAGGATAGAAAAGATCTAGAATTTATTTTGACACAAACTCCTGATTGGATTGCGATTTCTTTTGTTCAAACGGAAGATGACGTTAAGGAATTAAAACAGATTATTGGCAAATCAAAAGCGAAAGTAATGTGTAAAATTGAACGTGCTCACGCAATTGAAAATATAAACGCAATTATTCAAGCTTCTGATGGAATTATGGTCGCTCGTGGTGATTTAGGGGTAGAGTTGCCAATTGAAAAATTACCGGTTTTGCAAAAACAGATTATTAAAAGATGTAATTATGCCGAAAAACCGGTCGTAACAGCAACCCATATGCTTTCAACAATGACTAAAGTGCCTTTTCCAACTCGTGCAGAAATTTCCGATATTGCCAATGCTGTTTATGATGGGACTGATGCTGTTATGCTTTCTAACGAAACGGCTGTTGGTGATTATCCGGTCGAGGCAATTAAAGTTATGGTAAAAGTTGTTTTGGAAACTGAGAATTATTTGTTTAATCAAGGAAATAAGTTATAGGTCTTGAGAAGAAGCGACAATTTTGGTAAAATTAAAACAACGAAAGAATATGGCGGCCATAGTTTAGCGGCAAAACTGCAGGTTGTGGTCCTGCTGTCAGCGGTTCGACTCCGCTTGGTCGCCCCATGTGGTTACAGGAAATAGACACGTTCGATTCGTGTCGACCACTCCTAATTAGATTTATTAATAAAAATCGTGTTAGACAAATTAAAACTTAAAAAATTTCATTTTTGGCAGCGTATTTTTGCTGTTTTTTTAATATCAATTGGTGTACTAGGTATAGTTTTGCCAGTTTTGCCTGGTTGGCCTTTTTTCTTTTGGGGAATATTCCTTCTAGGTGGTCTTGGTCTTGTTGATCAATTATTTTTACGATATTTGCCTAAAAAATATCGCGGTCTTATTTTGATGTGGATAGAGACTTTTAAAAAAAGACGAAAATAAAAAACTAATAGCCTCAATTTAGTAAGATTGTTATATAATAGTAATTGTTCTAATTCGTTTGAATCAAAAAAAGGAGGTAATTGCAATGAAGAAAATTAATGGTCTTTCTTCGGAAGAAGTTTTGAATTTACATCGTCAATTTGGCAAAAATATTCTTTCGGCTAAAAAAGAAATTTCTTGGGCTACAATACTTTGGGCTCAGCTTAAATCACCAATGATTTATATTTTACTATTGGTTGCTTTAGCGTCATTTTTATTAGGTGAAAAAATTGATGGTGGTTTAGCGCTGTCAGTTTTGATAGTAAATGTTTTAATGGGATTTTATCAGGAATACAGTGCTCATAGAACTTTGCAGGCATTGCAAAAAATACTCAAACCAGAAGCTTTAGTGGTTCGCGATGGTAAAAGATATACAGTCGATGCTCAGGAATTAGTACCTGGCGATTACGTTATTTTAAATGCCGGTGATCGAGTACCGGCAGATGGTGCTCTAGTCGATGGCAATAAAATTTTAGTTAATGAATCAATTATAACCGGTGAAGAAGAAGCAATACCGAAATTTGAAATTGGTAGTCCAAATTTATTTATGGGGACAACGATTGTTTCAGGCAAGGGGATAATGAAGATTGAAAAAATTGGTAAATTGACTGAAATGGGTAAAATTGGCCAAAGTCTTGGGGATATTGAAGAAACTGAAACACCTCTACAAAAAAGACTCGGTTCTTTTATTAATGGTTTAGCAGCGATAATTTTGATTGTTTGTCTTCTTATTTTTTTGGTTGGTGTTTTTTATGGTAATAATATTTGGGAAACTTTGAAAGTCGCTATTATTTTATCGATTGCGGCAATGCCTGAGGCTTTACCAATTGCTTTAACAGTAATCCTAGCTTTAGGGATGAGAAAAATTTTAAAAAGAAACGGATTGGTTAGAAAACTTTTATCAATTGAAACTTTAGGTTCTACTTCGGTTATTTGTACCGATAAAACAGGCACTTTAACAGAAGGCAATATGAAAGTGGTCAAACTTGATAGTTCTGATTTGGACAAAAGCTTGTTGGTAATGACTCTTGATAATGAACAAAAAACAAATTTAGAAATTGCCCTTTGGGATTATGTAAAGCAAGCAAATAAATTTAATCCACAAGAAATATATGATAAATATGAAAAAATTGACGAAGAGCCATTTGATAGTGAAAAAAAATATTCAATGAGTGTTAATTATGTCGATGGAAAGAAAATCTCTCATCTCATGGGCGCACCGGAAAAAATTATTTCTTTTTGTAATCTTAATAACAAAGATCAAGAAAAGATTATGAAAAAAATTGACCTATGGGCGAGTGAGGGCTTGAGAATCTTAGGGTTGGCTTATAAGGAAGAAGATGGTTTTGATAAAAAGAATTTTATTTGGTTGGGATTGGTTGGTATTCAGGATCCTGTTAGGCCTGAGGCAAAAGAAGCAATTGCTTATGCACAAAAAGCAGGTATAAAGATTAAAATTATTACTGGTGATTATCGAAAAACTGCCGAAAAGGTGGCAACGGCATTAGGCTTTAATTTGAGTGACGAAAATATTTTAGAAGGTGATGATTTGGAAAAAATGTCTGATGAGGAATTGAAAAATCGAATCGACAAAATAGTTTTATTCAGTCGAGTTTTGCCACATCAAAAATTAAAAATTGTTCAAGTTTTACAGGAAAAAGGCGAGATAGTAGCCATGACTGGTGACGGTGTTAACGACGCGCCTGCTTTGAAAAAAGCTAATATTGGCGTAACGGTTAATAATGCGACAGATGTTTCCAAAGAAGCTAGTGACTTAATTCTTTTAGACAGTAATTTTAAAACGATCATTGCTGCTTGCGAAGAAGGTAGGTTAATTTTATCAAACATTAAAAAAGTCGTGGGTTATGTTTTATCGAATTCTTTTGCGGAAATAGTTTTAATTTTTGGGGCAATGATTCTGGGTTTTCAAACACCTTTATTAATTGTTCAAATTTTATGGGTTCACTTAATTTGTGATGGTCCACCAGACATCTTGCTAGGTTTTGAACCAAAAGAAGAAGGTATTATGGAAAGAACACCACAAGAAATCCAAAAAGAAAGCATTTTGAGTCCTTCAATGAAAGTTTTAATTTTTTCAGTGAGTTTTGTTATTGGCATATTGGCTCTTGGACTTTTTTGGTATTTTGAAAAACAAACTAATAATCTTGAATTAGCTAGAACAATTGCTTTCGCCACAGTTGGTTCAGTTAGTCTTGTCTACATTTTTTCGTTTAAAAATTTAAAAAGATCAATCTTTGCTTTACGTGATCTTTTTGATAATATTTATTTAATTTTTGGTGTAATCTATGGGTTTTTGCTGATTGCGATTGCTATTTATGTACCATTTTTTAATCGTTTACTTGAAACTGTACCGTTAAAATTTGGTCATTGGTTAGCGGTATTTTCCGTAGCAATTATTGCCACAGCTTGGATCGAGATGGTAAAATACATCGAGAGGAAAAAGATTTAACAATGAATGTAATTGAAGTACAAAATTTAAAAAAATATTTTAACAAAGTTCGGGCAGTTGACGATATTTCTTTTTCGGTCGAAAAAGGTGAGATTTTTGGATTTTTAGGTCCAAATGGGGCCGGAAAAACCACAACAATTCGTTGTCTAATGGATTTTTTACGCCCGACTGTAGGCAGTGTTAAATTACTCGGATTAAATGCGAACAATGGCCAAATTGGGATTAAAGAAAAACTTGGCTATCTTTCTGGAGATGTTAGGCTTTATGGTGGTTGGACTGGTGAAGAACATATTAATTTCTTAGAAGGTCTTAGAGGAAAAAAATCTATTGCCCAAAAGCTTGTTGCTGATTTAAATTTAAATCCGAAGATCAAGTTTAAATCTCTTTCTTCTGGTAATAAACAAAAATTAGGTCTCATTTTATCTTTAATGTTTGAACCGGAGCTAATTATTATGGATGAACCAACAGTTGGTTTAGACCCACTTTTGCAAAATAAAATTTATGAAATTTTAGAAGAGTCTCAGAAAAAAGGTACAACTGTTTTTATGTCTTCTCATAACATGGCTGAAGTTGATCGTCTTTGTGATCGAGTAGGTATTATTAAAGATGGCAAATTATTAACGATTGAGAGCATTCAAGAACTAAAAGACAAAAGAATGCACACGGTAAGAGTTTATTTCAATAGCCCGCTTGTGCGACAAGATTTTGTTTTTGATGGCGTGCAAATTCAAAAAGAGTTGCCAAATGGCTTGGAACTAGGAGTTAAGGGTGATATTAACCCTTTGGTTAGAAAATTGGCCAATTATAATATTAAAGAATTGGAGATTTCTCACGCTAGTTTGGAAGAAATTTTCTTAGAGTTTTATAATTCCGGTCAGAAATTTCCGCGGCCGGAGGCCTATAATCATTCTGGAATCAATGTTTCCACTAGTTTAGAAAAAAGTAACGATGAAGACCTGTTAGCGGTACCAAAATTGGAGTAAAAATGTGGACAATTTTTTGGCGAACAATTAGAGACAGAAGAGTCGTCACGCTTATTTATATTATTTCAGGCATTGCTTTACTTTGGATGTATATTGCTTTATTCCCGTCTTTTAAAGATCAATCAGCTAGTTTAGAACAATTAATCAAGAATTATCCAGAATCATTTTTAAAGGCTTTTAATTTTGAAATTAAATCTTTTACAACCCTGGAAGGATATTTGTCAACTGAACAATTCTCTCTCATGTGGCCGATAATGCTTATTTTTATGTTAGTTAGTTTTGCCGGGGGAAGTATTGCCAATGAAATTGAGACTGGAACAATTGAAATTTTACTTTCACAACCTATTTCTAGAGCAAAATTATTCATTGGTAGGTATCTGGCAGGGCTAGCAATGCTAGCAGTTTTTGTGGTTTTCACTATTTTTTCAGCTATTCCGCTCGCTGATGCTTATAATATTACTTTTAAGGCAAATAATTTTGCGACAATTGCTCTTTTAGGTTTTATGTTTGGCCTAAGTGTTTTTAGTGTTGCCTTTGTAATGTCGGCAATTTTTTCGGATAAAGGTAAAGTTTTCTTTATAACTGGCGGACTTTTGGTTTTAATGTATGTTTTAAATATTTTGTCAGTAATTAAAGAGAGTTTGGCAGATTTGAAATATGTTTCGTTTTTCTATTATTTTAATCCTGGTAAGGCTTTAATTCATAACCAAATAGACCACTGGTCTTATGTGGTTTTTTTGGGTGTATCGATAGTATTTTTTATTTTAGGACTCGTTATTTTTACCAGACGAGATATTACAACTTAAATTTATAAAATAATTTTTCTAGCAGCCATATATTTATCGTAACATAGACCAGAAAAGATGAATACAAACTCTTTAAAAATGCTTTTAAATCTGTTATAATTAGATTATTAAGTCTAGCTTACAAGCTTCGCTTATAATCAAACTAGTTTTGGCCCCTGTAGCTCAACGGACAGAGCAGGACGGTTCTAACGTCAAGGTTGGGGGTTCGATTCCCTCCAGGGGCGCCAGGGCCTGTAGCTCAGTGGTAGAGCGATTGCCTCTTAAGCAATTTGTCGTGAGTTCGATCCTCACCAGGCCCTTTAATATCCTAAAGTGTAAATTTATATAATTACATAATTAAAAATATCGCTTTTCCGGCGATTTTTTAGTATAGCTAAATAGTTATAACTCAAGAAAAAATAATTTTAGAAACAGAAACCATATGTCAAAAATTGCAATTGACGTTGTGTTGCTTCCAGATAATTCTATGACCAATCAAGCTGTTGGAATAAGTAGGCGACAATTTAAGAAATTTAGTGGCAAAATTATATTAAATAAAGAAAACTGCTTGCCACACATTTCTTTAGCAATGGGAGGAATTAAAGAAAGTGATTTACAAAAAGTTACGAAAACGCTACAAGACATTGCTTCTAAATTTCATACATTTGAACTAATAGCTGATACTTATCACGACAACACAATTCCGTCTAAAGAAATCGTTTCAGAATTTATAATAAAGAAAGCGCCAGAACTACAATCACTGCACGAAATAGTTATGACAAAGTTAAAACCATTTCTATTATACGATATTTCAATAAATACAGTTTTTTCTCCACCAGCCGTCGAAGAAATTACCCTTTGCTGGATTAAAAATTATGCTAAAAAGTCGAGTTTTAATAATTTTAATCCTCATATAACGATTGGTTTTGGCAAATTAGATGACATAAATACGCCTATCAATTTTACCGCTTCAACACTTGCTCTTTGTCATCTTGGAAATTACTGTACTTGCAGGAAGATCTTATTTTCCAAAAACTTGAATAGAATCTAGCTTTGGCTTTAGCACCTTCCAGTATTGATCATCTCTTAACATTTTTAAAATAGTGACCCGCCAGGCCCTCTTTTTGAAAGTTAATGAAAATGCACCAGTTTGTCTGGTTTTTTTATAATTATTAAAAATTTATTTTAAATAAAAGGTCATGAATTTTTCATGACCTTGTTAGAGATATAATTTCTTCCAACCATTGATGCAACTCATTGGGATCTTTAGACGTGATGAGCGTTTCTGAAAAATCTTCTATTGCTTCTATTACCACTTTGCCTGCTCGTTGACGGGCATGGATAATTTTTTTGTCACCAACAAATATTGCAACATGGGTGGCGATTCTCCCCGTAGGTCTTGGTTGACGGCAAAAGAAAACCAAATCTCCTGCTTGGAGATTTTCAGGTTTTACAATTGATGAAACAAGATAGAGCCAATCAACTTTTGCTGGTAAATCTACATTTAATGCATTCTTAATGACGGAAACTATGAATTGACTGCAATTAAAAGTATTTTTACCATCACCACAAAGACAATAAGGTGTATTCAAAAACTTGTAAGCTTCTTCAACGATCTTGTCGCGATCGTTTTTTGTAAGTGTCATGATTTTCAAGAACAACACCTCTTTTTTTATGTTAAGAAAAAACAAAGAGTCGTGCTAATCCTCATTAAGTTAGCAGATTTTAGATCAAAAATCAACACCCCATGAGTGTGGGGGTGATTAGCGAAAAAGCGAAATTTTACCTTAAAAAGAGAACCGTCCCCTAAGAGGTCTAAGTCTTGATTATTTTGAGTGCGTGAACAGTTTTTGGTAAATATAGGTAAGCAAACAGGAAACAAGATAGATAACCACGAAGAAAATAACAAAATTTAATATATAATCAAAAATTTTTATTCCCAAAGTTCTGTTTGCGATAGTGTTAATATTTCGCGGCACAAAATTAAAAGCGTAAAATACTAAAAGAACCGAGATTATCCCCGCAACAATTAACCTTAATTTGGAAACAAAGGTCCACTTTGTCATAAAATCCTCCTTTATTATTACTATCATTTTATTCTACATCCATGCTAACAATAAGATTAACTCGTTTATAGTATAACCTTTTTTGTGTTAAAATATAATTATAGACAAGATTGCTTGTCGCGGAAATTTCTGACGAAATTATAGACAAGATTGCTTGTCGCGGAATTTTCCTTGAAAGGAAAATATGAAAAAAGTACTTTTTATTGTTTTGGTATTGGCAGTTATCTGCGGTGCTTATTATGTTTTCAAGATTGAAAAGCGTAAATCAATGAAAGTACCAGATGGTGCTGTGAGTTTGGAATTTCCTTTGAAAGATGGCTCGTTTCAAGCAATTCAATCCGGGCCAAATGGGAGTACTCACACTCAGCCGCCTGAAAAATATGCTCTTGATATTGCCAAACAGGTAAAACTGAGTGATTTCTTTAAATTTCGCCAATCCGGGTTGGAATCTAACCCAACTTTTGGCACGCCAGTTTATAGTCCTTGTAATGGTAATGTTGAAAAAGTTATCGATGGTTTCCCCGACATGCCAATTGGCACAAGAGGCAATGAAATTGAAGCAAACCGCATCCTCATTGATTGTGGTCAATTTAATGTGATGCTAGTTCACTTCAAAAAAGATTCAATTTTGGTGAAAGTGGGTGATATTGTCACTGTTGATCAGCAGATTGGCTTGATTGGCAATAGCGGTGCTTCCGATTTCCCGCATTTGCACTTGATGGCATATCGACCTGGTCCAAATCCCGATGACAAAACACCTCTGCCAATGATTTTTAATGGCAAATATTTATTTAGGGGAGACATTTATCCGTAATAGATTGGAGGAAAATGAAATTGAAACTTTCTTTTAAATTAGCTATGCTTATACAAAAGAGATTTATTTAAGGAGGGTTTTTGAAAAAAAGTATTTTTTGGGGGTTAGGACTGATTTTGTTAATTGTAACTGTAATTGTTTTTCCGATTAAAACAGGTGCTTCTAGCGTTGAAATTGAAAAAGAGACCATGAAAGAAATTGGAACGCCGCATGTACTTATTCAATATAATTCAATTCCCAAAGTTTGTACTCGCACAACTAATGATCAAGTTAATCATTTTGGTTGGGGTGGTTGGAAATTACAAAGCGGCATTACGGATTACAGAGTAAATTTTAATACTTTGCCGGTAGGTGTTTCTCGCCAAATGGCAGAAGCTTCTATCGATTTATCATTTTCTAATCTTCAAGGTGCTGGTGGTGGAATTCTTTTTCACAATGCAGGCGAGACTTCTGTTGCAAATCCTGCTGACGATGGTCAAAACGCAATTTTTTGGCGCAATTTGCCAGCATCTTATGTTGCAGTTACCTATATTTGGACAGACGGTCACGGTCGACTAAAAGATGCTGATACGATTTTTAATCGTCGTTACTCGTGGGCTTATACTGGTTACAATGGACAAAATGATTGTAATGGTAAGAAAGGTGCTTTTGATTTGAGAGATATTGCCACTCATGAATTTGGACATTGGATGGGTTTGGGAGATTTGTACGATTCTGGTTCTAAGGACTTAACAATGTATGGCTACGCAAGTAGAAGTGAATTAAAAAAAGACACCCTTGGTTTGGGTGACATTACTGGTGTTCGTGCTGTTTGGCCGTAATTTTTAATTATAGTCCAGCAAAATTAATTACTAAATAAAGAACCGTGATTCCCAAAATAGTCATAAGCGTAGTCCAAGCAGTTGGGTGATGATGGTGGCTTTCGGGAATTAAATCACTGGCACTAAGGTAAAGAAATAGACCGGTAAATACTGCCAAGATAAGACCTAAAACTGGTTCGGAAACGGTAAAAAAAAGTGTTAGAGCGATACCTGCGGCAGGAGCTAAAGCATCCGTTATTAACCATTTTAATGCTTGGCGATGCCCGCCATGGTTTTTTAAAATCATATTAACAGTATTAATGCCATCAGAAAAATCGTGTGTCAAAACAGCGGCGGCAACAACCCAGCCAACAGCCGGTGAAACTTTAAAAGCCAAACCGATTCCTAATCCATCAAGTAAACTATGAATCGATAAAGTGGCCGCACCAAGTTTTCCGCGGTGATTCGGATTCCCGCATTCATTTTCGCCATGACAATGAAGTGACAAAAATCGATCAAAAATCATATAAGCGACGAATCCAATTGCAATAAATAAAGTAACTAATTTAGCATCATAGGCCTGTGTCGCCATTTCCATTGATTCTGGCAATAAATCAAAAAGGGCGACACCAATAACTGCGCCAGCACTGAATCCTAAAATTAGATGAAGCTTATCGCGAAAACGAATAGCAAATAAGCCTCCCAAAAAAGTGCTAAAAATTGTTGCTAAAATAATTAGAAATATCATTTCGTTTTAAATTATACCATATTAAGGTGTTAACGAAAAGAGAATATATAGTTTTTAATTATTTGGACTCCAGTTTTGTAAAAAAGATCTAATCTCGGATTCGTTAATACCGTCTGGCATATCGGTACTATAAAGCATTTGGATTAATCTTTCTTCATTAATCGTTAAACGAGAACCACATACTGTTGGTGACATTAATCGGCAAGCACTACCTTGATAGTGACCAGTGAAACCAAGTGCGTGAAATATTTCATGTGACAGAACTGAACTTAAAGATTGATCGAACATGGCTGCTTCTTCCGAAAGCTTAATATTTGCATGGTCAATAATATAATCTGCCCCCGAACTTGGTCCAGAACGACCAGCGGCACCATCAGTTGAAACTTGAAAATAAATTTTAATATCTCCGTCACTTTCGATGCGTTGTAGCTTTGTTTTTGTGCTATTGTTATTAAATTTATTTATAAAATCGTCAATAGCTTTAATACCTCCTTCTGGCGGTGTGTCAGCGACTGAAATAGTTACAACAGGTTTCTCCCATTTCATTACTTTTATTGATTTATCAAAACCTGGATAAACAGTGGTTTCTCCTACGAAATAATCAATAAGTTCCGATTTGGTCATCTCTTTGTCTTCTTCATCTAAATTAGAACCATTGTTTTGACTGTTATCAAAAAATTTTCCTATATTAAAACCGGTAAATGATCTAAGGGAAAATAAAGCGACCATAATGATAATTACCAGGCAACCGCAAGATCCACAAGTCCAAAGTAACCATTTAGATTTTTTGGGTTTTTCGGGAGTTTTATCAGTTGTTTTTTCTTCCATTTATTTTCTCCTTGCTAAGGTTATTCTATTATTTTAATCCTTTGTAGATTAAGTAAATAGCAAATATAATAAAGATTATTGAAACCAGTAGGCGACCAAATTTTACTAAAAATTTATTAATTGGTGTTAAAACCTTTTGGGCGAGTGACGGTAAGATTAGGTAGAAAAAAAGTGGTATTAAAATGGGTAAAACAAAAAATAAGATACCAACAAAAAGTAAAATAATTTTATCGAATAAAATAATTCCTGATGCGCCAATTTCTTTAGCGGCAGCAAAATTTAGTAAAACAGCGTCAAAATTAGTAATACTTATAATTAAACCGACAATAAACCATTTACCAAGCTGTCTAGCAGGATTTTCTCCGAGAGATTCTTTTTTTTCTCGATCTGGTTTTACTAGTCCTTTAATACCAAAATAGAGAAATAAAATTGCTAAAGCAAAATCAATGATAACAGATATTTTACCGTGAGTGCTAAAAGCAGTAATGCTTTGACCTGTTTTTAAGCCTAAAAAACCTAAAAAGATGGCTACAAAAATAGAGCCCAGTAAGAGCGCTAGGACGCGACCAATGGCATGATTTTTTTTAGTAAATAAAATAATTGTTAAGGCAAAAATGCCCGGACTTAAAGTTGCTGCTAATTGCAAAGGTAAAATTTTAGCTAAAAGAGCTATCATAAATTTATTATAACAGATTAATATTGGATGAAACTTTGATGCAAATTAATTAGCGGTTTAATATTTATTTATTGATTTCGAAAGCCATCCAAATAGAGAAAAGCCTTGAATATCAATATCTAATTCTTCCTCTAGACTGGTATTTTGTATTTCAAGTATTTGAATTTGATTTTGTAGCTCGGTTTTATCTGTTTGATTGGTTATTTGTGACATAATACGATTAAGTTCTTCGATTCTTAAACGATTTTGTTCTATCTCTTGTTTTACATTTTTTAATTCTTTGTAATTTGGTCCAACAAAGAATTTAGCAACTTTACTTCTGGATTCTGCTTTATCTAATGATTGGTTGACCATGTCTTCTGAATTTGCTTGGTTGTGGGCGATTGAGTTAATTTGTTCTTTTATATTTGAATTTTCTAATCGGTTAGAAAGCATGACCATACTTTCTAACGTTAGAGAGATTTGGCTCATTCGTTCTTGGCTAAATTGGCCCTTAGGGCTATAACTTGGCATACTTTCTTGCAGTTCACTTTGGAGTTGGGTATTTGTTTGTTCTTGTGTCATCACGCCAGTTTCGGGGTTATTGGTTTGAGTTGTGTTTTGATTTTGAGTTGATGAGGGGCTAGATGATGGTTGGCTAGTTTGTCCATTGTTTTGTCCTGTGTCTTGGTTGGCAGCAAAGCTTGTGATTGGCAATAAAATTAACAAAAGGCCAATAGTCCAAATAAATTTTTTCATTTTCCTCCTTTATATTTTTATATACATAAACATTATAACATTTTTGTTGCCATGTTATTCATTCTGGACAAGAGTGTATTTTTATGATATGATATTTTTGTGGCGCCGTCGTTCCACTAGACGTGGACCCGCGGTTAGCGGGCTAGAGGCCTATAATTTCGTCAGAAATTTCCGCGGCCGAGAGCGCCATCGAAATTTTGTTTTTAGCTGGTGCTATTAGTACATTTATCGGTGTGTTTGTGGCGCCGTCGTCTAGAGGCCTAGGATATCTGCTTTTCATGCAGAAGATCACGGGTTCGAATCCCGTCGGCGCTGAAAAAGAGAGATAATCATTTATGATTGCCTCTCTTTTTCAGTTCTAATAGTTGGGATTCGAACCAGGAAGGGGTCGGGAAACCAGAGGTTTCCCGTAGAGGAAGGCAGTCCGAGATACTTCTCGGACGTCGGAAAACCGTGGGTTTCCGAGCTGTTCGTAACTCCCGTCGGCGCTGCCAGCAAAAATAACAGGTTGAAATCCTGTTTTTTTTGTATTAAAAAAAGCCCGCGAGCAGCGGGCTGTTGGACATAAGTCTAGACTCTTAAGTTATTTGTGTTGGTATACAAAGGATAGCTATCCTGCCCTTTTCCAAAAGGATATTCCTGGGATGTCACTACTCCGGCTTTCAGTAGATACTGTCTAAAGCTTGATATTGCAGATTGACGCAGCTCGGAGTCATTAGTTATTATATCGATTGCTGTGTCACAGCTAATTTCTTTCCCATCGTCATCTTTAATCCCAAACACTAGTACGAGGTATCCCTTCAAATCAATCTCGTCTCTGCGGGGTTGGGTAGCAAGCCATTCTTCAGTAATATCTCGGATACTTTTTTCTGACATCTTTATTCCCCCTTTTGATAAACTATTTGTAACACCCTTCTCTTTAAAAGTCAATAATGACGTGACGTTATTGGTGACGATATGAAATTCAAACTCAAGAGGGGTTGGAAAACCGTGGGTTTCCGAGCTGTTCATAACTCCCGTCGGCGCTGCCAAACTTGTTAGTAAAATTTAGAAAATATTATTACAGAAGAAAATAGGGAAGTTACACCTTTCGCGGAATTTTCAAAGAAAATATATGTTTTAATCCTGTTGGGGTGTAACCTATTTTTATTTGACAAAATATTAGTTTCTCAATAAGATAGATATATCAATATAAATTGATATTATGAATAATAGCTTAGAGTTTTTAAAAGCGATTGCAGACGATAACAGGTTTAGAATTATAGTCTTTCTTAAAAATGGTGAAAGATGTGTTTGTGAAATCCAAAAGGAATTTGATTTGCCTCAAAATTTAATATCTCACCATCTTAAAGTTCTTAAAGATAACAAAGTGTTATTTGACCGTCGAGATGGTCAAAAAATATTTTATAAACTTAATAAAAAACTAATGGATTCACAACTTAACAAACTCATAAAAATAACAGGAGGAGTAAAATGAAGATTCAGGTATTTGGTTCAGGATGTTGTTCGTGTAAAACTCTTTATGAGTTGACAAAACAGGCTGCAAAAGACCTCAAAATCGATTCCGAAGTTGAATATATTGTTGATATCCAAAAAATTATCGAAACTGGATGGATGAGAATGCCCGTTTTGGCAATTAATGAAAAGCCAGTGATTGTAGGTTCTATTCCAAAACTGGAAGAAATTAAAAAAGTGATAAAAAGCAGTATAAAGGAGAGTTAGATGGATATTTTTTATCCTGTAAAATTATTTGCTGACTGGCTTACTTTTAATGTTTTAAAAATTGGACACAGCACTTTACTTGCTGAAGCGATAAATTTCTTTATTTTTGACACAATCAAAATTTTAATTTTATTAGTTGTTATTATTTTTATCGTTAGCTTTATCAGAACTTATTTATCACCTGAAAGAATAAGAAGTATTTTATCTCGTAAGCATCAATTTACTGGAAATATTTTAGCATCTTTGTTAGGAATAGTAACTCCGTTTTGCACTTGCAGTGCCATTCCGTTGTTTTTGGGTTTTGTTGAAGCTGGCATTCCACTTGGAATAACTTTTTCTTTTCTCATTGCTTCACCGATGATAAATGAAGTCGCATTGGTCTTGCTCGCTGGTATGTTTGGCTTAAAAATTGCCCTAATTTATATCGCAAGTGGTCTTTTAATCGCTATTATCTCAGGCTTAATTATTGGCAAACTCAAAGTGGAAAGTTTGGTTGAAAAATTTGTCTATGAGCATAAAATCAGCACGAAACTCAATGAACAAGAGAAAACTCTTAGAGAACGTGCCAAATATGCTAAATTTTACACTTTAGACATTATAAAGAAAGTATATCCATATATCTTAGTTGGTATTGCTATCGGAGCGTTCATTCACGGTTATGTTCCAACTGACTTTTTGGCTCGTTATGCAGGAAGTGATAAGTGGTATGCAGTTCCTTTGGCTACGCTTATCGGTATTCCACTATATTCTAATGCAGCTGGCGTTATTCCTCTTATTAGTGCACTTACAGAAAAAGGTGTAGCAGTAGGCACAGCACTTGCCTTTATGATGGCTATCACTGGTTTGTCGTTACCTGAATTTTTAATTCTTAAAAAAGTGATGAAGCCAAAGCTAGTTTTAATCTTTGCGGTTATTGTGGGACTTGGAATTATATTTACAGGTTATTTATTTAATTTAATTTTGGGGTGAAATTAAATTTGGAATATAAATTTTTTCTCCATAATTAATTATAATAGTCTGAACTATTCGACTTAGTTTGTAGCCAATGGTATTGTCCACGATTGACTGCCAAAAAAAGCTATTCGTCTTAATTAAAAAAAAGTTCGTAGACTAGAGATGTCTACGAACCAATGGTTACTTGTGTGTAGTTTTACTGTGGTCGAATCCGTGATCGCTTAAGGATTTCGATTTCACGAATTGCCTCTTGGCTGTTTTTTGAGCCGTGGATACAGTTATCCACTACTTTCTTTTGCTTGGCAAACGCAACCATATCACCTTCGGCGAACTGACCGCGAATGGTACCCGGCGCCTTTATTGCTGCCACAACCGGATTAGTTGGGCCAATTAGCCGCCGCATAATTCTTGGCGCGAATTTACCCTCTATCTCGAAGGCGCGAAGACAATGTCCTTCGATTTGTTCTGACATTGGCAATTGGAACCATTTTCCTTCATGTACGCCGTAGAATTCGAGAGCATCTTCATGAGTAAGCGTGACGTCGGCCACCCAAACGATTCTAAGGTGATTTCTCCGACATGTTCGCATTATCATCCCGTTGATCTCTTCTAAACGACCCTCCGCGTCCATTCCTGCAGGTTTGATTAACACAGCTGTTCGTCCTATTGTTCTCACCCCTTTCTTAACTGTAAAAATTATAGTGTTCAAAAAAAGACCAGATGTTAGTCTGATCATTTTATAGAAACATCGTAAGCTATTCTGGCCTTAAAATCAATACTCTCTGGTATTTTTTTTGTTAACTTAATTAATTTTTCTTACTTTAGAAAGCCAATAATTTTGTTATAATAAAAGTAGTCTCATCGAGTTTTTAAATTGGGCTAACATTTTTTACTAAGGGACCCTTTGAGGATGGCCTCCGGGGCATAGGATCTATATCTATCTTGTCCGTGGACAAGATATGCGATCTCCCACTTGATTTTTTAAGACCAATTTAACTACTTAGATGGGACTATTAAAGAAAAATTATATCAATTAAATTTAAAAGCATTTATCATAAGGAGAATGTTATGAAAGCGTTTATACCGGAAATAACAAAATTAAATGATCGAAAAGTGCTCACGGTTACCTCGATTGGTGATCCAAATAAAGTAACAGAACCTTTTATGAAAGCTTTATATGGCGCGGCTTACTATGCCAAAATGAAAGTTTATAAACCAAAGGGAATAAAAATGGAACTTGGGAAATTATCTGCTCTTTGGCCAGATGCTCACTTAAAACCAAAAGATAAATGGACTGGTATTTGGGGTGTAGTGGTGCCGAACTATGTAACTGAAAAGGATATAATTCAAAAAGATCCAAAAATTCCAGTCAAAATTGTTGTTTGGCAAGGTGGTGAATATGCTGAGATTTTACATTTAGGGCCATACTCTGAAGAAGAACCAACAATAAAAAAACTTCACGATTTTATTAAAGAACAAGGTTATAAAATTGCTGGTGATCACGAAGAAGAGTACCTTACATCACCAGATGCAAAAAACCAAAAGACGGTCATTAGATATCGCATAAAAAAGGTATAGAGTGGAAGAAGGAATTAAATCTAAAAAATCCAAAAAAATAATTATTGGCATCGTATTTTTTATTGTGTTTTTCGCACTTCTGATTTGTTTACGTGGTAGTGAAGATACTTGGATTAAAGATGAAAATGGTAATTGGGTAAAACATGGTAATCCTTCCGGCTCGGCGCCGGTAACAAATTTTGAAGAGTGTGCCAAATTGTATCCAGTAATAGAAACCTATCCCGAACAATGCAAAACGCCGGATGGAAAAAGTTTTACAAAAAAGTATTAATTCTGTTGGTGCCGGGAAATCAAAATCCTCCGATTTCTCGGAGGGTTTTTAGTAAGTTCGAGATAGATTTTATTTGTTGTCGTTGCCTGCAAAAGAGACAAATTTGTAAGGGCATGATAACGGTTTACCGCTTACACTCCAATAGAGACGACCTTCGCGACCACCAAAAGCCATTTCACATTCAAATCTGCCAGTAAGATTTTCCGATCGCAAATATGCTTCAAGGCCATTTGGATTATGCTGTGATACATACATTCCTGAATGTGCAGCTACGAACTTTCTGATTACTTCACTATCATTGGTGAAAATGCAGACATTTTTACTTAATTTGTCCGAATTATCAATTAAGCAAATTAATGCTTTTTTATACAAACTGAAGTTATCAGGAGAATCGTTAATAGTTTTTTTCAGCTCTTCAACCTTCTTACCTAAAACTTTTTCCATTTCTGCTCTCCTATTTCTAGTTCTAGATTTAAGCAATATGATTATACTATATTTATAAATATTATAAAAAAACAGACTTGGGATATTGAAAAAATAATATTTTAGGCCTGTTTTTCTATATTAGTGACAATATTAAGTTGTAATTAAACAAAAGTTAGTGCAGCACCTTTGCTGTTTGCTCGGCCAGTTCGACCAATTCGATGAATGTAATCATTGTATGTCTGAGGAATGGTGTAATTGATTACATGAGAGATATCTTTGATATCAAGACCACGAGCGGCGACATCAGTTGCGACTAAAATAGTGACTTCATTGTTTTTAAATTGATTTAGTGCTCGTTGTCTTTGTCCTTGGCGTTTATCACCATGGATAGACTCAGCTTTAA
Source organism: Patescibacteria group bacterium (assembly GCA_041666185.1). Lineage (GTDB taxonomy): Bacteria > Patescibacteriota > UBA1384 > UBA12157 > JAENIV01 > JAMCZU01. The sequence continues at coordinate 99,939 of JBAYHL010000001.1, read as the reverse complement.
AACCCTTACTTATTAAATTTGTTGTTAACTTTTCAACGCCTCTTTTGGTTTCACTGAAAATCAAAACTTTTTCAAAGTTACTTTGAGATAAAATCTCTCGAAGCTTGTCGAATTTTTCGCTTTCACTCGCTCTGACAATATCCTGATCAACATTACAGGCCGTTTGGCCAATGTTAAGAGATACTGTTATCGGGTTTTGTAAAAATTCTTCGGTTAGAGTTCGAATTTTTGGTGGCATTGTTGCCGAAAAAAATAATGATTGTCTAACTTTTGGAAATTGTTCTAAAATCTCACGGATTTCATTAACAAAACCCATATCAAGCATTCTATCAACTTCGTCAAGGATAATATTTTGAAATTGACTATAATTAATTAAATTACGTTTGTGTAGATCTTTTAGTCTTCCAGGTGTGCCAATAACAAATTGTGGTTGGCGTTTCAAATTAGCAATTTGTTTATATATTGGCATTCCACCAACGCAAAGAGCGGAAAAAATCTTCATTTCGAAAGAAAATGAATGAAATTCATTAGCAATTTGAAAAGCTAACTCACGAGTAGGGGCAATAATTAAAACTTTTTGGCTTCTATCTTTAAAAGTCTTATTAATCATTGGTAGTAAAAACGCCCCGGTTTTACCCGTGCCGGTGCTGGCGAGTCCAATAATATCGCGACCTTCTAAAATATGTCCGATTGTTTGGTCTTGAACAGGAGTTGGAATAGTATAGCTTTTTACTTTTAAGTTTTTCTCTATTTCTGGAACAAATTTAAAATCAGCAAAAGAATTTTTTATTACTTCTTTTTCTGTGCCATTGTTTTCAGTTGCTTTCTTAATAAATCTTGAGATATCAATTTTTTCCGTAGATTGGTTTCCTGAAAAATTTCTTCGACGACCATAATTTTGAGAAGGTCGAAAAGTTGTTCCACCGCGGAAATTTCGAGTTTTGTTGTACATGTTGTCTTTCCTTTGTGTTTTTAAAAAAAACACAAAATAATTAAGTTTATTTTAACGGATGTATTGCTGTACAGAACATCAAAATAAAAATTAATTATTTGGAAATCCATAGAACAATTTATCTTACCTGGATATCTTATCAAATTTAGGCCAATAAGTCAATACTGTAAATAATTAATCTACTTTTGCGAATATTACTACGTAGTTCTTGCCGTAAGCTTTAGCGCAGCGCGGACAAGTGGTGTTATTTTTTTATTCATTTCATCGAGACCTTTTAAAGTATTTACGTTCTAAAATTAGAGGGGGATGCCTTCCTCCTTAGCCTAATAAACTATTCCTCTTTTGTACCTTCATCGGTTTCAATACTATTAATTGGGGCAACATTAATAATTAAATTAATTGACGGTCTATAAAGTATCGCTTTTTGCCATTTTGTATAAATCAAAACTTTATCTTGGTTTTCTGATTTTTGAAAAAATGCCTCGTTTTTTAATTTGTCTTTATCAATGACTGTAGCAACTGTCGGTGATTCATCTTGAGGTAGTAAGATTAATTTTCCAACTTGAGTAACTAATTTTTTAATTTCTTTTTCTTTATTGACTTGTTCATTTTTGACGTTTTTGTACTGAATATAATAATAAATTGATCCAGTTATGCCACCGACAAAAAGTAGTGTGATTAAACTGATAAAAATTAATTTAAACCATCGTCTTTTCATTATGATAACTCCTTTGGGGTAATTTATTTTATCCATAGTTCTCTAGAACCTAAAGTATCTTTTTCAAAATGGAAATCAAAATTTAAAAGAGCAGCGTCATGAGTGTAAGTGTCGCCAGCATCAGCCGGATCGCGATACAGACGACAAACTAAAATTCTTGAAATATCAACTCCAGTGCCACTAATTGTTGGAAACGATACTACATTATGTGCCCAAGCGGTTCCGCCAGTAGCTTGGGGAGTTGTCGCTATTGTTGTTGGCGCTGCAAAAGTACCGTTTACATCCGCCCAGCTATATTCTAGCTTCCAAACAACATTTCCGGCTGAAGTATCGGTTGGTGACCAGTGAATATGTGGGTAAAGATCCGTTCCGAGTTTGTAGGAATGAGGAAGTTGAACATTAAAATAAACTTGTTCAAGGGTAGCAGTTCCATCAAAACCATAAATGATAAGATTAGTAACCACTGGTCCAAATGTGACTAAATCCGGAGCCGAAGCATTTGTTCTGACTAAAAGGCCTGGTTGTTGTAAATCATCATAAACTACCGCATCATTTTCAAAAACTAATGTGCCATCATCTTCAAAAGATACTAATCTAGTTGTACCATCAGATTTATAAATTTCAAAGCTGTTAACCGTTTGAGCTGCATCTAATTGGATAATTAATTGTTGATCATCTGAATCAGCTTTAATATGAAGTGTCCCAGTGGGTGTATCAGTACCAATCCCCACATTACCACCAGTTGGGTTTATAAGTATGTATCCCTTAGTTCCATTTGTTGTCGAGTCAAAGGTTAAGTCATCATTTGCGGCTGTACCACCATTTAAGGTTTGCCCGCCAGCCCTTCCGGCAAGTAGAGCATAAATTACGTGATCATCGTTACCTAAACCTGCTAAATCGCCATGATCACCACCAAAATCGGTTAAAAGAGCACCGGTTTTGCTAATTTTAGTCCAAGAAATTGCTGCCGTGTTACTAATGTCCGCGTTAATGATTGATCCGTCAACAATTTCTAAAGTGTTGTAATTTCCTTCCACATCACCATCAAAACTGGTGCCGATTTTCAAAAAACTATCATCGTAACTTTCAGAAATTACCAATGTGTCGTAGGTTCCACTTACATCACCATCAAAATTTGTATCGACTCTTAAAAAATTATCATCATAGCTTCCAGAAACCGATAAGCCTGAATCACTTTGAGCTAAGCTACCGTCTGAAAGGGCGAGTGAAATAGAGTCATTACTAATATTTAGTGCTCCTAAACCTTCTAAAGCATTAGCTACTGGTTGTAAAATAGTTGTTGTTTGCCCAGCTGGAGTTGTGGTTTGAGCCGATTTACTAATGGTAATTTCTAAAGCCGAAAGTTTGTCCTTAAGCTTAGTTACATCGGCACTGGCTGATAAAAGACTATTTTTTTCCTCATCAGTTAAAGTAGCGTAAGTTTTGGAAAGAGTTTGGTCGGCTTGAGAAGTAATTTTTTTACGATTTAAAAAATAAAAAATTGATCCTATTATAACTACTAGAATTATTGCACCATAAACAAAACGTGTTAATATGCTACTCACGATATTATCCCTCTCAAGGTAATTATATCAAAAAATAATTAATTAAAAAAACCGCTCTAGCATTAAAGCGGTTATTAAGATGTGTATATGATTTGGTTATGTTTTAAGGAGTTCCAGTAGTTCAAGTCGAAAAATGCTGTCGAATTCACTCGGAGGTAATCCTTTCTTGGCGCGAACAGCTTGAACGGCAATGATTTTTTCTAAAGCTTTTCGAATAGCTGATTTAGTGAGTTGTTGAAGGATATGGTGAATATAATTGTCTGAAACATGTAAATATTTAGCTATTTCAGTTTTTTTACAATCTTGAGCAAGAAGGTTTATGATTGTTTGATAAATTGGTTTCAGCTCGGCGATGATTTCACAAACCAAATCATTTTCTCCTATCGTGTCTATGTCAAGTGCCACCATGCTTATTAGTTCTTCGAATTCTATTTTGCTTTTACCATTATCTTCCATTAACTCGTTTAGGGAACAAGGGTGACAAATATTGCGATAGACTTGTTCGGCTTGGTAAATTGCATCTTCTTCGTCCGGGTAAGCTTTAATAACGTCTTCAGTAGTGACTTCTCGATCAAGCAACTGTGATTGTATGTTTTCCTTATTCTTGGCAATTTTTGCTTGCTTTTCTTGAAGCCAGGCTGGAATCCTGATTATCTTGACTTTATCGCGCAGGTAATGTTTTATCCCGCCGATTATATAATGAGTTGCGTAAGTATTAAATTTTGCGCCATTTGTCGGATTAAATCTGTCAATAGCCTTAGCTAAACCAATAATCCCTTCTTGTACAAGGTCTTCCAAAGGTTCGTCAGATCCTTTGAAGCGATAAGCAATTGATCGTACCAAATCTAAATTAGATAAAATTAATTCGTCACGATATTTTTTAAGTCTGGTTTGATAGTATTTCTCAGCCAGTTCGGTATTCTCATCAACCATGTTTATCTTTACCTCCCCATGTTTATTTAGTTATCTAGGTGCAGTCAAGGAATATAAAAGGATTATATATCAGAAAACTAACAACAGCAAGTTGCTAGTTTATTTTGAAATAACAAAAATGGGTTGATTATTAAAATTAGATAAGATAAATTATTGATATGAAAAATAAAATAGCCAAAATTCCTTATAGGAAGTTAAGGTATTTACTATCTTGTCCGTTTATTTTAGGTATGGCAATTCCAATAATTTTTTTGGATATTACTATGGAAATATATCATCGAATCGCTTTTCCTCTTTATGGTATTTCAATAAATAAATGGAGTAATTATATAAGAATTGATCGTCAGAAACTTTCGTATTTAAATTTTTGGGATAAATTATGGTGTACGTATTGTGGTTACGCTAATGGTGTTGCTGCTTATTCAGTAAAAATTGCTGGTGATACTGAAAAATATTGGTGTGGAATTAAGCATAAAGCAGGCGATAATTTTATTGAGCCCGAACACCATAAAGATTTTTTAGAGTATGGTGATAGAAAAGCATACGAAGATTTTATAAATCAAAATAAAAAGGTGTAAATACCTTGACTCTTAACTATGTTGGGTATATAATGTAACCGATTTCAGTTTGTTGTGTACTTTAATTCCTTAAGCATCCCCGCCGTAGGCAAATACATAACAATCGCGCCGAAGCGTGTTATATAGTCGCTTCTCTGCCTTGTTAACGTTGAATTCTGGAGGAAAAACAAATGCGTGCGTGGATGACTCTGTTTCTCTCGATCCTCTTGCTGCTTGCTATTTGCGGCAGCTCCCAAGGGGCTTTCACTTTTCAGCCCTTGGATGAGTATATTATCCAGCTCTGTGGAGAGCCGGGAGGTTCTATGAGTGTTGCCCCGCTTACGTGGCCATATTCATGGAATCCAAACACCAGCACCCTTTCGTTGCTAAATGGCTATATGGGGCCAGATTGGTACAAGGTCTTTAGCATCGAATTGTGGATATCTGGTGGAACGTTTGACCCTGATGCGACAATGATTCCTACTACCGATTGGGTAGAAATTGCTGAAGCCTATGGTACAGTTCCGGGTGGGACTATCGATGGTTTTTGCAATGTTTCATGGGAGACGTGTGGTCAGGATTGGCACTATGGTTTCAGAGGCTACATTTGTCCGCAACCCGAAGGTGAAGCGTTTGACTTTTCAACACTTCTTTCAGGTGGTGGTCATATTGAAATCATGGATTTGCGAACCAGCTGTATTCCTGGTGTATGTCCTTGCGTGCCCGAACCGGCCAGTCTTCTTTCCTTGATAGCTGGCATTGCTGGACTTGGGTTTGTTCTAAAAAGACGTTAAGTTGTTGTAACCCAAATCGAAACTATTCCCCGAGATTTTTCCCGGGGATTTTTTAAATTGTTCTGAATTATAAAGTTTGCTACTATTAATGTAGAGAAAGGGGATTATGTGATTAAATATTTTTTTAGAGCCGTTTTATTTTTAATAGTTTTAACTTTTGCGGCTGTGCCATCTGTTTTTGCTCGCGAAACGTCAACAATTACAGACTGGTATATTAAAGATTTTCAGTCAGAAATTGTTGTGAATAAAGATTCCTCAGTTTTGATTACAGAAAAAATTACAGCTGACTGCGGTAACTTGTCTGGTAAGCATGGGATTTTTAGAATTTTACCGACTCAGACTAAGTCTTCTGGTAGCGAAGTAATTAAAACTCCTGTTGAACTTGTAAGTATTACTGATTTTAACAATGTACCTTTGAAATACGAAACTATTAAAAGCTATTCAGATCATACAATTACTTGGAAAATTGGTGATCCTAATAAAACAGTTAAAGGTATTAATTATTATAAAATAAAATACAAAGTTCAAAATGTGATTCGTTTTAATAATTCAAATTTTGATGAATTCTATTGGAATTTAAATGGTAATTTTTGGCAACTTGATATTGATAAATTTTCGGCTCAAATAAAATTCCCTGATGGTGTCAATAAAGATTCGAGTCAAGTTTCTTATTACGCTGGTAATTTTGGTTCGAAGGATAGAACATTGGCAAATTACAATTGGGTAGATAAAAACACCTTAGAATTTATTTCGACAGAGATTTTAAAACCCGGCCAAGGAATAACAGTTTCAGTTACATCTGTGAAAGGTGTCTTTACACCTTATGTGCCAGGCTTTTTAGAGCAATACGGCTATTATTTTGCCTTTTTATTACCAATAATAGTTTTTATAATTTGTATTTTGCTTTGGAAAAAATACGGTCGTGATCCAAAAATTAATCCAACAATTGTTCCTGAGTTTGACATACCTTCAAAATTATCACCAATGGAGTTAGGAGCGGTTTTGACTGATGGCGCAATTAAGCCCCAGTTTATTTCAGCGGCAATTGTTAATTTAGCCGTTAATAAAATAATTAAAATTGAAGAAATTGAAAAAAAAGGAGTTTTTGGTTCGGCTGACTATAAATTAATAAAACTAAGTAGTGTAACTGCTAAAATTTCGGTTTCAGAAACAGTTTTGTTGGATAAGTTATTTGGTGGAAAAAGCGAAATTTTAATGTCCGATTTAAAAAATAAGTTTTATCAAGATATTCCAGCCATTTCAAAAGCGGTTGTTGATCCGCTGGCAGAAAAAAAGCTTGTTCAGCGACGAAATAAATGGTTTTTATTTGGTTTTATTATTCTTGCAAGTGGATTTTTTGGTTTATCTTTTTCTTTAGCTGTTCTTGCTTGGCAATTATTTCTAAGTTTCTTTTTGTCAGCAATAATTATTTTCATTTTTGCTTTTTTACTTCGTCAGCGCACAAAAGAAAGTGCCGAACTTTTGCGACAAATTAAAGGGTTTAAACTTTATATGGAAACAGCTGAAAAATATCGTCAGCAATTTAACGAAAAAGAAAATATTTTCGAAAGGTTTTTACCTTATGCAATTGTTTTTGGAATTACTAAACTTTGGGCAGAAAAAATGAAATTGATTTATGGTAAAGATTACTTTAACAATTATCATCCTTATTGGTACACGGGTGTAGCAATGACATCTTTTAATGCTGACACTTTTAGCTCTAATATAAATAGCTTATCATCTTCAATGGCTTCAACACTTGCTTCCTCACCATCGAGTTCTGGTTCTGGTGGCGGTGGTTTTTCCGGCGGAGGCGGTGGTGGAGGCGGTGGTGGTGGCTGGTAATTTAAGATATGATAAATATGTCGAATTAATTTAAACCAATCAGGAGGGAAACTGAGAAAAAGGTCTTCTTTTACTCTTATTGAATTACTGGTTGTGATTGCTATTATTGGCATATTAGCTGGTATTATATTGGTCTCTGTACAAAGTGCAAAAGGCAAAGCTAGAGATGTTAGAAGAAAAACAGAGCTTAATCAGCTTTCGCATGTTTTGGAGGCGTATTTTATTAATCAGAATAAATACCCTGAAAGTAGCAGTGATAGTAATTGTAGCAATCGTGACAAGAAAGTTGAGAATGTTAATGACACTTCTTGTTTTTATCAAGATTTGACACAATATGGTTTGCAAGGATCAGCTCCGGTTGACCCTGCAGGAAATAATTATTATCGCTATCAAAGCGATGGTAGTTATTTTATTTTAAAATCAACATTAGAAGATGGTGAAATTTTTATTTTAACTTCATCGGGTGGTAATTTAGCAATTGTTGTTAATGATAATAGCTCTATCTCTCAAGAGGTGGGGACTTATTATCAAAAAAGACGGGGTATTAGTTCTGGTCAAATTATTCATATTAGGACAACGACAGGTGAAACTATTTCGTATGATGATTATGTAACCCAAATTCGCGATCCTATTAAAAGTTTTTTGGACGAACGAGGGCTAAAAAATGTAGTTTTATATATCGTAACGACTTATGGTGTACCATATAAAGTAACTGATACGGCTCACAAAGACACTTACGGTTCAACCTTTAGTGTTGATAGCTATCTTTCTGATATGTATGACAAGCAGTCTCTTTGGTATTCTGGGGTATTAAATCCATATAATAAGACTTTTTATAACACTTACACGAATGGCACTCATAAAGCCGGTGAACATTTTGATTCGAGTCATGGCACTTATTTGGTAATGCGTTTAGATGGTCCTTCGGAGAAAATTGCCAAAGGTTTAGTGGATAAGGCAATTTATGCTGGTAGGTATATGGGACCAAATATTGGTAAAGGTTATATGGCTGGTCAAGCATATTTAAATGATGCCGCAAACACACTTTGTGGACCAATCGAAACTGCTGGTTATGAATGTATTCGCGATTCTAACGTTACTGGGGGTAATAATCCTTTGTGGCATGTTTATTCTGGTGGTTGGCCAGAAGGAAATTATTATAAAAATGTTTGGGGTCCTTGGCCGCCTGGAGCTGTACCAATGAATTTTCGGTCAGGAACAGCTGTTAGAACTATTCGTGACACAAACGACGCTTTAGTAGTGCCAAATAATTTAGCTGCCGACGTAACCGCTACTTGGGGGGTTGTTGCTGAACCGTTTGCTAATTTAATACCTCAACCGACAGCTCTTTATGACTATTTTTTAAATGGCCATTTCAATTTAGCCGAAAGTGTTTATATGGCAACTTCGCGATTAAAATGGCGATGGGTAATAATCGGTGATCCGCTATATATTGTTCCGAGGCAAACAGCTGAAGATACAGAAAAACCAAAAATTACCAATGCAAAACAAATTTTAAGTGGTAGTCAAATTAATATTAGTTGGGATAATTTTACCTCTGAAAGTGGTTCACCGGAAGTAACCTATGGTTGTGTTGAGTATGTTGGTGGAAGTGTTTGCAGTGAGAGTCTTTTAGTATCTTTTGGTGTAATGAAAAAAAATTATTTAAGCCAACATTCTGTTTCGATTCCGGCTGGTGTAACACAAATAAAAATCGTTGCCACCGATCCAGCTGGTAACGAATCTATAAAAGAGTTCTAATATAATAATTATTGATTTTCGATTGTAATTGATTCGATTTTGGTGCCAATTTGAATCTTTTTGACAATGTCCATGTCGGTGGTTACTTGGCCAAAGAGATTGTAAAGTTTTGGTAAGTCTGGTTGATCTTCGAGGCAAATGAAAAATTGAGAACCATTAGTGTCAGAACCGGAGTTAGCCATAGCGACTGTACCGGTTTTGTAATTATCTTTAACTTCTTCATCTTCAAATTGATAACCTGGTCCGCCGCTACCAGTACCAGTAGGATCGCCGCCTTGAGCGACAAAGCCGGGTACTACTCGATGAAAAGTTAAACCGTCATAGAATTTATTTTCGCTTAAATAAATAAAATTGCTGACTGTTTTTGGTGCCTTATCGGCAAAAAGAATTATTTCGACTGTACCTTGATCTGTTTTTAGAACAGCTTTTTTATTTTTAATTTTTTCGTCTGGTAAAATACCAGGAAATTTTAGATTGCCCATGGATTTAATCTCCTTTTTTTGATTATCAACTCCCGAATCTTTTGGGGAGCTACTTTTATACATGTATCCGCTAAAAACAATAAAAACTAATATTAGGATTAATAAAACAAAAGTCTTTTGCATATTTTTAATTGTATTACTTTTTTGTTCTTGCGCGCAAGTTTGGGTCTAAAATCTTTTTTCGAAGTCGTAAATTTTTTGGTGTGAGTTCTAAAAGCTCATCGTCTTCTAAAAAGTCTAAACATTGTTCCAAACTAAAAATAGTCGGAGGAGTTAAAATGGTGGAAAAGTCAGAGTTAGACGCGCGCACATTGGTTTGTTTTTTTTCTTTAGTTACATTAATTTCGATATCTTCATTGCGCTGATTTAAGCCAATAATCATGCCTTTATAAACCTCGGTTTGAGGATGAATAAAAGTGATGCCGCGACCTTGAGCAATATCTAAACCATATGTTAAGGCCTTACCGGTTTCTGAAGCAATCAAGACTCCATTTCGCAATTTAGGAATTGGGGTGCCGATTGGTTCGAAGCGTAAGAAAATAGAGTTCATAACAGCAGTTCCTTTAGTTAAGGTCAAAAGTTGGTTTCGCAGTCCCAAAAGTCCGCGGGTACTGATTTCAAAAACCAGTCTGGCAGTTTTGTCATTATTTTCTTCTTGATGGATTAAAATTCCTTTGCGGCGGCCAACCTCCGAGTTAACGGCGCCAACTTTATCTTCATCGACATCAACAGTTAATTCTTCAATTGGTTCCGAAAGGACACCATCAATAACTTTGGTAATAACTTGGGGTTTGCTAACTTGTAGTTCGTAATCTTCTCGTCTTAAAGTTTCAACAAAAACAGAAAGATGAAGTTCGCCACGACCAGATAAAATAAATTCGCTATCTCTTTCTTCAAGTCTAAGAGAAACATTTGTTTGGAGTTCTTTTTTGATTCTTTCTAAAATTTGTCGGCTAGTAACAAATTTGCCTTCTTTGCCGGCGAAAGGTGAAGTATTGGCAGACACTGCAATTTTTAAAGTTGGCTCTTCAATAGCCATAGATGGGAGTGCTTCAGGACTTTGAATATCGCTAGCAGTATCGCCAATACCGGCTTTACTAAAACCGGTAAGGGAAACAATGTCGCCGGCTTGAGCTTGCACGATTTCAATTTTTTTAAGTCCTTGATTAGTGTAAATATTTTCAATTCGGCCGGTTTCTTTAATTCCGTCTTCGTTTAAAATCGCAATATTTAAACCTACTTTAGCCGTGCCTCTTTTAATGCGGCCAATAATATATTTTCCTTTGAAACTATCCCAATCTAAAGTGCTGATTTGCATTTGAAATGGTTTGTTTTCTTCGACTTGAGGAGCGGGAACATATTTTAAAATCGCCTCAAAAATTGGGGTTAAATCGGCTGGTTTTGAGGTATCATTAGGCATTTCTGACCAAGCTTTGCCTTCGCGGCTAATACAAAAATAAATGGGGAAATCTAGATGGAAATCTTCGGTAGCCAAATCTAAAAATAAATCACAAGTCTTATTAATAGTATCTTGAATGTGAGCATCTTTTTTGTCAATTTTATTAATGACTACAATTGGTTTTAGACCAATTTCCAAAGCTTTTTTCAAAACAAATTTTGTTTGCGGCATTGGTCCTTCTTGAGCATCAATCAAAAGAAGGGCGCCGTCAGCCATATTCAAAGTTCTTTCCACTTCACCGCCAAAATCAGCGTGGCCTGGGGTATCGATAATGTTTATTTTGACATCCTTGTAATTAATGGCCGTGTTTTTCGCCAAAATAGTAATGCCCCGTTCGCGTTCTTGAGCATTTGAGTCCATTATCAAATCTTGCGACATTTCCGCTTCGTTTTCTCTAAAAGTTTTAGATTGTTTTAAAAGACCATCAACTAAGGTGGTCTTGCCATGATCAACGTGAGCGATAATGGCAATGTTTCTAATTTCCATTTTCTTTTGTTTATCTTTTTCTTTATGTTTTTTAATTTTTAATACAACCTATAGATTTTACCCTTTTTTTACGTGTTTGTCAATCGCTATTCCATAAATTTCAGTTTCTTGGTAAAATACGCTTATGAATAAAAGATTTTTCTATTTATTATTTTCGTTCGTAATAGTTTTGGCAATTGGTGCTTTTGTAAATGTTAAGTATTCTAAAAATCTTTCTAATGTGACTCCTGCTTCAACACTGACAGTCAAAATAAGTTCGTCACCTTCGGCTTCGCTTCCTTCAAGTGCTTTACCAACACCAACGTCAACACAGACTCCCAATTCTTATTTAATTGAAAATTTTCCTTTTCAATCTCAAGCACCTGATGCTAATTGGGATGAGTTGCATGATGAAGCTTGCGAAGAGGCGTCTTTAATTTTAACTCATTATTACCTAAATAATAAAGATGTCTCAGTGCAAGAAATGGAGGACCAAATTCAGAAAATGGTTAATTGGGAAATAGAAAATTGGGGAAGCCATAAAGATTTAACAGTTAAAGAAACCGGTAGTTTAGCGAAAAGTTTTTATGGAGACCAAAACTTTGAAATTAAAAATGACATTACAATCGAAGATGTTAAAAAAGAAATTGTTAATGGCTATCCAGTAATTATTCCTACTGCTGGTAGGCTTTTAGGTAATCCTAACTTTCGTAGTCCTGGTCCTGTTTATCACATGGTGGTTGCTATTGGTTATGACAGCGATACAATTATTGTCCAAGATGTTGGCACAAGAAACGGTGATCATTATAGATATAATGAAAAAATTTTATATAACGCTATTCATGATTGGACAGGTAATCCAGAAACTATCGAAGACGGTCAAAAAACAATGCTAGTTTTTAAAAATTGACTTTTAGGCAGAAAATTTGCTAAAATATCAAATGGAGATATTAATACAAACTTGCTCGCAGAGATATTCTGCGACAAGTCGCAGAATAGTTTATGGAGAAATATTACAATGTACAATTTAATTATTTATTTGGCTGCTGCCGTAGTCGGTGGGGGAGCGATTGGTTATACGGCAAGAATTTTTATTGCTCGAAAGAAATACGAAAGTCAGGAACAAAAACAAAAAGAACTACTACTTAAGGCTAAAGACGAAGCTTTAAAGATTAAGGAAGAAGCAAAAAAAGAAGAAGAAAGAGCTCGTAGGGATTTACAAGATCTAGAAAAAAATCTTCGCCGTCGCGAGGAAATGTTTGATAAGCGATTAGAATCACTAGAAACAGAAAAAAACAACATTGTTACTAAGGAAAAAGAAATCGAAAAAATTAAACAAGAAATTGCTGAGATTAAAGATCACCAACGAAAAGCTTTGGAAAAGATCACCAAGCTTAGTAAAGACGATGCTTTAAAAATTCTTCTTGATCAGATTGAAAAAGAATACAAAGAAGATTTAATTAGGAAAATTAAAGAACAAAAAGAAATTGCGAGAGAAGAAGCTCAAGCAGCTGCTCGCGAAATACTTTCAACTGTGATTCAAAGGTTGTCTTCTGATCACACGGTTGAAACTACTACGACGGCCGTTAGCTTACCATCTGATGAAATGAAGGGAAGAATTATTGGTCGTGAAGGCCGTAATATTCAAATTTTTGAAAAGGAAACTGGTACAGATTTAATTATTGATGATACGCCTGATACAGTAGTAATTTCTGCTTTTGATCCGATTCGTCGTCATGTTGCCAAAGTGGCTTTAGAGAAATTAATTGCCGATGGTCGCATTCATCCTACAAGAATCGAAGAAGTGGTTAAAAAAGCTAAAGAAGAAATTGGTCAGGAAATAAAAGAAGCTGGAGAACAGGCGGCGTACGAAGTTGGTGTTGCTGGTCTTCATCCAGACTTATTAAAAATTTTGGGCCGATTGAAATTTCGAACATCGTATGGTCAAAATGTTTTACAACATTCAATTGAATCAGCCTTTATCGCGAGCATGCTGGCTTCGGAATTAGGAGCTGATGTTAATTTAGCTAAAAAAGCTTCGCTTTTGCATGACATTGGTAAAGCGGTTGACCATGAAGTTCCTGGTGCGCATCATCACATTAGTGTTGATATTTGTAAAAAATATGGTATTTCTGAAGGTATTTGCGACGCAATTGCTTCTCATCATGATGATATTGAACCAAAGAGTGTTGAGGCAATTATCGTTAAAGCCGCTGATGCAATCTCATCTTCAAGGCCTGGCGCTAGAAGAGAAACATTAGAGAGCTATGTTAAACGTCTAACTGAATTAGAAAATATTGCCAATTCATTTTCTGGTGTGGAAAAATCTTACGCGATTCAAGCTGGTAGAGAAGTAAGAATTATTGTTAAGCCAGAAGAGATCGATGATTTAACAGCGATTAAACTTTCTAAAGATATTGCTAAAAAAATTGAAGAAGATCTTCAATATCCTGGAACAATTAAAGTCAATGTTATCCGTGAGACTAGGGCAATTGAATTTGCGAAGTAATTCGAGCTATTTTGCTTCGGCTTCTTTTTCCATTTTGCTAAGTCTGGTATAATAATCAGCAAACTCATTTAAATGGGCGAGAGCAATCTTGCCAGTCATTATTGGGTCGTCGTTAGTAACATTAGTGTGAGGATCGACTAAGCCATGTTCTAATTCAACATCGAGACCCATTCTAAATTGTTCGATGTTAAATTTGCTCCAATCAATTCCTAATTGTCCGCCAATTTCTTTGGCTTCTTGAGCACTAAACTCTTTTTTCATCTTTCCTCCTCTTACTATATTTTAATGATTATATTTGGTCGCCCTGATGCAAGTTATTTTGAACACCTTTTAAGCTGGGTTGACCAGATTATGAAAGTATATCAAACAGTAGAATAACTACTGTACTTTTAGCGACGCCATCTTCAGGGCTTTCATGATACTGTGCAATTTAACATAAGAGGGGTTTCCCAACCCTCGTTCAATCCGAGCATAGTAATTTACATCTATGCCCGCTCTAGTTGCAACTTCAGACTGAGTTAAGTGAGACTTTTCCCTCTGTGTCCTCAGGTTTTCACCTAAATCCTTAAGAATTTTATCAGCATCATGATTCATGACAAAAATATAACAGATTTTAAGTCAAAATACCAGTATTTAAGAGAGAAGTTGTTTTTCAGAGCCGGATTATAGAACTGAAACTTGATCTAGTGGTAAATAACTTTATGCCGAATGATACTATTTAAGTTCGCTTTCTATACAATTTAGATATTGAGTAGAGCCATCAATAATTGGCACGGCTATTATTTCTGGAATTTCGTTCACATTGTCATTTATAATAAGAGTTTCCAACTCTTTGTACAGATTTGCTTTTGTTATGATGCTCATCCTAACTTCACCAGCCCCTTTGTTCTCGATTTTTCCTTTCGATAGATAAGAACTTTCAACCTTGTCGATTTGACAACAAGTACCCAATTTCTTTTCCATAACGGTTTGCGCTAACATGTCAGCGTCTCCTTTGAAGCCAAGTGTCGTAGTGACTAAAATGTATTTCATTACACTTCTCCTATTCTCGGTTAATAAAACCCTTTAATACAATTAAAATCAATCTCATTGCGACAAAATACCAGTACAACGAAGCTATTTAACAGATCCGGATTCTAAAACTGAAAGCAACTGCTTAAGCCATTCTTCTTTACCAAGTTCATCAATCAATTTAGCGTTCACTTTGACCCACTTTTCTTTAGAAACCATCGGTTCATGCTCTGTCAAAAGGGATGGCGAGATATTAATTGCATAAAATGGATTGATAAATATGTCTTTTGTTTCTTGTTCATTCATAAACCGAGTATAACACAAACAATAAAATAACCACAATGTAAGGAGGAATATGTACAAAAACCCATCGTTCAAAGATTACTTAAAGCATAGAGACGCTATGATCCAGGCCGAACAGCAAAGAGGAAAAGAAAAATCAAAAACCGCCATCTCTTTATATAATGAAAAGACATTTTACCGATCATTCATCAAAGATATGCTGAATGCCGAAAAAGAACTCATTATTTACAGCCCTTTCATCTCAAAATTTCGTTCAGATTTTTTCAGCGATACGCTCAATAAGCTTAGACGAAGAAATATCGCAGTCTTTATATTCACCAGACCGATCGAAGAGCACGAGTATTTTATGAGAGCAGAAATCCAATGCGCTTTAAAAGATTATGAGGAGATGGGAGCCTGCATTTTCTATCTCCAAGGGTCGATTCATGAAAAGGTGGCGATCATTGATCGAAAAATACTTTGGGAAGGGAGCTTAAATATCCTTTCGCAGAGAAACAGTCGGGAAATGATGAGAAGGACTTTCGACGAGAAAGCAGCTAAGGAAGTAATGGCTTACCTTGGCGCAAACAAAAAGCTCGCTGAAGGTTATAAAGACAAATACGAGCGAATGCATCGAAGCCTTGTTGTCAACTCTAAGCAATGCAGTAAGCTGAAAGTACGGGCATTTTTCACTGGTTTTGTTTTGCCTGTGCTAGGATGGTGGTTTATTTTAAACTTCAGGATTATGATATTAGGGTTGAAGGGCATTAGAATAATAATGAATATAATAAAGCAATTTATTTAGAATGGGATTCCGACTCTGCCATTTTTCTTTTCTATCTCATCCCATTCAAATATCTCGCACGTTTCCATTAAGTAATTAAAGGGCTTGCCATCATGGTTGACTTGAATATGATTTCTGACTTCCGGGGTTTCATAATCCTTTAGGGCCTGTCCCATTAATTCCAACACACGATCTAATCCTAAAATCTCAATAAAATACCTAATTTTATCACTGTTATAAATATCATCCTGGATTTTATTTGGATGAGTTAGATAAAATTCCTTAGCTTTCTTCTCTTCTTCAATTAACAAGAGAGCATCCTTACACTGTTCAATAAAGTACCTAAAATAGCCATCTCTCCCTTCTGAAAATGTGTCGTCTATTAACTCTTTTATCTTAGGAAGCTCTAGTTTCTGGATATATGGCTTAATTTTCCAATCCACATAATATACGCTGCCGCTGTTATTTTTGTGATTAAGATAATAATATTTAACCTCTCTTTCAGGATTGTAGAGCGGATCAGTTTTCTCGCGAAATAAATTATATAAAACTCCACAGAGGTATCTGTGCTTCTGCTCGGAAGATGCCCAGTCTCTGTCTTTCTCGGCAACAATTCCAATTCCTTCAATGACAAGATCCAAGCCACATTTATCATGCAGCCTTTTAAATTGTTTAAACTCGACAGAAGTTAAGGAGTAGCCAAGCCTTCTCTTTAAAATATCATTGAACGCATCTTGTTCTGGATTCTTTATATTCTGGAGTTTTTCTTTATAATGATAATATTGTTTAAGTTGTTCCCTTCGCTCTGTATTCAGTTTAATTTCTTTTGTTAGCGCTTCATTTACTTCTTTAATGTTAGGAATTTTATCCGCTCCAATTATTTTTGCTCCTTTACCAAGATTACATTGGTCGCAGGCTGTGACTAAATTGGCTTCCTCATTAGTTCCGCCTTTAGAAACAGGAATTATATGGTCAATGTGAAGAGTTAAACCCATTTCGATGCCACTACCACAATAAACACACTTAAATTGATCTCGTTCAAAAATTTTAAAACGGAGTCGTTTGCTTATATGCTCTCTTTTATTTTTCAGGTTATTAACAGAATCTTTCCGCATTATATCCTTTGTTAATTTTTTAACATTATTGTAGAATTTATTCAACAATAATAAACAGCAATAACATTAATCACTTGGTCTATTGGTAATTATACTTTCCGTATTAAAATAAGAAAGAGGGGTGATTTTGATTCAAAGAACAAACAGTTTGCAAAAATTTTTGTATTGCCCGATTTAATTAATTGGACTATAAATGAAAAGAAACTATGAAAGAAATACCACAATTAGACCAACAACAATTGAATCAATGGAAAGAAAAAATACTCGGAGCGAATAGTAAAAAATTTCCCGAATCTTTTTTATTTGAACAATTATTTTTTGAGCGATCGCCGTTATCGCGCGAGAAGAATTTATCTGAACGCATAGAAGTTTTAATCAGAAAATATCCAAAAGCAGACACCCGCAAAGGATTACAAGCAATATTTCCAAACGCTCTGACGTATTTAAGAGACAATGATTTTCTTGATGAAAAAACTTATGAGGAAGAACATGACAAATGCATGAAATTGATTTTTGGGGAAAATTAACCAACTTCACTAAACATTTATTACTATAAGAGACCGATAATATTAAATCATGTACTCAGACTTCTTTAACGATGGTTTCAATCTTATCGCGTAACACGTGAGAGCGGCAATGTTTCAAAATTCCTATATATGATTGCAGAGCTTGATTAAAAGCCTCTCTAGACATACGGCCTTCTTTCAAAAGATAGCAATTATTCCTTATTTTTCTCATCATTCTTTGTTTCGTTTTTGTTCGTAGCACAGTATGGTATGGAAAAATTACATATCCTAGAAAGTCGATTCCTTGGCTCCATTTTTGCAAGATAATCTTATCTGGGTGCAATTCTAGCTTAAGATCATCAGTAAGAAATGACCTTAATATTGGGATAAGATTCTCTAAATGATCCCGATCACAACTCAAAATCACAAAATCATCAGCATAGCGAATGTAATATTTTTCTTTAAGGTCTCTTTTAATAAACTGATCGAGCGGATTGAGATATATATTTGAGAACAACTGACTTGTTAAATTACCAAGAGGAGTTCCGCGGCCGAAGGCGGAGCCTTAGGCTCTCTCTCTCTCTCTCTCTCTCTCTCTCTCTCTCTCTCGATTTGCGGCGCAAATCGAGACGCATAGGGTAGCTATCAATGATGTTTTTTAGCAGCCACAAAGTATCGGGGTCGGAAACTTTCTTTTTTATAAGCTCAAAAATGATTTGATGATCGACTGAATCAAAAAATTTTCTAACATCGCATTTTAATGCCCAGACTATTTTAGTATTGTTTTTGGAGAGTTTCCATGTGAACTCTTTTAATCTTAAAACAGCTTTATGGGTGCCTTTGCCTTCTCGGCTAGAATATGAATCAAAAATAAAATTTTTCTCAAATATTGGTTCGATCATTCTCATTACCGCATGATGTAAAACTCGATCTCTGACGCTAGACTTATGAATGTGTCTTAATTTTGGATCATGAATATAAAATGAGGTATAATGTCCGTGTCGATATGTTTTATTTTTCAAATCATTATGAAGAGAAAATAAATTTTCAGCTAAATCATGCTCAAACACTTGAACATCGCATTTACTACCCTTGCCTAATTTGAATTCCTGCCAAGATATTAATAAATTTTCTTTAGATATTATTTGATCATAGAGGTTCTGATGCAAAATGACACTACTTTCAGCGATATCGCGATTATCCATAAAACCTACCAATTTTACTTGTGTTTATACAGCACTATTGAGACTATTCCTAAGAAGGATAGGTATACAATTGGGGCCAAATGCGAAAATACAGCTTTAAATATTTTAGAAATGCTGTATGAAGCAAACGCAAAATACGGGCAAAATCGTCTCGCCGTTTTACAATCCGTCGATACAAAACTTAAAATATTGCAAACTTTAATTAAGGCATTGCTTGATATCAAGGCAATTGATAACAAAAAATTTTTACGACTTTCCGAGCCTTTAATTGAGATCGGTAAAATGCTTGGTGGCTGGATAAAAACTACAAAAAATTAGAACATATAGAGCAAAAAGGGTCGTCCTCTTAGCAAGACAGCCCTTTTTGTTTTTAGACTTCGGGAGAAAGAAACGCCAAGATTGTCATTCGAATTGTCAGGCCTGTTCCTGTTGACGTTGACACCATCGGACTTGAAGTTGCCAACATAGACCAGGTTGCCATCGGAATTACGGCGTTTCTTTACACTTTTCCATCAATGCACTAGCTTTGTAATTCGCTCTAAAACCAAATCACCGGCGAAAGACAATCGCTTGTATAAGTATGTGCCCCTTATTTAGTATCTTCACTAGTTTTAATCTTGTCTTTGATGCTATTATTAATTTTTCTTTTGAGACGAGAATAAGAACTGCCGAATAATTTCAAATCCTTCTCTCTTTTTCTCGCGTCAGTGACCGACTTGTACGCTTCGTAATAAACTAGCTCAAGCGGCATTCTATCTTTTGTAGCAGCAATTTTGCCATCACGATGCGCTTCCATACAACGGCGTAAGTCATTTGTGTAACCGATGTGAAGGCGCTTGTCTTTCTGGCTTTTTAAAACATAAACATAATACATAGTTTAGAAAATAACAAATAAGGGGCCAGAAAAGTGTAAGCAGTCTATTAATAGGCGAGTTAAATCCTTGAACTTAACTTCATAAGCCCGAAATCAATAGTAACATAGCAACCGAGTTTTAGCAATCCAAGAGCACAAAAAAATACCGACCGCCTTCGGCGGAATCAAAGTTTCAGAGTTCAAGGCTCAAAGACTCAACGACTGCGGGAGAAAGAAACGCCAAGATCGCCACGCGAATAGCCAGGCCTGTACCTGCCGACGCTGACACCAGCGGACTCGAAGTAGCCAACATAGACCAGGCGGCCATCGGAATTACGGCGCTTAGTCCAAGTATATTTATCGCCAAGCAATCTTTTCCCTGTGTTTTGAAAATAGAGAATTAAGTCATATAGCGCTTCGGATGGAGATTGACGTAATAATTGATTAATCTCCAGGCCTTCTAATTTCTCAGCCGCTTTTTGCCAATCAGTATCAATTAATTCCGCGATCTCGTCCATAGCAAAAGCATATTCTTTCACTGCCTCAACATACTCTTCTGGTAAGTTTTCAGCACCATTAAAAGACTGATTAAGTTGATCGATTAAGAGTCCGGTTTGTTCAAAATAGTTTTTATTGACAGAATCAGATACTAACCCTTTAGAGACCAATGCCCAACCGGTTTCAACAGCATCGTCTGTAAAAAATTTTTCATCTTTGTACCAATCGGGATTATAAAAAACCTTACCCTCATCTTTAACTTTACCACCCAAAATTTCACCGATCTTTTTCATATTTAGTTTGCTTCCATCAGACAATTTGCCGGCTCTCAAAATGAGCATCTGGCCGAGTTCTTTTGCTCTTTCAAGTTCATTTACTGAAAATGGAATCGAGGGAATACTGCCTAATTCAATTGCAGTGCCAAAGGCTTCTTTTACTGCATCTGGCCCAAAAACATCACTTCCTAATATTTCTTTAGCTCTTTCAATTTGTTCAGCTATTTCGCCTGATAATTTAGTTTCATCTGAAGCAGTATCCCATGAAGAAATCCCAAACAGTTCTTTTAGCACTTTGGTTTTACGCAAAATATTTTCATAATCTTCATCTGTTTGGGCACCACTTCTAAGATCAGCTATTTCCTTTGCTAGAGAAACACCTTGTTCTTCTTTTTCTTCTTCTGATTGTGGTGATGGACCAAATTCACTCATATTTTTTGCCTTTAATTGTATAAAATTTTTTATGTCGACCGCCTTCGGCGGAATCAAAGTCTCAAATACCAAAGTTCAAAGGCTCATAGACTGCGGGAGAAAGAAACGCCAAGAATGCCACTCCAATCGCCAGGCCTGCCCCCGCCGACGCGGACACCAACGGACTCGAAGCGGCCAACACAGACCAGGCCGCCACCGGAATCACGGCGCTTAGTCCAAGTATACATATTTTCCATCAATCTCTCGCCTGTCTGCTGATAGCGAACTATTAAATCATATAGCGCTTCGGTTGGGGATTGCCGAGTAAGTTGATTAAGCTTCAATGCCTCAAGCTTGCGAGCTGCCTCTTTCCATTCTGATTCTTTGTCGCTTTCAACAATCCTGGCAATTGAAGCTTTTTCCTTTTCGAATTCCCTGAGGGCTTCACCGTATTTGGCTGGCATTATCAATGTTTTAAACACTTCGTTTCTTAAATAGTTGGCTAATGTTTCAGTTTGTTCAAGATAATTTTTATCAGAGGAATCCGGCACAGCTTCTTTGGAGACAAGCGCCCAAGTAACTTCCGGCTTATCTTTTTTATAGAATTCTTCATCTTTATACCAATCGACGCTGTATAAAACTTTTGCCTCATCTTTGATTTTGCCATTAAGAAGGCCATGAATTTTTTCCATAGTGAGGTCTGAACCATCCTTGGCTTTATCAACTCGTAAGATAAGCATTTGCTCCAGCTCGCGAGCTTTTTCAAGCTCTTCTTTCGAGAATGGAATCGATGGAACTTCAGAGATCTCCACTTGATCCAAGAAAGCGGCTTTGACTTCCTCTGGACCAAGAAAATCATTCCCAAAAATCTCTTTAGCTTCCTTCATTTGTTCTAATATCTCGCTGGATAGTGGCGTCTCTTTTCCGGCAAGTGCCGCCTTAACTGAATCTGGTATTTCAGAACTGGACATTATATCTTCGATCTCTTTTTCAGCTCTTGTTTTTAGTGCGCTTTCCGGAGTCTTTGTTTCAGGTTCGCCGATAGCCCGTCTTCTAGAGTCTACGGCAGGGGTACACGAGACATGACTAATCAATTCCTCAAGTTTTTGTCTGTCCTCTGAATTTTCTAGCTTATTAACATAATAATATCGTAGGCCTCTTTGAAAAGTTTCGTTGATATCGCCATTATAAAAACGTGCAACAAACCGACTAATTCTGTGTGGTTCCATTCTGTCGTCAAAAGTAAACGGCTGGGGCTGGTCTGCAGCAACCATTCTCTGTTTAATGAGTTCCTTTGCTGCTTTGTGAAATTCCTGATACTTGTCTAGTATCTCTTTCATTCCAGAGATTTCTGCTAGTTGTTCGCGTGAAATAGCTTGATCGGGTGAATCTAAATAAAGACTATCAGGAATTTCTTCAGTTCTACTGCCAATGCCAAACAAAGCCTCTGTTGAAAAAGCAAATGTGCTATCCGGTAGTTCAGTAACTTCCTTTTGGTAAACCCATCTTCGTAACTGCGCAGGATCAAGAGGTTCTCTGCCAAAATAACCCTTTCCTGGAGGATTTGTAAGAGCAATTATCTTTGTATCTTCATGACTAACATGCACAACTTCTGAAGCATCCTCGGATAAAACAACTTCGCCGCCCCGCTCTAGTGCATCTATTACTTCATGAAGACGAATCAAGATATTTGGAGCTGAAGCATTGAACTCATCTAAAATGATGATTTTCTTTTTCCCTTCTTCTTTGCGAAGCCCCGAAGTAACCTTGCCGTCAGCAAAAACATATTCAGGATCCTCGGGATTGGTCTTGTGAGGATTGGGGATATATCTGCCCATCAAATCTTCAACATCAGTCGCGCCGTTTAGGTTTGCGTAATGCACTTCATATCCCAACTCGGCGCACATCTTTCTAACAGTGGTAGTTTTTCCAATACTTGTTCCGCCCTCAATAAGTATCGGATCACCCTGAAGCATCGAGACCGCAATTTTTTGTTGCAATTCAAGTGAAAATTTATCATTGATATAGTCGGTGTATTTTTCTCTTTCCGGCACGAAAGCACTGGAGACATGGGATTTCTCTAGCTTAACTCCAAGATACGATATAGAATCTTCGTCTTCCAAAATCGGAGCTTTGGGCAGCTCTGTTTTTGGGTCTTCTTGGAGTTGAACCGGCTCTTTTCCTCCCGATCCTCCTTCAGCTATATTGGCAAAACTAAATTCTGGTGAATTAGGCATAAATTACCTTTAACTTTTATATACCATTCCAACTATATTTATAAAATCTAAATCATGCTTGACAATGTGTTTTAAGTATTCTGATGTTGTAAGTAAAATTAGCGAATGATTTTTATAGTCAGGAGTGAAACTTTTGTTTTCCATGGTTTTGGGATTTAAAAGATTTACTTGTCCGGTGGGGTATTGCGTGGCAAAATCGTAAAGGACCTTTGCGCTTGTATTATTGATAACTAAATAGACTTTTTTATGTCTTTCAAGGTGCGATAAGACAGTGTAAATATCATCCGATCCGATATATCCACCTTCTGTTAGAAAAGCATGAAACTTAATAAACTCTTCGTCTGATTTTGCCAACGCTAAAGAAAGCTCCTTTTGGCCTTGAGAATCTTTGATAAATTGATGAAATTTTTTGCTTTCCATATGTTTAAATTGTATTAGAATTTATCGTAGTTAGCAATAGCCTCACGGATCAGATCGGCCAGTTTACCAGCCATTTCTTCTAAGCTAACATCAGCCAAACTGTTCGGATAATAATGTTCAACATGCTTTGTACCATAACCAATTCCTAAACCTATAAGTTTTTGGTCTGTTTCTTTCAATACCTTCTCTGTCACTTTGCTTAAATCGTATTCAGATCGAGGATGCATAGATGATTCTTCCGGTGCTCCATCCGACATAACGATCAAGAACTTCTCAACAGCTTTTTGTTTAGCCAATCTTTCTGAAGCTTGTGTTAGAGCCCAACCGTCATCATTCCACTGAGCTTTCCCGGTACCGCTAGTATCATAAACCTCCTGGAGCATTCCTCCCATATTCTCTCTAATTTCTCGAGAAATATTCTCTCCAAATTTTTGGTACTCATAAACTCGGTCATTAAATCCTAAGATTTCCGTTTGAATTGAAAGCCTATTTAAGACTTCTGCAAGAACAATCGTGGCTTTAAAAGTCTCTTTTATCTTTTCTCCACGCATCGAACCCGACAAATCAATCAAGAGACTAATAGCATAATCCTTTTCGCTTGGCATCTCGCGCTTTTCCCAAGCTCGGCTTTCCATCGCTGAAACCTCTTTGGCTTTTTCTTGAATTCTCCTTTTAATATCGATCCGTTTTCCAGATTTATATCCGCCCTTCCAAGCATGCATACGTCGAGTGACAAATATTTCTCGGAGATCGCTTTCAAGACTATCGATAATAGACAGTACCTCTCGTCTATTTTCCTCGTAAGTATTCTCATCTTTTTTAAGAGTCTCGGCAATCATCTCACGATATTTTTCCAATTCTGGAGAAGTCGTTTGTGTTGGAGTTTCTGGTTCTTGTGGCTGCTCCGTAGGCTTGGACGGCTCTGCTTTTGCTGTTTTCCCTTCTTCTCTATTGTCGGGGTTATCTGACATTTTTCCTTCGATTTCTTTATCGAGGTCTTTTTCGAATTCAGCTATAGATTTTTGAGCTCTTTCTTTTAATTCCTGTTTCTTGTCTTTGGGAAGAGAGTCAATAAAATCTTTTATTTTTTGTTTTAGTTCGGGAGACAAAGAGCCTAGATCGATTGGTTTACCTCCTTGGCTCGGCTCTTCTCCTGGTTCTCCTTCTCCTTCACTTGGTTTTCCCTCTTGGGCTTCTCCCTTTCCTTGTTGCTTTGTTTCTTCAATTGCCTTATCTATTGCATCCTTTAGCTCTTGTTGTTCTTCGGGAGAAAGTTGTTCTTTCAATTCTTGTGGCAAATCAGTACTTCCATCCTCACCTTTTTCTTTTTGCATGTCATCTAATAATTCCTGAGTTTTTTGGTCTTCAATGTCTTTTTCAATTAATTTTTGGAATTCCGGCCATATATTTTCTAAGCTAATTTTGTAGGAAGATTCTGCATATCTTTTTATAAGTTCTTCATCTTCATCGGCTTCCTGACGAGACGGATATGTCCACCATGAAGCACGAGCCGATTCTAAAGTTTTAGCGACGACATCTTTAACTTCATCTGGTAAGGATTCATCAATTACTGCCTCAGTGCCTTTTTGTTCGTGAAACCATTGTTTAATATATTCAAACCCGGCTTGCATAAATCTTGGCTGGTAGCCAAGTTTAGACTCGGCTTTTTCTTTCGACTTATTTTCCCAATCTAGATCCATTTCATAAGCCAAATTCATTTGCTCTCTAAATTTGGGGTAATTTTCTGCTACAAAATTATTGTCTCTTGGATCCTCGATTGCATTCATCATAAAAGAAAATCCAGGCTGTCGCCATGTCTCTAAAGGTATGAATTCTGTACGAGAAATTCTGCGATGACCGCCTTCGTGAGAAATAACAAAACGGAGATAATCCATAGGCTTATCTAATAGATCTTTTGGATCAACTCTGACAACATTTTCCTTAAAGTCCCAGTGCCATCCACCTCCTGGCTTATTAAGTTCCACCGGCATTTGGAAATCTTTACCAATAAAATATGCCAGTGAAGTTAAAATTTTTCTCTTAGAATCAATTTCTCTTAATTCCTCTGCGGTGAAAGCTCGTTCTCCCTCCTGGCCATTTTCCGCATCCAAAGCTTGATAGCTTTCTGCAGATCCCATGCTATCTTGTGGCTTTGGCTCGATAAAAATTGATTGCCCGAATTCATTCATTACTTATAGGATACAAAAGTTTAGCAATAAAAACAATCGGCAGTTTGGTTCTTTCAAGTGATGTCCTCCCGCCCAGTCTTCCCATCTTATAGAACAAAATTGCAAAAAGAAAACCCGCGAGCGAATGCCCACGGGCCGAGAATATAGGAAACTGCAACGATGGTGTGCGGCGATTACAAGAACAACTTCCGTTCTATATAATCGACAATCAGTCCGACTGTTAATCCAGGACCCATCAGATCAGGACCGACGAGCTTTGTCGATCCGTCATCACGTTCCTCAAGCTTCACAAGTTCTTCTGCCTGTGATACAGGGAAAGCATCATCGGGAATTTCAATCTCGAAGACATCTTCTAGTTCAACGACTATGGCCATAAAGTCAATTTGATCCATCCCGAGGTCATTCCCCAGATCAGAATCTTCCGTGATCGGCGTTCTGTCTCCGGGAACCGCTGTATGGTGCTCAGAAAGAACCCTGATAGCGCTCAGGAAGATATCTGCACGATTCGTCCAGCCCCTCTTTTCCGTTAGCTTTCTTGTTTCCCCTCTAGGCAGATCATTTGATTTTACAGTGAAACCACAGTGACCAGTTAGCTTGACGCTATCAACCGGTACGACTAGCCATTCATCTTTCAGGTCAAGAAGATCCACCTGGGTAGATTCTCCCAGAGAGATTGACCACTTCAGTTTAATCTTCATGCCTGGCACACAACTGCCATCTCCCGATGGATCTAAGTAGACAGCAGGCTCAGGAAAACTGCCTGTTTCTATCTCCATACCTTCCGGCAATACAGGATTGCAGCCAAACATCAATCGAACACTTCTTGCCATGTGGCCCACATGATAGGAAATATTGGACATTAGTCATTCACCCCCTTTTTTTGTCCAGTGCTATTTTAACAGAGGCACTGAATTAGTCAACATGCATTAACCACGAGTTTTTAAATCTTCCCCTGCCAGTCATCCCATTGAATATAATGTGTGGGAACACAAAAAATAGCCCCGCAAGCAATAGCGCCTGCGGGGAAGATGATTTTGTTATTATCGCGCCTGCTAGATTGCCAGGCCGCCATCAATCTTGATTACTTCGCCGGTTATGTAACTGGCTGCATCGGAGCAGAGGAACTTGACCACCTCAGCTACTTCTTCCGGTTTACCGTGCCGGCCCATTGGAATTGCCTTCTCGATTTCAATCCTCTTTACCTCAGGCAAGGACTCAGTCATCGCTGTTGCGATGAAGCCAGGTGCAACTGCATTGACTCGAATATTACGTGAGGCATATTCCTTTGCCATTGTCTTGGTCAAAGCGATCACTCCGCCTTTGGATGAGGCATAGTTCGCCTGGCCTACATTACCCGTGATACCCATCACACTGGCAATATTTACAATGCACCCGCCCCTCCGGGACTTAAGCATCACATTGGCAACCGTCCTGGAACAGTAGAAGGTACCATCGAGGTTGGTTCTAATGACATCACTCCACTCGCTATCTGTCATTCGCACAGACAGCTTGTCTCTTGTAATGCCGGCACAGTTAACCAGAATATCAATCCCTTGGTTCTGCCATATATCTGCAATAGAGCTCACCTCGATAGGGTTGCCGACATCACATCGCAGATCAGTAGCGTTGCCTCCAGATGCTCGTATTTCCAGAGCAGCCTCTTTTGCAATCGTCTCGTTATAATCAACGACTACGACAATCATGCCTTCTTCCTTGGCAAGAGCAAAAGCAATCGCTTTTCCGATGCCTTGTCCTGCCCCTGTAACTACCGCAACTCTTTTTTTCAATTGATTCTGCCTCCTTTTATCTGAATATGAGTTTAGGGAAAGGCTCTAGGCTCTCCCTCCCCAAGTAATCGCATCCGACTTGGCTATTTCCCGCTGTGCGATCAAACTACTCTTGAGTTGTTCCTTGCTATCTTCGATATCACCATGTTTTACGAAAATGACCAATTCGTAAACAACTTGGACGCTTCGAGGTGAATGAAAACCGCCCCGATCAATTATTTTTTCGGCAAGAGTCAGAAAGATATTGTAGCCGGCTTCACCCTTTCTATTCTCTTTGTCTTTACTCTCCTCCTCGATGGTAAACTCGTAAACCTCTAGGGTTAAAAGCTGGAGCCTAACTAGCCCAATGCCTTTGCTGACTGTCTGCCTTACGATTTCCAGAACTTTATCCTTTGATGTGCACTTATCAGAACAAACTTGTTCTGCCATCTTGTTATACCCCCTTTGTGTTCCTGAGTTTTTTATATTACAAATTGAACCATTTAACAATACTAAACTTCTTCCCTCCCGCCCAGTCTTCCCATCTTGTAGAACAAATAGACTGTCTGCCTCAAGGTCGTTCATCTCGTTGGGTGCTCCACCTTGACCCAGCCAGCCTATTTGTTCTTTGCCTCTTTACAGATGGGCGGGAAGGTCGACCTGCTCGTCCTTAATTTAATTGGAAGAGGAGGTTGTATGGTTACTAGACAAATGGAAGATACTCGTTCGCAGGTTGCTATCTTAAACGATCAATTTAGAAGAAGCGGGTTTGGAGTTACTCTAACATGCGGGGTTCAGAGTGTTAAGGACTTGCCCGGTTTGCTTCAAGCAATCAAAGAGTTCAACGTTTTCAATGAAAACAATGATCCTTGGGGCGAGCACGACTTTGGCAGGCTTGATTGGCACGGCGACAAGGTATTCTGGAAGATCGACTACTACGATCAGGAATTGCAAGCTTGGGAAGATCCGCTAACTGGAAGTTGCAGAAGAATAATGACGGTGATGCTAGCGGATGAGTATTGAGAATTAGGCCTGGGAGTCCATGAGATTCTCAGGCCTTTTTTGTGGATTGTGATATAATTACCTCATGAAATTCAGTCTTAAAGATAAAATAATTTGGTCTCTATATTTGTGTTTGATCGCACTTCATCTTCTTGTTGCATTAGTACTCATTTCAATTGAATTTACA
Source organism: Patescibacteria group bacterium (assembly GCA_041666185.1). Lineage (GTDB taxonomy): Bacteria > Patescibacteriota > UBA1384 > UBA12157 > JAENIV01 > JAMCZU01. The sequence continues at coordinate 71,158 of JBAYHL010000001.1, read as the reverse complement.
TACGGAATGAAACCAAGCGATTTGTATTCAAGAGATATTTATTATTCTATATATGTATTATTTTCTTTGGCTTTATTATCGTTATCCTTCTACTCCTTATTTAAAAAACATTTCTTTGTAATTTACAAAAAAACTTTCTTTGGATATTTGATATTTATTTTGCCAGTTATGTATGAACTAATAATAGTTGATAAAGAATATTTAGAAGGGCTTGTTGTATTCTTTTTAACTCCAATTCCCCTAATGCTCGTTGAGAGTCTCACCAGAAAAAAATAATATTACGCTTCCTCAGCAACCTTCTGCAATGTTTCTCCATTCAAACCCTTCCTGTCGACGAGTTCTTTGGCTGTGAGATAAAAACAAATATCAGGCTCTCCCGAGAGTTTCTTACGGATGTAATAGAATAAATGACCTTTTGTCCTTGTGTTTGGGCAGATAAGAATAATTTCAGGAAACGGCTTGTCTGTGTTGTCCTGCCATTCGCCGGAGGCAAAATACTTAAAATACTGCGCTACCCGCCTGCGATGAGCTGCTGGCGGAATATCGTCTAAGATATCCAGAAAGTAACGGACGACTTGTCCATTCACTTCCTCAATAGCGAAATGAGCGTCAGGAGCCGGAGCAATGAAATGTTCCGTTCCATGCAAATCTGTCTTGGTATAAAAATGAAGGGTGGATTTGTTTTTATCTGTTATGCCAAGCAAGGAAATATAAATATCTGCTAAAGATAAACAATGTTCTCTGAACTTTGAAGAGTATTTTGCCTCGCGCCATACCCGATCTAATAGCACCTGCTTAATATTTCCCTCCTTTAAATTCTTTAAATATTTTCTCCCCTTTGAATCAAGCGAATAGACAGACGGAGACGATGCGATTGTTTTGTCGTAGTATTGTTTGACGTAGTTTTGGTTAGTTAGTTCGTTAAGCCAGGATAAGATGCGGCTGCGGTATTTGTGGTTGAGTGAGTTTTGTATGTGTTGACGATTTAGGAAGCGAAAGCGATAGAGAAGAATAAGAATGTCGGTTTGTCGTTTGGATAGATTCAATTGTGGTGATAATATTTTCATAAGTTTAAAGCAATTAGTGCGTGTAGTATATATATAAAATATATGGGTAGTGATTTTTTATCTTTTTAATCTTAAATTCGGTCAAATTCTGTGTACATAGGTGTACACAGAATTTACTTATAAGAATTCAGGCCGGCGGGAGCGGATTCGCTCGTTTTCTTAGGGCTAGCTTTAGTCGAGGGTTTTGGTTGTTCAGCCGGCATTTCTTTTTTCGTCGGTTTGACGTATTCGATGGCATAATTTTTTCTCGACGCTTCAATTAATCTTTTCACCTTTGCCGGATCCTTTGGCGTTGTGATCGGTATCGTTTCGCCGGACATTGGTTCCTGCGGTTCGACTGCCGCCATTTTCATATAGAAGCGGTAGCGGGGTAGGTTGCCTATATCGCCTTGGACTACTTGCGGGGCAAATTGCGAGAGCATCAATTCTTCATCTACGGGGCTAGCGGTTCTAAAGCAAATTACTGTTCCGGTATTAGCCAAAACGACATTAGTAATATTTCTATTATCTTGCTGAGCAGTTGATTGCTCCGCGATGGTAATTCTCAATCCGAACTTTCGTCCGCCGGATAAGAACTTGGTAAATGATTTGTCGGCAAAGTTTTGGAATTCATCAACGAATAAGTAAAAAGGTTTCCGGCTGGCGCTTTCAACTCTCGCTCTTCTTACGGCAGCTTGTTGGATTTTAGCAAGAACCGTTGCCCCCAATAACTGAGAGGTGTCTTCGCCGAGCTTGCCTTCCGCCAGATTGCAAATGATAATTTTCTGATTATCCAATATATCGTCAAAACTAATAGTTGATTTAGGCTGTTCCAATATCCGTCTGGCGGTAGCGGAGAAAAGAAATCGTCCGACTTTGGCTGTTATACCGCCAATCATTTTGACATGCTGGTAGTCGCCGGCTTTGCCGAATTCGTTTTTCCAAAAATTAATCAAATCTTCGTTTTTCAGATTCCTTATAGCCTGCCTTCGAACATTCTGGTCGTTTAAAATATGATAAACGGTAAAAATGGTTCTGTCGGGAACGACAAAAGCAGTGTGTATGGTGTTTCGCAATATATACTCAATTCTGTGGGCGTTCGCGTCTTCGTCCTTAAAGAATACCCTTCGAAACATCGAGATGACGCTCTCACAGACAAGTTCTTTTTCCAACTCCAGCTCGTCTTCTTCCAAGCTTTCATCCAATTCCAAAAGGTTGATTCCGACAGGAAACTTAATATCGCGAGGATTAAAATATATCAGGTCGCCTGCTCGTTCTTTTGGCACCGTATCGAGTAATCCTTCAGCTAAATCGCCGTGAGGATCAATGACTGCCAAACCCCGTCCTTTTTTAATATCGTCGCTTGCCATATGATAGATAATGGTTGATTTTCCCGAACCGGTCTGCCCGATCGAGTAAACATGGCGGGATCTGTCTTCGTCTGTAAGCCCCACATCGGTTGTAATATTACCGTAGTGATTTTTCCCGAATACCACATCTAAATCGTTGTTATTTTTTAATACTAGCGGGGCAGGCAATTCCTTGCTCCGAACTCTTATTAAATCTTCAGTCTGGTTATTGCCGGAAAACGGAAAGTGGTAAAGGGCGCTCACTTCCGAGGATGAGAGAATAGCGGGCGTTCCACTCAAACGGTTTTTGAATTGCCAAAGTTTTAACTTTTCAATAAATTTGAATCTCTTTTTAACATGCAAAGCCTGTCCGGAAGCGTGCATAAAGCTGGCAAACGATGCCCGCAAACCTTTATCCCGAATAGATAAATTCTTAGGTTCGGCGATAAGTAAAGTTCTAATTGTTCCTTCAAATAACGGCTGGCTAAGTTTGGCTTTTACTATTTCGTCCGGCTCTAAATCCTTCGCCGATATTTTCTTGCTGTTTCGAGGCAGCGGATCGGAAGAATTTCCTCCCACCAATTCGGCTAAGAAAAGGAGGGGTATTATAACAATTCTGACAATGGATTCTATCGCTAGAACAAAATACAGAAGCATGACTTCCGTCTTGCTTTCATTTTGTTTTACCATTTTCGCTTTAGTCGCATTACGCCTATTATTGCTTCCCAACGGTCGAATAACAATTTGCATTGCCATAAGCTCATCGGTCTTTAACTGCGTCATATTACCTGCAAGATATGCCAGCGGATCGTGCTTTTTGAGGTCGGACTGTTCGTTGATGGGGAGTGAAAAATGCTTGGCCAGTTTGTATTCGGTGATTCTGCGATTCAAAGCAATATTTTCGGGCAAGTAGTCCGATGCTTCCTGAATTTTAATTCCCGGAATGTACGCGCGCATATTCTTTTCAATTACCTGAGCAATGCTTTCTGGAGCTTGAAGTATATACCTAATCCCTTTTTCTTTAGTTGAAACGATTTCAAAAGAAAAAGATGATCGCTTAAGTATTACTTTGTCATACCAACTGCGCTGATTTAATAGCCCAGCGACAAGATTAAATAACTCTGAAGTTGAAACGGAAGAAATTTCCGTAACTAAAGGAGGGGTAACTTCTAAATATATATACTTTTGCCTTAACTGGTGGATTAAATCGATCAGCTTGAAAATCGCTGTGATGGCAAGCCATAAAATGGTTAAAAAAATAACGGCGTAAGCCGCATCTTTCAAGAGAACAAGTCCAAAGTATGAAAGCGTGTGAAAACTAAAAAACGATAGAATATCAGAAGAACTTATTGAAAAAAATTTGTCATAGTAGGATAACATACCTTTTCCTTAAAAAAGATTGTTAGCCCTCCTTTAGTTTAGGTTTAACATGTAGATTAAAATAAGTCAAACATCTGTCATAACTTATCATACCATTGGCGAAAAATTAAGCCCCCTCTTGACAAGCATATTTTTATGGTTATTATTGAGGTGAACAGTATATATCATTAATTAACAAAAGGAGCTCGGGTAGCTTCTTTATTTGGAGGGAGAAAGGAAATGTATGAGTCGTCTCCGATACCTCCTATTGTCTATTGTTTTGGTGTTTCTAAGCATAAGTCCAGCATTTGCTGCCGATTCGGCTGATGTAGCCAGAGTCGAAAACTTTATTCGAAATATTATTCAAGTCCTCGTTACATTAGCCGGCCTGTTAGCAGCCGGTTTTTTTGTAATGGGCGGCATTGGATATATTACAAGTTCGGGAAATCCTGAACACTTAGACAGGTCGAAAAAGACAATCATCTACTCATCACTAGGATTGGCGATAGCAATCGGCGCCTATGTCTTAAGCAACATCATCGCGGACATTGCAGCGAAAGCATTCGGTTAAAAATGAAAAAGATTATTTCTGCACTATCGATATTGGCGGGAATAATTATCTTTTATCCCGCTTCGGCATTTGCTGCCTCAAACAGCGAAGTGGCGCATTTTGCCGACCAGTCGCTTGAAGGAATTATTATCGTCGCGTCAGTGGCTGCGGTATTCTTTCTCATTCGCGGCGGATACATCTATATCACCTCGACCGGCAACCCCGCTGCATTGCAGGAAGCTAAGAGTACGATCAAGAAAGCACTGATCGGTTTGGTTATCATACTAGCCGCCGGTGTCTTAACTTCCATATTGAGCAGTTCATTCACAGAACCAAGTCCGGGAACAAGCACGACAGCAATTAGTCTAAGTCCGATTCAACCCGACGAAGCTGATGGCTCGCTGGCTCAACTTCTCCTAAATGCAGTTTCAGGTTTCTTGAAAAATATCGTCCAATCAGCCACTAAACCAATAATGGACGGCATTATGGGATTTTTAACCAATACGCCGACACTGGCAACCAATTCAGTGGTATTTAATTTCTGGCTGATCATAGTCGGAATAACCGATTCGCTCTATGTTCTGGTAATCGCCCTTTTAGGATTCCATGTTATGAGCGCTTCTTCATTCGGATTTGAAGAACTGTCCTTAAAGGAACTTCTGCCGAAGATCGGCTTATCCTTCTTACTAGCTAATACCTCAATCTTCTTGATCGATTGGTTTATCAAGCTCTGCCAAGTTTTGATACATGCTGTGCTTGGTGCGACGGGCGGATTGGGACAGGCGTGGATTTTGAATGCTTTTGATCCTGCAGCATTATTAAGCGGAACGACTGCGCTCATTACCCTGATATTCCTTGTCATATTCATTGTGCTGGCGGTCGTGCTTCTTCTCTTCTACATTAGCCGATTGATGATTCTTGCTTTCGGAGCGGTCATTTCACCAATCCTTTGCCTTTTGTGGCTCATTCCTAAGGCGACCGGCTTTGCCGAAAGCGCCGCTAAAGCATACTTGGTGATGATATTTACTTTATTCGTTCATGTCGTGTTAATTCAGCTGGCCTCAGCTTTTCTAACTATTCCAGGCCAGGAGGGCTCCAACCCGTTTATCGCCGCTTTAGTCGGAATTGCTCTCTTTTCAGTGCTTCTCAAAAGCAGCTCGACGATGATTCAGTTGGTTCTAACATCGCAAAATAGCGGAATGTTTAGAAAGTTCGGTTCACAAATATTAAATGTTTTAAGCCCAGGCGGCAATACTGTATCAAAAGTTGCCACTCATCAAACAATTAAACAGACTGCGAGGGTAAAATGAAAACAACAGTCGTACCGGCACAGATAACAACGGTTGAAGACCGAATCGCCGGCAATCTGACATTTACGCAAATTATTATGCTGGTTATACCTCTCATTACAAGCACAGCGGTTTATGTCTTAATCCCGCCGAGTTCGCGTTTCAGTTTAATTAAACTAATTCTAATCGGCCTGCAATTTCTGGTTTTCGGCACTTTGGCTATCCGAATTAAAGGGAAAATTCTAATAGATTGGCTGGTTATTCTACTTCGCTTCAAGCTAAGACCGAGAATATACATTTTTACTAAAAATGATTTAGCCAGCCGAGCAGGAGAAGCTATCGCTTTCACTGAAGAAAGGAAGAAAACTGTCGTCAAAGAAACAAAGCAAGAGAAAAAATTGAGATATGCTGTTTCACTAGAAGACCAGGTCAAAATCGACAGGCTGCTGGGCAACCCATCGCTTAATTTCCGCTTCGGCCTGGCCAAGAAAGGAGGCATTGATGTTTCAGTTGCAGCAAGCGAAGAATAAGGGCTCGGCCAGAAGCCAGATCGGAATAAAAGAAATCAGAGACAATATCTTGGTTCTGTCAGACAACAGTTATCGTTCGATCTTGTCGGTGTCGTCCTTAAACTTCGAATTGCAAAGCGAAGAAGAACAGGATGTTTTAATCGACAATTTTCAATCATTCCTAAACTCCTTAACAATTCCATTGCAAATATTGATTCGCATTAGAGAGTTGGATATCGAAAAGTATTTGGAAAATATCCAGGAATCCTGCTCGGATGAAACCGAAGAAATTTATTTGGAGCAAATGAAGAATTACAGCAAATTCATTAGAAAACTGATCTCCGGCAATAAGATTTTATCCAGAAAATTTTATGTCGTAATTCCCTATAACAATAAGACGGCCAGTGAATTTTATATCGCCAAAGAGCATTTGCTTCTTGAGCAGGAGATAATCATCAAGGGCATGGAGAAAATCGGCATGTCGGCAAGGCAAATCACCGGCTTGGAGATATTAGACCTATTTTATAGCTTTTATAAGCCCGATCAAGCCAAAACTCAGCCGCTTGCTCAGGCAATAGCGAGGCAAACAAATGAACAAAATTTTTTCTAAAGTAAAAACCAAGCCCAAAAAGAAGGATAAAAAGCTCGAAAGGCAGAAAGTGCTGAATTTTCAATTCGGCGAGCAAGACCAGTTGGATTTCATAACTTACTCTGGACTTCAGGAAGAAAGCGATCATATCGTGATTGACGGAAGATATTTAAGAACTCTTTTCGTTTCGGGCTATCCCTACACCGCTTCTAGCGGCTGGCTTAACCATTTAATTAACTTCAACCATAATGTCGATATTTCCTATCATATCGAGCCGGTCGACGCCACTTTAGCTCTGCCAAAACTTAATCGTAAAATCACTGAACTCATTTCCACTAAAAGAGCGATGGAGAGGGATGGCAAAATTGTCGGCTCCGAACTGACCGATCCGCTGGACTCGGCCATCGAACTGCGGGATAAAATCCAGCGAGGGCAGGAAAATCTCTTCCAAGTTTCGCTCTACATCGCCCTGGCAGCTGACAATCTTATCGACTTAGACAAAGTAACGAAATTGCTCGAAACAGTATTGGCGACCAGACTATTTTATACTAAAACCGCAATGTATCAGCAGTTGGAGGGTTTGCAGTCGGTCTTGCCTCGCGGAGATAACCAACTGGCTCAAAAGAGAAACTTAGACAGTTCATCGGCAGCCATGACTTTTCCTTTCATCTCCTCTGAATATGTCCAGGAATCGGGCATTTTATATGGAATCAACCGCTCAAATAACTCTCTTGTTATAGTGGACAGATTTGCTTTGCCTAATGCCAACAGTATTTTATTCGCCCAATCAGGAGCCGGCAAAAGCTACACCGCCAAAGTGGAAATTCTGCGCCATTTAATGCAAGGCACAAAAATTTTAGTGATCGATCCTGAACGGGAATATCGAAGATTAGCCGAATCGGTCAAGGGCACATATATTAAGCTCTCTGTTCATTCTGATGAAAAAATAAATCCGTTTGATCTATCAGTCAATGCCTTCACCGAGCCGGATAGTTTTTCCGACCATGTTCAATCTTTAACAGAAATAATTTCTCTAATGGCAGAGGGATTATCTGCCGAAGAAAAATCAGTTGTTGACCAAGCAATATTACAAACTTATAAGAAGTTCGGCTGGTCATCTAAAAAACCAAAGAAAAGAGAAACTCAAATTTATCCTCTTCTATACGATTTCTATATGACACTTAAATCGTTGAAACAGACAAAGCTTTGCCGAAGATTGGAAAAATACACCACCGGCTCATTAGCGGAAGTATTTAATTCCCAGACTAATTTGGAACTGGATAATAGGTTGGTGGTTTTCGATACTAAAGATTTGCCCGAGTCGCTTCGCCAGCTGATGCATTTGGTCATCGCCCAATTCGTCCAAAACCAAGTAAAAGCATTCATGCAAAAACGCTTATTGATTATTGATGAAGCATGGCTTTTGCTTGAACATGAAGAAAGTGCCCGATTTATCGCCGGATTAGTTAGACGAGCTCGAAAGTATTACTTGGGAGTGTCTATCATCTCTCAGCAAGCAAATGATTTCCTACAAAATGCCTATGGGCAAGCGATCGCTTCTCAAAGCGCCCTAAGAATCTTAATGAGGCAAGATACCACTACAATCAACAAAGTGGCCTCGGAATTTAAGCTAAGCGAATATGAACAAAAGTTTTTATTGACCTGCGAGCGGGGCGAAGCTTTAATAATCGCCGACCAGCACCATGTCGCAGTTAAAGTAACTGCCTCGGAAAACGAGCATCCGCTTATTACTACTGACCCAGCGGAATTAGCTAGGGTGAAATAATGAACGTGACTGCAATACGATACATCGCTCTTGCTTTCTCCATGAAGCAGGAGATTAAAATCATATTCTTAACTCTCATAGCCGTATGTCTACTGCCTGTGATAGCGGTATTTATGTTAACCCAAGTCGGAATAGACGCAGTTTCAGGGGTTCTGGTATCAAACGATCCTCAAACGACTCAGGTGGATATTCACGACCCCGCCACTGGAGCTATTATTGATCATGTAGAAACTTCTGTTATGTGGCCTATAAACGGGCCGGTTACTCTTGAATTCGGGCAAGTCTTTTTGCCCTACGACCCGTTCCATACCGGCATTGATATTGCCAGCCCAAATCACGAAGTCGGCGACCCTGTCGGCGCTTTTATGGCTGGTAAAGTTATTTATGCCGGAGAAACTTCTTGGGGATTTGGCAAACATGTAGAAATCGACAATGGACATCATATAACATCAATCTATGCTCATTTGGATAGTATCGCAGTGCAGGAGGGAGATGAGGTTGTAGTTGGCACTATTATAGGCGCTAGAGGCAATACAGGTTGGTCAACCGGCCCTCATTTACACTTCGAAATAAAAGTCTTCGGGATACCTGTTAATCCGAGAGTATTCTTAACAGGCGATCCACCCGCAAACCCTCCGCAACAAATCATAAATTCTCAAAGCTGATTTTCATTTTATAAACTTTAACCTGTGGAAAAGTCTTTTTGGTGTTCAATAAATTACTAACAACAGGTTTAATTACTCTCTTGACACTAGTATTATATACCTAGTATACTAGGTATATAATACTAGTTAGGAGGGCGTATGAATAATGTTCTACAACCAATGGAAGGGGTAAAGTTTAAGACTTTGGAGAATTCTTTTTACATCTTCCCTGAATCACCGGAAGAAAACAAAGTGCAGAAAGCTCGGGCAGTTTTGGGAGAAATAGTTAAAGATATACAGGATGAAGAGTTAGCCGTCTATATTACTCAATTCCAATATCTATTGGATAGCTGGCTGGATGAGTACGAGAAACAAACATTTAATAGTTTAACTCTAGAAGAGTTATTGAGGGAGGGATAAATGAACCAATCTTTTTTTAGCCAAAAACCGAACAAAACCGAACATGCGGTAATGTATATTCGCGTTTCTAGCGAAGAGCAAATTGAAAATTATTCTCTCGCAACGCAGGAAGATATCTGCACAAAAGAGGCCACTAGAAGAAAGCTAACGGTCGACCAGATTTTCCGCGAAGAAGGCCGATCGGCAAAAACTATTTCTGGTCGTCCGGTACTTTTACAAATGCTTGAATATTGCCGAAAACACAAGAAAGAAGTCGGGGCGGTCATAGTCTATCGACTAGATCGTATTTCCCGTCAAACTGCTGACTATTTGGTAATTCGCAAAAAGTTGGCCGAGAGTGAGATTAGTTTGATTTCAGCTTCGGAGCCAACAGGCAATAGTCCGACTGAAAAGTTTGTTGAAACGATGCTGGCTGGTTTTGCCCAGATGGATAATGATGTGCGAGGAGAACGAGCCAAGAATGGATTGCGAGCTCGGTTCCTTTCGGGGCTTCCTTCGAGTTTGGCCCCGTTGGGCTATTTAAATGAAAACGGCTATGTGACCAAAGACCCCAAGGCTTTCGATAAATTAAAAGAAGCATGGGAGCTTATGGCGACGGGAACCAAATCACTACGAGAGATGGCAAAGATCATGGATGAGAAGGGTATAAAAGTTAAGTATCGAACGGGTAGAGAATTCAAGGTTAAGGCGCAAACAATCCAGCGAATGTTCCGCAATAAGTTCTATACAGGAAAATTGGTGTCCAAAAAATATAAGCAAGAAGTCCAGGGGCAGCATACGCCAATGGTGACCGAAGAACAATTCTATCGTATACAGGCCATTTTAGATGGACGAAATGTTAATATTGCCAAACCATTCGCTAAGAAAAATCGTGATAACGAAGATTTTCCGCTACGCCGAATTGTTAAATGCAGCGGTTGCGGGTCATCTCTGACGGCTGGCTGGAGCAAAGGAAAAATGCAGAGGTATGCTTATTACTTTTGTCAAAAATGGTGTGGCAAAGGCCATTCTGTGCCTATGGATGAATTAGAAGAAGCAACAACAAATCTTCTTGATAGTGTTAGTATGACTGATAAAGCTCTGGAGTTAACAGGAACTTATCTGCGAAAAACTTATTATCACAGGGTCGCAACACTACAAAAAAGGCGAGAACAGGCTGATGATGAGCTTAAAAAGCTCTATGAAACCCGCCAGGCCTTAATTGAGAAAAATCTGGCTGGTATTTATTCCGATGACATATTCAAAGAACAAAATAGGATTTTGGAACAAAAAATCGCCACAATCCAAATAGCGAAAGATGACGATTTAATCACAAAGTATAATATTGAAGATGTGACAGTTTTTATTCGCGAAAAGTTCAAAAACTTGGCGAATACTTATCAAAATTCAGACTTACAACAGAAGAGAATGCTCTTGTGTTCAATATTCCCATCAGGATTGGTCTGGAACTATCCCGGGTATTTGAACACCGAAATTAATCCGTGCTATAAGAGCATTTTGAATATAAAACCTGAAACTGTCACTCTTGGTCGGGGTGAGAAGATTCGAACTTCCGACCTCATCGTCCCGAACGATGCGCGCTACCGGGCTGCGCTACACCCCGAAATCCTTTTTATTATATCTTACAAATGTGATAAAATCTATATGAGATAAGCCCTCGTAGCTCAATGGATAGAGCGATTCCGTCCTAAGGAAGAGGTTACAGGTTCAACTCCTGCCGAGGGCACCATTTATCTTTTTATGTGTAATATGATACTATTTAAGAGAGGTGATATATGGAAAATAAAGTTAAATTCGAAATTTCAACTCTGACAATTGTTAAAATCATCATTGCTATTTTTGCTGTCTGGTTTTTTTACGCCATTAGGGAAATTGTTGTTTTGTTTTTTATTGTTTTAGTAATTGTGGCTGCCCTGGGGCCATTAGTAGATAGAATGGCTAAATATATTCCAAGGCTTTTGGCTTTAGTTTTTTTAAGCATTATTTTTTTGGGTGGTTTAACGGCAATTGGTTTTTTAATTATTCCACCAATTGTTAATCAAATTGGTCAATTAGCAGTTAATTTACCTTATTATGTTAATAAACTAGGTCCTTTTTACTCTTCTGTAAAAAATACTTTGCCTACTTATCAAGAAAGTTTATTGAATCTTTCTTCGCAACTGGGTCAAGTTAGTACAGGGCTTTATACAACAACAGTTGGTTTTATTGCTGGAATAGTTGGTGTTGTAACAGTTTTGGTCCTTTCTTTTTATGTTCTTCTAGAGCAAAATTCATTAAGACAATTTTTACATCAAACTATACCTTCGGAACACAAAGAAAAAATCTTTGATGTTATTCGAAAAATTGGTTCTAAAATGGGTAGTTGGCTTAGAGGACAAGTTGCTTTAATGTTTATCATTGCTATCGCTGATGGAATTGCCTTGTTCTTTTTAAGTGTTCCTTATGCGTTAACTCTAGCAGTTTGGGGTGGTCTTGTGGAAGTCGTGCCTTATATTGGTCCGTGGTTAGGATTAATACCGGCTTTGATAATTGCTTTAACTATTTCACCGTGGAAGGGACTTTTCGTTTTAATTGCTTATCTTTTAATTCAGCAATTGGAAGGTCAATTTTTAGTGCCTAAGATTATGGGTAAAGCCGTGGGTTTATCTCCAGTAATTATTATTTTAGCGTTACTTTCAGGCGCTAAGATAATGGGGGTTTTAGGGATGTTTATAGCTGTGCCAGTTGCTGCTGCTTTGTCAGTTGTGATTTTAGAATGGTCAGAACTAAAACGTACTATTCAAGGTTCTTAAATATAATAAAAAAAGTCCCCCGAGATAAAATCCTCGGGGGACTGTGAAAACATGCTAGTTATCGATTACGGCGCGTGAGTAAAAAGTACCCGTGCGTGCCGTTAGGCCTTTCGGCCTCGGTAATTATTTGTCCTAAATCGTTGATGTCCATAGTGTCAAGAATCTTGAGATTCTTGACGACATCTGATAGGAAAATCGGCTTGGCTTTTGGTGTTTGCCATATTGCCGGCTTGCCATCAAGAAAACCAATGATCTCGCCTCTTTTGTTTATCTTTGCGGCGAAACCCGGTAATCCTCCCAAGTCTTTCAACTTGAGGAGGCATCCGTCATCTGTCCAGAAGGCGGGGTGGAAAGCAGAGGAATCACTGGTACCGTACGAACCAACGCTCCAGCCGGAGTTGTTGATGTCGTGAACTCCGCCGGTGCCACTTGGTGTGTCCAATGCCCACATGCTGCTATTCGTCCAAATCATCGGTGACGGTGCACTGTAAATGTCTTGGCTGCCATAACCAACTGCTTGACCAGCATCGTTAATGGCTTCGAGCCAACAACGGCCGTCCATCTTGATGGTTATTTGCGCCTGTTGGCTCCAAATGAAACCTTTTTGGCTTCCTGTGCGCGAGCTTAAGTAGCCAACTGCCTGATTAAGGTTGTTCAGACGAAGAAGATATACATAATCTTCACCAACCATTCCCTTAATCTCGTCTTGCTGGCCATTCGGTTGGATGACTAAATAAGTCCAGTCACCCATGGCTCCGTTACCGGGGTCGACATTAATAAGGAGCGTTCCTCGATCGTTAATGTCGCAGACGCCGGCGGCTCCGCCGCCAAAAGTGCCTAAAGAGGTGATCACACCTTTCTTCCATGTAACGGCTTCAAAGAAGCTTGAATCATCATTAATCACCAATCGGGTGCCACCGACAACCCCTTGGTTGTTGATGGCCCTGGGGTTAAAACCCAGGTCGATAGCGTTGTAAAGCTGTGCGGCGTTGGCGGCAAAAGCCACCACGAGAGACAAGAAAACGACCAGAACTACCGAGAGGAAACCTGCTTTTTTCAATGTACACACTCCTTGTGTTAGATGTAGCTTGTCTCAAACTTGCGCTTGAGGAAAGCTAAGCTATTCCAAGGCAACTAAAATATTATACCTTATTTCAAGGCATTTGTCAAGGGTAAATATGGTTTGGTGGAACGTGTTATTATTTATTGTAGTTTGCTATAATAAAACTATAGTAAAGTTGGTGCTTTCCGCGGAAATTTTAAAGGATTAAAATTATGGAAAAAGGTGAATTAATTACTCAAACAGCTCAACGTGCTGAAATCTCTGAAGAAGAGGCTACAAGAATCTTTGATGCTTTTGTCGCTTCTATTAAAGAAGGGTTAATTTCTGGTGAAAAAGTGACAATTGCTGGTTTTGGGACTTTTTCTTTAAAGAAGAGAAAAGCTCAGACTTTTTTGAATCCTAAAACTCAACAAGCTCATGATATTCCTGAAAGAGTTTTGCCTCATTTTAAAGCTGGTAAAAACCTTCAAGAGTCCTTGAAGAATTAAAAAAAACAATGTATATTAAAAAAAGCTAGCGTAGAAAAGTCTAGCTTTTTAATTTTGTGGTTTGAAAAATGGACAATGTAATTATTGTTAAAAACTTAACTAAAAAATATGATAAATTGATGGCGGTCGACGGTGTCTCTTTTGAGGTTCAAAAAAATGAAGTTTTCGGGCTTTTAGGCGAAAACGGTGCAGGCAAAACAACAACTTTAGAGATGATTGAAGGGCTTCGAAAGCCAACCGGTGGGACAATTGAAGTTTTAGGATTTGATGCTCGTAGAGATAGGCAAAAAATCAAAGAAAGAGTCGGTGTTCAACTTCAATCTTCTGCCTATTATGATCATTTAAAACTTTCTGAAATTTTAGATCTTTTCGGTAGTTTTTACGATAAAAGTACTGATAAAGAAAAACTTTTCAAGATGGTTGGTTTGGAAAACAAGGCTAACCAATATGTTAGAAATCTTTCTGGCGGTCAAAAACAACGTTTTTCAATTATAGCCAGTTTAATTAATGACCCAGATATTGTCTTTTTAGACGAACCAACAACGGGACTAGACCCTTTGGCTCGTCGTCATACTTGGGACATTATTTCGGAAATTAAAAAGCAAGGCAAAACCATAGTTCTCACGACTCATTATATGGAAGAAGCAGAAATTCTTTGCGACAGAGTCGCAGTCATGGATAAGGGAAAAATTATTGCTTTTGATAAAACCCATAGATTAATTGAGCAAACAAAGCATCCGTATAAAATAGAATTTATTTTAGAAGTAGATGATTTAGAATTTATTCAAAAACTTACTGAAAGTTGCGAATTAGAAAAATGTGATATTACAAAATTACCAGGAAAAACTTCTCATTACGAATTAAATCTTAAAAATCAAAAAGCTTTAAACAAAGCGGTTGGTTTATTACAAACCAAAGACCCAGAAAGCTTAACTGTTGGTAGAGCCACTCTAGAAGATTTATTTATTGAATTAACTGGTAAAAGAATCCAAGAAGGTGAAAGTGATTAAACTATTTATTGCTAATTTAAAAATGATGGTTCGAGGAAAACAAGCTTTATTTTGGAGTCTTGTTTTTCCGTTAATGTTTACAGTTATTTTTGGATTTTTCTTTGGTAGTGGCACAACTAGTGCCGGGACAGTTGTTTTGATTAATAATTCTAATTCCCAAATAGCTAAAAGTTTTCAAACCACAGCTGAAAAATCAGAATTATTTAAAATTAAAACCGATGTTGATGAGTCTCAAGCTAAAGATCTTTTGAAAAAAGCTCAAATTAGCGCCATAGTTGTAGTCCCAGAAAATTTTGGTAACATGGCGCCAAACTCACCTAAAGAAATTAAAGTGATTGATGATCCTGCTAATGCCCAGACAAACGGTATTGTGATTGGTTTTGTTAATCAATTTCTAACAATTGCTAATTTTCAAGCACTTAGTGCCCAACCGATTTTTTCTGTTGTGGAGGAAAAAAATAATGATCGCGACCTAACATATTTTGATTTTGTTTTAATGGGTTTGATTGGTCTTGCTCTAATGAATGCTTCTGTTCAAGGTATTGCTATTACCATGGCAAATTATAGAGAAGACAAAATTTTAAAACGCATTACAACTACACCGCTTCGGACTTGGAAATTTGTAATGGCTGAAGTTCTTTCACGTTTAGTTTTAAATGTTTTTCAAATTAGTTTAATTTTAATTATTGGTATTTACTTTTTTCACGCTCATATCTACGGTAATATTGGTTTAATATTTTTATTTTCACTGCTTGGTGGTTTACTTTTTCAATCGATTGGTTTTATGGTTTCTTCGATTGCTAAATCAACTGATGCTGCTCAAGGCATGTCGGTGGCAATTACTATTCCAATGATGTTTTTGGCTGGTGTCTTTTTTCCAATCGATCAATTACCAAAATGGTTGTACAGCATTGTTCAATATTTACCGTTAGCGCCATTACTTAGAATGATTCGCCAAATTGGTATAGAAGCAGCTTCACCGTTTACGAATCCAATGAATATTATTATTGTTCTCGCATGGATTGCAGTAACGTTAACAATTTCAATGTTGAAATTTAGATTAACTGATGAGTAATTATGCAACATCCTACTGTCGAAAAGCTTTTTAAAGAACAGGCGAAGTATTATTCAAGAATCGATCAATCGGCCGCCAATTCGCCAATAATCTCACTTTTAGTAAAATGGGCTGAAAAGAAAAACCCTAAAAATTTATTGAAAATTTGTGAATTTGGCGGTGGGGGAGGACTATTACTTTCAGAAATTAAAAAGTTAGCGAAATTCAAAGTGGAGCTTTCTAACATAGAACTCATCAATGCTTATAAAAAATATCAGGTTTCTTCTGATATAAAATTTTATCAAGGGTCTATTTTAAGTTCAAAATTTCCTGACCAATCGTTTGATTGCTTAATTATTCGTGATGTTTTACATCATTTAATTGGTGAAAATTTTTCCAAAACAAGAAAAAATCAAGAAACTGCTCTTAAGGAATTAAAACGTCTTGTTCGTCCAGGCGGGGCGATTTTTATTGAGGAATTAGTTAATCAATCTGGTTTTGCTTCGAAAATTATTTATTTGTTATCAAAATTAAATTCTAAAATTGGTGTTAGAATCCAACGCTTGGAAATTACGCCCAAT
This sequence comes from Patescibacteria group bacterium, assembly GCA_041666185.1. Lineage (GTDB taxonomy): Bacteria > Patescibacteriota > UBA1384 > UBA12157 > JAENIV01 > JAMCZU01. Next base: position 54,629 of record JBAYHL010000001.1, on the reverse strand, counting down.
ACGGTCGTTTGTTTTTTATCTCCAAAAATTTTAAAAAATCTTATCAATTCTATTTTTGGATCAAAGAAAATTTTAAAAGAAGTTTATTTGCCAGCTAAACATTGGCAGGCACGTGTTGTTCATTTAGGGTGCGGATCAGGGAAATTGGTCTTAATGATCAAGGGGTAGAGTGCTATAATTAAAATAGGAGGTAAAATGATTACTCAAAACCAGGTTTACAAATGCAATGTTTGTGGAAATATTGTCGAAGTTTTATTTGCTGGTGGTGGCGAACTAGTTTGTTGTGGTCAACCAATGAAACTTCAAGTTGAAAAAACCGAAGACGAAGGCAAGGAAAAACACGTGCCAGTGGTTGAAAATGTTGGTGGTAAAATTAAAGTTAGCGTTGGCTCAGTACCTCATCCAATGGAAGAAAAACATTATATTCAATGGATTGAAATAATTGCCGATGGTAAGATTTATCGTAAACATTTAAAACCAAAAGACAGCCCAGAGGCTGAATTTTCAATTAGTGCTAATAATATAATTGTTCGTGAGTATTGCAATGTCCATGGTTTATGGAAAGCGTAATTTTTAATGGTGGGCAGTACTGGACTCGAACCAGTGACCTTCTCAACGTCAATGAGACGCTCTAGCCAACTGAGCTAACCGCCCGTAATTTTACTTTTCTTCGTATTTTTTAAGGATTTCTTTAACTCTTTCTTGAACTGTATTAGCTGCTTCTAGTGAACCTTTATTGGTGTCTAGTCGCATATCGGCATATTGTTTCATTGGGTGAATATATTTGTCGTGCATTGGTTTAACTTTTTGAACATACCATTCAATTGAAGATCGAAGATTTTCAATTGTAACGCCGCGCTCTTCAATGTCGCGGAGTAAACGTCTGGCTAAACGAATGTCCGGATCGGCTTCTAGATAAATTTTTAAATCAATCAAATTGCGAATTTCAGGATTATTAAAAATTAAAATTCCTTCTAAAATGATAACTGGTTTTGGCTCAAGCGGTACTTTTGCTTTAGCTTGTTTGTGGCGAGCAAAATCATAAACTGGTGCTAAAACCGTTTTTTTTGATAAAAGTAATTTTAAATGTTTTTCTAATAATTCATTATCAAAAGCTTTTGGTTGGTCAAGATTAGCTCTTTCCCAACGATCAAGCTGTTTAGCGCTCTCGCCTTTAAAATATTGGTCTTGGGAAATAACTAAAATTTTTCCGTCAAAATAGTCTTTTAAAGCTTCAATGACAAAAGTTTTGCCTGAAGCAGTTCCCCCGGTAATACCAATAATATAAGGTTTAAGTCTCATCTTAACTTAATTTTAGCAAAAAAATATGAAATTTTCCAGTGCTTTTAAGATTTCTTAATTTTGATTTTGGTAACCTTTGGTTTGGCAATTTCTAATTTTGGCATTACGAGTTTTAAAATACCATCTTTAATTGTTGCCTCGGCTTTGTCGGTTCTAATTTCGATTGGTAACGAAAGACGTCGGGCAAATGAACCATAGCGGACTTCTTGTCTAAAGTAGCCTTCCTCTTCTTGTTTTTCTTCTTCTTGACGTGCGCCGGAAATATTAACAAAATCTCGTCCTACTTCAATTTCTAATTCATCTTCTTTAATGCCAGGAATATCAGCGGTTAAAATAATATCTTTGGCAGTTTGTTTAATATTGATGGCCGGATATGAAAAACCGCGGCGTGCAGGCCAAGTTGGCGTGTTTTCTTCGTCTTCGAAGATTCGGTCGAGGTCGCCAAAAGGTGACAGGGGTGATAGATAGTGTGGCATAATGTTTACTCCTTTTTCTTTATGGTTATTTTGGGATCCGAAGATTTCGTCGAAAGCTAAATTAAAAAGTTCAGACATTCTAAGGGCTAAAGGCAGCGATGGCAAACATTTACCTTTTTCAACAGAAATAATTGATTGCCTGGAAATTCCTAATTTTTCCGCCAATTCTTCTTGGGTAAGTTTTTTTTCTTCGCGAAGATTTCTTATTTTTTTAGAAATATGAGTGATATATATTTTCATCTTGTCTCGAGACAATTGTAAAGAAAAGTTGACATAAAGTCAAGAGAATAGCTTATCTTGACTTTTGCTTCTAAACAGTTTACAATACTAGTCAATAAGGGGCTGTATAGATTCGACAGGAAAAGAGAAAAACAATTTCAAGTCGAGCTGGCGACATAAGCTCGTAGATTTTGTCGCAAAAAATAAGCAACAAATCAGCTTATACACCTGCGCTAGCCTTAGCATAACGCGAGGCTAAACGCTGTCCGCCCAATTGTTAGTTGAATGGTTGGAATCGGGCATGACAAATCAACTTGCTTTTTACCAAGGTTGTCTTAGTAGGTAAAATTAAGAAAACAAAGGCAAAATTTACACTTGTCAATGATTGTTAGATCTTTTTTTGGACGGGGATGCAATTTCCCCCAGCTCCACCATTGTTAAAAGAACAGGTCAAAAAGCCTGTTTTTTTTGTATAAAAAAATGACCTTAGTTGCGAAACCAAGGTCATTAAATATTGGAATGTTCGTAAACCGTGCTGACTACTTTGGAAACCACGGAGGTGGTGGAGTTTCGGCTTCGGTTAGATGTGAAATTATTCTCTTGTGCCAGTCTTTTGAAACGGCAAAAACAAGAGTTGTCCCATACCCAACGCTTAGGTTGAGAGAAGGGTTGCTTTTACAACCAACCATCAAGCACTCTCTCCATGTGTCGCCGTATTCACAACCACACACATACTTAACAACAAGGCCAAACTGTTCTCCATCAATCTCTATGTTGAGTATTGCGCTTGCAAGCTCGTCTTCAATTGACGGGTACATACTGATGTGACTCTTTTGTCTTTCAAGCTCTTTTACGCCTGCTTGATTGAGACCGAGGCTTGTTTGATATTCGTCGGAATGGCTGGTGACCATTTTCCAAATAGCCACTGTCGAAGCAATACCCAAATCTACCTTTTTCTGTATTTCATCGCGATAAGACATATTTAACCTCCTGTGTCAGATTTGCAGAAAGATTCAAGTACAAAGTAATGTATCATATTATAGGAAAAAAGTCAAGACTAACTATTGGTGCTAATTACTTAAGGGATATTATATTGTCCATTCAATCTAAACCATTCATTGATTTGTGCCCAACGCCTCAGGACCTGAGGCGTTGGAATCAGCTTTTAAGTTATCCACAGTCCAGAGTTGTTAAAAGATATACCAAGATTAACAGGGGTGATTATAACCCTTGACATACTTAACCAGTATGGTAAAATCGATATTGTCGTGCTTTAAAGCGCCTTTTTAAAATTCTTTAAAGCATGATCGCAGAGTTAATAGTTGACTGTTTGGTACATTAAAAAGGACGGGATTCAGTTATTACTCTCTTAATATGGAGGTTCATTATTTGTACACCCGAAAAACCGGGACTTCTGGTAAAAGTTATTAACCAGAAATTATTTCAACAAAAAAACAAAAAAAACCTTATCAATTTAAATCTTAAAAATGAAAAACCTGCCTCGCCAAGTCAAGGCGGGCTAAATACTCGTTGTTTTGCACCTTTAATCAAAAATTTATCATTTAGCCTTTTTCTCGTTGCGGGCCTAAACTCAGGTCTTGTTTTGAGTATTCCAAAAGCTCAAGCGGCTAATTCTATGGAAGCAAATTTAAACATTGCCCGAGGCGTTGTTGACAGCCTTTCTTCTGATGTATTTGAACCGTCAACGTCGGATAATGTTCAAATCTCTTTTGTTTCAGAAGGTTATTTACCAAAACCGTTAGTTGCAGAAACGGTCGTTACTAAAGAGGAAAAAGTTGTTGTAAAAACAAGTACAAAAGTAAAAACAACACAGGTAAATAAAGTTACGAGCAAAATTGCTACCATAGAGGCCGGAGAAAGCCATTCTTTCCCTTATGGCTACTGTACTTATTATGTTTCGCAAAGAAGAAATATTCCTTGGTCTGGTAATGCCATTGCTTGGCTTTCAGGGGCGCAGAGGTTCGGTTTCGCAACTGGCAGCACTCCACAGGTAGGTTCAATCGTTGTGACGACTGAAGGCGGTAAAACTGGTCATGTCGGTATGGTTGATGGGGTTGATGGTGATCAAATTACTATTACCGAAATGAATTATCGTGGTTTTGGAGTGATTTCAACTCGTACTATTTCAGCTTCTTACTCGCGAATTATGGGCTATATTTATTAAATAATTCTTATTCGCTTAGTTCTCTTTGAACTTGTCTTTTTGTGTCACGTTTTTTAATTGTTTCGCGCTGATCGTGAATTTTTTTACCACGAACTAAAGCAATTTCTAATTTAGCTTTACCTTTTTTAATGTAAAGACTTAACGGAATAAGAGTGAGTCCTTTTTGCTGGGTTTTGCCGATTAAAGATTTGATCTCGCTTTTATGAACTAATAATTTTCGAGTACGTTCTGGTTCTAATGTGCTAGCAATATGCAAATTTAAAACCCAGAGTTCATTATTTTGAATACGACAAAAAGTACCCGAAAGATTCACACGGCCGTTACGAATTGATTTAATTTCTGTACCATTAAGTACTAAACCGGCTTCGAATTTTTCTAGAATTTCGTATTCGTGATAAGCTTTTTTGTTTTGGGCGATTATTTTCATACCATAATTATACCTGATTTTTTGACTTTTTTGAAATGTTTTTGTTAAGATGAGGACAGAAAAAAAGGAGTCAAAAAATATGGACAAAAAACCTCCGAAAAAATTTAAGAAACGACCTCGAATATCGTGGGATGAATTTTTTATGGATATTGCAGTGACAGCTACTAATAGAATCTCCTGTATTTATGTTAAAGCGGTGGCTATCTTTGTTGATGATCTCCATCGAATAATTTCAATTGGTTACAATGGTCCTACGAGAGGAGACGTTCATTGCAATGAAGTTGGTTGTCTTAAAGTCCATGGCGATCCAATTACTGGTAAAATAAAAAGATGTAATGGTATTCATGCTGAAATTAACGCTATTATTAATTCCGGTGATGTTAATCAGTTGCGTGGCTCAACACTCTATATTACCGTTTTTCCATGCTATGACTGTATGAAAGCATTAAATAATTTGGGTGTTAAAAAAATTATTTATTTAAATGATTATTTAAGAATTTTAGACGGTTCAGACGGCAAAGCTACTACTGCTGAGCCGGAGTCAAGGGAGCTAGCTGAAAAACGGGGAATTATAATTGAAAAATTTAGGAAAGGAAATTAATGGTTTTAGGTGTTGACGAGCTATTGAAGTTGGTTAAAGAAAAAAAGTTAGTTGAAGGATTGTGTGAACGAGAATTAAAAAATCCTGAAGGTTCTGGTTTTGATTTATGCTTAGGAAAGGTCCATGAAATATCTGGGAGCGGTTTTATGGGGTTAGAAGAGCGTGATTCGGCTAATTCAAAGTTGCTTTATGAATATAAAAAAAGTGAAAAACAATCCATAATAATAAAACCAGGCGAATCGTACCTTGTAACAACTTTAGAAAAAGTGAATATGCCAAAAAACCTAACGGCCAATATGTGGCTTCGTAGTACATTGTATCGTTCTGGTATTGTTCTTTCCGGTGGAAATGTTGCTCCGGGATACTGTGGTGAACTTTCGTTTTTATTCTACAATGCTGGTAATTGTGAGATGGAAATTGAACTTGGGGCGCGGATTGTTCATATTTTATTTTATGAAGTTTCGGGCGAAACAAATCTTTATCGTGGTCAATGGCAAAGCGGGCGAGTAAGCTCTCAAAAAAAAGAAAGGCAAGTATGAGTTACAAAACAAAAGATTTAAAAATGACATTTTTAGGAGTTACGCCGATTCTGCAAGATAAAACTGGATCACTTAAACCCCAAGATATTGTAGCGCTTTCTGCCCTAATGACTTTTAAGGGTAAAACGGTTAAAGAATTATATCAAGAAGCAATTGATAAAGGTCAAAATATTGACGAAAAAGTTAAAAAAATTATTAAGAAATCGTCGCTTAGAGGGCATGCTTCAATTGCAACGACGCCAGCGATTTGTTTTTCGTATGAGGCTTCTAAATTTATCGATTCAATGATGACGGGAGCAGTTTTTTCATCTTCTTTAATGGCTTCTGGTCGAAGGACGAATACAACTGTTGAAGATATTGTTTACCCAACAAGCATTGATCAAAATAAAGCGGTTAAAGAAAAATATAAAGAAATTTCAGAAAAAAATATTAATTTTTTAAATAAATTACTTGAAAATGGTGTTGAAAAAGATGAAGCTTCGAAGATTATGCAATATGGTATTTATGGCACAGGTATTATTGCTTATCCAATTGAGTCAATAATTGCTTTTAAACAAGAAATTGAACAAGAGAAAGATTGGATGCCGGAAGAGGGAAAAATGGTTGTAGAAAAAATTGAAAAATATCTTAAAACAATGGGTTTGGATTTGATTTATATATCAAGAGAATTAGCGGCACGCAATGTGTATCCTAGCCCAAATATTTTTAAAGATCCGCAAAAAATAAACATTGTTCGTGATTTAATACAACAGAAATCTTTACCTAAAGACCTGACAAAAATTACAGATTTTTCTTTTACGAAGTCGTTAAATCTTGAAAAAGAAGCGGGAAAAATCGTGAAATTGCAAAAAGAAATGATAAAGGATCCAAAAAACTTGAAGAAAAAATGGCGAGAAATTTTAGAAATGCGTCATCAATTTATGCGTGACTGGCAAAATGTTTTATCACTTAAAATTTTGTCTTCGGTTTCTTGGCGAGTTTGGAGCGAAAAAAAGCGTCACCGAACAGTGCCAATGGTGCCTGATTCAATTTATTATTCTTTGGAGCGTTGCCAACAAGTTTTTAAAAAATATAATTCAAAAATTAGCCAAAGAAAATTGTCAAAGAAAGATTTAAGTATGATAGATCGATTTTTTACTTTGCCTTACCCAATTAGGGCTAATAAAGAATTTTTGTACGAATATTTAGAAAGAGTAGCAGAATCAATTGAAATTTATTTTGAATTTACTAAAAAATATAAAATTCCAGCTGCAGATGCTCTTTATATGATACCGCGTGGTATAAGAATAGATTTATTTCAAGAATATAATTTGTTTAATCTAATTTCTGGTTATTTTCCACTTCGCACGTGTTCGACAGCTGAAGCACAACTTAGACAAATTTCTCGGATTGAAATGATAAAAATTAAGCAGCTATTAAAGAAAAAAGGGTTTAATAACATTTCGCAACTTATGGCAACTAAATGTCATATTCCTGGATTTTGTTTAGAAGAAAAAAATTGTCCAATTATAAATTCGCTTCTACCAAAGTATGATGAGACCTGGCATGAAGAAATGAAAAAACAACTCGACGATGACTTTGAAGAAAAATTAAAAAATTTTAAATGAAAGGCAAAATGAGCCTGAAGAAAAAAGATCCTAAAATTGCCAAATTAATTGAGCTCCAAGAAAAATACGAACAAGAAACTTTAGATTTAATTCCGTCAGAAAATTACGCGAGTCTAGCTGTTCGTGAGGCTTTAGGCTCGGTTTTAACTGATAAATACTCTGAAGGTTATTCGCACAAGCGTTATTATGCTGGGCAGGTTAATATTGATCAAGTAGAGGACATTGCTAAAGAAAGAGCTTTAAAAATGTTTGGTCTCTCGAGCGATAAATGGCACGCTAATGTCCAACCGTATTCTGGTTCGCCAGCTAATATGGAAATTTATTTTGCAATGCTAAAGTTTGGTGATAAAGTCATGGGGATGAAGTTGGATCAAGGCGGCCATATTACTCATGGTCTTCCAATTGGATTTTCAGGCACTGCTTACAAATTTATTTCTTATGGTGTGGACAAAAAAACAGAAATGCTAGATTATGACGAAATTTTAAGGATCGCTAAAAAGGAAAAACCAAAATTAATTGTTTGTGGGGCGACAGCCTATTCACGTATTATTGACTTTAAAAAGTTTGGAGCTATCGCTAAGGAGGTGGGTGCTTATCTTTTGGCAGACGTCTCTCATGTTGCTGGACTAATTGTTGGTGGAGCTCACCCGACACCATTCCCCTACGCTGATGTTGTTATGGCAACAACCCACAAGACTTTACGAGGTCCGCGGGGAGCAATTATAATTTGTAAAAACATTGTCTTGCCTGACGGTGAGGAGCTATCTAAAAAAATCGATCGAGCGGTTTTTCCAGGGATGCAAGGTGGGCCGCACGAAAATCAGATTGGGGCGATGGCAGTTTGTTTTGGTGAAAATTTAAAACCACAATTTAAAAAATATGCTAGCCAAATAGTTAAAAATGCTAATATTTTAGCAGAAAGCTTAGAAAAATTCGGGTTACGAATAGTTTCTGGCGGCACCGATAACCATTTAATGTTGGTTGATTTAAGACCAATTAAAATGACTGGTAAAGATGCTCAAAAAATATTGGAAGAAGTAAATATTATTTGTAATAAGAATACTATTCCATTTGATCCGGAAAAGCCTTTTGTTGGTTCTGGTATTAGGCTCGGAACACCAGCGTTGACAACTCGCGGCATGAAAGAAAAGGAAATGAAAAAAATTGCTGAGCTGATATTTAATGCTCTTTCCGGAAAAGAAAGTAAAATCAAAATAAAAGCAGAAGTTCTAAAACTTTGCCGTCAGTTTTCAATTAAAGTTTAAATTTATTGAACTCATAGTTAATCTGTAGTAAGATATCCTTGAGGTAAAAAATGGAACAAGATCATAAAGAACTTGGTAGATCCTTGGGGCTTTTTAGTTTTAATCATAAAGTGCCAGGCACAGTTTATTGGTGGCCAAAAGGTACTTTGCTTTTTGATTTAATTGTTAATGATTTAAAAAAGCGACTAGCCAAACAGGGTTACAAAGACCTAAAAACACCAACAGTTATCCATTTAGACACTTTAAGGGCTTCTGGGCATTATGATAATTATCGTGAAAAACTTTTTTTTACTGGTAATGAAAAAGAAATGAAAGAAGAAAAAGTTGATTGGTGTTTAAAACCAATGAATTGTCCAGGATCAATCGCGATTTTTAACGAAGAAATGCGTTCTTATAAAGAATTGCCAATTAAATTTTCTGAAGTTGGTACAGTTTTTCGTTATGAACAACCTGGTGAAGTAAATGGACTGCTTAGAACACGAGCCTTAACGATTGATGATGCTCATATCTATTGTAATGAAAACCAAATTGAAGAAGAATTAATTAAGTTAATAGATTTTATTCATGAGACTTATAGCCGATACGGGTTTTCTGACATTAAAGTTGAACTTTCGACCAGACCAGAAAAATCGATTGGTACTGATGAGCAATGGCAAAAAGCAGAAGATGGTTTAGTTAAAGCTTTGAAAGAAAAAAAGATTGATTTTAACGAAAATAAGGGTGATGGTGCTTTTTATGGTCCAAAAATTGATTTTCATGTTAAAGATTCCCTTGGCCGTTCGTGGCAAATGGGAACAATTCAATTAGATTTTTCAATGGCAGAAAGATTAGACGCAAATTATATTGATGAGAATGGTCAAAAAAAACATCCAGTAATTATTCATCGAGCAATTTTAGGATCAGTCGAAAGATTTATGGCGGTGTTAATAGAGTCTACTGCCGGTGCTTTGCCTGTTTGGCTCTCGCCAGTTCAAGCAATAATTTTGCCGGTTTCAGAAAAACATTTTGATTATGCAAAGAAGATTGCCGAAAGTTTAAAAGAAGTGCGAATAGAAATTGATGAGCGCAATGAATCGGTTGGTCGCAAAATCCGCGATACAGAAATGCAAAAAATTCCTTATATTATTGTTGTAGGGGATAAAGAAGAAAAAGACGAAAATATTACTGTCCGTGTTCGTGGTTCAAAGGATTTAAAGACACAAAAAATAGAAGAATTTTTAAAAGAATTTAATGCCTAAAGATATTGAAATTGAAATTCAAGTTGAAGTTGAAAAAATAAAACCTCTTCTGGTTTTTTTAGAAAAAGAAGCTAAATTTATAAGTACTAATAAGCAAGTTGATAAATATTTTACGCCAAAGCATCGCAATTTTCTTAAAAATAAACCAATTGCAGAATGGTTGAGATTAAGAGATTCTGATGGTAATTTTAGTATTACTTATAAAAATTGGCACTACGATAAAAATGGCAAAAGTCATTATTGTGATGAGTTTGAAACAAATGTAAGTGATATTAAAAGTTTGAATAAAATATTTTCTGCTTTAGATTTTAAATTGTTAATCACTGTTGATAAGTTAAGAAAAACCTTTAATTACAAAAGTTATGAGATTGCTATCGATAAAGTTAAGGGCTTAGGAGATTTTGTAGAAATTGAATTTAAGAGTAAAACGAAAAAATCCGATCCGGCTAAAGTTACCGAAGAGATGATCGAATTTCTAAAGAAAATTGGTGTTGGCAAAATTAATAGAAATTATGTTGGTTATCCTTTTATGATTCTTTATCCCGATAAGGTGAAATACGAAGAGTTCTAAAAAAAAACAAGTTACTTGTTAATTAATTGGTCTAAAATTAGCCAACGACGTTTTTTCTCGTCTTTTAGAACGTCGTTTTTTAATTTTGCGGCAACTGTACCGGTACGAGGGGAATATTGAGCAACATAGGCCTTCTGGAAGCCAATTTTTTTACATATTTTATAAGTATTTTCAAATTGTTTTTTAGTTTCGCTAGGAAAGCCAACAATAATATCGGTAGTAATTTTAATATTTGGAATTTTAGATTTAAGTTTTTCAACTAATTTTAAAAATTGGCTGCTTGTGTATTTGCGATTCATCTTTTTTAAAATTTCGTCATCGCCGGACTGCATCGCCAAATGAAGTTCTCTTGGCCATTTTTTAAGTTCGGAAAAAGTTTGAATAATTTCATCTGTCATATCATGCGGGTTAGAGCTCATAAAAGTAAATTGAAAATCATTTGGTAATTTATCTACCTTTTTTAGTAATTTTGCAAAATCGTATTTATACGAATTAACATTTTGTCCTAACAACATAACATCTTTAAAGCCGCTACCTAAGGCATCTTTAATATCACATAGAACATCAGTATCTTTTCTAGAAACCTCTCGGCCGCGAGTGTAGGGGACAGCGCAATAAGAACAAAAATTATCGCAACCAGTCATAATTGGAATGTAAGCAATATTGCTGTCTAGTTTTGCTTTCAAGTTAAAATATTCTTTAGTCTCAGACTTCTTTATTATTTTTGGTAGATCGTTAATATTGAAAACTTCTATTTCTTTTTCTTTTAATATTTTTTCATCAGTTGGTAGCACACAGCCAGTAACCATAATCTTTTTATTTTGTTTTTTCCAATTTTTAATTTTACCCCAAATTCTATCAACGGCCGATTGCCTAACAGAGCAAGCGTTAACAATTACCAAATCGGCTTCCTTTTCAGGAGCCGATTTGTATCCAAGATCTTCTAATTTTTGAGCAATCCTTTGAGAGTCAGAAATATTCATCTGGCATCCCAACGTAAGGATGTAATATTTATTTTTCATTCTTTTGTTCTTTGACTGGTTGTTCTTCTTCAGCACCTTCAGCTTCTTTTTCTGCCTTCTCTTTTTCCGCTTCAGTTTCCATGTTTTCAATTTGTGCTTTTTCAGTATCAACAGCAGCTTCTTGATCCATTGCTTCCAATTCTTCCTCAGAAGTAGGAGCTGTCACTTGAGCGACAATATCTTCTTCTTCATCAAGAACTTTAATTCCTTCGGGAATATTTAAGTCTTTAACGTGGATCAAGTCTTCAAAAGTTTTTAGTGAAGTTATATCAACTTTAATTTCCGAAACCAATTTATCAGGTAAACATTTTACCTTAATAGTGTCTTTGTTGGTAATAAAGTTACCTTCCAATTCTTCGACAGCAGGGGAGACACCTTCGTAAACAAGGGGAATTTCTGTTTCAATTTCTTGTGACATGTCAACTTTGTACAAATCAGCGTGAATCACCCGGTCACTTACAGGATCTTTTTGAATATGCCTAATAAGCGCTTTGGCGGTTTCTTTTCCAGGAATTTCAATATTAATAATTGTTGCTTCACCAGCTTCTTTGAGAACTTTTAAAAATTCTTTTTCATTAATGACTAAAGATAGGGCTTCGAATTTTCTACCATACAAAACTACCGGAAGTTGTCCGTCGTTTCGTAAGGTTTTAACTTTTTTACCCAAGAGTTCGCGTGATTCTGCTTTAAGTATTATGTTTTTCATTTTGTCCTTTTTAGCTTTTCCACAATTTTTGGAAATCTCCATTGAAATTTTCTAAACTTTTATGAAGATCAATAATGTTATTTGTTGATATTGGAGTTTTCTTTTGGTCTTTTTTTACAGTTGTCATGAAAAGTGTTATATGACCACTGTTGCAAATTGTTTGGACAATAAGTGTTTGGTCAAAAAGTCCGCGAAGTCTAATTTTGCCAATTTCGTAATTTTTACCGCAAATTGGACAGGAAAGATCTCTTTGAATTTGTTGGATAATTTCCCTTAAATTAGGCAAAATCTGACTCCTTGTACTAATATTATATGGTATCTTGTTGTTTTTGTCAAATCCTAAAAGGTTAAATCTGGCCGACGTTTTTGAGTTTTTTCTAAAGCTTTTTTTTGACGCCATTTTCTAACTTTTTCATGATCTCCGGAAAGTAAAATTGTTGGTACTTTTTTATTTTTGTATATTTCTGGTCTGGTGTATTGGGGGTATTCTAAACAATTTTTTTCAAAAGATTCTTCTTGGATTGATTCGGATTTTTCTATAAATTTTGGAATTTGGCGAGAAATTGAATCAATTAAAACCATGGTTGGCAAATCTCCGGAAGTTAAGACATAGTCACCAATCGAAATTTCCTCGTCAACAAATTCTCTAATTCGTTCATCATATCCTTCAAAACGACCAGCAATTAAAATGAGTTCTTTTTCTTTAGCGAGTTTTTTGGCTATTTGTGAATTAAATTTTTTCCCTTGAGGAGTTAATAATATTATTTTTTTCTTTTTCTTTCCTTCACTTATTTTTGTGATGGCTTTATCTATCATATCAACACGTAAAACCATTCCTGGGCCACCACCGTATGGTGTGTCATCAATTGTTTTGTGAGCGCCGAGGCCAAAATCATAAAGATTAAAAATATTGATATTGATGATTTTTTTCTTCATTCCACGCGCAATAAGACCAGTTTTTAAAAACGAGTCGTAAATATTGTTTTGGGTTGTTAAGACATTATAAATCATGATGGCTTCTTTTTCTTAAAAAGAATCGCCACATTCCTGCACTTCGATAAAAATCGAAACAAAGGACTGTGGCGATCCTATAATTTTGTTTTTTTTAAACGTTAGACTACTTCGGTGACTTGACCTTCTTCGAGTGTTTTAGAATTCTTGTCATCTTTGTCTTCAGGGACTTTTACTTCACGACCACCTTCTGGTTCAATAATCTTAAGGTTGACGCGAGCATTGTTTTTGGCCCCTAAAACTCGAAGGAGTGTGCGAATAGACTTAGCTGTTCGACCTTCTTTACCGATGATTTTTCCCATATCTTCAGGGTGAACGGAAAGTTCGATTAAAACTCCCATTTCATCAACTGATCTTTTGGTTTTGACATCGTCTGGATGGTCGACGATTGCTTTGACAACGTTATCGACGAACTCTTTATCTGCTTCAGCCATTTTAAACTCCCAAATCTTTCTTTCTTTTTCTTAAAAGCAGTTTCGACCGTTTAATTCTGCCTTCAACTTAATTTTACTAAAACTATTCAAAATTTTCAAAGTGTCAAGAAGAAATTACTCTTTGTCTTCTGGCTCTGCTTTTTCAGGTTTTTCTTCTGGTTTAGTAGATTCTTCTTCTTTTATTTCTTTGATAGATTCTTCAGCTGCTTCTTGAAGTTTTTCTTCGGAAGAAGGTTGTTCAGCTTTTTCAGCTTCTACCTGTTGTTCAAAAGCTTCTTTTGCGGCTTCTTTTTCTTGGCGTTCTTTTTCTTTTTCGGCTTCATCTTGAGCTTTTTGGACTTCAAGTTCTTTTTTAGAAACAGCTCTAAACTTTTTAATGACAATGCTTTTATGTTTTACGCCTTGAGCTTCGAGAATTTTTCCTACTGTATCGCTTGGTTTAGCGCCTTTGTTCATCCATTCCAAAGCTTTTTCTTTGTCTAAAACAACTACTTTAGTAAAAGGGTCATAATGACCAATCATTTCTAAATATTTACCATAAATAGGCGCACGATTGTCTGTGACAACAATTCTGTACGAAGGTTTCTTTTTTTTGCCTGTACGGCGAAGTCTAATTGATAACATAGATTATTTAATTCCTTTAGACTTAATTATAGCAGTTAGCTTGCTTTGTGTCAACGAATTATTAAAAATCTTAAGTGTTATTACGATTTTAGATTTAAGATTTTTTTGGTATAATCAAAACAGGAGGGTTATGTATCAACCCAAAGTTATTTTAGTTGTGATGGATGGTTGGGGTTATAGTGAAATTACTAAAGGAAATGCCATTGCTCTTGCTAAGAAGCCTAATTTTGATAGGCTCTGGCAAAATTATCCACATGCTTTAATTGAGGCAGCGGGTGAACCAGTTGGTTTGCCGTGGGGTAATGTTGGTAGTTCCGAAGTAGGTCACACTTGTTTGGGGTCGGGTCGTATTATCAACCAGGATCTACCTCGTGTATCAAAAGCTATTGCTTCAGGAATGTTTTTCAAAAACTCTGTTTTGATTGATACTATTAATTATGCTAAAAAAAATAAAACTAGCCTTCATTTTGTTGGGTTAGTGAGTGCTGGCGGAGTTCATAGTCACATTGACCACCTTTTTGCTTTATTAGAAACGCTTAAACAGCATCATTTTAAACAACCTTCGTATATTCATATGTTTACCGATGGTCGCGATACTCCTATAAAAACGGCTCTTTTGTATATTAATAAACTTGAATCTAGAATTCAAGCGCTCCGTCTTAATACGCGAATTGCTAGTATAATTGGTCGTTATTACTCTATGGATCGTGATAGTCATTGGGAAAGAACTTTTGCGGCTTACGATTGTATGGTTTTGGGTCGTGGTGAAACTGCTCATTCTGCAGGAGAAGCAATTTTAGGAGCTTATGCTCGTGGTGAAACTGATGAATTTATTAAACCAACAGCAATTATCAATTTCCCAAAAGAGCAGGGGGTATTTGATCGACTTTTTCCCAAACAATCCGAAATATCTACAAAACCGCAGGGTTTAATTAAAGATGGGGATTCGATTATATTTTTCAATTTTCGGCCAGAAAGAATTAGGCAGTTAGTTGAAACTTTTATGTTGCCTCAGCAGAAATATCCAGAAAAAAAGCTGTTAAAGAATGTTCAAGTTGCTAGTATTGTGGAATATGAAGAAAATTTACCTATTCGAGTTGTTTTGCCAACGGAAAAAATTGAAAATCCATTATCAAAAGTTATTAGCGCTCAAGGTTTAAAGCAGCTTCATGCAACTGAAACAGAAAAATATGCTCACGCAACTTATTTTTTTGATGGTGGTAGTCCGGTACCTTATCCGGGAGAAGAGTGGGCGGTAATTCAATCGCCTAAGGTGCCAACATACGATCTGCGCCCGGAAATGTCAGCTTCTAAAGTTACCGATGAAATTTTTAAAAGATCTGAAAATAATCAATACGATTTTATTATGATTAATTTTGCTAATACGGACATGGTTGGTCATACAGGGAATTTGAAAGCAACTATTAAAGCGGTCGAGGCTGTTGACAAGGAACTTGGCAGATTAACTAGTCAATTTCCTGAAACAATTTTTCTAATTACTGCCGATCATGGTAATGCTGAACGAATGTTTAATTCAGAGAGTAACCAAATCGACACCGAACATTCTGTTTCGCCGGTACCTTTTATTTTGGTTGGGCCACAGTACAAAAAAAATCCTTTGCAGCAGAGTGAAAAAAAAGCTGTTGGGATTTTAGCAGATATTGCTCCGACAGTTTTAGATATCTTAAGTCTTGAACAACCACCAGAAATGACAGGTTATAGTCTTCTTGATGCTCTTTTGTAGAAAAAATTTCTTTTAAAGAATAAAAAAATACCCCTGCAGAGTTTCGTTTGCAGGGGTATTTTTGTTTTTAGTATTCTTATTTCTTTTCCTCTTTGTCCAATGGAATATGAACACTAACAAAACCAGGTTTTTTATTATTGATAGTTTCGCCAAGATAGATATGACCTAATTTCTTATCCTTCTTTTGGTAAGAAAATTCTTTAGATGGGAATTTATAACCTTTAGCTTGAACGGTTAAATAATATTGTCCACGTTGGGCTAAAATGGCGAAACGACCATTTTGATCAGTAGTTTTAATTTCTCTAATAGCGTTGTACTCTTTATCAAAAATCGAAACAGTTGCTTTAGCAATTGGTTTTTTAGAAATTGAATCAAAAACAGTTCCAATGCGAGCAGCTTGGATTCGACTACCGATAAGATAAGCAATAAGTAGTAAAACGTAGAATCCTGATAGGACTAGGTGGAAAGTGGAAGGTGCAACCACAACAGCAAGACTGGCAAAAATCGCTCCCAATATCATTAATGGAACCGCAAAGTAAGAGAGTCCGATCAAGAACCAATCAAGACCATTTTTTACCCAGATTATGGTTTTGTTAGCTAAGGAAAGGTTGCGTGTTTTGTGATCAAGGCCAATATTCAAGTTGACATTAGTATCGTCAGCACCAATAACAAATGGTTGACCAAAATAGATATCACTTTGTGGACCAAATCTGGTTGAAAGTTGGTAGGCTTTAAGTTTAGAAATTTTTGGTGGGAAAATATAACCGGCTTTTGTAACAGTGACGTAATATTTGCCTCTGGCAAGTAAAAAGTTAAAACGACCGTTTTGATCAGTAACTTTAGTGGCAACTAATTTATCGTTTGACTCGTTAAAGACTCTTACAACTGCTAAGTCAACTGGTTTGCCGGTTATGGAGTCGTAGACAATGCCCCATGGTTTGCGACGGCGTCTAACGGCGGCAGCCGTGAAAATTGCTGGAAATAGTGAAGCTAATGCTTGAAAGCCTTGAGGAAAAGCTTGAACCAACAAAGGAACGATTCCTAGGGTGGCAACAGTAGCAGTAACAGGTGTTAAGGCTTGAGCGATTTTTTGTAATGTTGGTGATTCTTGTAAGGCTTCTATGGCTGATAAAGGTTTTGCGGTAGTCTCCGTTGGCGATGGAGTGGTAATTATTGTTGAAGTGGTTGCTGATGGCGTTGGGGAAGTAATAGCGGCTGGTGTTGCTGATGGTGTGACAGTGACATAGGCTATACCGGAAATACCGTCAGCAGTAACTTGAACGCTTTGTTCACCCTCTCCTTGTAAAATAATAGATTGGGTATATTTACCTTTTTCACTAGAAGTAAGGGCGTGGCTTGCTTCAACAAATTTAACTGAACTGTCGGATGAAGAAAACTCAAGTGTGCCGGTAAAATCTGTTTTAACATTGTTGTAGCTATCGTACGTGGTTGCGGTAACTTCAAAAGGTGAACCTGGTTGTACTTCTGAAGCACTACTTTCAACAACAATTTTTCCTAAATTTCCAATACTTACACTGACACCTTGTTCTTGAGCAACATAGAGATTGTCAGATTGGTCATAGGCAGAAAGAATAAAGTCACCAATAGAGGTTGAGCTAACGGTAAAACTTGCGACACCGTTTGAATCGGTAGTTGCGCTGGAAGGGGAAATGCTATCAGTCGTTGTTTCGCTGGTATTGCGAGAAGAAAATAATTGGACTGATTTGCTTGGTAATACTGTGCCCTCGTTGTTTTTTAAAGTAACGGTGGCGGTTAAACTTTCGCCAGCAGCAAGTGAATTTTTATCAACCGTTAAAGATGATTGGGAAATTGCTCCAGTATTAATAGTTAAAATATCGCTATCGTCTTCCCAACCAGCAGAAGGTGTTTCTGAAGCTGTAATAGTTGGCGTACCAACATTTAAATCATAATAGTAAAAAGTTGCTGAACTGCTGCCAGCAGAAATGGTAATATTTTTTGATTCTTCTGACCAAGGTCCACTTGAACTTTGAGCAAATTTTCCATTTGAACTGGTAGTTGAAAGGTTGATGGTTGTGCTAGAACCAGTTGTTGTTTCGTTACCGTATGTATCGGTAATTTTAACGGTTACTGCTCCCGAAACTGCCCCGGCATTAAGGGATGAAGGCAGTCCTGAAACAACTAATTTTGCTGGGTCTCCTGGGTTGATGGTAACGCTTGATGATGTTATAGAAGAAAGAACACCATAAGCGTCATTAGTGTTAATAGTCCAAGTGCCAGCTGTATGAAATTGGAAAGTAGCCGTGCCAATGCCACATTCTGGATCACCTGGTTGGCGATTGGTTTGAACACAAGTACCGTCTTGAGTAAGCTGAATAGTGGCTGGGTTACTATCATTTGGATCAGTGGTAGTAAAACTAGCATAAGAAGCGTTGCCTTTGTCTAAATTATTGTTAGCATCAACGGCGTAAATAGTTGCTGTGACTTGGTCTCCTGCTTGAACTGCGTTAGGTGTACCACTTACTCCTACTCCATCAGCAAAAGATTGCCCGGGAAGCTTAATTAAAAGTTTGGTCGCAGTCGCATTAGCAGGAGAATAATAACGAAGAATGGTACCAAAATCACCTACTGCTGTAGAATGGGTGGCATCAAAAATGGATGCAGTACGCAATAAATTGATTGTTCCGCTTCCTTTGCTTGTCCATGTCTGACCAGCATCAGAAGAGACAGTTATTCCCCCTAGATCACCTACCGCAATTACGTAGTTACCGTTAAAAGAGTTTATGTCAAACAAATGATTAGTTGTATCACTTGCCTTAGTCGTCCACGTTTGACCAGCATCAGCTGAGACAGTTATGGTTCCATTTGCTCCAGCTGCAATTGCATGAGTGGAATCAAGAACAGTTATACCATTTAAATGATTAGTTGTATCACTTGCCTTAGTTGTCCACGTTTGACCAGCATCAGAAGAGACAATAATAGTTCCACTTGATCCGATCACAATTGCATGAGTGGAATCAAGAGCAACTACTTTCTGAAGAGTCAGTGTTGTTCCACTTGCCTTAGTTGTCCACGTTTGTCCTGCATTAGTGGAGACGATTATAGTTCCAGAATTACCAACAGCAATTGCATGAGTGGAATCAAGAGCAACTACCTCTTTAAGAGTTTGTGTTGCTCCGCTTGTCCTAGTCGTCCATGTTTGTCCAGCATCAGCGGTAGTCATGACAGCGCCACTACGTCCATCGTTAGTCATTCCAACAGCGATAGCACGAACGGAACTAAGAGCAGCTACATCGTCAAGAATGGTAGTCCCAGTTTCTTTAGCTGTCCATGTTTGACCAGCATCAGAAGAGACAGTAATAGTCTTGGAACCTCCAGGAAAACCTACGGCAACCAAATGAGTAGAATCAAAAGTAGTTACACTAGTAAGGTGAGCTGAAACTCCACTTGTTTTAGCTGTCCATGTTTGACCAGCATCAGAAGAGAGAAAAATAGAACCACCAACTCCGACCGCAATTGCATGAGTGGAATCAAGGGTGATAACATCATAAAATTCTTCAACTGTGCCACTTGTCTTAGTTACCCATGTTTGGCCAGCATTAGAAGAAACAGTCGTGCCTCCAAAGTCACCTACTGCAATCGCGCGAGTGGAGCTAATAGTAGCTACGTTTCTTAGAAGACTAGTTGTTCCACTTGTCTTAAGTGTCCATGTCTGTCCAGCATCAGAAGAGATAGATACAGTCCCATGATCACCAACCGTAATTGCATGGGTAGAATCAAGGGCGGTTACACTCATTAAATGATCGCCAGTTCCACTTGTCTTAAGTGTCCATGTCTGTCCAGCATCAGAAGAGGTAGCTATTCCTCCAAAAAAATTTACGGCAATTGCATGAGTGGAATCAAGAGCAACCACACTGTTAAAATGATTGCCATCTCCACTTGTTTTAGCCGTCCACGTTTGACCAATATCAGTGGAAACAGTTATGGCTCCATTATCGCCTACGGCAATTGCATGAGTAGAATCAAGAATAGCTGCGCCTCTTAAATTTTCAGATGTGCTACTTGTTTTAACTTCCCAAGTTTGACCAGCATCATTAGAAATTAAAATACGGCCAGAGACTCCTAATGCAAGAGTGTGAGTAGCATCAAACGCAACCGCATTTCTAAGATTGTCAGTTGTGCTACTTGTTTTAACTTCCCAAGTTTGACCAGCATCAGTGGAAACAGTTATAGCGCCAGAGTTTCCAATTGCAATAATATGTGTAGAATCAAGAGCAACTAAATTAAAAAGATTACTAGTTGTGCCACTTGCTTTAGTTGTCCAAGTAATACCGTTATATTGAACAATATCGCCATAAGCACCTACTGCAATTATATTGCTTGGATCTATGCAAATAATATCTTTTAAATCCTTGTCTGTATTAGTATATTGGCGGACCCAATTGTCTTCTGTGGCAGAAGATCTAAAAATTGTCCCAACATCGCCAACTGTCCAAGCAGAACCGTCTTGAGAGCAAGCTGCGGTCTTCAATAAGTCATTGCCTGTTGGGGTTGGATTTACTTGCTCCCATCTCGGAAAATCGTAAGTAATGGCTTTGGTTCTTGATGCGTAGGGTGAAAGATAAAAATAGGCGATAGGAAGAGAGATAATATAAAGTAATAAAACCAACCAGTGAACACTGTGAGTATATGGTTTTGTGTGCCAATTACGATACCAACCAATTTTTTCTCTAAGTAAATGATGAAGACGACCAAATTTAGGCACAAGTGTCTCGGTAGAGCTTTCTATGGTAGTAATTTTACGATTAAGCTCCTCGACGCTTTCAAGGTGTTTCGACTTCATTTCTGCAAGCTTTTCAATTTCCTTCTTGTCTTTTGGTAATAATAGATCAGCGGCAGGTTTTTCTTTTTTAGTCCTCTTTGATTTTTTCCAAAAAATAAAGTTCATACCCCTCCTCACAATAGATCAAAAATTAAAATAACAAATCAAAATTATAATAATTCTGATTTAACTACTACTATTATATATTATTTTACTTTATCAAACCACTGAGGTGTTTCTCCGCGAAATCCGAGTAGAAAATCAGACCATTTTGTAGGTTTTTTGCCTTCTGCTTGAACAATATCAAGGGCTAATTTGCCATCTGTTATGTGAGCCTTATGAATTATAAGTCTTTGATCACCTATGAATGTATAAGAACCTGGCCAAGGGTAAAAAGCTCTAATTTGTCTTTCAATTTGATCAGGTTGTTTATTCCAATCAATTTCTCCGTCAGCTTTTTGAAACTTTTTGGTTAAAGTTGCTTTTTTTTCATTTTGTTCTAATTTTTGAAGTTGGTCATTAACGATTAAGGGTAGAGCTTCAAAAATTAGTTTTAAAGAAAGAGTGGCCAACATATTGGACAAAGTTAGGCTATTGTCATCTTCGGATATATCAGTTTTAATTTGAGCTAAAATATCACCTTCGTCGATTTTTTCACTCATTTTAATAATTGATACGCCAGTTTCTTTCGCACCATCTAAAATTGCTGTTTGAATTGGTGTTGGTCCACGATATTTTGGTAAAAGTGAAGGATGGACGTTAATGGCAGTAATTTTTGCTAATTTTAAGATATCAACGGGAATTTTTTGACCGAAATCTGTACAAATCAAGAGATCGAGATCTGAAATTTTAGATTTAATATTTGAAAAATTGTCAACTTCAATTACTTTTTTGCTAAAACGTTGCGCCATTTGCGCTACTGGAGTTGTTTTTGTTTCTTTATGACGACCGGAAGGTTTAGCGCTTTCGGTAAAAATTTCTAATTTAAGACCTAATAAAATTAACCCCTCTAAAATTGTCGCGGCAAAGTTACCAGAGCCAAAAAAGGCAATTTTTATATTTTTTAAATTGGGATTCGTTGCAAGAAATTTTTCTTTAACCCTTTCGGTAAAAATAATTCCATTTAAATGGTCAATTTCGTGTTGAAGAATGCGAGCAAAAATATCTTTGGCAGTTAATTTATTCTTTTTTCCTTCTAAATCTTGAAAACGAATCTTAATTTTTGTTGATCTTTCAACCGGTAGTTCTATTTGAGGAACAGAAAGACATCCTTCTTCGAGATCGTCTTTATCTTCGGAGCATTCAACTATTTCCGGATTAATAAAGGCTTGGAAGGGAATAGAATTTTTTATTTTCTCGTCTTCTAGCTCAACAACAATTACGCGATTATTGTCGCCAATTTGGTTAGCAGCTAATCCTGCGCCGTCCTGAGTTTTTAAAAGAGAGCGCATTGATTCTACTTGGGTCTTAATTTTATTATCAAAAGAGGTGACTTTTTGTGTCACCTCGGAAAGTATCTTATTCGGAATGGTAACTAATTGTTTTTTCATAAAGTTTTTCCATTTTGTCAGCGCATGCTTTGGCAGAAAATTTCTCCGCATTTTCTTTAGCGTTGCGACTGAAAGTTTTTCTTAAATCACTGTTTTCTAAAAGAGATTCTATTCTAGCAGAAAAGGTTTCAACATTCAATGGTGTGAGGAAACCATCAACACCGTCTTTAATAATATCAGATGGTCCCATTTTATTTATTGCAACAGCAGGAATGCCAGCGGCCATTGCTTCAGTGATGACAATTCCCTGTGTTTCCGTAATAGAAGGAAAAACAAAAATATCTGCAGCGCCAAAAAATCGATTAGCTTTCTTTTTTTCTTGCATACCAGTGAAGGTAACATAAGAAGACAATTCCTGAGTCTTAACTAAGTTTTGATAGTGTTCAAGTTCTGGTCCACCGCCTACTACTAACAAGTGGAAATCTTGCCTTTTTGCGGACAACTTTTTGATTACTCGAAAAAGAAAATCAAGGTTTTTTTCCTTAGCAACTCGACTAACATAAAGAAGGATTTTTTTATTTTCTGGAATTTGCCATTTAGTTTTCAAAACCTCTTTATGGTAAGGGTCAGCAAGGTTCTCTAAATAAACTCCTGTTGGAATGGCCTCAATTGGTTTTTTGACACCATAAGAACGTAATATCTTTTGCATTGAAGGTGAAGGAGTAACAATCTGATCGCAGTTATTGCAGTAATTCCTTGTAAGATGGATGATAGCTGCCTTTGTTAAGCTTTTGGGCACAAGAGGAACATAGTGAACATATTCGGAAATCAAAGTGTGGTAAGTGTGAACAATAGGAATATTTAATTTTCGAGAGAGTCTTAACCCTAATCTTCCCATAGTAAACATATGTTGGGTATGAACAATATCTAGCCTTAAATCTTGAATTCGAGCTTGTTGTAAAGGTGCTAGATAGGGGAAAGCTAAAGGATAGTCTTTTGGCCAAGGAAGCGCTGGGTACCGAAAGACATTAATAGGGTTATCCTCGCACTTACTATTTGAAGGCGCGAAAATAAAAAACTTATGGCCACGCTTTTCTAGTTCACTTTTAAAAGTATCAATAGAAACAACCACGCCATTTAAAATCGGGTGATAACATTCAGTAAAAATGCCAATACGCAAACTAATCCCTCCCCTCCGAAGGTTTCATTTTTATTTTCTTATGCTACCTATAATTATAACGCTTTCCAGCGATATATCACAATGCGGTTGTGCTATAACGCTTTCCAGCGATATATCGCAATTCTGATTGCGTTATAGTAAATTAATGGGGTCAACATCAACTACCCAACCTTGTGGAAGTAGTGTAAGAATGTTTTTAATTTCTTCTAATTGCTTTTGTCTCTGAATTTTAATCAAAATTTGCCAACAGTAATATCCTCGCTTCCTTTCAATAAAAGCTGGCGTTGGTCCAAGAATAGAAACAATATTTTCAAGTAATTTAGAGACTCTTTCGGTTTCTTTTTGGGTATTTTCTTTGGTAACGTTTTTGTAAAGTAGGCGAATAAGTTGCACAAAAGGCGGGAAATCAAAAGTTTGTCTTACAGATAATTCGTTAGTAAAAAAATTTTCATAACTTAATTTAGCGAGAGCAGAAATTGTTGGGTTATCTGGGGAATGCGTTTGAATTATTCCCTCCCCGCCTATTTTTAAAAATTTATATAAATTTTGAAAGGTTTTTTCGGCTGACCGAAAGTCTGGAAAATTAAAACCTTGATCAGCATCAATAATTCCTGACAAGCCGATTGGTGGGAGGTTAAATTTTAGAGCGTAAGAAGTAACAATAGCAATATCCCATTGGTTTTTTTTAAATTCGAATTGTTTTTCATCTTCAATCCGAACAATACTTGCTTTGTTCCAAAGATTTTTGAGGATTTTTTCTAATCTACGAGTACCTAAACCAAATGGTTTAAGATGAACGCTTTGGCATTTAGGGCATTTTTGAGGAGGTAGAACACTTTTTTCGCATCTAAAACAAAATAATCTATCCTCTTGTGGCGTTAAAGGCATTCCACATTTTTCACATGTCGCTGTCCAGTGACAGTCTGGACAAGCATACTTTATACCTTCGCCTTTTCGATTTAGAACTAAAATAATTTTTTTCTTAAGTTTTAAATTTTCTTCAACTTTTTGTTGTAAGGGCAGACTTACGGCTTGATGCTGATTATTCATGTCTACAATAGTAATTGACCGGGGTTTTTCTTCAATTTTTTTCAAAGTATAGATATTTTTAAGTGCTTTAAAATAAGTTTCAACCCTAGGCGTTAGGGAACCAATAACTAAAGTTACGGCCGTCAATTTAGATAGTTCTTCAGCAACATTAACAACATGAAAGCGAGGTGACCGGTCATTTTTATAAGTTTCATTTTCTTCTTGATCGATAATTATCAAGCCTAAATTATTTGTTGGCGCAAAAATTGCTGACTGTGAACCAATGATAATTTTGGTTTTTCCTTGTCGAATTTTTTCCCATTCTAACCATCTTTGGGTTTTAGTCATTTGCGAATGGATAAAACCCAAGTTAGCTTGTGGTAATGATTTTGTAAAGAAATGAAGCATTCCAAGGTCTGGAATTAAAATTAGAACTTGCTTTTTTTGAGCTAAGGTCTTTTCAATAGCTTGCAAGTAAAATTTTAAACGGTGATTGAAATCAGCCACAATTAAATATTTACGACTTTTCTGATATTTATTTTTTTTAACTACCTTAGCAATTGTTAATGGTTTTTCTTCTTTAGTAAGGTTTTTAATTGTTCTTTTAGCTGGTGGGACAATATTTTCAAAGAGGGTTTTGCCTAAAGGAATTAAATAATAATTAGACATCCACTCTGCCAGTCTAATATGGGTTTTATCAACAACTGGTTCGGGATCAATGACGGAGATAATAGGTAGAAGGCGAGGGATGTGGGAAGATCTTTTTAAATTAATAATTATTCCTTCAATTTTTCGTCCGTGAAAAGGAATTTCGACTAGTAATCCTGGTCGAATTTGGGGTAAGAGTTCGGGGGGGATAGAATAGTCAAAAACATCTGTATTTAAAGTTTTGGCTTTTGGAACAACTTGAGCAATTTGCATTAGTTGCCCTTGTGTCTTTCGACGGTAAATCTATATAAATACACTAATTCTTCTGGGGTAATGCCGGCTTTTTGGCGAGCAACGGCAATTTGGTAGCTAACGTCATTAATTTCTTCTAAATCTGGTAGCAGCAATCCTGTTCGGCCATCATTAGCTTTAACAATAACACCGTATTTTTTAGGATTGAGAGATTTTTGGGAAAGTATATGTTCTGGCTCTGATAGAATATCAACTTGGATATCCAAATCGTTAATTTCTTTTACCGAAACAGGTTTAAAACGTGAATCGTGACAAGCGGCAACAGTATTGCTTATAATTTCACCAGCCAAATTTTTATAAACCGGTAAAATTGTTCCAATGCAGCCGCGAAGACTCTTATCTTTTTTAGAGTGCAAAGAAACAAAGCAACCAGCGCGTTTACTTAAAAGATCTTTTGGTAAATCTTTTGTTTCTGGTAAGCTTTCGTTTTTAAGATATTGTTGAATTGTTTTTTTAGCAAGTTCTGTATAAATATCCATATTTTTTTATTAATTATTAAATTTGTAATTAGCGACTAAGTAGCCAACACCAAATGGGCCTTCATAAGAAAGTATTTCTGGTGTTGAGTTGAGCTCAGAAAGAATTCCTAAAAGAATTAAAATTGATCGGTAGCCACATTCACCGGCAAGCTCAACAAATTCTTCGTCGTAATAAAGCAAATCTTTGGCATTTCCTTCTTGCAAATCACTGACAATTTTTTTATCAAAATTTTCACCAGCTTTTGTTTCTTCATAATTGCCGTGATTTAGACGATGCGAAAGGTCACCGGAAGCGATAACTCCTACTCTGCCTGGATAATTTTTAATAATTTCGTATATCATTTGGCCAAAAGAAAAATGGGCTGCTCGAGATAAATTAGAATAAGCAATAGGAATAATTTTAAAAGAAGATTCCTTGAGAGCATTTAAATAAAATAAAGGCACCATAGTTCCGTGGTCAAGTTCAAAAAATTCACCGTCGTTATTGTAAAGAAGTGTTTTTATATCTTCTAAATTACCATGTTTGTCGATTTCGTAAGCTAAGTCGAGATTGTTGTTTCCTTCAACCATAATATCAGGAGCGCCAGTATTAGCAAAAGAACCAAACAGTTTTTTCATACCACAGATATTAAATTTATCAGGGTAAATTAGCATGTGAGGTGAAATGATAATCAAGGTATCGATTTCGGCTTTTTGAAAAGCAAAAGCCATTCTTTTCATTGCTTGGACTGTTAAAGCGGCTTGTTGCAAATCTTCATTATTACCAACACCAGGAATAATAATTGGTGGATGAGGCGAAATAGCCGCGAAATTTAATGACATTTAACTCCTTGTAACGTGATCAAATATTACCAATGTGAATATACTTTAATCCGGCATCTTTGCCAAGTTTTTCAGCAAGTTTTAGAGTTTCTGCTGGTGTTAGGGGAGCGTTTGGCATTTTAAAGCTTGGGAAAAAACGAGAAATATGCCAGGGAATTTCTGGAGAAATTTTTGCTAAAAATTTGGCGATTTGTCGCAATTCTTGCTCCTCATCGTTAACTCCTGGAACAATTAAAGTTGTAACTTCCAGATGAATTTTTCGTTTATAAATTTCTTCAATATTTTCTAGAACAGGTTGGAGTTTGCCTCCAGTAAATTTTTGATATTTTTCTTCATTAAAACCTTTTAAATCGATATTGATAGCATCTAGATATGGTGAAATTAGATCCAAAGTTTCCTTGGTCATATAGCCATTGGAAACCCAAATATTTTTCAACCCTTCTTTTTTAGCTAATTTCATTGTATCAAGAGCAAGCTCTAAAAAAATTGTTGGTTCGGTATAAGTGTAAGAAATTGATGGGCATTTATTTTTTAAAGCGTCTTCAACAATTTGAGTGGGTTCCATTTCAACCCCTATTTTGTTAGTAATTTCTGTGCGGTTAGCGTTATCTTTGGGGCATTGCGAAATATCGAAATTTTGACACCATGCACAACGAAAATTACAACCAACAGTAGCGATTGAGAGTGTTTTTGTTTTTGGCATGAAGTGGTAAAGAGGCTTCTTTTCGATTGGATCAATGTTCTCAGCAATAATGCGGCCGTAAATTAAGAGATAGAGTTTACCATGTTGATTTTCTCGTACACCACAAATACCTCTTTTAAAAGGAGCGATTCTGCAACGGTGACTACAGGTTTGACATTGAATATAATCACCCTCTGTTTTGTATAAATAACATTCCTTCATGATAAAATTCATTTTTATTGTATCACAGAGAAAACAAGAAGAGCGAATTAGTTAATGAAGCTTTTTGTGTTTACAAGAGAACTCAAAATAAAATCGTTATTAAAAGAAATCTGGGGATTATTAATTTTACCAAAATTTTTAATAGGAAAGACAACAAACCATGTTCGACCAATAATATTTTTTTCCGGTACAGTGCCCCATTCTCTTGAATCGGAAGAAGCGTTACGGTTATCACCCAAAACAAAATATTCACCTTGTTTTAGAGTGGTATTAAGACTGTTTGAAGTGCTTGCGTCAATGTCGGTTTGTGTGCCAGGCGAAAGATAGTTTTCCGATGATAAGACATTATTAATAAAAACCTGACTATTTTCAATTTTAATATTATCGCCGGGTAAACCGATAATTCTTTTAATGTAATCTTCCGATGGATTTTTAGGAAAACGAAAAATAATTACTTCTCCTCGATTAGGTTTACGAAATTCGTAAGTAATTCTATCTACGAGAAGAAATTCTTTATTATGATAGTTTGGTTCCATTGAATTACCTTCAACTAGAAATGGTTGAAGAACAAAACTGCGAAACAGTAAGCCAATAACCAACAAGACATCAATACTTTTAGCAACTTGAAACCAATTTTTCAAAACAGTCGATTGATCACAGCTTTTGCCACTACAAATTGTTTTCCAAAACCATAAGCCAAGACCAATAAAACCTAAAATTGTCAAAACCAATCCAATAAAAATAACTAAATAGAAACCAGCCGTTTCGCGGCTTAGAGTTGCTAAGAGTAAGATGCCGTAAACACTGTTAATAAGAGCAATGATAAAATATTTCATTTCGTCGCTAAACTCCTCAATGTAAACTTAATAAATTATATGCAGTGCAAACTTAGTTTACACTGAGTCCCGTTTAATGGGACGAAGTGGTGGACAATGCTGGATTCGAACCAGCGACTTCTTCGATGTGAACGAAGCGCTCTACCGCTGAGCTAATTGTCCCACATCAAAAATATCTCTTTTTTGCATTCTAAATGAAATTTAACAATCTTTCAACTTTATAATTGACATTTACCCTCTGAAAGACGATAATCAAGATGAAATCAATATTAAAACAAATTCTAGGAGGAACAGGTGTATCCGATTCTTTTTAGTATTGGACAAGTAAATTTTTACACTCATGGTTTAATGATCGCCATTGGTTGTTTAGTAGGCGGCTTGACTATTTTTGGTCTTGCTCGGAGAGAAAAATTACCAACAAAGTTTTTATTTGATTTGATAGTTTTTTCTTTGTTTGCTGGACTTATTGGTGCAAGAATTGCTTATGTTGTTTTGTATTATTATCAATTTCAAAATTGGCATGAAATGTTTTTTATTTGGTATGGTGGCTTAGTTTCCTTTGGCGGTCTTATTTTTGGATTTCTTGCAGCCTGGTTGATTTTAAAACGTAGAAAACAAAATATTTTAAAATGGTTTGATGTTGGAATAATTGGTTTATTGTTTGGTTGGGGTTTTGGTCGAATAGGTTGTTTTCTCTCTGGCGACACTCCGGGAATAATTTCAGACAGTTGGTTGGCAATTCAAGGCGAAATACCAGTTAGTCTTTTTGAGGCGATCTGGGTCTTTGTTTTAGCAGGCGCATTATTATATTTATCTCATTTTAATTTTATTAAAAAATTTGGTGATGGATTTATTTTCTTTGTTGGGGTAGGTGGTTATGCTTTAGGTAGATTTGCAATCGACTTTATAAGGGAAGAGAATATTTTTTATTTTCTAAGGGGCGGGCAAATAGCCAGTTTAAGTTTATTCATTTTTGTTTTAATTATATTAATTTTTAAATATTTCCTAGCTAAGTCAAAAAATTCCGTACTAAACGGAGAAAGGGAAAAAGATGCTTGAAAAAATTTCGGATAGTTTATTTATAATAAAACAGAAAAAAATTCTTTCAAAAGAATTGGAAAGATTGAATGAACAGTATAAATTAACTAAACAATTTCCCGAGTACGGTAGGTCTGAAGACGAAAATGTGCAAGAGCTAGAAAAATTTCAAGAAAATTTAAGTTTGCAAAAAAATTTTAAAAACCTCATTCGTGATACTAAGCAAGCTTTAGTAAAAATTGAAAAAGGTAAGTATGGTAAGTGTGACGAATGTGGTGACAAAATCGAACAAGGTCGTCTGAAAGCCTATCCGGCTGCTAGTATTTGTGTTACTTGTGCGTCACGCAAGTTTCGGAAGAGATAGCACTAAAATAATGTTAAAGAGTTACAAAATAAAATTTTTAGGCACATCAAGCGGGCAATCTATTCCAAGGAAAGATTGCGATTGTTTGCAGTGCCAATCAAAGGATAAAAAAGATAAAAGACTTCAACCGTCAATTTTAATTAACGATAAAATTTTAATTGATGCTGGTCCAGATATTTTAAAACAATTAACAAATACGCAAATTACAAATTTAGATTCAATTATTATTACCCACGAACACAGTGATCATGTTGGTGGGCTAAAGTATCTTTTACAGGTTAATAGAGACTTGAGAATTATAAGAATGAAGCCAGGACAGCATTTTAAGCTTTTGGGGGTAGATTTTTTCGCTTTTAAAGTACCTCATTCCAACGTTGTCCCCACTGTTGGTTTAGAGATTGCTGAAAAAATAGTTTACATTCCAGACAGTGTGTCTTTAAATTTAGCTTTAAAATATCTTAAGGAAGTTAAAGTCGCTATTTTAGATGGTTCAATTTTCGATCGTTCATTTGGTGGTCATTTAGCAACGAAGGAAATAATTGCTATTACGACACCGTTTAAGAATTTGAAAAAGATTTACTTTTCTCATAATGGTCATAATAGGAAATCTCACAAGGAAATGGTTAAGCTTGTTCAAGCAACTGGTGATAAAAGATACACCTTGGCCTATGATGGCTTGGAACTCGAAATTTAAACAAAAATAGACTACCTTCTGGTAACCTATTTTTGTATTTCCCGGGTTTTTTTTAAGATTTAAGCTCTAACTTTTTCTACTAATTTCTTGAATTCATCTGGATTTTCCTGGGCAATTTGAGAAAGAACTTTGCGATCGAGTTCAATTTCTTTAGCTTTTAAGCCATTTATAAATACACTGTATTTAATATCATTTAATTTACAAGCAGCGTTAATTTGAATAATCCAAAGTCGTCGAAAGTCTCGTTTTTTTGTTCGACGATCTCTGTAAGCATATTGACCAGCTTTGGTATCAGCTTGTCTGGCAAGTTTTACTAAATTTTTTCGTCCATGACGAAAACCTTTAGTATTGCTTAATAATTTTTTGTGTTTAGCTTTTACGGTTGTACCGCGTTTTACTCTAGGCATAATAACTCCATTAACAAAATTTAAATATAAGGGACCATTCTTTTAATATTTTTGACATCAGCCGAAGAAACAGTTTGTGGTCTGCCGCTTGCTTTCAAAGCTCTTTTTGACTTTCCTTGAGTTAAATGTTGAGCTGAAAGTGTTCTTCTTTGTATTAAACCGCTTTTTGTTTTTGTAACTCTTTTGGCGGCTGTTTTAATTGTTTTTTGCTTCATTATTTTTTCCTCTTAAGATTGCTGAAAAACGATTACCTAGTTTTTCGACTGACCCTTCAAATTCACCCTCTGCCTGCGCTCGGAAATTTTCCAAAATTTCTCTGACACGGCTGGCAAACATCATTTCTCTTCCCATGAGTTTGACGGTCACTTTAACTTTATCACCATTTTTTAAGAATTTTTTGGCTTGTTTAGTTTTAAAATCCAGATCGTGGGAACTAATTTTTAAACTCAAGCGAACTTCTTTGATTTCTGGTCCCTTAGACTTAACTTTTTGTTTCGATTCTTGTTTTTCTTGAGAATAACGATATTTTCCATAATCCATAATTTTGACTACAGGGGGATTTGATGAGCCAACTTGAACCAAATCAAGCTCATTTTCATAAGCCAGATACAATGCCTGGTCTAAGCCTACAACTCCTTGAGGTTTACCCTCGTGGTCAATAAGCATAACCTTGTCGGCGCTAATTTCTTGATTAATTTTTAACTCTTTGATTTTACTTCCTCTTAAAATAAACTTGTTTATTTATTTTCTTGTTTCATTCTATCACGTGCGACAATAATTTTCAAGATCCGACCGCGATTTGAGAACGTTGCCGGTGTTTTGGCAACAATTTCGTCGGAAACTTTGATTGGTAAATTATCTTTTTCAGACTCGAATCTAATGCGTCGAGTTATAAAATTACTGGTATAAATATCCTTTTCTTTTTTACTAAATAACCATTGGTAGAATTTTTTAGAAGTTCCTCCTTCGAGCGAAGGATCACATAAAGTTATGTCGAGACCAGGCTTAATAATAACTTTTTTGGCAAAAGATTTACCTTTAATTTTTTCCATTGAGAAAAATATTTCCTTATGTTTTATTGGTTCAATAACAGCTTCGGTTAAAAAATATTTATTTGGCTCAATAAGACCAAGATCGACAGTTTCTAATTTACGCAACTTTAAAGCTTGGCAAGCAGAATTAATATCGGTGACGCCAATTCTTTTTGTAAGAGGTGAATTAAAATCATCAGGAATAACACCAAGAACAGTATTTTTGGCTAAATCTTCAGTTGCTAAAACGGTAATAACTTTATTAACTAGTGATTCTGAGCCAACAGCAACAATTGTCGAGTAACCTTTAACAACACCAAGATGAGTAAGCTCCTCGATTGTTCGAGCGGAATTTGGCATGACAGTTTCGCCAGCAATTCCTAAATTTCCCAAAATGTCCTTAATCTTTTCCTGGTTGTTACGAATAAATTTTCCTTTTGAAGGCTCTATTATATAGTAGTACATTGATCAAATTCTTTACTCTACTTCGTAAGTTGCTTTTTCGGCTGTTGGGTGGGTTTCTTTAGCGGCAATGTTTTCTTCTATATCTAAAGCTTCTTCTTTTTCGCCTTCTGGCATAGTGCATTTGCCAACAAAAATTGCTCCAGATTTAATAGAAAGATCTTTGCTGGTAATTGAGCCAAAAACTTTTCCAGTTGGCAAAATTTCTAATTTGCCAGTAGCCGTAATTGATCCTCGAACTTTTCCAGCAATTGTTACTAATTCTCCCGAAACGGGTCCTTTAACATAAGCAGTTTCAGTAATGTTAATGGCTTGATTGGAGATAACTTCTCCTTCAATTCGGCCGTGAATAACAATATCGTTAGCATCTTGAAGAGTACCGATTAATTTAACATTGGCACCAACAACTGTTCCTTGTCCTGAAGTGGTAGGGCGTTTGTCACCTAACATATAAACCTCCAGCCTTCGCTAAAGCTACGGCTGGCAAGCCGCTCTTGTTTTTATGACTACCAGCAAAATCGCGAAGTGCATTTCTTTTATTTTTTTAATATTGTTCTTAGTTTTAAATTTAAGGAAATTTTGCTCGGTTGTCAAATGGTGGTTCCTCTAACTTAGGGGTATTGTCAAAAATAATTTTTTTTGCTATACTAGCAAAAGTATAAGTTTAATGAGAGCTATATGAGAGATAAAATCATTATTCATGGTGCTCGTGAGCACAATTTAAAAAATATTAATTTAGAAATCCCACGGGATGAAATTGTTGTTATTACCGGTCTTTCCGGGAGCGGAAAATCAACTTTGGCTTTTGATACGATCTATGCTGAAGGACAACGTCGTTATGTCGAATCTCTTTCGACTTATGCAAGACAGTTTTTTGGCAATCTAGAAAAGCCAGATTTTGATTGGATTGAAAATCTTTCCCCAGCAATTTCTATTGATCAAAGAAGCGCTTCTCAAAATCCTCGCTCAACAGTTGGTACGGTCACAGAAATTTACGATTATTTAAGAGTTCTATTTGCCAGAATTGGTCATCCGCATTGTCCAACTTGTGGAAAAATGTTTGAACGAATGTCGCCTGAAGAAATGGTTCAGGAAATTTTAAAAGAATTCAAAGGCTTAAAACATCTTATGTTTTTTGCTCCTCAAGTTAAACATCAAAAAGGAGAACACAAATATCTAATCGGCCAGCTTAAAAACCAAAAAATTACTAAAGTGCGAATTGATGGTGTTTTGGTTGATATTGTTGAAGCCCAACTCTTAAATTTAGACAAATCAAAGCCTCACACTATTGAAGCTTTAGTTGAAGAAACTAGTCAAGATTTAAATATTTTACCTTTACTGGTTCTTATTAAAATTGCTGAAAAGGTTTTAAAACTTGGCAATGGCAATTTGATTATTAAAGATGCCGACTCGAACAAAGAGAAAAAATATTCCAAAGATTTTACCTGTCCGAAATGCCAGACAACTCTTGACGAACTTCATCCTAAAATATTTTCATTTAACTCTCCGCAAGGTGCTTGTCCTACCTGTCAGGGCTTAGGTCGTCGTTATGAAATTGATCCAGAATTAGTTTTACCAAATCCCAGATTGACTTTAGCTGAAGGAGCGATTAGGCCTTGGTCTCGAATTACATCACACATTAATTGGTACAATAAAGTTCTTTCAGAGATTGCCCGTCGCCATAAGTTCTCTTTAGACACCCCCATTGGCGAATTACCAAAAAAGATTCGCCAAGTTGTTTTGTATGGTGATAAAAATCTCGACAACGGGTTTGAAGGAGTTATCCCTAATTTGCAGCGACGTTACAAAGAAACTGATTCGGATTATTTAAAGAACGAAATTGAGAAATACATGGTTGAAAAAATCTGTCCTGATTGTAAAGGTAAGCGTTTACGTTCAGAAGTTTTAAATGTTACTATTGGTGATAAAAACATTATCGATATCGCTTCAATGAGTATTGAAAAATTGCATGAATATTTTAACAAGAATTTAATGCAAAGTGATTTGAGCGAAAATGAGAAGTTTATTGCTTCGAAAATTGTTGCTAGCATCTCCGAGCGTTTGAAATTTTTACTCGATGTTGGTTTAGGCTATTTAACATTAGACAGAAGCGCTTCAACTCTTGCTGGAGGTGAGGCTCAACGTATAAGACTTGCAACTCAGTTAGGAACAGGTTTAATGGGGGTGATTTACGTTTTAGACGAACCGTCAATTGGTCTTCATCCTCGTGATCAGGAAAAACTTTTGAAAACATTTGATGTTTTGAAAAAGGCTGGTAATTCAGTCATTGTTGTCGAACACGATCCTTTGACAATCGAAAAAGCTGATTGGGTGATTGATATTGGTCCAGGAGCAGGTGATCATGGCGGTAAAGTTGTCGCTGAAGGAACGTTAGCTCAAATAATGAAAAATCCCGAATCGCTAACTGGTCAGTATCTTTCTGGGGCTAAGAAAATAGAAATTCCTAAAAAAAGACGACCACAAACAAAAGAAGAGTTGATTGTCAGGGGTGCTTCAGAATTTAACTTAAAAAATATTGATGCTCGCATTCCTTTAAACAACTTTGTTTGTGTTACGGGTGTTTCGGGTAGTGGTAAGTCAACTTTAATTTTAGATATTTTAGCTAACTTTTTGTCGGTTAAATTTCATCGAGCTAAGGCAGAGATTGGCAAGCACAAGGCAATTTCTGGAACTAAGTTTTTAGATAAAGTTATTTCAGTTGATCAATCACCGATTGGCCGTACACCTCGATCTAACTTAACAACTTATACTAATTTATTCACTCATATTCGAGATATTTTTGCGACAACACCAGAAGCACTTTCTAAGAAATTAGACGCTTCAAAGTTTTCTTTTAATCTTCGTGGTGGTCGTTGCGAGACTTGTCGAGGAGATGGTGTACTAAAAATCGAAATGCACTTTTTGCCAGATGTTTATGTGACCTGTCCAGATTGTAAAGGTAAACGTTACAGCCCAGAAATTTTAGAAGTTACATATCGTGGTAAAACAATCGCCGATGTTTTGGCCATGACGGTTGAAGATGCTTTGGAATTCTTTAAAGATTTTCCGGATATTTGCGATAAGTTAAAGGTTTTAGAATCAGTTGGTTTGGGTTATATGCATTTGGGTCAGCCAGCAAATACTTTATCCGGAGGTGAGGCTCAACGTATCAAATTGGCGGCCGAACTTGCCAGACATGATACTGGTCGAACTTTGTATATTCTAGATGAGCCAACAACTGGTCTTCACTTCGAAGATATTAAAAGACTTTTGTCTGTTTTGCAGGCATTAGTAGATAAAGGCAATACAGTTGTTGTTATTGAACACAACACTGATGTTATTAAATCAGCCGACTGGGTGATTGATTTAGGTCCAGAAGGTGGAGAAGGTGGTGGTGAAATCGTTGCTGAAGGTACACCGGAGCAAGTGGCGAAAGTTGCCAAGTCCTACACTGGTAAGTATCTCAAAGAGATTTTATAAAGTTCTGTAAGGGGAGGTGAACTTAGTAATGAGGGCAAGATACTGTCGGCCGTTATTAGAGACGTCTAATAACGATTTAGGATATGTTTTGCGAGTAATGGCCAGAAACCGTATTCGTCTTAACACTAGAGAAAGAGGAATTTTACGAGAAGCGGCCGAACGGCTTACGAGGCAACCAAGGCGGAAATTGGGTAGACATAGGGAAAACTAATTTTTTTGTTCTTTTTAGGGCAAGTGCTAATACCACTTGCCGTTTTTTTATTTTAAAAAAAACGGATGTTTTAGTTTAAACATCCGTTGAAATGGGAAAAAGGGGGTCATAAACGGGAGAAAAATGGTGGCGGGGGCATATTGGGAATTACTTCCCAATTTTTAAGATAGAAACTTTCAGCTGGTTGGTCAGTGGTCCATTTACCATCTTTTCCGACCCATTTGGTCCGTTTTGATTTACCTTCATAACCAAAGGATTCTCCGTTTAAAATACCTTTGCATTTTGGGCAGCGCCAATCAGTGTCCATGGCGTCAGCTGGCAGATCGGAAATAGTTATTAATTCTTGACAGTGTTCACAAATGCCAAGACTACTAAGCAAAACAGTTCTAATTCCTTCTATTTTTGCCATAACTGTTTTCACTCCTTTGCTTTGATTTCAAGCGTGACTTTTTATAATAAATTTAAAAGTTATTTTTGTCAATCTTACCTTGACATTAGGTATAAAAAGTGCTATAATAAAAAATTGTTTTTGTATCTTGAAAATTAAATAGCGACCCGCCATAAGAGCGGGTCGAAAGACCTGCTCAATCTTACAAAGGAGGAAGACTCATGAATCTTCCAGGTAACAGGATGCTTCCAATTTGGAGTGTCGAGCAGGCATTCCTAGATGCCCTAAAAAGGTATCAGGTAGTAATCGTTTCGGCTGAAACAGGATCAGGTAAGACAACCCAACTTTCACAGATCTTGTTTGAAGCTGGATACGCCGAATCAGGTATGATCGGTGTATCTCAACCTCGAAGGGTGGCCGCCGCTTCTAGCGCCAGAAGAATTGCCTTTGAAAGAGGTGTAAAAACTGGTCAGGAGGTGGGTTTTCAGGTCAGGTTTGATGATCAGGTGAGTTTTTCAACCAAGATTAAGTTGGCAACTGAAGGAATTTTTCTTCAGGAAGCCAAAAACTCTCCTGACTTCCAGAAGTACTCTGTTTTGATGCTCGACGAGTTTCATGAGCGGAGTCTCGACATTGATATGTTGCTAGGGTTGGCAAAACTTACCTTGACAAAACGACCTGATTTTAGATTGGTAATTAGTTCAGCGACTATTCGCACAGATGATTTAGTGGCTTTCTTTGGTACTGATGCCGCCACAGTTATTGAATGCGATGGTCGAACTTTTCCGGTCGAGCATATCTTTGAGGAAGTCTCGCCTTACAACAGTTTTTCCGACGGAAGGTGGGGTGCGGAACGTTGTGGAATGGCTGAGTTTGTTGCCAATAAAGCGGCGAGTTTGATTGATGATGGCGAAAGAGGTGATATTTTGGTTTTTCTTGCAGGGATCGATGATCTCGAAAGAGCCAAAAAACACTTCGATCGTCTTAATTCGTCGGTGCAAACTTTGTTGGCTTACGGTGAGATGCCTTTGGAAGAATTGGAAGACATGCTCAATCCCAGTAGTCACCAAAGAGTGTTTTTTGCTACCAATGTGGCTGAAACTTCGTTAACAATTCCTGATGTCACGGTGGTAATTAACAGCGGTCAAGTCAAGAAAGACTTTTGCGATGCAGTAACTGGTATTGTTAATATTAAATTAATTGATACTAGTAAAGCCTCTGATATGCAAAGGGCTGGACGAGCGGGGCGAGTCCAACCAGGTGTTTGTTACCATTGCTTTACAAAGCAGGACTATAATAAACACTCTGATTACGATGTCCCGGCTATTCAGCGAGCCAATTTAAGCCAAGCCTTAATGGTTATGGCATCGGTTGGCATCTCTGATTTTGAAAACTTTCCTTTGCTAAACAAACCTGATTCTAAACAGGTCGAGTCGGCAAAGAAAGCCCTGGTTAGTATTGGAGCCCTAGATTCGTTGATGGCTTTAACTGACTACGGTCAACAAATTGCTGATTTTCCGTTAATACCGGAATTGGCTCACTTACTGGTTCAAGCAGCTAAGGAAGACGCTGTTGTTGAAATGGCGACATTCCTAGCAATGATAGAGTCCCGACCAATACCAAAAAAATCAAAAGATGGTATTCCGAAGTATTTGAGTGTAACTGGGGATTGTAAATCTGATCCGGAAGTTTATCTCAAGCTCTGGCAAGAATATCATGAAGCGAATTTTTCTTGGGATTGGGCTAAGGACCAAGGGTTGAACCCTAAAAGGATGCAAGAAGCAAGGGATGTCAGAGGACAACTTTTGCAGATTGCTTCTGAACAGGGTTTACCAATCGACTCGACTAAAGATGGCTTTAGCAAGCTTAAAAGAGCTTTGCTCAAAGCGCGACCTGATCAGATCTGTATACAAGGTATGAGTCATGATTATCAGTCGTTGATGGGAAAATTAGAAGATATTTACATCCATCCCTCTTCGGTGACGTTTAGTGGTTTTTCTTCGCCGCGATTACTTTGGTATTTCAAAGCGCAGACAACAACTAAACTTTATGCCCATTCTTGTATGGCAGTAAATCCGGATGAACTACAAGAGTTCTTCCCAGAAAAAGTGGAGACGGTTACTAAGTATTCACCTTCACTGTTTAGTAATAATCTTCGTATTCACGAGGAGGTTACTTTTGAAGGTAGAATCCTTGAACAAGGATCTTCCGAAGAGAGAGAAATGTCACCAGAAGAATGTGATCTTTTTAGCTCTCCTGGCGTCAATCGGTATCGAAGCTTTACCTCGGAAGAGATCAAAGGTTTGATGGAGAGAAGACGATTAACTTTGCTGGAACAGGAGGAAATACGAGAACGACTTGATAAAGAACAGGCTAAATATCTCGAGAGGCGACGAGAAGAAGAAGCGAAGTTTCGTCAGGTGCAAGAAAAACGATATCAAGTAGCACAAACGCTTCTAACAACTCTGCCAGAAGTTCCGGAAGATGCTTGGGATCTGAAGGTTATGGCAGCAACGATTGTATCAGGATTAAAGAGTGAGTATGTCAATGATCGTTTCTTGGAAGAAGCGCCTAATCGAATAGCTGATCTTCAGCATTTTTGCGAAGAACATATTCGTTCTAGTCGTGAATACCAAGAAAAACTGGCATTCTGTCAAGAATACTTTGAAGCGTTGGTTGACGATGATCTTGGCAAGTGCCCGATTTGCTATTCCGTAGGGATAGGACAAACTAACACTTGCGCTTGTGTGGCAAGTATGTCAGACGAGCAACTTGGTCTATCTAACGGTCATCGCGAGATTGATTTGATTAGCCTCCAAACAGAGGAGGGTCAAATACTTGCGCGAATCTATATTGATCGGCCAATTACCGGTCTTAAATCGATTAGACGGGAGGTCAAGGATTTAACCTCGCTGTTTAAAGATCTTCAGGTTGTCAAAAGCAAAAAAGACTAGCCTGAACTAACTTGAAGGACGTTTGGTTTGAAACTAAACGTCCTTTTTTTGTTACAATAAAAATATGAAAAAGCCAGGTCCAAAATTAAAGCTAACTAAGAGACTTAGAATTCCTAAAAATGATCACGAATCGGCCCTTAAAGAAGAAGGATTTGAAATTATTTGTGGGCTTGATGAAGTGGGACGGGGTGCCTGGGCAGGGCCACTCGTGGCAGCGGCCGTCGTTTTAGATAAAAGATATTATGGTTTACGCGACTCCAAATTATTAAAAGCGGGTGATAGAGAAAAACTGGCGAAAAAAATAAAGAAAACTTGTATTTGGGGGGTTGGAGAAGTGACTGTCCAAGAAGTTGATGAATTAAAATTAACAAAAGCAACCCAATTAGCGTTTCGGCGGGCAATTGAGGCTTTAAAAATTGATGTTGATTTTGTTTTAATTGATGGTACTATTCCCCTACTTTACCCTGAGCGAGTGGGGACGAGTCGAATGGGCTGTCGTTATTTGATAAAAGGCGACATGACTTGCGTTTCAATTGCGGCGGCTTCGATTATTGCTAAAGTTTATAGGGACGATTTAATGATACGGTTAGACGAAGAAATAAAAGGATATTGTTTCCGGCTCCATAAAGGTTATGGAACAAAGTTGCATCAAAGAGTTTTGGAAAAATTAGGTCCAAGCGCTCATCACAGAAAATCTTATAAGCCAATTAAAAAATATCAATAAACTATTTTAATTTGTAAGGATCTTCTCTTTTAAGCAGATTCTCAGGTTAATCTTTTAATTTGAGAAAGAAGGGGAAGCAAAAAGGCAGGGACTAAAGTTAAGAAATTGTTGTTAAAAAACAACACTGTTTTAGAAAGAACGGTTTTTATGTTTAAAAAAGTTTTTACTTCGATTAAAAGTTTCTGCCCAAAATTAAAAATTATTTTCTCTGGACGTAGAAAATATTTTATTATTGGCATTATTATTATCCTAATTACTAGTGGGGGATACTATTATTACAAAAAAAATTCTAGTTCTAAGACACAATACCAAACAGAAACAGTTCAAAAAGGCATGATTACTAGCTCAGTTTCTGGAAGTGGCAATATGACAGTTGACCAAGAAGAGAGTATTAAGCCGACAGTTTCTGGAACAGTATCTAATTTAAAAGTTTCTGTTGGCGATCAAGTCGAAAAAGGTCAATTTCTTTTTTACATTGAAAGTCCTGAAACAGATATTAGCTTAACCAAGTCTTATGCAAGTTATACGCAAGCAGTTCAGTCATTACAAAACGCTCAAACTCAGTATCTTCAAAATCAATTAAATTTATCTCAAACTAATCAAAATACTGAAGTTACTAAAGCGGCGTCATCGCTTTTGCAAGCAGAGCAATCATTGGAAAGTGCTTACACATCGTTACTGCAAGCAAATAGCGATTATAATAAATTGATTGAAAAAGACGATACTACCCCAGGAAGTGTTACGACTACTGAAATTACTATTGCTGACGAAAAAGCGGAAATTGCTAGCATAGCCCTTAAAGCTGCTCGACAAAATTATATTGATACACAAGCATCCTATAATCAGGCACTGGCTAACTCTGGAATAAATCAAGAAATTGCTCAGCAGCAACTTGTAAGTAGTCAGGCAGCTATCGATACGGCACAATTAAATGTTGATGCTGCTCTTGCTAGTTATAATAATGAAAAAACGCAAGCCTCTAAACGTACAGTTAGAGCATCAATTTCTGGTATGGTAACTACTTTAAATATTAAAAACGGTGATACTGTAGGAGGTTCTTCAAGCAGCAGTACTTCGTCAACGTCAACATCAACATCTTCCTCAACAAGTGCAAGCAGTAGTTCATCGTCTTCTAGCGCATCGATGGTAATTGACGATTTAAGCACTTTAAAAGCTTCAGTTGCTATTAATGAAGCCGATATTTCAAAAGTCCAAAAAGGTCAAAAAACAACTCTAACTTTTGATGCAATTACTGATTTGACTTTAACCGGGAAAGTGGAAAAAATTAATCAAACTGGTACAAATAGTCAAAATGTTATTACTTATAACGTAACAATTGGTATTGATGAGCTTAACTTAAAGGTAAAACCTCAAATGAATGTTAGCGCGGAAATTGTTACAGAAGTAAAACAAAATGTTTTGTATATTTCTGCTTCAGCGGTAAAAACTTCCGGGAATACGCATTATGTTCAAATCATGAAAGATAGCTTAGTAACAGAGCAATCAGTTGAAGTTGGTATTTCTAACGATACAGATATAGAAGTTACCAGCGGTTTAAGCGAAGGCGATACCGTAATTACCCAAACGGTTACAACAGATACGGCAAAAAGTTCCAGTTCGTCATCGAGTAAATCGTCGTCTAGTAATCGTAGCGGCCCTGGTGGTGGTAGTCTTGGTATACCTGGTCTCTAATACTATGTAAATATTTAGAAAAGAAATAACATGATTGAATGCCAAGGAATTACAAAAATTTACCAAACAGGTGATATGTCAACGACAGTTTTAGATAATGTGTCTTTAAAAATTAGCGATGGTGAATTTACGGCTATTGTTGGTCCTTCTGGGTCTGGTAAATCAACTTTAATGCATATTTTGGGAGCACTTGATACGCCGACAAATGGAAAATATTTTCTTGATGGTAAAGACGTCTCAAAATTAGATGATGACCAGCTTGCTGATTTACGTCGAACAAAAATAGGTTTTGTTTTTCAGGCATTTAATTTATTGCCTCGCGCAACAGTACTGCGTAATGTCTGTCTTCCTTTAATTTATAGCAATATCACAGCCGAGAAACGCGAGAACCTAGCTAGACAAGCTCTTAAAGATGTTGGTCTTGATGAGGTTCATTTTAATAAATATTCCAATCAGCTTTCAGGCGGTCAAATGCAACGAGTGGCAATTGCCCGAGCAATGGTAAATAACCCAACCCTAATTTTAGCCGATGAACCAACCGGCAATCTTGATACTAAAACCAGTCAAATTGTTATGGATACTTTTAAGCAACTTAATAGAAAGGGTCGTACAATTGTTTTAATTACTCACGAACATGATATTGCTCAAAACGCCAAGCGCATTATTTCTATTCGTGATGGTCAAATTGAAAAGGACACTGTTCGATGAGTATAAAAGATTTAACTAAAGAAATTTTCTGGTCAATTTCTGGTAATAAGGCTCGATCATTTCTTACAATTTTAGGTATTGTTATCGGCATTGCTTCGGTTATTGCTTTGATTTCTCTTGGTCAAGGAGCGAAAAATTCAATTCAAGAAAGCATTCAGTCGATTGGTTCAAATTTAATATTAGTTCAGCCGGGAGCTCAACGTAGTTCAGGTGTTAGTTCGGGTAGAGGCAGCGCCCAAACATTAGTTCAAGCAGATGCCGACGCTATTAAAGATGAAGTTACTAATATAAAAGGTGTTGCTGCCGATGTCTCAAAGCGTTATCAAGTTACCGCTGGTGATAAAAATACCAACACGAGTGTAGTTGGAACGGAGCCAGATTATTCAATTGTTAGATCGATTAGTATTGATAGTGGTAGTTTTGTCACAGAACAACAAGTTAAAAGTACTTCTAAAATAGCTATTCTTGGTCCGACAACAAGAGATGACTTATTCGGTGAAAATGCCGACGCTATTGGCAAAACGATTCGTATTAATGGAGTGAACTTTAAAGTGGTTGGGATAACAAAGGCAAAAGGTGGGTCAGGGTTTAATAGTCCTGATGATGCGATTTACATTCCAATTACGACTGCTCAGCGTTATCTTTCTGGAAATAAGTATCTTTCCAGTATTAATGTTGCTGCACAAGATGAGGATTCGATGGTATCAGTTCAAACTCAGGTTAATAATTTACTTTTAACAAGGCATAAAATTTCCGATTCTTTGTCAGCAGATTTTAGCATTATAAATCAAAATGATATAGTTTCGGCTGCTTCTAGTATTACAAGTACCCTCACAACTTTGCTCGCGGGAATTGCTGGAATCTCTCTTTTAGTTGGAGGAATAGGGATTATGAATATGATGTTAATAACTGTTACGGAAAGAACTCGAGAGATTGGTCTAAGAAAGGCTATTGGTGCAAAAAAGAAAAATATTATTACTCAATTTCTATTTGAAGCGATTATGTTAACATTTTTAGGTGGTATTTTCGGAATTATTTTAGGTTGGCTGGCATCATTAATTCTTAGTAAAGTAGTTGGCATAACTGGTCAGGTGACGTTATATTCTATTTTGTTGGCTTTTGGTGTGTCGGCTGCAGTAGGAATTATTTTTGGCTATTACCCAGCTCGTCGGGCAGCCAGCCTTAATCCAATTGAAGCGTTAAGATATGAATAAATTAATTAGAAAGGACAAGAACATGAAAAAAAACTTTTTGATTATTGCTATTGTAGCAATAATTGTCGCTTCCGGTGGATCTTTTTATGGGGGAATGAGGTATCAGCAAGCGCATTTAAAGAAGGGATTTAATGGTCAGATGCCTCCTGGAGGTATAGATGCTCGCGGAGGTAATGGTAACAATAAAAATGGTGGTAATTTTATTTCCGGGAGCATTATTTCAAAAGATGATGAAAGTATGACAATTAAAACTCAAGATGGTAGTACAAAAGTTATCTATCTTTCTGATTCAACAACGATTGCTAAATCAGACAAAGGAACACCTTCAGATTTAGCCGTAGGCCAAAATATTAGTGCTGATGGTACTTCAAATTCAGATGGTTCAATTGCTGCTAAAAATGTTCAAATCCGACCTAGCCAATAAGTAGATAAAACTTTGTTTTGAAATGGTTTGTCGGGTAAAATTAAAGTATGACAAACAAAAATAAAGTTTGGATTGTTTTTCTAGCAATTTTAATAATTGTTTTAATTGTTTCGGCCTATTTTATAAATCGTCAAATTAAAAATAATAAAAGTAATATTATTCAAAATACACCAACTATTACACCTACGAACTCTTCACCAATAGCTGCTCCAACTACAATTACTACCCAAGCTTTCGCTGAACCAATTGCTCAATTTAAGCAAAGGATTACTAAAAAACCATTTGGGATTTATATAACTCCTGAAAATTCTCCTGTTTCACCGGAACGATTTACGGGATTTCACACCGGTGTCGATGTTGAATACCAAGATGTTGACACCGATGTGCCAGTTTATG
This sequence comes from Patescibacteria group bacterium, assembly GCA_041666185.1. Lineage (GTDB taxonomy): Bacteria > Patescibacteriota > UBA1384 > UBA12157 > JAENIV01 > JAMCZU01. The sequence continues at coordinate 9,970 of JBAYHL010000001.1, read as the reverse complement.
CTTTAGCTGATGGGGCAATTGTTTTGTCGAGAACGGCTTCAGGATATGGTGGAGTATTAATAATTGATTTTAAGCTAGATGGCGTAGATCACACGGCTCTTTATGGTCATCTTCGACCAGAAAGTTTACCTCAAGTTGGTCAAAGTTTTAAAAAAGGAGAGCAAATTGCTGTTTTGGGGACAGGTTACAGCTCGGAAACCGATAATGAAAGAAGACATCTCCATTTTGCTATTTTATCAGACAATAGAGTTGATCTAAAAGGTTATGTTCAAAATGAGTCAGAACTTTCTGGCTGGATTGATCCATTAACTTTATATAAGTAAAACACATTGACTTTTTTGTAGTTTTAAGGTATAATTAGGTTGCCTTAAGTAATCGAGGCAGTTACCCCGATGTTAAATCGGGGAGGAAAGTCCAGGCACTATAGAGTGTTGTAGTCGTTTAAATACGACCGGGGGTGACCCTAGGGAAAGTGCAACAGAAACATACCGCCCTGAGCGAAACGCGCAAGCGTGGAGTCGAAGGGTAAGGTTGAAATCGTGCGGTAAGAGCGCACGCGTGCCTATGGCGACATAGCGCGGGGCAAACCCTGCATAGTGCAAGTCGGATGGGCTCCATTCATCATCAAAGGTTTACTCGACCTGACGTCCAAGGAGTTCCGACGCTTAGATAGATGCTGTCAAAACAAAACCTGGCTTATCGATTGCTTAAGGTTTTTTTTGTACCCATTCTCAGTTGATTCTCAGGTAATTTAGGTATAAAATACTCATAATGAGAATTTTAATTATTGAAGACGACCACAAAATTGCCGGAGCGGTCAAAAAAGGCCTTGAACAGGAGTCTTTTGCTTGCGATGTTTCTTATAATGGTAAAGATGGCCTAGGCTTTGCTTTAACGGAAAATTACGATCTAATTATTATCGATCGAATGTTGCCGGAGATTGATGGTCTAAAAATTTGTTCTGGTTTAAGAAAAGAAGGCAAACACGTTCCTATTTTGATTTTGACTGCTAAAGATAAAATTTCAGATAAAGTTGAAGGGCTAAATGCCGGTGCCGATGATTATTTAGTTAAACCATTTGCTTTTGAAGAATTATTAGCTAGAGTAAGAGCTTTACTTCGTCGTCCAGTAAAAACATTATCAAAAGTTTTAAAAATTAGTGATCTTAGTTTAAATCCTGAAACTTTTGAAGTTAAAAGAGGGCTCGAAAAAATTATTTTATCTAATAAAGAATTTGCTTTGTTAGAGTATTTAATGAGAAATCCGGGACGAATTTTGACTAAAGATAATATTATTTCTCATGTTTGGGATTACGATGCCGATATTTTACCCAACACAGTTGAAGTTTATATTGGTTATTTAAGACAAAAAATTGATAAAATTTTTCCTAATAAAAAACCATTAATTGAAACTGTTCGTGGATTTGGTTATAGAATGGTGGTGGAAAAATGACTTTTAAATTAGCTTATTTAAAATTAACACTTTTTTACGTTCTAATTGTTATGACAATTAGCGTAATTTTTAGTTTTACTATTTATCAAATATCGACTAAAGAGATTGGTCGGGGATTTGATAAGCAATCAAATCTATTTAAAAATTCTGGACCTATGCGCGAAATTGAAGAATTAAGGAAGAAACAGATTACCGAAAGCAATGAACTCTTACAAATAAATTTAATTTATTTTAATCTTATAATCTTTGTTTTGTCAGCCTCGGTAAGCTACTTTTTAGCTAAAAGAACCTTGCGGCCAATTGAGGAGGCAATGGAGTTGCAAAATCGATTTACCGCTGATGCTTCCCATGAACTTCGAACACCATTAGCAGCCATGCGGAGCGAGATTGAAGTTGCCATAAGAGATAAAAAATTGGGTCTTTTATCGGCTAAAAAACTTTTGCTTAGTAATCTGGAAGAAATTAGTAAGTTGGAAGCTCTTTCTGGAGCATTGTTGAAATTGGCTCAGGTGCAGGAAGATTTGAGAAAAAGTTTTCAAAAAGTTGAACTTGATCAAATAATTATTGAGGCCTTTGAAAAAATTGAAAAACTAGCTCAAAAAAAAGAGGTTGATTTTGAGAATAATCTTTTGCATATTTTGGTTAATGGCGATCAGCAGAGTTTGATTGAATTATTCGTTATTTTGTTTGATAACGCTATTAAATATAGTTCTAAGGGAGATAAAATTTCTATTTCAATGAAAAAAGATAAAAAACACGTCATAATAAAAATTAAAGATACTGGTATGGGTATTAAAGCTTCCGATTTGCCATATATTTTTAATAGATTTTATCGTGCTGATAGTTCACGTTCAAAAGAAAAGGTCGATGGCTATGGACTAGGACTTTCAATCGCTAAACAAATTGTTGAATTACATAGTGGTGTGATCTCGGCCACTAGTAAACCTGGCAAAGGGAGTGAATTTGTGGTGGTCTTGCCTTTCTAAGCTAATTTTAAGTCTTAATTAGTACGATAGATTTGGTCGAAGTAAATTTCAGAGAGGAGGTGAGAAAATTGTTAAATAAAAAGATTTTGATTCCGGCGATTGCATTGGGTATTGCGGCAACTGGAGCAACCTTATGGTCAACTGGTGTCGTTAAAGCTGAAGGTAATGGTAATCGTCAGTCAATGACTTCCGAACTTGCTTCTAAATTAAATATAGATGAAAGCAAGGTCTCGGATGCATTTAGTCAAATTAATCAGGAAAAACAAGCTCAGAAACAGGAAGAAATGAGCAAAAAATTGGATCAAGCGGTGACGGACGGTGTCATTACCGCTGACCAAAAGCAAAAGATTTTGGACAAACAAACAGAAATGCAGAAGAAGCGTGAGAAGCAGCAACAGGAAATGCAAACTTGGGAGAGCGAAAATGGTATTGATATGAGCAAATTGCGCGATTATGGTCTAGGTGGTGGTCGTGGACATGGTGGTCCTGGTGGCCCTGAAATGTAAAAACTTTCAAATTTAGCAGCCGTTAAAACAGCCCTGAAATTTTACGGGCTGTTTTAATATGCGAATTCTTGAAAAATTAAGGGAAAAATGATACTATCTAAATGTATTCCCGGGTCGTCTAATGGTAGGACGCCAGGTTTTGGTCCTGGTAGTCGGGGTTCGAATCCCTGCCCGGGAGAATCCAACATTTTATTATTTTTATATTTGCTTTTATTTAAATTTTAATGGAGGGAAATTATGAATAAAAAAATTAGTTTAGGATGGTTATTCCTTATTATAAATTTATTAACTATTATTGTTCTCCTATTAATGAAAACGAATCTTCCAAGTAATGAGCATGGCAGTGGCTTAATGGTAATTTCAGGTTTAATGATGATTATTTCTCCTTTCTGTCTTATGTTGTCCTTATCGATCTTTTCGTATAACGCAATTAAAAAGAATTTTAGTCCATCCAATATTACTTTTGGTTTTATTGGTAATTTTCTTATCATACTTTCATATATTTATCTTCTCTCATCTTAAAAGATAAATATTTATATAGCGGCAAAATGGTAGGCCGTCTTTTTTTTGTTTTTCGATTAAGGAAAATGGTATCGCGACGGGAAGTCAAAGCTTATTTATGGAAAATCAGCCAAATTGCCTTCAAACCAGTAAAAAGCTGTTTTCTTAAGTTAAAAGTAGTATACTCTAAATTAGATAGCGGTCTTGTAAACGGTATATTATTATTTATTCAGGAGGAGAAATTATGACAAAGGAATTTAAAGTTCGAACTTGGCTTTGGGTCGTGCTTGCTACTGTCGTGATCTTGGGCGGAGGATTTACCTACTGGAACGCCAAAGGAAGCAAAGAAGTGGCAAAAACTATAACTAGCCCAACAGCAAGTCAAAGCTCGGAATGGAAAACTTATAAAAATGCTAGAGTCAATTATGGCTTTGAATATCCGGTAACAGGATTAGAAAAAGATCTAGAAGAGACAATTAAATACCCTAGTACAAGAGAAGGCGATTCTAAGACACAAGATTTAGTTCAATTTGCTGCTAATAAAATTACATATAGCATCCAAACAGAAGTTGGCGTCACACGATCAACGATAGAAGATTGGATTAAAGATGTAAGCGTTTCTCACGCCGATAGCGATTTAACCAAATATACCAAGATTACGATTGGTAGCAAAACAGCTTATACTCATACAGGAGATTTATTAACATACATTCTTGCTAATGGTAATGTTTATATCATTAAGGGAATGGAAGAAATCGCACCGTCTAAAAAAACTGGGGATATAATTTATCAACATTTATTAAATACTCTTAAATTTCAGTAAGGGGAACCAAAAAAATAATTTAAAAAGTCATATATTTTAAAGGAGTAAAAATGAATCAACCGCGCTCAACGACTGAAAACAATGGTTCTCAAAAAAATAATACAATACAAAATAGTGACAAGTTAAATACTGGTTGGATGATTATAATAAGTTTTTTCGCTGGAGTTTTTGTTAGTACCCAATTTTTTAATTACATAATTAGAGGTGTATTTATTGATAAAATATTTATAAATAATTCAACTACAAATTATCAAAATATTAGTGTGTTTTTATTATCAGTACTTCCTTTAATTACCGCTGTGGGGTTCATACTTTTAATATTTTTTATCTTACGCAAGATTAATAAAAAATTGACTAGTTCGGTAGCAATAACCATTATAAAATTTATACCTTTAATTATCATCCAGCTTGCAATTAGTGCGATAATTGGACATATGAGTTATTGCGGCATTGAAGGGACATGTGAATCTCCATCTGGGCTTGCTTATTTGTTGTTTACTGCTAATATTTTTATTGATTTATTAATATTTTTATATTTAGCAATTAAGAATAAATTTTCAACCCTTGTTAAAATAATTATTTGTATTCTCTTAGCTGTTGGTGTGTTTTTTATTGTTTATAATTCTATAGAAACGAAAAAAGATAATGAAAAGCTTCAAAAACAAAGAGATGATTGGTTTAAGGGGTCGGGCGAAGACATAACATCCACAAGTAGTCCTTCTGCGGCTAGCAGCAATACTGCACAACCTTTATCTTTAGATGCTTACGATATGAAGAATTTAACAGACTATCAAAAACAGACTGGTTACACACCCGCTATAGCGTTGGGAACTGTTGTATCTTTTTCTCCGTCGGAAGTGATAATATTAGAAACCTCGTCTCAGAAAACACTTACTTTTAAAAAAACTGACAGTGCTATTATAACTGATGGTATTAAACCAACCGATTTGGTTGTGGGTAAAATTGTGCAAACAGAATATGAAGGTTTTAATCCGTCGAATGCATTAAGGATTTGGGTTAAATAATAGGATTGAATTAAAAAGTTAAAATTACATAAGGAGGGAAAATGAATCCGGCAGCACTAATTTTACGCGGCGTGTTAGCGCTTATTTTGGGTATCATTTTGGTAATTTGGCCTGAACAAACGTTGGTAATCTTATTAACTTTTTTCCCGATTTTTGCTATTGTTGATGGTTCTTCGGCAATAATTATTGGTGGAAGGGCTCGAAAAGACGGAAAATGGTTATCGTTTATCCCGATGGGTATTTTTGAAATAATAATTGGTATTCTCGTTTTTGTTTGGCCCGGTATTACAATAACTGCATTTGTATGTTTAATGGCCTTATGGGCACTTGTTTTAGGTCTAAACGAGCTTTTCGTTGTATTTACTGATAAAAAATTACATTCAGGTGCAAGGTGGCTTTATGTTCTGGGGTCAATTTTAACCATTGTTCTTGGTGTGCTAGTGATAATATACCCACTTCTTACCTCACTGATAGTGTTGTGGTTACTTGGGATATATTTCTTGGTATATGGAATTCTTTTATTTGTTACTGGGATAGTGCTCTTATCGCGACTTTCAACTGATACTGATTCTGACTAATTTAAATAAACTTCCTAAAAATTTTTAAAAAAACCGGAAGTGGTTACTTCCGGTTTGGGCGGGTGGTCGATTAAAATTTCGTCCGTTGGCGTCGACGTCGACGAAGTAAAAGACGATAGGTGATGTCTCGGCGGATATCCGCGATTACCTCAAAAAAATTTCTACAAGCCTGTTTGACATTGTCAACAACGTCTTCCCAGTATCCGCGTCGTTCAGACATTTTTCGGCGACGGTCACTTCGTTTGATAGCCGACAACTCTTTTTTGGTAGGAGGGTTAGTCATAGCGCCGTCAAGATATGCTTTAATGTCTCTGGCTAGTCTGATTTTAGCTTCTTCTGGTAAATCTCTAGCTTGCTCAACTTCAAACCGGTTAAAGTATCGTTGAACAATGCACATAGTTTTGTCGGCACAATCTTGACTAACTTCTGTGTCTCTGGAAAAAAGTAGCTTCACGGTTTGTTACCCCCGTTGTGTTGCCGAGTCCAAATCAGTTGTCAAAGCAACTCTTTGTTCTCGGCAAAGCGAAACAGGATTCAAATCACTGCCTTGAAGTTTGCTCTCGAAGTTCAGATGTCTATCGATGACATCCGCCACCTTTTCGGCGTTCGCTACAACCTTGTCGAAATCGTCTGCTACTGTTATTGGTAGCTCCTTCTCTTCTACTCTGTTGGTTGGGGTACCTGTTTCTCTATCTATTGTTTTCAAGATACTGTCCTCCTTGCATAGTCGTTGCCTAAATATTAGATTAAAATTACCTAAAAGTCAACACTTAGTTGAAAACAGAATCTATTTCGATTAAATTAAAGATAAGGAGATATTTATGAATAAAGAATTTGGAGGACCTTCTGAAGAGGAATCTAATTGGCAAGAACAAACCGACAAGGTATTAGAGGAAGAAAATAAACTTGGAATAATGGGTAGGTTGGCTGAATACTTGCAGAAAATGCCTGGAGGAAAATTTCTTTTACCCTCGGCAATAATGCTTTCAATGCTAGGTGGTTCTGTTCAAGAAGCTGAGGCAGGTGCTCGAGAATATTTAAGTTATGAAAATGGCGTTAAGATGACATCACCGCTTGTTTTAGCAAGTGAATTTCAAGCAGGTGTAATAAGGAAGTCGGAGGGTAGCTATATAATAGAAGATAAAGAAAGATTACCAGAAGCGGATACTTTGGTGGGTGATTTAATTTATCGTTCTGGACAAGAACTTAATTTACCACAAGATACAGAAAAATTTATTAAAGATGATCTTTCTAATTACAAAAAAGAACTTAGTGGAGCTTGTGGAGATCAAAAACTAATCACTGCTCTAGAGGCAGAAATGGGTGATTTTGCTCAAGAAACATTTCCTAGCGGTTACAACAAAGAAGGTTACGTAACAGTTGAACGATTAAATAGTCTTGGTGAAGTCGAGAAAAAACCTATTAATGCTCAATGGGCGAAGTTCCGGGAAGTAGAATTAGAAGTTTCAGAGCATTTTAAGAAAATTCAAGGAAAAATTTATTCTTCTTTGAAAGGAGAATCACGAGCTAAAGTGACAGACATTGTTTTGCGCCAACATGGTGATTTAGTTGAAAAAGCGGCTTTATGTAATATGGCACGAAGTCAAAATTCTGAACAAATTGGTCAAAATTAAATTATTTTAATTAAGAAAGGACTTATTATGAATAACGAAATGCCAAGCGAAGTACCACCAACTGAACTTTCGGATGAAGCAGTTAACGCTAGTTTTCAACAGGGCGGACCAGTTGAGGAAGAATCTGAAGAAAAATCTTCCGATGGGGCTTATTGGTGGTTTGTAAATTTATTTGACCCAGCAGCTAGTCGTGTTCATCTTGAAGAGGTGGGTAATTTATCAAGAGATAACTACGATAAATTTGCAGAAGCTTTAGCTGATCAAGATCGTCGAAAGCTAATGGATATTCAAACATCTGGTATCAAAAATGGTGATGATAAAAATTTTATTGAGACGATGGCGAGAGGATTTTCTAGTTCGGTAGAGAGTAAATCTGGGCAAGAGTAGAAAGTTGCAATTGACAGAAAAATAGTTCGTGATAATCTAAAATTACCTAAACAATTTAAACTTACAAGTTAGGGCAATCCTGTGTAAAACAGGAGCAGTCCCGCTACTGTAAATCTTGAGCGTGTGTTTTAAGGGTAAGTCCTTCGACTTACTTTGTTCGCTCAGGACAAGCCAGAAAACCTACTTGGAAGTTGGGAATCTTCGGTTGAAAGATAACGTAACCTTAGTGGTTGTTGCTTTTTGTGACCGAACTAAGGTTTTTTTAAAAACTTTAAAAATAGGAGGTCTGTTGAAATTTTTTTTTCGTTTTACTTGGTTACCTGTAATAATGATCTTTGTTTTAACATTAATTTTTGGCGGAGCAGCTTTAGTTAAAGCACAAAAGCAAAATGATATTTTAAGTAGCAAGGTTACTAAATTATCGCAAGAATCTAATACTTCACCGGCAGCGAAGGTAGAAGGGGCTTCGAGTGAGGAATTAAGGAAATCGTCTGATTCAACAGTAATTCCTAATAATCAGGAAACTTCTCAGGGGAATAGCACACAACCTGTTGTTGAAAATACAAATATTTTTTCAACGCCCACTACCCCGTCTCCTACTTCAACAGCGAAAACTGCTACAAAATCTAAATCAGGATCTGTGGTAGTGTCTTCTGCATTGCCTATTCCAACTTTGATTCCGATACCTACACCAACTTTAGCACCTCGAAAATTAGCCACAGTTAAAATTCAGAATTTGGGCGATTTTCGAGTTAGCATAAAAGATAATGATACAGCCTTTACTTTACTTATTAGGGCATCGCAAGAAAATAATTTCCAAGTTTCTTATCAAAATTATGGAGATTTAGGGTCATTTATCGATTGTATTGGTGGAATATGTGGTGGTCAAAATAATAAATATTGGATGTTTTATTACAATGATCAGTTTTCAAGCGTAGGTGCTTCGTCTCAACTAATATCAGAAAATGATATTACAACTTGGAAATTTGAATAAAAACTATTAAGGAGAATTGTGGCTATCTTTTTTATCATCGCAGCAGTAATTTTAAGACTTATTCCTCATCTACCTAATTTTGCGCCAATTGCCGCTTTAGGGCTTTTCGGTGGTGTTTATTTAAATAAAAAATATGCTTTGCTTGTACCGCTTTTGGCAATGCTTGTTTCAGATTATTTTATTGGTTTTGCTGAACTACCAGTAACAATTTCGATTTATTTTAGTTTTTTCCTAATTGGTTTGATTGGTTTATGGCTTAAAAATCACAAGAATTTTTCCAATATTTTTGGGGCCACTCTTGCTGGTTCAATTTTGTTTTTTGTAATCACTAATTTTGCTGTTTGGGCAGCAACACCTTGGTATACTAAAACTTGGCAAGGATTTCTTGAATGCTACATTTTAGCAGTGCCATTTTTTAGAAATACTATTTTGGGTGATCTTTTCTATGTTGGAACAATGTTTGGCCTTTATGAATTGGTTCTATTTATCGTTAAGAAAAAAACACTTTTGCCGGTAAGAGTCCAAAGATGACAAAAGTTTATTAATCTAGTATAATCCAAGTGTAGAAAGGAAAATTATGTCAGAAGAAAAAGATACAAAAGACCAAGAAACAGAGGAAACAGAAGAATTAGATGAAAACGCTTGCTGCTGTCATTGTTGTCCAAGCAAGGATTCTTGCGCTGGTAGTGATGAAGAAGAAAAGTCTAATTAGTAAACAAGAGGTATATTATGGAAAATTTATTTTTAAACGCTAGTCCACAATCTTTAGTTTGGATAAATGTTTTATTTATTTTTCTAATGATTTGGAGCCTTATTTGGAAGGGGATTGCTCTTTGGAAAAGCGCAAGGCACAATTCAAAACCATGGTTTGTAGTTCTGCTTATTGTAAACACCCTTGGTATTTTAGAGATACTATATATTTTTATCTTTTCGAAAAAAAGCGAAAAATAATATTTGGAAAAATTTAGTTAATTAGTTTTGATCTCTACTGTGAAGGTATTTAAGTAATCTGTTATTTTTTTCAACTCAAATTTTAAAATTTTTTAAAACTTGACAAAAAAAGTGGTCATGCTATGCTCTAATT